>NZ_CP045484.1:617500-1235000 GCF_009729055.1 Sulfurisphaera ohwakuensis | reverse complement strand
AAGGTAGCCAAATGCCTTGCCGGGTAAGTTCCGGCGCGCATGAATGGATCAACGAGGTCCCCACTGTCCCAGCCTGGGGCCCCGCGAACGCCCTGAGCCGGTGCACAGTCCGGCACCCCCCTACACCGAGAGAAGACCCCGTGGAGCTTCACCGCAGCCTGGCGTTGTCCTCCGGGCGCTCATGCGTAGAGTAGGTGGGAGGGGTCGAAGCCGCTCCTTCGGGGGCGGTGGACCCGAAAGTGAAACACCACCCATGAGTGCTCGGAGGACTAACCCCGAAAGGGGGACATCGTCAGGTGGGCGGTTCGGCTGGGGCGGCACTCCCGCGAAAAGATAACACGGGAGCCCAAAGGTCGGCTCAGGCGGTACAGAACGCCGCCGTAGAGTGCAAGGGCAAAAGCCGGCCTGACGGGACCCTCCAAAGTACGGGGTCCCGACGCGAAAGCGGGGCCTAGCGAACGCTCGTGCCCCCACACGTGGGGGCCGGGCATGACAGAAAAGTTACCCCGGGGATAACAGGGTCGTCGCGGGCGAGAGCTCACATCGACCCCGCGGTTTGCTACATCGATGTCGGCTCTTCCCACCCTGGGGGTGCAGCTGCCCCCAAGGGTAGGGCTGCCCGCCCGTTAATGGGGAGCGTGAGCTGGGTTTAGACCGTCGCGAGACAGGTCGGACTCTAAGGGTAGGGGGTGCTGGCCGCCTGCGGGGAAGGTACCCCTAGTACGAGAGGAACAGGGTGCCGGGGCCTCCAGTTTACCGGTTGTCCGGTAGGGCAGCGCCGGGCAGCCGCGCCCTGAGGGGTAACCGCTGAAAGCATCTAAGCGGGAACCCCTCCCCTAAAAGAGGCGGCCAGGCCGCAAGGCCGGGGGCCTCCCCCAGAAGAGGGGTTTGATGGGGTGGGGGTGTAAGCCCCAAGGGTTTTCCCGAGGGGTTTAGCCCGCCACTCCCAATAGGCCCCTCCCTTGGGTGAGATTCCCTAAGTGGCCAAACGAAAGTCGCCAAGCGTTAGCCGAGAGCTTTTCTCTTTCTTCATCCTTTATATAAGATGGTTAAATACATAGGTGTTCGATGGTTTGTTATTTTAAGTGTGTATGTTAATAGTTATATTGTGGTTTGGTGGTTGTGTAATACAATACTTGGATTTTAATAAAAATTCTTAATGGCTTTTTAAAATCAATATAATACTTAAGGGCTAGTGAGACTAGGATAGGTTTTAAAAGAGATATATAGAAATACTAACTGTTTTGGTAAATAATTTCTCTCATTAACTTTAGGAGATTCATAATTGAAAGATTAGGACTATTGTTAAATTTATCTGTCTCATCTTCTTTCACATTTTTGCTGAATATCTTAAACCAATTCTAGTGGGTAAGTCTGTGGGTAAAGTATATTTTCCTCTGCTTATCTTTATTACGAATCCATACTTGACGAGTGTGCTTAATAATTTATTAAGTCTAGAGCTCTCAATATTTTCCTTAGAATAATGAATTAATTACGTTCCTAACCTCACTTAAACTTCCCAGTCTAGATAAGGCTAAAATTATCTCAGCGTATCTGGCGAGAGAATTAGAAGTCTTTAAGAAGGTTATAAAATCCTTTGATATTTTCTTTGCTGCCTCTTTTGTATCAATGGGATGAGAGTGCTTAGCTGCATAAGAATAAAGCCAACTAATCACGTATTCCGTTAAAAAGTTTTATTACTTCTTCTATGACCTGATCTTTAACTTTAATTCCTTCCTCTTTAAACTTCTGAGATAAAAACTCTTTTGAAGTCTCCTCATTAATCCTTTCTAACTTTATTCTAAAAAAGAATTCCTTACCGAAGAAGGCCTTTTCCTCCTCAACTTGATTTAAGATCTCCTCGGTAACGCCTACAAAACTCCTGGAAACTACAGCTATATTATCACATCATTCATAAACGTCGTGCAAGAATGAATCTAGATTAAAGCCTTTCACTCCTTTAATATTCTGTATTTCATCTAAGTATTTCTTATTATCCTTGGAAACTGAGTCTAAAGCCCTAATAACTTCGTTTACGTATTGAGTGTTAAATTCTCTTCAGTTTTATTCCTATTTTTACCCAATTTAATTCTAAGATACTAGGATCTATTCCTAGTCTGTTTGCTATAATTTTTGAGATTTTTCCCTGCAAAGGTATATTTTTTAAGTGTTTTACTGCTCCCTCAATGAAAATTCTTGAAAGAGTATCCATAGGATATGATTTTTACTCCTATTAGCAGTTGTTCTATTTTCCCTCGGTAATACAAAATTCCCAGTATAACCGATAAAGTTTTTAGTTTAGCGTTTGGCTAATTAAAAAGTGTTACAAGAAACTCCTCAAACTCGCAGAATTATGTTTAGGGAGTGCACTGTGTTTGATGAAAATCTTTAAGCTGCGTCAAAGTAGAACAACTGCTACTCCTATTTTTCCTTAAGTTAATTGATAAGGACAGGGAGTGTGTTGATTAAGAGTTAACCTTAACAAGACTGGTCTTTCCTATCCCTAATACTGCTGCAAAATCCTTGTGTAATATTACATCCTTAAGCTCTTCAATCTCTATCAAAGAGATCTTCCTTCCTAGATTTAGGCTTGGTATCAAAGAGAATTTCCGCCACCAGATTTGGAGATTCACGGATCCCTTGCGAATTGTGATTTTATGGAGAAATAATTTAATATATGTTAAGATTATGAGAAAAATTAGGCTCATAGTAATATTATCACGAGAATGAGACAATAGTTTAATAGATTTTATACAAAACAGCAATAGCTAGTGCGATTTGTAATATCATATAGCCAGAATGGAACTTACCAAAACGCCTACGTTCTACGAGAGAATTAAAAGACTCCACGAGATTATTACTCCTCAACTACTTCCAAACCAACGCTTAGATTTAACAAAAATTTACGAACCTAAAATCTAAGAAAATTAAATCATCCTACAAAATATAGAGTATATAAAAGTTTACATATTTGTTTTATCAAAATTAAATTGAATTATGACGGAAACTGTTCCTATACCGGTAAGCTCTTCTGTATTGGGAGAACTTGCCTCAATAGGTATCGGTGCAATAATAGAGTACCCTATTATAAGAGACACCGCTACATGCACAGCAACGGGTATTAAAAATCTACTCTCTAATCTTACTCAACAATATGAGTTATACCCAGCATTAGCCATCACAGATAGGGTAATATCAAGAACCACCTCAGTTTTTCAAGTAGTTAGACACGGTATAATCATACGTACAGTAGAAGGGAATTATTACTATATCGGTGGGAAATCAAACTATTGGGCTGGAGGAAGGTCATTCCACGCCTACCAAGGTTCAACGGAATTCCTCCTAAGCCCACAAGGCGAAGAAAACTCACCAATATGGCAAATGATAAGACAAGCACAATCAAACATAATAGTCCTACAAGTAAAAGGAATAAGAATATCACAGCAATGGGTAAACCCTAAACCAACGGTAAACTGTCAAGAAATAATAGTAGGTTGGATATTAGATACATTAGAAAATGTAGCTAGAAGTTCAGTAGTAATGAACTATTTACCATACTTTACACAACAACCCGTATTTAATATAAAGGTACCGGGAATATGGATTGATGAATCCGGAGGCAAATTGGCAGCATCAGCACTTCTAGGGATATTACGTAATTTTTCAAGGAGACCTCCATTTCCTTATTATGCTATCCTTACTCATAAATCTATTCCACCCGGTTCAATACCATCTGGATTATACACAAATCTAAAAGGTTTCGCTGAACTTATATTCATGTTATTCCCGGCGTATATACAAACTCCTTTATGTAACTTTATTACGGGTAATGTAGGGGAGTGTGTTTATTTAAACTATGATAGCTCAATACAAGGTAATCCTTACTTTTCTAATCCAACATATTATGATGCTTACTATAGATACTATAAGGAGATGTTGATTGGCGCACCGGTGTTTTCTTCTTATTCTTGTGCTAGTGGCTGTAAGGGGTTGGGTTTGTCTGGGCTTATTTATTCAATTCTTGATAATATAGGTATTCAGCAGTATACTTTTACGTCTATGATTGTTATTCCTACCCCTAAAACTGTTAACGGTGAGTATACTGATGATTCTATCATGGAGTATGCTAATATGTTGGGTGTTGGTGATATTCTTTCTCTGAGTAAGAAGTATGTTTCTAGTGCTAGTAAGGCTGAGGCTACGCTAATATCAGCTCTGGGTTTATCAGCTGCTGTAGCTTCTGCAATTATTGCTATTGTTACTTGGTATGAGGATTGGGAGAGGACTTATGATGAGGCTAAGAAGTATGCTGATACTGCTAAGAACGTGATAGATAGGGTGAGGAATTACCTAAACTCAACACACCAATATGATTTGTTAAGTTATGTTGATGAGTGTGTTGCAGATTCAATTTCCGAACTCGGTAATGAGGCATTAAATGAAGACGAATTATATAACTACACAATAAGCTGTGTAGAAGAACACAGAGAAAACCAGGCTTACTAATGAGCTGTAATATCAGATTAACTTACTTTCTGAGATTTTAAAGGACTAGGCTTTCTCCTAAACGTACGCATTCTATGAAATTTAAAGAATCATTGTTTCCCTTTAAATTATAACTGAGTATATAAATGTAAATTTTACTTCGTATGTTCATTTTAGTCTCTTGCTCGCGATATTGGATCTCCTCATAGACAGACTTTAGAGGATGGGAAAACTACAATCCGAAAACTTAAATCGCTTCATACTAAGTGGATATCCTAACGATATGAAGAGATGAGAAATAATTTATTGGTACACAAATGGTGTTTTAATTAAATAACTGCTAATGTGATTATTAAACGTATTTTCTGCTTAAGGCTAATATTTCTCCTACACCTAGGCTCTCTGCAAATTTTTCCATGTTCTTATCTGTAAACTCTAATTTGAATGGAATATATGAGAGTTGCACAATATGTTCCTCAAGTGTTTTTATGTAAGAGTTTACGAATCCTATAAGCCCATCTGCTGAAAATATAGGAGCTCCAATTAGCATTTCATTAAACTCCTTGTCCAATTCAACATATTTACATAGTGTAGTGTCTTTAACAAAATACTCACATAGTTCTCTATCTGGTGGATAGGGCATGAATAATTCGTTATCAGTTATTGCTACAAAATATGGGAAAGGAGGTTTTCTTGATGCGTAACGCATTGCGGTGAGTAGTCCATCTGCTGTGAGTTTCCCTCCAGAAAAGTCAACTAAATCTCCCGGTACTATAGTTTCAAACTCCGGTCTAGCTAAGAACTTAGGAATATAGTTTGCTATTATTCCAACTGAGGCTGAAAATGCTGGAGTAGTATCTATCCACTCTTTTGAGAGTCTTATTGCCTTCACTTGAAAAACGACTATGTTTGACTTCGCTTCTCTAATCATCTTCCATATGGATGAACTTTCACTTCCTGAGGGGGAGAGCGTAAACTCTATTCCACCCTTAAATGAATGAAATGCTCTTCCTCCAGCCCAGTAGTTTGATTTCCCGCCAATATAATAGTAATTCCCCTCTCTTGTACGTATTACAGTTCCGTGCCTAATGAGTTGGAATACGTTCTTTGTATTTGATAAGGCTCTATCTGTAGAAGCTAATGCAGGATAAATTCTATAATCTTGAGGTAAATTTGTTAATGAGTCTGCTTTAAGTGATAAACCTGTTGCTTTACCTATTCTTTCTACTATATTGTTAAATCTTTCCACAAGAATAATTTATTATAAGACTATAAAAAGTTGACATTGACTTTCTTTTATTAATTTATATTCTTCTTTTAATCCGTGCTGATACAGAGACTTTTCTAGGCGTATATTATTTAATAAAAAGTATACAGATTATAAATATATGTTATAACAAGAACCGTGTAACACTTATAGGGAATCGTTACACTTACGCGCTACATTAGAAATGTTTATTAGTTCATGGACAGATATTATGATTTTTATATAAAGATTAATCTTCCTCCAATAGTTGTAAACTCATGTTTATTATAGATATAGAACGTAATGCATTCTAAGCAATTACAACAATATTAGTTTTCAAAGAAGTATCGCACCTTTTTCTACTACACATTTTCCATAGCCACTAAGAATATCGTTTATAATCTTCTCCACTTCTTTATCTGAAGGCCTTAACTCTCTAATATTTCCACTTTTTTCTTCAAAACATATATACCCCATTAACTGTGTATAGCAAAGTATCTTCTTATCCCATTCGTAATAGAATCTAGTGAGCCTTAATCCGCTCTTTTCTATGTATCCATTCTCCGTAGTAATCTTAGTTATCTGCTGGAAATGCTTCTTTAATACATCCTTTGGTCCTTCATCCAATGAGATTACAGCTGAAAGAAGTTTAAAAGACGAAGCCCAGGCAGGTAAGGGTAAATTCATTGGAGAATTCATTAGAGGCTTTTGTAGTACAGTTGAGAGAACATGCAACCCGTTAAGCATCTTCTCTACCACTTTAACCTCATGATTTTCTACTGAAAAATCATAAATTAATCCATCTCTACTGATTGATACTGAAGGGTTCTTATCCTCCCTAATCACATTACCAATTGCGGAATAGAGAAATGACTTAACATCAGCTAAATTAATCTCTTTCGATGGTAAGATTAGATTCTTGCCAGTGACCCAATAATGTGGCGTATCTAAGTCAAAATTAGCTATTTTATTACCGTAAATTCTCATATATGCATCACTATTAGGTATCATTTCTTTTATCTCAATAAATTCCTCATTATAGAGTATTTCGGAATTAAGAATTCTAAAACGAACCATAATATCTTAAATGAAAAAAAGATTTTAACTTTTTATTATATGGCAGTATGTCTGGGTCATCAAGGGTTCTTTGTACTTAGTTATAGTTTAAAAATACATCAATGTATATTAGGGAGGCGCTATATGCTACGTCTCTAACAAACTTGTGTTTGTAACCTTGGGAGAAAGAGGAGTTACTTATTCTTTGCTATTTTTGTATTCATAAAACTTTTTAATATATATTGTGTAAAGTTACTAGTGGGATAAACGTTAAGTAAAAATATGGTTATTTCTATAGTTATTGTAACGATGATTATTCTATTTATCATTATATTTTTACTAGGATTAATTAATGCTCCAAACCTCAATATTCCCTCAAAGACTGAAAATGATGAGTCTAGTTCAGCATCATTAAATGTTTCAACTTTTATCCAAAAGGCTCAAAAGCTCTACTTATATTCGCTTAATAATTCTAAGGTTTGTCCTCCAGATTTGGTTAATATATCTTCAGCAGCTTTCTTATCGTTAAAGGTGATTAATAATACGACTATGTTTTTTAACAATAGTGAGTATAGGTTCGTAGTGTTAAATCAATCTGGTGGTTCTGCCCACATTGAAAATTATATAATATCATATTATGGCGGTTGGGTAGTAAATTCTACTATAACATATAGTGGTGGATATCCTATATTCTTTACTGTAAAACTAGATAATGGAACTACGGTAGGGCGATTCACTCATTATGTAATTGCTTTTCAAATATCTTCGTTTTCAGTTTTTGTACAATTAAATAGGATAGGTGATCTATACTTTCTCTTCATAAACTATTCTAATTGTTCGAATAAAATTCAAAGTGTTTGGATCGCTTTAGCTCCTATATCTTAGTGTAAAAGACTGGGAGGTAGTGTTGTTATTACCTATTTATATTTCTAAAAATTTTTGCATATAATATACTAAGGTCTTCTCTCTGATGTCTGAGGAGTATTTTGTGAGTTATTGTTATCTACCTACTGCTGTAAATTCGTATATGTTATGGTGATTGAGTATGGTGACTTTAAACTATAACTAGGCATAAATCATGATATTCAAACTTAGATAGATCAAATTTTATATTATATATCTCAGAAGATAAGAAGTATCCATGTAGTTATAGAATTAATAATTTTTTAATTAATGTTATTTTCTTTTTTCTTTAAAGTGTATCAAACACTCACTAAACCTTTAAGAATCATCTCGAAGTTAAGCTTTTTTGCTAGTCTTAATCCCGCTAGTGGAATATTCAAGTTATAGATCTAGTAGTAGGAAACTTTATACTTCTTAGATTAAGATCTGATAAGTAATTGCCTAGACTAGATCTGGAAATTAGTGAGATGAGTTTTTCATACCAGATGTCTCTATCAGATAAGTATGTTTAAAACACCTATATCTTCAGCTTACTAACCATGATTTATTAGGTAAGGGGCTAAAACAAGGATAAAGGTCAAATTTTTAAAACATAAATGGGACTTTTACAGACTATAAAAAGATCATGCAGAAGAGAGAATATAAAGCTAATAAAATTATGAAAATAAGGGCAATACAAAGTAACCAGGAGAAATATGAGTGAGATGATAGAAGTTAACACTGTTTTCTCAAATGCTTTTCTAAAGACAGTACTCATTACATAACTGTATAAGATAACTATCATGCATATAGAGAAGGCAAGTCCAATGGGAAAAGTAATCCAGTGATATAATAAGGACGATAATAGACCAGGTAACATTTGGGAGAGAAGTACTAAATAGCCTCATTAAACCTTCATAAATAGGACTACAAAAATTGTGAAGTCTAAGATGGTGAATAAAACCCAAAGGAAATTCTAAGAATCTTTGTAAAAAATCAGAATGTCTTTTCTTAAACCTAGTTGTGATTTGAACAATATTGGTTTGATAAGATCTCTTACTTTGCATAGTAAAGCTTAGTAAGCTCCTTTAAACCTTTATCATAGAGCTCTCTTTCGTAATCATTCATCATATAGTGTTCTTGATCTATATGATAATCCGCTATAAATCTTTAGACAAAAAATTATTTTATCATTTATAATGATAAACATTTTTTGAGTTTTAAGAGTAAAAGCTTCCAGTATAATTATCTATCTATAAAAATACTTAAGGAGTTTCTTTCTGATGACATAAAACTAGTTTTGTGCAGTAGTATTTAGAAGTATAAGTGACCACATGTTTCTCCTCATACAAAGTTGCTAAATGAAAATAAGAGATCGAGTATCAAAGCTTTCCTTCGAGGAAGTATCGTCTCTAAAAATATACGTTAGAAGAATAGTTCTCTAAAGTCCTATATATAAAGAAGGGAGGACTGGTGGAAATGAGTGAATTTAATTTGTGTTGATAATTCTCTCTTAAAAGATTATCCATAATGGTTAAAAGTTGTTTCTTAGTGAAGTGTAAATAACTCTATTTGCTATAAGGCTTACTATTCCCACTAAGGAGAGTAAAATAAAGTCCAGTCTATAATCATTAACAGAAAATAGATAGGCTGTGATAGAGGTGGAGAAGGCTCTCCCAAGTCCTTCAGCCATTCTTGTATATGCCATTGCAATACCTATTTCGTTTCCGTGATATTTGCGTGATATTATATAAGATACTGATAAAATTATAGGGTTCAAAATAATTTCTCCTAGTGATATGAGTATTATAAAAATTGTAAGTCCAATTATATTTTTAATGTAAATAATGCTTAAATATGATAAGGAGAAGATTAAAGAGCCTAGAATGTACATATACTTTAAGTTTAATTTTATCATGAATCTCCCTATTGGCTCTTGAAATAATGAGGTTATTAAGCTATTTAGTGAAATAAAGTATCCTATTAGTAAGCTGGATATTTTAAGAACATTTACGGAATAGACTGTAAAACCAAAGAGTATTTGTGAACCCACAAAGGCAAATATAAATTGAACCACTATAATCTCCATTAAATACCTAGACGGGATAATGAAGTACTTTCTATTGCTTTTATTCTTAGTAATTTTTCTGTTGTCTAATTTATAAGCTATTGGTATTGAAACTAAGTTACCAAAGCCACCTAAGAGAAGAATGAAATTCTAACCAAGATAGTGATATATTAACCCCCCTATTATGGGACCAATAAGCCAACCTAAATTTATTCCTGCTCTAAACCTAGAAAAAGATAATATAAGGTCCTTTACTGAAGTTTTACTTAGGCTACCTGTAGCTGTTGAAGATGATGTTACGTATAAAGAATTGAAAAATGCTTGAGTACTTAGTATTATAATTCCACATATTCCGCTAGTTAGAAAGAAACCTAGAAGTAATATTATAGAAGTGAAAAGTAGTGAAATTATCATAGTGTTTTTTGTTCCTATATTGTCAGTTAGGTAACCTGCTAAGATATAAGACGATACAAGTATAGGATAACCGAAAGAATAGTATAATATGATTAGAAGTGGTGATAAATGATAAAAGTTGTAAAGAGCTATGGCAGTATAAGTCCATATAGCTGTTAAAGAAGAAAATCTGATAATATTTATAGAAAAAATTGCTTTATATATCAAAAACTCACCTAATAGACAATTTATGCATATTTTAAATTGTTTATGAGGAGAAATAAATAGATAAAAATACATACGTAATACACCTCTCGATAAATCAAAATCTTTTTTATATACTATATCTTTTGCTAATATAAAATTAACACATTTTTAGATATATTTTTTAAAACTGTTAAAATTCATGATTTTATGTAAAATGCTATAAATAAAAAAGTGAATTAAACTTATGTGAACAAGTTAGGTAAATGTACTACATAGGCTAATGCTATCTGCATGATTATTATGCTAATTACTGCAACTATAGAAACTTGAACTATTCTGAAAGTATTCTTTATCGTTCCATCTGCAGATTTAGCATATAATATCCCAAAAATTACGCCAGTTTCAGCAATCATTAACTCTAGTGTAGGTAGCATTTGGTTCACATAGTTCCCAACATTTATAAACGCGAGGAAGAAGTTTAAAAGCCCAGTTATTCCAGAGGGTACTGCAATTCCGTTAGCATTCTGTATTTCTAGGTTTGGAATCTGGACCAGACCGGCAATACTATGGAGTACGTAAACTGTCATTATTATAACACCAGCCATAATTGCTGGAGCTAATATCGATGCTCCAATGAAGGTATAGAGGCCTCTCTTCTTAGCCATAATAGCATCATAGTAAGCATCAGTAATCTCTGCTAATCGAGTAAATACATTATACTTAAGTACGCCTTGTTTATCCATTTCCATCAAATTCTTAAATACTGTATTAAGCATCCATGAATCAGTCTTAGGCTCGAAAGTTCCTGCGGTAACTAAGGCAGTTAAATAACGGGAGATCGTATCATCAATAACCTTTCCGAACGTTGTAACTTTAACTAGACTTGAAGAAATCAGATCACCTTCATTAAGCTTTCTCAGTGCGTTATATAAATTATCTCCGGTACTTCTGATAAGCTCTGCTATTGACCTGACAAATATAGGCAACTTTTCTTCAGCCTCATTTTTTGCCCTAATTCTTTGATAAACCGGATAACCGTAAAAGAACGAGAATGAAAGGACATGGACTTCAAAGAAAACCCATAAGAGTTGCCCAGAAGGTTCAATTATTTTGAAAATCGACAGAATTACCAATACTACTAATGAAACTGCCAATGCAATTACTCCCTTTTTCAAATCCCCTTTTATCTTTACTTCTTCGGGTGGTGCACTGAATGAGAGATACATATAAAGCCCAAACCCTATTAACGGGATCATAAAGAACGTAACACTATCAGTACCATAAACTGGGTTATTAGACGATACGGCAAACCATATTGCAAAGAGCGGGAGTATTAATAAGAATAATAATGCTAACTCACCCAGGTTAGACGCAGCTCTTCCAAAGTTCTCCCATTTTCTTTTAAGTTCGTTCATTACCTCAACTGTAATTCTGTTCATAAACTCAATTAAGCTGCCCCCACTTTTAGATATTGAAACTGCACCTAGCAGTAGTCTTTCAAATACTCTGGACGGGTGATCTTTAGCCTCTCTAACTATCGCCTCCTCTGGCGGCATGTTAAATAAGACAAAATCCCTATGTATCTTGAGAAATTCTCTTGGTATGGCCTTTACAAACTCTTCGTCTTCATCTTTTTTTCTTCTTAAAAGAATAAGCGAACCTCTTTTCTCTTTTTTGATGATCTTCATATTACTGTAAGTTTCTTCCGATTTTAATTCCTCAACTATTTTCATAATTCCGTAGCCTAATTGAGCCATGCTCCAAATTATTATAGAGACAATAGGCAATTCCTTCTCTACTTGAGTTTGAAGAGAGTTCCTAGCATCCCACATTTTTACCCAAGGATAGAAGTAAGTGATTATTGCTACAGCCCCAGCGAATATTGAATATAAGACCTCCCCACTTCCCATATAAATTATCATACCTAGAATAGCTGATAATGGGAAACCGTACCATGCAAACTGAATCATTTCTTTAAGCCAGTTGTTTGGATCCTCTATTACTTTAGCTTTCTCTACTAGCGGGATAATTATCTTCTCAAGATAGTCATCATATCTATGCTTATAATTGTAACTTGTAATTACGGCGGAGTATGATGATAAACCTAATAGGAGACTTTGTAGATATTGGGCATTCATGATATATATCTTAAATGACACTAAAGTTAGAGCTAAAGCTATTATGCTTATAATTAAAGTAAATGGAAAGTTTATTGGACTTATTTTAAACGATACCTCTGGCTTCATAAAACCTCATCAACCCCTCCTTATATTGATTTAAAGAGAAATCTTTCTCGTAGGCATATTTTAAAAAATCAACCCTTGCCTTTAACTCTTCTTCTAAGTCTTTCTGAGTTAAACCATTCCTTTGAGCTATTTGTAGAAGTCTCTCACTGATAACAATTTTAGAGTCGTCCCATGAATCCACTATTGGATTATAAAATACTATTTGATTATATGTTGCTTGTCCACCTTTAAGCAAAATTTCACCTGCTTCTTGGACTCTTCTCCTTAATCCTCCCCTTTTTTCAGGGTTAGGATATGTGTTTATGAAGACTACCATTGTAACTAAGGCGAAGAATGAATCGTCAACACCAGAGTAGTTAAACCTAGCCTTAAGGGAGTCAAAATCCTCGGCATGTAGTGATGTTACTCCTCCATGGCCACTAGCTACTGAGTGGATAAATTCCTTAATCTCCTCTTTAGTTCTAACTTCACCAACTGAAACGAAGTCTGGTCTAATTCTAAGAGTATGTGCAATTAACTTGTCCAGAGGAATTTCAATAGCCTCACTATATTCCATAAAAGCAGTTGATTTCCTGGCTATCAGTCTTGTCCAGTTAGGGAATATTACTTTCAGCTCTGGAACTTCCTCTACTGTAACTATCTTCCAAGTTGGAGGCAAAACAGTCATTAATGCGTTTATAAATGTGGTCTTTCCAGTTCCTGTTCTACCTACTACGAGAACTACACCTCTATTCTCTAATGTATACCACAATGCAGCTGCAGTTAGAGGTGAGAGAGTTTTTCTCTTATATACTAGATCCGATAAAGTCCATACTTCCTCTAATGGTTTCCTTATTGTTATAGTAGACCCAGGAAGAGAGACCTCACTACCGTAAGTTACTGCAAATCTATAGCCTTCTGGGGTTATTCCATCTACTATAGGTCTTGCAAGAGTAACTGATTTCCCAGACTTTAACACTATCCTTTGGATTAAATAGTCCGCCTCAGCTTTAGATAAGTGAATATTCGTAGGTAACCAACTACCGAACTCCCTATGAAAGACCCATACTGAATCACCGTAAAGACCAGTTCTCGAACCGGAATAGGAAATGTCTTCTAAATCTTCGTCATCAAATAAAGGAGAGAGTGGACCATAGCGAAGGACATCACGATAAATGTAATAACCTATTTTTGGATCGCCTTTAACTTCTGGATGGAAAAGAATCTGTTGAATCATTTCATCCTCGTTTGATGACGGTTTTATGACATAATAGAGCGTCTTCTTTAACTTACTAATGATCTTTATCTGTTTTTCATCTAGTTCTGGCTCCTCAATTTGATAATATAAATCCCCAGCTTCATCTCTAAGTACATACGCCTTGGGATACGCTACTCCTTTATCTTCGTACTTCCACTTAAGTTCTTTCTCGAATAGAATTGTTCCCTTTAATTCCGGTCTTAGTATTTTAACTTCAGACATGGAATTCACCCTCCTAAAGGATAAAACGTATATCCTACGTTCCCGAAGTTTGTAAAGACTATAAAATATAAATTACCGAAAGGATAGACTGGATTATTTGGTAATAACTCCCAGTCAGTAGGTACATAGTTAGTTGAAGTCAAATATGGTTGGGCTCCATAATATGGGTAGTAAAATGTGTACTGACTATAGTGGTAGAAGGCATAATAGTAGGTACCTTGATATAATAACTTTACATTGTTAATATTTATAGGGACTAAAATAAATGCTTTTATCTCTACCTCATAATACTGTTGCGGAACGTATAAGCTGAGAATATAAGGACTAAGTTGAGTAGAAGTTAAAGTTAGAGTGTAAGTATAACTAGGTGCGGTAGTAGATCCTATATGTACAATTAATAGTTGGCTTAACTCCGGTGGGGCAACCGAGACATAATTGGGGGGTTGTCCATTCTGGGTAGTTCCAATAAGTGAACCACTCATAGGATTCCCTGCAGAAATTATGAGATCATTAATTGTCTGGGTAATTTGTGAAGGGTTCCTTACCGTAACTATAATTACTGGATCTGAGTATTCGGTTATCGTAACTACAAAGTAGTACGGTCCACTAGTGCATTGACCAGCATAAATTACGTTGCTGTATAAATACTCTATTTGTGAATTAACATTAAGTTTAGCATTATTATGATTATAAATATTAATCTGAGATTGAGAAATCTGAGCACCTATTATTTGGAACTCGCCTAAATAAGCAAGGATCAAGGCTAAAGAGGCCAGAAGTATAATCAAAAAGATAACAATACCTATTACCGTTCCAAGTCCTCTCATTGTACCACCCCCGGAGATAGAACAAATTCCTCAGAATAACCATTAGTAAAGACTAGTGTTATGAAATAAGCATTCAAATTTGTAGGTACATTACTAATAACTATGGCATATTCTTTCCCTGGTTGAATTTCTCCAGTTGGACAATAAATGAACTTAGGCTGGCCACTTAAACTAGTCGGCGGCTCTACTAAATAAACGTATGTGGTGTTCGGTTGCAAGGCATCGTTTACCATTGCATAAGCGACTTGAACTGGAGAAGAACCGTAATTTACGATAAAGAGTATTATTCCTTGATACGGTGGATAGAAAGACAACTGTGGATAGGGATTAACAATTAAGTAAAGAGGTTGAAGTAGAGGGAGTGCTGAAGTTACATGAGGTTTTTGAAATGTTAAAAAATAACCTCCATTAAAGGCAAAAAATGCAGCTAATAGAACAAGAGTTATTACGAGTGAAAGTAAAGCAGCTACTACCTCAGATAAGCCCTTCTTCATGAACTCACCACCTGTGCAGAAGTCTGAATTTGGATAACAGAGGAACCTAATTGGCCCTGAATCGTGACTATTGTATAGTTCCCTTGATTTACCCAGTCAGAATATTGATTTACTTGAAAGTTTGACACGAAAGTATAGAGTAACTGGGTATATGCTTGCCTAACTGTCATGGGAAGTGTAGTCTGATATTTACTTAGCTGAGAATACGGTACAATAGCAGTGTAAAAAGTATTCCCAGATATGTTCATCGTAATTCCGTTGCTAGTAAGTAAAACATGTTGAACCATAAAGGGTGTGTAAGCGTCATCAGAAATATACAACTCTAACATAATAACACCTGGGTTTTGTACGGTCTGATAATTCATCAAAATGACTACTGCCCTAACTGAAATATCAGGAGATGAGGAAAGTATGTGAATGTAATTTAAACCATAATGATAGAGGAAAGCCCAAGCTAAAAAAACAATTAAAATTAAAAGGAGGGAGCCCACGATATTACTGAGCCCCCTCCTCTTTTGGATTACCATTACCTTACACCTTTTTCAGTCTTGTACTACTACACTGATCTGTTGACTTAATGTTTGTGCTGTTACGTTATCAACTCCCGATACCAGGAATACTATAGTTTGTCCAGTAGATAGTGATGGGACTGTAGCACTTGTTACTATTCCAGAGAATGTTATTGATTGGCCCGGTTCAATTAGATAGCCGTTTGATAATTGTTTATATGCTCCAGATATTGGAGTAATATAGCTTTTAGTTCCAGATGCACTATAAAGTGCGTAAGAATTCCCATTAGCTTCTAAATTTATAGTCTGTATGATGATAGGGTCATTTCCACTATTAGTAACAGTTAAAGTAACGCTTGCTCCTTGTGTAGTATATTCTCCGCCAGGTATTATAACGGAAGCATCACTTATTGATATTCCCGCATTGTGACTATTTGCTGAAAACAGTCCAAATACGAAGTGACCTATTAACAGTGCTGCTACTATTGTTAATACTATTAAGAGTAGTGATCCAACTATATTAGATAGACCTCTTTTTCCTTTTTTATTTGTATTTATGTTTTCTAATTTATTTATTTTTTTCATACTTCTTCAAGTTAATCTGATTTGATTTATCCTTTAAAAAATAACGATGAAACGTGTACTGAAACTACTGGTGGAAGTTGCTTTTTCAGAATTTCCACCAAAGTTTCTGAGAATAATTCTATTTGTATTTCATCTATTTGATACAAATTAATTCATGCCAATATACGAAATCTGAAAATAAATTCAAAAATTTATTTTGAAATTTCAAATTGTATTGGATTTAATTGGACCTACTATCATACAGGGCTGAGTTAGTATCATGCTTGGCGTCTAAATAATATGTATTAGATTAGCTATTTAACTACTCCATCATATTTTAGAGGGCAATATATTCTTCTTTAAGATCCTATATGAATTTAGAATACCTTTGTTCTTAAGTTATGATAGAGAATAGGAGATAGAATGGGAAATTTACATAGACTACAATAATAATTAAGTATTACAATCTTTTATTGGATAAGAAATATCCTGACTATTCTAGTTCTACAAAGTTTGAAAGCCGAAAGAATCTAATTGAGTACTTATACTTTGTTAGAATATTAAATGTGTTATTATTTTTAAGAAATTAACAAGAGAATTCTATGTAATAAACACGAACTCTTGCTTTTTAAAGCTAGTAAGTGTTCAAGTAGCTCAATGAGTATTTCGTCTCTACTATATAAGATTATTAACATTAACTATACTTACTAAGAGTAGAAATATTTATATAGTAAATTTACGTTGAAAAGTATATGGTTATTGAAACTTATAATTTGATTGACATTTCATTTATCTTTTCATTTTTAAATTCAAGAGTGAGTTTACCGGAATTTATCCTTTACTCTGATTTTACCTATATCGAATTAGCAGTTTCTCCCTTATTAGCAGTTTCTCTATTATTAATTATAATAAGGTACAGAAGAAACAAGATTGAGATATCATATGATAAGATAGATAAAAGAGATATAATGGTTCTAGAGGCCATCAAAAGAGGTTATAAGACATTGACTGAAATTTCATCATTCACCGGATTACCAAAATCCACTACATACAGAAGGCTTAAAAAACTGACGGATTTGGGCTACTTAGTCTGTAATAGAGAGTATGGAAAGGTTTATTATGAAATAAATAGACCCTCTAGAAGAAAAATAATTAAAACGAAAGATATTGAGTTAAATGAAGAAGAACGTAATGAGAAATAATTACTATAGGCATCTTCTTGTTATAAATTATTAGGTATATCTTGAGTATTGTTAATAGCATGTGTTTTAAGGCTCTAAACACATACTCTTCTTAGCCTTCTTCTACACAAAGTGATGTGGTTAGGTTTAACGCTTAAGCTTTAAATTTAAAAGAGATATAAATAAAGAAGAATGAAGCTACTCAATTCTAATTTTCATATAAGTAATGCGATCTCCCGCTTAATATGAATACTATACAGAGAGAAATATTAATGAGCACATAAAAATACTATATTTAGCTTATCATTATTCTAGTGGAAAACTGTGGAAAAAGATGTTTCACGTGATCTTTATTAATTCCTTTTACATTAATCTCTGATATGAGAGGCTTAGGTACAGTTGTTGGAATTGTGATATTTTTACTGATATTAATGGCAGCTATTGGTATAATCTTAATATATTTAGGATCTTTTCAAAATGTTGGTTTACAATTATTGCAAGCTCAATTGTCAATTTATGACCATAATAATGAGAATTTAGTTATTACTGCTATAGCATATTATTATAACGTTTCTCATAGTGACTGTGGAGTTGGAATTGGAGCATATCATGGAAAAGCTTACGGTATATACAAGTATAATTTGAGCAATATTACAATAACAATAAGTAATGTAGGAAATGTTCCAAGCACGTTAACATATATCATAATATCTAACGGTTCAGGCGACCAACTATTCATTTATTATGTAGGGAAGACTTTAGCACCAGGACAGTCAATTAATGTTGTCATTTATCCCTACCAACTCTATTCTCCATATTGGCCAGATTGGCAAAAAGCACCAATTTCTGAGTACATTCCTTACCAAATAGTTAATATAAGTTGTCATAACCAGCAATTTACAACCCCATATTATCAAATCCCAGTAACCGCATTAACTCAGTTTGGTAACGCCTTTGCAACATTCCTAAACTACTTTATACCTTAAACTACGCAGAGTATTCATCAATATGACAAGTATAGCTACGCAAGTGATAAATGCAGTAACTTAAATTCAATAACCAGACAATCCCTATAATTATTGTGCAATATCAAGTAAGAAATACTATAATTTTTTCTTTAAATGAGCATAATGTTTATTATTCATTAATGAACATTTTCAGATTAATATCTAATTCTATTAATTATTACTGAAACATTAATTTTCCTATTAAATCAAACGTCAAATTGAAAATAGTTTAACGTTGATTTAAATAATGGTTGAAGTGATCTATAATTAGGAAATCTAAGATTCTTCGTCATAATATGAAGTACGATAGTTCTGGAGTATATGAAAACTTCTCATGCATTAAGTAAAAATCTTCACTATTTAAGCTAGTATTAATTGGGGGAGCTATTACTTTTCAACGATGTAAATGCTGATAGTTCTTTATGTATGAAAAGTAATTTTGTTCAAATTACTCTGTGATTATTTTCTTTTTAATACTCTATTAAGTAGGAAAAAGCTAAAACAATTTCATAGCTTAAATGGATAAATTTTTCACGCATTAATCATGATTAATATTTATTAATTAACTAGTTATTGGTTGTTACCATAAGTACTGAAACAAAGATTTAAGGTTTAAACGAAGAGATCTTATGCAGAGCCATAGTTACCTAAATTCATCAAAGAGCCAGAGAAGTATTCTAGGTTAAGGTTACTTGAATCCTTGCAAGAGCTCTATTTAAGTGTTGAGATGCTTAAGGCTGGTTATAGTAGGAATTCTGCGAGTAAGCTCTTTCTTTCATGGAAGGCACTTTTAAGCTCAATCGTTGTTACGAACTTTAACAAAATTGTGGAAAAGAAGAAGAAGGAGGGGAAGGAAGATGAGGTTAAATGATATTTAAGGATAGGATATTCTACATCTACTGCTGGATTAGTAGGAATTTCTAGAGATCTTGAAGACTTTGAGTTTAAGGGATTAGTTACTTTAACAACTGCAATGTTAGAGAATTTCATGGTGGTTTTACATCAATTGCAGCTACTGGGCATACGTTAACACATGCCATGCAGAATATACAAGATTTTTCATTAATGGGGTCTGCTTTCTTTTCTGAAGCTGGATGACTTGGTGTATCAAACCATTGAAATACATTTACTGGGCATGCATTTATGCATGAACCGTCTGCAATGCATAAATCGAAATCTACTCCCACTATTGTGCCATGAATCCCCAACTTTCCAGGAGGTCCTATTGGTCCGTAAATTTTATGTCCTTCATGCTCTCCTACTACTTGCCTATTTTGCCTATAGTTTGGATCTATACCCATTTTCCTTCACTAAATCTAGGAATAATGTATATGCTTAAAACGTATAGCCCTTACGATTTATGCTAAATAACACTAGTTGTTTAACTTGTAAATGATTAACATCTTAGGCTATTTGTTTTTTAAAATCTTTGACGATCTATTTATTGTGATTTGAGATGGTAACTCTCCAAGAACAAATCCAAGTTTTAATTCCTCAATATCAAATCCCTTCATGGGTTAAAGAAAAAGATAAGAGAGTAATTAGCAAAACCCTAGAAATTCCTATAGGTGGTACTACTTTTTACTTTGATGTACCAGAAAATCCATTAGTTTATGTTAGTGAGACTAGAGGAGTTATTTATATAAATGGTTCCTCTTATTGGGACTCAGAGTTAACAATGTTTAAGGATCTAAGAGATGAATTTGTATACGAGGTACTTGAGTTAGCAAAAACCATTGGAAAGGATATAAGTAATGTTAAGATCGATGATGTATTATTAGAAACTGATAATAAGAAACATGTGGAGAAAAGGAAGTTCTGTATTAAAATAGATAATATTGAAGCCGGATTCTATTATAACTTGTACTTACCAGATGGTATAAGGAATGGGATAATAGAAATTATACCGTATTATAAACAAGCATAAGATTTAAGTTAAGGATTTGGCTATGCTCTCTTTAGTTTTAACTTTAGATCATAGGAGATTAGAAGAGCTTGTTGAGGAGTTTAGGAATTCCCCAGATTTATCAACATATGAGGAAATAAGACGTGCCTTTATTAATCACATTTATTGGGAGGAAGAATTTCTTTTTCCTAAAGTAAATGATAGTTCTCTTTTAACTATCATTAAGTCTCTAGAGATTGAACATGGCAGTATGTGGCTTCTCTTAGATCAAACTAAAGAGTATTTAGATAATGGTAACACTGAAGAAGCTAAAGAAAAGATGAACGAATTTATGAGAGTACTTCTTGAGCATGATGGTGCAGAGGAAGGCAGTGTGTATCAACAATTAGATACTCTGTCAGATGAGGATCAGGCTAATCTTATACTTGAGGAGATAAAGTTAGCTAACCCGCCGAAAGAATGGAAATGCAAAGCAATAAGATGAAATCTAATAGATCATTATCTCAAGATATTATTACAAATCTGAAAAATTCTAATAAAAATATATATTATTATAAAAAAGTTAAAAGTTATAGAATCCAAATTTTTCAAAATAGTTCAATAATTCAAGGACATCTTTATCGTTTCTTTCGGTAGCCTTTGTTCTCCATTCAATTAATCTCTGTTTTATTAGTTCTAAATCACCTTGTCTATCAGTCTTGTATCCTAATCTATCAAATAAATACCACAGACCTATAAGTCTTCTCTGATTAGGTAGTGTTACATATTCATCTAGGATAACTTTTATACTAGTATTTCCCTTCTTAAATACTGCATCCCTCATACTTTCTGTGAACTGATCAAGATAATCTACGATCTTTCTTACTTCGTCATCATTCATTGCTATTCCGTATTTTTCAGCCACTAAGTGGCATAATGAAAAAAGCTTTTGTATATGATTCTGTAACTCTTCAATTTCCTTATTACTTGCACCTTGTATATCAAGCTTTATTTCGCCATAATCAAGGAGTGGCATATTTATTTATTTAAATATCAAGTTAATAAATTTTACTTAATTAATATATTCGTTTCATGATATTTCTTTGCACTAATAACTATTTATGTTAACACAATATAACGTTATCGAGATCATGTAATGTATCAAGTAATTTTAGCCTTTCTAAAAACATGTAAAACAAAAGAATATATAGCAGTATTACCATAAATTCTTCAGTTAGTACTATCTGTTATTTCTCTAAGCTAAAAATTAACTATTTATGCTTCTTCTTAAGATTACTTATCATGCTAACTTTTACTCAAATAAACGGTTACCCCGTAATGGTTTATAATAAAGATGGAACTAACTACTATTGGTTAGCTGGTTGTCCTCATAAGAAAAGACCTTTAAATGATGCAAAAGTTTATGATGATAAAATCGAATGTCCCTTTCATCACGCAGTTTTTAGTTTAATTTCTGGAGAATTATTAACTCCTCCAAAGTCTAAAACACCTTGTATAAATTGCAAACTCATAAGGATTATAGTTACTAGTGACAAGATAAGTTTTGAAGGTGAGCCTTTTATTCCACAATTACCAGATAAAAAGTCTTAGAAGACAGTTTCCTCATTTTCTTTTATGTCTTTAACGTAATATAGTACTTAATCTTGATATATAGATAATCATTCATAAGGACTTTTAACATTAGAATTAATCACCCAAACCTAAGCTTTTTAAAATACCTCTTACTTTGTTGGTGGTATTTATCTAAACTATCGTTTAAAACTTATTTCAATTTAACGTTTGATATAGTTGAAAATTTTAAGAAAATCATAATAAAGAGATATTCTGACTAATTTTAAAGCCTCCAAAATGGTTTTATTTTAATTTAATATGTTAAAATTTGAAAATTCTTATTAATAAAAGAAAGTTCGATTTTAAAACTTATCTGGTCAATAATTTTTAAATAGTCAAAACAAATTACCTTTCTTCATGACCATTGCTGGAAGGATTGAAAGATTGCCCTGGACTTCTTTTCATACTAAGTTATTAGCACTCCTAAGCTTAGGAGAATTTTTTGAACTTTACGATCTATTTGTTGGAGGATTTGTAGTACAACCAATATCTTCTTTTTATAAAATTCCCTCAGCTGAAGCAATTTATTATACCATAGCAATCTTCTTTTTAGGTGCATTTGTCGGTGCTATAATATTTACTTATATAGGAGATGTTATGGGAAGACGAACAGCACTAATACTTAACATGTTCATAGCCTCGGTAGGACTCTTATTGACTCCATTTTCTCCAAATATATACTTATTAGGTTTGCTAAGGTTTATAACTGGATTAGGTGTTGGGCCAGAAGCATTGATAGTTTTAGATGTTATGATAACGGAGTTTTTCCCTTCTAGGATTAGAGGTAGGGCATTGGCTATTGGTTACACCGCTTCTTGGACGGCACCAATAGTTGTGGCTATTTTAGCTTATCTATTGATTCCTCATTCTTATATCCTTCAAGGCTGGCAGTGGTTGTATATAATAGGAGGATTGGGAATACTTACGATTATACCTTTTAGGTTCTTAATTCCAGAATCTCCAAGATGGCTGGAGACTAAAGGGAGAATAGATGAGGCTGAGAAAATAGTAAATATGATGGAAGAAGTAGCAATAAGAGAAAAGGGGCACTTAAGTGAGCCTTTACAAGTAGAGGTAGTTACTTCACAAAAAGTAAAAATATCAGAGTTATTTTCACCACTATATAGGAAGAGGACAATAATGTTATGGATATTTGAGTTTTTGCAAACTGGAGTATATTACGGATTTGCCTCTTTGGCTCCTTCAGTTCTCTATGCTAAAGGTTTTAGCTTAGTTCATACCTTAGAGTACTCAATGCTAATTTACACTTCTTACTTTATCAGCTCTCTTGCATCTATTTTCATAATTGATAGTCAGAAATTTGATAGGAAATGGCAAGTAAGTATTGTAATGTTACTCATGGGTATTGTTGGTTTAGCATTTGGATTTTCAACTACCGCATTAGAAGTTGTAACTACAGGATTCTTATTTGGATTTCTGTCTAACATATTTTCAAATGCTTTCCATCAATACGGGGCGGAATTATACCCAACTAGAATAAGGTCCTTTGCTGACGGTGTTCAGTATTCTCTTAGCAGACTTGGAAACTATATTTGGCTTTCTATATTACCTTTATTACTCTACTCTAAAGGCCCGGCATTTATGTACGCTGTAGTATTTGTAATGGCATTGATAGTAACATTAGATGTTGGAATATTAGGACCAAAGGCGTCTCAAATAGAGCTTGAACAACTCTCTAAATAAGTCACGTATTTTTTCTCAAGATATAGAAGAGTACATTCTTAGTGTTTTAAAAATAAGAATTATGCCGTTAATAAAGGTGAGAATATTAGTTTAACTCTAAATACTTAAGGCTTTGCTTTAACTTTTACTTATGGGACTAATTTACATTGACGGTATAGTAAAGAATGAGAAAGGGGATAGTGAAAAAGTTAGGTTTCTTATCGATTCTAGTGCATCCTATACAGTGTTGAGAAAGGATATATGGGAGAAGTTAGGACTAAAAGAGATATCACGCGTAACTTTAGTACTTGCAGATGGGTCTACTATTGAGAGAGGACTTTCTGAAGTGATAATGAACTTCCACCTTATGGAGAGAGACATTCTCCAGTGATATTGGGAGAAAGTGAAGATGAAAACTTACTAGGAGTAGTTACACTAGAAATATTTGGTCTTGTACTAGATCCATTAAAGAGGGAGATAAGACAAGGGAGAATATTATTGAAGTGATATAGGGTGTACTAATCATTTTATTGTTATGTATGAAATATCATGTAATATGTTGGATTTATTTTCTTTGATGTCTATGTTACTTCTTCTAATGCTTTATTATGTTTTAGCTTATATTTTCACAGTTAACTTGCCCTTGTAAATATAGTGCCTTGTCAGAATCCTTAAAATTTTTAAAAATGTTGAACTGAGTAATTTCTGTTAAACGAAATTAAGTACTAATTTAAAAGTAAGTTCTACGTTACTTTTGATGAAAAATTAACCCATAAACTATCTTTATAAAGTATTAAAAAGTGTGTTATGTTAAGATGTAATTAGGCTGTTACGTTCATTATCTTTAATAATGAAATTATCATACTCTTGAACTAATGTATTTAAGGTACTAAGGATAATTGGTAAATATGGAGGAGAAATTAGCTTCGCCGAAAATTGATAGAAAGGCTTATGTTAGGGCTAGAATTATAGAGACGCTTGATGATTTAGATGTTGCTATAAATATGTGGTTAGCCGGGAGAAGTAGAAATGCGGCTGGAAAGGTGTTTAGTGCAGTTAAGGCTCTATTATCAGCATTAGTTACTAAAAATCTAGATAAACTGGCTGCTGATAACGAATGGTATGTTAAGAAGGGTTATAATGCACCAACGCATTCATTAAAGAGTATTTCAATTGATTTGGTAAAATTAGGCTATTCTGAAGTAGGGAGCATAACGAATGTAGCTTTACTTCTTCATGATTATCAGTATAACGGTTTTGATCCAGATTTCTCAAAATATAAGAATAAGGACGAGGTATTATATGATCTAGTAATTGTAATTAAGATTATTTTGGATAACATTAAGAAGTGGTTTGAAGACGAATGGGATAATCAATTGGACATATTATACAATATAGTCCTAGCTGATTTCTTGAAAATAAAGAAGGAAAAATAATCGGTTAAATTGTTTTACATAAAAAAGTAGGTTCATTTTAATAAGAATTAGATAGATACCTAAGACCTAATTGGTGTATAGAATGACATATGTTAGTTACTTAGAAGAAAATTTATCATAGACCGATTTTAAGTAATTTCTATGTTTAGTTAGTTTACTAAATCCTGGCAAGTATTGCTTATTAAGAGTTGCTTTTGTAATATTCCATTCTTTATGCTGACCACATAATATAAAGATAATACCTTAACTTTTTCTTCTTCCCATTATTACCCCGATTATTGCCAAAATTATTCCTATTATTGCTAAAAAGCCTCCTGGCAATACTAATGCTGATAGTAGAGATGGTGTTGCTTGCCCAAGTTGATATTCTACTGTTATTGGTACTGTGTAATTATTATAAAGGGTTATTGTTCCAGTTTGTGGCGTTGTTAGTACCATTTCGTATACTATTTCGTTGTTTTGTGATAGCCGAGTGAATGTAGTTGGAACTGTGACAGATATTGGTTTTGATGAGTTTAATGCAAGCATTACTATTGCTGGTGTTTTAGTTACTGAATAAGATATGTTATAGGAAGAGCTAGGGTTCAATGTTATTGCTTGTGCATTTTTTAATTCTATTACACTTGCTAAGGCTCCTGTAACGGTAAATGTAGAATATAATCCTATTCCAGCTATTATTATTCCTATTACTAATACTATTATCCCGACTTTGGTTAATGTGTGCATTTTTATATTTAAAAGATATGTATAGCATAGTAAAAAATTTTTTCATAATATAGTTGTATAGGTTAGCGGCTATATAATAGTGAAAATCATTGGGATATCATATCCAGAAATTAGTTTCATGATAAAATTAGTTTTTATACTATAAATTTTCTAGCTTTTTTCTTCAAGTTGTTTTAATGCTAGCTCAATTGCAGTATCAAGTTGCGGATCCCTTCCATTAGCATAATCTTCTGGTTTAATATCAACTTCAATATCCGGATCTACACCATAGTTCTCTATTTTTAATCCTATGTCGTGAAAATGTACTGCAAACTCTGGTTGAGATACTGCAGAGTTATCAGCCAATCTATCTCTTACGTTAATTCCTATAACTCCACCCCAAGTCCTTCTTCCTATCAATATTCCCAACTTGTACTTTTTGAATAAATAGGAGAATATATCGCCGTCAGAGCCTGCATATTGATTAGTTATTGCTACGATAACTCCAGGAGAAGAGAAGAAAGGATGCGGTAGTTCTTTTCCGTTTCTCCTCACTACATAGCCCATTCTTTTGAGAAGGAGCTTCTCCAAAATTAAACCGGAGATGAACCCGCCTCTGTTAAACCTAACGTCTACTATTAATCCTTCTCTATGGAATTCGGAGAGGAAGAGTCTATAGAACTCTGCGAAACCTTGATACATCATATCAGGGATATGAACATATCCTAACTTTCCCTTACTTTTCTCATGAACATATTGTCTATTCTTCTCAACCCAATATCTATAAACTAAGAACTTCTCATCTTTTAATAATTTCACAGTAACGCGTTTAGTCTTTCCATCCTTCGTAATAACATCTAGTACGACTTGATCCTTATTAATTAGGTAGGAGAGAATATTATATTTCACTTCTTCACCGTCAACAGCCTTTATGCAATCTCCAACGTTAAGCTGAACTCCTGGATCTCTAAGAGGACTTCTCTCATTTTCATTTGTTGGGTCACCTACGTAAATCTTAGCAATCTTATAGCATTTATTTTCTTTATCATATTCAAAATCGGCTCCTAATCCGCCTATTGGTAAAGGTTCTGCAGTATCATAGTCGTATGGCATCTCATAAGAATGAGAGGTTTTTGTCTCACCTTGCATTTCCTGTATTAAGTCTGAGAGTTCGTAACGAGTGCTTATCCTATCAATTAACTTCTCATACTTTAAAAGTAGTGATTCCCAGTCCTTAAGTCCATCTGGCTTCCAATAGTTTTGTTGCATAAGCTTCCACGCTTCTCTGAACATTTGTTTCCACTCTCTTTCTGGATCAACATATACTTTAATTCTTGAGAGATCAACTATTCCTCCTTTCTTGCCTGTGGCGTTTAGATCTGGTTTAGTGTTTACGTCCAAGAGTCTTATGGAGTCTTTAAATAGTATCAGAATTTTCCCTTTATCTATGGTTAATGAAAAACTCTTTACATTATCTGCATATAGTTCTTTAGTTTTGCTATCAAGGTCAAAAACTTCTAGTTTGCCTAATGTTTCGCCAGGATACCTATATCCTTTAATAGGAAGTGAAAAGAGAAATATTTTATTGTTCTTTGCTCCTTCAATCCTAATATAATAATCCTCATCAACAGGGAAGGGAATTACTCTGTCTTCAATACCCTCGATCTCGACTTTTTTATCACTTGTAGTTTCTTCTAAAGATTGATTAAACGGTGAATAAATATTAGAGAGGACTACTAGGTAAGGCTTTATGACTCTTTGGAAACTCATATTAAATATCACCTTATCGTTAGTTGGGTCTAGATGTCTTGCTGATAAGAAATACAGGTATCTTCCGTCAGGATCGAAAGAGGGAGAAAAATCATAACCGTAAGGGCTCGTTATTCTTATTACTTTTCCAGAGATATGAGCTAACTTAATAGACTGAGTACTATAACTTTCTGGAAAAGTATAGGCAAACCATTCACTGTCAGGATACCAGTCCATCTGAGATATTACATCGTATTCGCTCTTGTCAATTAGTCTTAGGTTTGTAGTATCAACCTCGTAAAGCCAGAGTTCTAGTCTATTGTTTGAAATAAGTATCTTCTTTCCGTCTGGGGATACTTTGATTCTTTCAATTCTTCCAAGGTCTACATTTAATTTCTTAATTGAACCATCTTTGCTGAGAAAAGTGAGTTTGCCATCATTTGTATCTAAAACTACTGTATCACCATTAGGGAGTAACTGTATTTGTTTATATCTCACTCCTTGTTTTTCTCCAAGTTGTACTGCCGGACCATCCCAGTGTCTCATTAAAAACACTTTCCCTCTGCTTATTAAACTAAGGTACTTATCGTTTGCGATAGCTTCAGTAGTGTAATCTAGGGCTTCAACGAACTTTCCTTGCTTTTTCTTTCTGTCTGTAGGGAGGTCAATATCAAGGAGTTTTAATTCTTGTTTTTCTGGGTCATATAAATAGATATCCCCACCGTTTTGAAACACGATCCTTTTTCCATCACTGCTTGCATTTCTGCAATAATATTCAGTAAAGTTTGTATGTTTTGTTAAATCCTTGCCCTCCAGATTAACGGAGTAAAGGTTTGAAACTCCTTCATGATCTGAAAGGAAGTAGACTCTGTCCTTAATTATCATAGGCCAGCTTACTATTCCGTCCAGACTGAGGAATTTATTAAACGTGTTTCCTTTATCGTAAGATATCAAAAACTCACCTTTAGTTCCACCCTTATAACCCTTCCAGAATGGTAAGTCCTGATAGCCTCTGGCTATAACTATAATGTCCCCAGAAATTGCAATGTTAGAAATAGGGCCGAAGGGTATCTTTTCCATTGTTCCGTCATTTATGTTTATTTTATATGCCTCACTCCATTGTGGGAAGGGCGTATGGAAATCAGTTAAGACGAGTATTTCGTCATCTGACAACCAGCCTAAAACTCTAGTATTCATACTGCCGAAAAATGTAATTCTTTTAGTTTCACCGTTTCCCGTTATAAATATGTCTCCACCACCTTTACCTTTCCTTAACCAAATAATAGTGTATGCGATTTTCTTTCCATCCGGGCTTATTTTTGGTCTTATTGCGACTCCTTGTCCGCTAGTTACCCTTATTGGTTTCATATCCTCTAATGTCATTAACCAAACGTCGTCATCTGAAGTAAAGGCTACTAGATTTTCCCTTATGTCAGGATGTAAATAATAGCCTTTCATACAACTAATGAATTGCGAAACATAAAAAGTGTTTCCTTTTTGTGGTAGTCATTTTACAAAACAAGCAATGTAAAGTGAACTCATAAAAAAATTATAGTAATGCTATTTACCACTATATTAGAGAATTCATGAAAACTCAATGGAGTATTTTACATTGCTCTATATCTCTATTAACTAATATAGTAACCTTAGGGTTATTATCACAAAATAAACTCTTTTCGAAGGGTATATGGTAATTTATTTATTCGAGGTAGGACTAATATATATTAATGCAGATTTTGAAAACTTCTGCTGATGTCTATTTGGAGGAGGCTGATGAGTTGCTTTTTAAGGGTGATGTTGTTCAAGCTTGTGAGAAGTATTATAAGGCTGCTGAAGAGGCAATAAAAATCCTCTCTAGTATTATTCTTGAAAAAAACATAATTGACGAGGTTTTAAATAAAAATTGGAATACTGAAATAATCAATAAGGCAGTCTTTGAGTTATCATTAATACTTGGTAAATGGATAGTTGAAAGTTGGGGATCAGCTGTAGCGCTGGTAACGGTAAGTCTTGATCCTCAACAAGTAAAGAAATATAGGGAAAATATAGTTAAATTAGTTCAAGTTGCTAACGAAAGATTCAATAGAAAGATTATTGAAAGAGGCTGATGAGTTGCTTTTTAAGGGTGATGTTGTTCAAGCTTGTGAGAAGTATTATAAGGCTGCTGAAGAGGCAATAAAAATCCTCTCCTATAAAAATTCTACAAAAACTATTCTTAAAGTAAATCAAATAGGTCACTGGAACTCAAAGCTTTATTTCGATTCTATTGATGAACTTGAAAAAATTTATCCCGATATAAGAACGTTATGGATTTCAGCTTGGATATTGCATGTTGAGGGATTTCATGAAGGAAGATTAACTAAGGAAAATGTTCTAATTCTAAAAAATGATATTGAAAGACTAGTCAGATTAATCCAATAGCATAGTGATTTTTGATTAATATTATATAAGGAATATATAAAATCAAATTTACGATAAAAATATTATTAAAGAAATAGATAATTTATAAACATATTTTTTATTTATTTCAATATAGTTAATTTTATACTTTATTTGGAATGTATAAGTAAAACAATATTATTTAAATGGAGTATCTACTCACTAATCAATTAGAGTAAAATTTAAAATATATAAATAAAAATATTTTCTAATGTCGTCTTATGAAGATTTGTTAAAAGTTTTAGATTCTAGAAAGGTAACCAGACTTTACTGGATTATAACTATTTTAGCGGCTATTGGTGGTTTTCTGTTTGGTTATGATACTGCAGTAATTGGTACTGCAGCGGAGTTTGCTCCTTATCACTATTCTGGTTTTCTGTTAGGTTATGAGATTGCTAGTGCTTCTCTAGGTGCTGCAATTGGTGCTATTATTGCTTATTTTTATACCGATAGATATGGTAGGAAATCTCTTCTGATTTTAGACGCTGGTATTTATACTGCTGCAGCTGTTCTTTCTGCTTTAACTATTAATGGTATTATGTTACTTGTAATGAGGACTGTTATAGGTATTGCTATTGGTGCTGATTCTGCTGTTGCTACTGCTTATATAACTGAATATGCTCCTAAAGATAAGAGAGGTTCCCTAGCGATTATGCAACAGTGGATGATAACTATTGGTATTTTAGGTTCTTATCTTGTGGGTTCTGCAATTCTTTATTTTCTACCATCACTAGCTTATGTTTTTGATTGGAGGCTAATTTTAGGCTTAGCAGCTGTTCCAGCTCTTATAGGTTTAATATTTAGGTTCATGATGCCAGAGTCCCCAAGGTGGTTAATTTATACTGGACAATTTGATAAGCTTAAGAGGGAATTAGCAAAGTTTGGTATAAGTGTTTCTGATGATATTTTAGAGAGAACTAGGAGGGAGATTCAAAGTGAGATGAACATTAAGTTAGATACTGCTGCTAAGAAAGCCTTGCTTCTTGTTGGTTTATGGTTAGTTTTCCAACAAATTACCGGGATTAATGTACCATTTTATTATGGTCCAATACTTCTTTCAAAACTTCATATTTTCTCTTCAACTACCAATCCGGTTTATAGTGCTATTGATGGTGTTCTTGAGTCTACTATTTTAGCGGTTATAAATGTTGCAGCTACATATATTGCTTTTAGGTATATTGATAAGATTGGAAGAAGGACTTTGGGTATTTCGGCATATATTGGTATGGCGATATTTGATTTGATAGGTGGTATTTCAACGCTATTCGGTTTTAATATTGGTTTGTTGATCTCCTTTGCTGGCTTTATAATTTTCTTTGCTTATGGTGTTGGTGGTACTGGCTGGTTGATTCAAGCTGAATATTTTGATACTAGAATTAGGGGTAGGATGGCAGCCATTGGTGCTTTAATTGATTGGTTAGCTAATTTTGCTTTAATTGAGATATTTCCAGTAATGTTATCTACTGTAGGATTAGGCGGTTCTATGTTTATATTCTTTATACTTGATTTAGTAGCGTTAGTGTTTGTTTACTTCTTTATACCAGAAACCAAGGGAATGTCCTTAGAGGATGTAGTTAAGATGTTTTCATCGGTACCCATTTCTAAAATTAAGAATGGGAGAGAGATTGTATTAAGTAAGTAATTTTTTATACAATTATTTTTATAAAAATCAAGTTATTTCCATATAGTTAATTAGTTTTTCTATTTGAATTGTTGTATAGTTTAATGGCTCTCCATGTAATGAGTAAACTTCTATGTATATAATATAAGGTCCGAACTCTGTTATTTCAGCTATTATATTTGTTGATTGCAATATAGTGAGTGGGTATGTATTGAGTGTAGTCTGCACTCCGTGGTATTTCTCTGTATAATTTAAGTAAAACGCCTTAGCTAATTTATTAGATGAGAAGTTTATGTAAAGTATTACTAGATTATAATCTGAGAAGCCAAAGAATTGATAATATGCTGTTATATTTTGTGATAGTGGAAAGTGCATTATGCTTGATATTTGCATTGCGTCTGAAGTATATTCTGGTCCTAATGTGACCCAGTTTCCGCCTAATATGTTATCTATTTCGTACGTTGTTAGTGGTTGTACGCCTATCACTTCATCATGAACTTTGATATTTGATAAGGGTATTAAGAGTATAAGTATTATGGCTATAGCTATTGCTGATATGATTATTAATTTCTTTTTTTCTTCTTTTCTGCTTTGTATTGTGGTTACTCTCCTAGTAGGTTGCTGGACTATGGTTTGCGTTGCAGGAATAAGCTGTCTGGTCTTTAGTGAATAACCACATTTTGCACAGAAGTTTGCTTCTGGTTTGTTAGGATAACTGCATCTTGGACAAATATTGTTTAAATATGTTCCACATTTTTTGCAGTAGTTCGCTATGTCAAGATTAGCAGTTCCGCATCTTGGACAAAATTTCATCCTCATTCATTAGCTTTTTCTCATTATAAATTTTTATTCATTAGGGGAAGGGTATTTAAGGAGTTTTAATTAAGTTTCTAGATATGATTTCTAAGGAGGATGTAATTTCGGTTATTAAAGAACTTTATGATGGTAAACCTGTTGCTTTTTCTAAGATAAAGAGGAAAATTAAGGCTGACCCAGAGGAAATAGAGAGAGTTTTGAATGAACTTGAGAGAGAGGGTTTAGTGAAGAAGTATGATGTTGGTGGAGGTAAGGCTTATGAGGTTTCAAGCATGGATAGCCTATCACTAATACTTTCTGAGATTAGGAAGTTGAAGGAGGAGATTAAGAGGCTTCAGGATATGATTATTGAAAGGCAAAAGCTTTCTGTTTCTTCTTTTGATGATGCTTATGATAGAGTTAAGGATAGTTTAGGTTATGCTAAGTTAAGTGATATTAGGCTTGAGTTGGGTTTGTCTAAGGAGGAGTTTTATTCTAAGTTTAGGTCTCATGTGGAAAGTAATTATGAGTTAATTGCAGGTGGTGATGAGGGATTTGTAAGGAAAGGTTCTGTCTACGGTATTATAAAGAAGAAGGGGTGATAGTATGATATGTGATGTTCCTAAAGTGGCTGTTACAACTTGGTCATCTAGGGGAGTTATTTTAGTTGGTCCTACCTATAGGCAGTATTTAAACAAGGCGTTAGATGCTGTAAAAAATAAGGAGGTCGCTTCAATTATTGGTCAACCGGGTATGGGTAAGACTACTATATTAAAGAAGGTTGAGGAGACAGTCTTTTCCTTCTCTACTACTCCTTTCTACTTAGATTTAGCTAGCAAGAGTGAGATTGAAGATGAGTTTTGGAGTAAGGTTAGTGGTGATAAGGTTAGGAGTGTTATTTATCCTTTACTAGAGAAAGATAAGAAGAAATATGGATACTCCTTTCTCAAGAAACTGTTTGGTGTTTCATTTAGGTCTCATCTTGATTCTCTATGTGGAAAGATGATTTCTGATGACGACAAACTTTTGCGTTTATACTGCTTAAAATATAATAGGGATTTTGATGGTATGTTAAAGTTTATTGAAGATTTTAAGTCATTTGATAACATAGCTCTTCTAATTGATGAGGTAAGGGAAACTCATATTACTAAGATTCACAGGTTGATAAATTCTGGTCTGAACGTTTCTATCCTTATCGCTATTCCTACTGATAGTTATAGTAGGATTACTGATTTAGCAATTAGAAGGAGATTGGATGAAAGTAGGATTTCTCTAGATTCCTTAACTTCTGAAGATATTAAGGAGATAGTTGAGGCATATTGTAAACCCTTGTCTGAAGAATTTTTCCCTATCGTCTTGTCTCTCTGGAAGGGAAGAGAGCTAAATACTGTTAGTAGTATTTTACAGTTTATTAGGAGTGAGGTTGAAAAGGCTAGTAAGGAGTGTGGTGATAATATTAATTGTTTAAAGGAGAGGATAAGGACTTCCTATAGTTTAAGTAATGTTGAGGAAGATTCAAAGAACTTAGAGAGATTAATTAGGGACTCTCTTTCCTCTCTATCAAAAGAGTTTAATATATCTTATGTTCACCCGAGGGGTAAGAGGATTGAGGTTAAGGGTAAGAGCTTTGTTGTTGGCTTGTTCTTCATACTAGATAATGAGGCCTATATTGGTTTAGTAAAACTGTATAATAATGAGGTTAAGGCTGAAGATGAGGATGTTAAGCTTTTGAGCTATGTCTCTACTGTAGAGCATGATAAGAAAGAGTACTCGGTTAAGTATCGCTTTGTAGTTACAAATTCTTCTTCGCTTGAAGTTCCTTCAGTTGTGAATAAGTTGGAGTTTAATACTATGGAAGTTGTAAGAGTGTTACAAGGTGATAATGAGATCTTAGAAGAAAAAGTAAGGGGATTCTTAAAATCTATTACTTCTCAACAAGGTAAAAGCGAGCTAGCCGTTACCTAACTCTTTCTGAATATTTTTTATTTTATCTAATTCTTTATCTGCTAGATGTTCTTTTATCCAATCGTAGTTAAGTAAAAATAGTAGTTCTCTTATGTCTTTTTCGTCTACGTTTTCATTTTTCCATTGATCAAAGAGTTTTAGGGCTTTTTGTGTCATTTGATAAATGCCACTATATTTCTCCTCTAGTTCTTTTGCAACTTTTAGCATTTCTTTTTTCGGTACTGCACATTTTGTATCTTTTCTATGTAAGTCATGTTTCATTGCTAGTGATTGTAACATTCTTCTTTCTGCCTTATAGGCTCTAAATGCCGATAGCCTTAAATCTCCTTTTTTGAGTCTTTCATAAGAAATTAAGAAGTCGTTTAAACTCATTCTTGCATATGTTTTTTCGTCTCGTATTGGCATTATGCTATCAGCAACCCTCCTAATACTTTCTTTGATAATTCTAATGTTTGGAAGTGTAACATTGTTGCCCTAACATCTCTATAATATTTTTCTATTTTTAATGCATTACTAAATCCGTGTCCTCCTGTTATTCTCAGTGCTTTATCGATAACTTCTAGTGCTGTTTCTGTGTTAAATATTCTTGCTTTTAATACTGCTGGGAGTGATGTGGACTGCTCTGCAGCCTGATAAACCATTTGTTTTAGTGCTTCAACTTTTGCTGCCATTTCTGCTAAGTATATTTGTACCCCTTCAAATGAAGCTAGAGTATTTTGTCCGAGTTTTCTGTTTTTCACATGATTCAAGGCTTCTTCAAACGCTCCTTCTGCTAAACCATAAGCTATTGCTGATACTCCTAACATTCCTATTCTTCCTAATACTCCTAAGAATTTTACTGCATCATCAATTATCATATAATCCTTTGGTACTTCTGCATTTTCAATTATCAATTCTCCCCAAGATATTCCTTTCATTCCTAATGACGTGAATTTTTGTCCGCTCTTTACTTGGTTTTTCTCAAGTAAGAATACCCCGGGTTTTTGTTGCCCTTGTATTTTTGAGATCAGTAAGTATAAGTCCAGTTCTCCAGCACCAGTTATGAATGTTTTTGAACCGTTTATTACGTATTTATCTCCCTTTAATTCTGCTGTAGTATTTAATACTGCGTTTATTGCTCCTCCTACACTTTCCGTTCCAGCAGCTCCGATTAGTAATTTTCCTTCAATTAAGTCTTTCATGTATTTGTCTTTAACTTGCTGGTTTGCAAATACATGTAATGCTATTGTTGAAGCTACGTGTGTTGCATATAGCCACGCTGTTGATGGCGAGGCTTTTGCTATGGTTTTTACTACATCTACGAATGTTTTTGCTGGTAATTCTAAACCGTAAGGTTTCGGTATTAATATTCCCATGAATCCTTGTTGCGCTAATAATTCAAGGTTTTTTCTTGGGAATATTCCTTGTTCTTCACTTGTAGAGTCTAGCTGTTTTGAGAGTTCATTTGCTGATTGGATAATAAGCTCTGCTTCTTCGGACATATCTTCAGTTGAGTATTTTGTGATTTTAAAATTTTCTAATATAAAACTGGCTTTAATGAAGGAATTATTTTAAAGTGAAAATGTATATAAATATAATGTGGAGGATCTTTTAAAGAAGTATAATGTTAGGATTAGGGAGTTTGAGGTTGATTTGGGCAAAAGTAAGATTATCTGCAGGGATGTGATTCCAAAGGAAGAGCTTCTGGAAAAGATGAAAAAAGTTATTGGTACTTTGTATCTTTATCCTAAATACTTTGTTTTTAATAATTTTATTGCCTATTCTTCTCAAGATTTTTTAATAGAGAATTTTGAGAAGATAATTATGATTGCGAATTCTTTAGGTAAGAGGAAAGTAATTTTTTACGGTGAAGACTTAGATTTACTTTCATTTATTATTAATCACACTTCTGTTAGGGAGTTGAGGGTTATTAAGAAAAATGAATGGGTTGTTGTGAATAACTTAGTTTATAACTTATCTTGTGGGGAAGCTGGTCTTATTACTCTGCTCATGTATTTACAAGATCTGTTTAGGCCTTTAATTGTAGGTAATTGCGATTTGTTAAAGTATGTTGGTTATTTTATTAATAGGGGTGTTGTGTCTTTTCTAAAAGAGAGAGTTTTTATTGACGGAAATGTTATTTCTCCTCCTAGTTTAGAGATTTTATCCTATTTTTCAACTAAGTTTTTAAAGAATAGGTATGAGATTTATAACCCAACTATTGATGTTATTTCCATTATTAAGAAGGTTGAGGAAAATTTTTCAGCAAGAAAAGTCGTTATAAAGGGATCTAATGTATATTTTTAAGTTTATGGATGAGTTTTAATTATGGATTATTCTTCAATCGTTGAAGACGTGTCTAAGTCAGTTGTAACTATTTTAACTAAACAATTAACACTTGATGAGTTTTTAATGCCATCTGTAGCTGAAGGATTAGGTTCTGGGTTTAGTGTTGGTAATGGTTTTGTAATTACTTCTTATCACGTTATTCAGAATTCAAGAAATATTGTAGTTGTTAGCAAGGACGGTTTTAGTAGTGAGGCTGATGTGATAGCTATAAATCCTTTTAATGATCTTGCTCTTCTTTATACTAATCTTAATTTAAAGGCTTTGAAATTTTCTGAGAAGGTTAAGGTTGGTGAAGGTGTTTTAGCTATTGGTAGTCCTTTAGGTTTAGATAGTGTAACCTTGGGAATAATAAGTAGTATTGATAGGACTATACAATCTCCTTTAGGCAACCCTCTTTACGTTTTGCAAACTGACGCTGCAGTTAACCCAGGAAATAGTGGTGGTCCTCTAATAAATACTAAGGGCGAGGTTGTTGGTGTCGTTACTGCTATGATTCCTTATGCTCAAGGAATAGGGTTTGCTATTCCTTCAAAGCTTGTTCTTAGCTTTCTAAAGAACGTAGAAAGAAATAATGGTAAATATGTTAGACCTTATTTGGGGATCAGAGTCATTAAATTAAATAAGGCTATAAGTACTTATTTTAATTTATCCTCAGATGCTGGTGTTTTGGTTGTTGCTGTTGACGAGGATAGTCCGGCATATGATGCTGGGATTAGGAGAGGTGATATAATCACTGAAGTTAATGGCAAAAAGATTGAGTCTCAACTAGATTTGGTTGCTAGCATAGATGAGACAGGATTAGAGGAAATTGAGATGAAAATTTTAAGAGGTAAGGATAAGATCTCTATAAAAGTAGCTCCAGTAGCTTTAAGTTAACAAAATTGTTTTTGCTCCATGTATTATTAGTTTTTTCAACTCTTCTCCTATATTTTCACAAGACCCCGTGGATATCGCATCATTAATTTCTTTTTCTCTATCTTTTAATTCTTTAATCTGTTGTTGTATTCTATTATATTCTTGTTGCGGTATTATTGTAGTGACTAAATAGGCTTCTTTTTTTACTGCCCCTATTGCCGCAGCTACTGACATTGCTTTTCTTCCTCCAGTAAAGTCAATGAAGTCTCCTTTACTTATTCTTTGAAAGATTTCTTTCTTAAAAATTTCATAATCCTCTTTACTTGTTATGTCGTTTATAGATACGGGTATATCAGCTATTTGTGCCGGTACTTTCATACAAATGAAGAGTGCTTTAACTAATTTCCATGCTAACTCAACCTCTTTGTCTTTTGTTCTGATTATATAAATATCCTGAATTTCAATTTTACTCGGGTTTTCACTCTCATATGTACCGTTAATGAGATTTGTGTATGTTTCGAAAATTCCTCCAGGTGAAGTACCAAGTGTTGCTATTAATTTTACCATAAAAAGAATAGAGATGGGAGCAAAATAAATTTTTATAGACCTATTATTTTTGGTATGTTCTTTTCGAATGGTGGGTAAATTACTCCTTTTTCAGTTATTAGTGCTGTTATATACTTTGGTGGTGTGACGTCAAATACTGGGTTGTATACTTTTACGTTTTCTGGGACTATAGGAATTCCTCTAATTGTTCTCACCTCATTTGGGTCTCTCTCTTCTATTTTTATTTCATCTACTTTGCTTTTTAAATCGAAGGATGATGAAGGGGCTAAGGCATAAAATGGTATTCCTAACTCGTGGGAAATTACAGCCTCTTTAAATGTTCCAATTTTATTGAATACATGCCCATCTTTTAATATCCTATCTGCACCAACCATCACACTATTTACCATGTTTTTATACATTACTAATCCTACTGCAGTGTCTGTGATTAATGTTACTGGTATTCCTTCTGCCATTAGCTCATAAACTGTTAGCCTACTTCCTTGTAGCCAAGGTCTGGTTTCTGGTGCTATTACTGAGACTTTCATTCCTAGGTAGTGGGCTAATTTTATTGGTGCTAGTGCAGTTCCTAAGCCTGTTCCAGTTGCTAATCCACCAGCGTTACATTGGGTTAATATCGTATCCCCATCACTAATTTTTTCTAATCCGTACATACCTATTTTTAGTTCTGCTTCAAGTTCTTCTTCATAAATTCTGTTTGCTTCTTCTTTCATTAATTGGATAAGTTCGCTTACGTTTTTTACTTCCCCTTCTTCGATTTTCTTTTTTGCAAAGTTAAGCATTCTTGAGGTGGCCCAAGAAAGGTTTACTGCTGTTGGTCTTGCATGATCCATTATTTGTTTTGCTTTAACTAGTTCTTCTATTGCTTCATTTAATGTATTTGGTTTTGTTGATATCAATGCTAAAACCATACCATAACCTGCTGTTATTCCTATTGCCGGTGCTCCTCTCACTTGCATTAGCTTTATTGCTTTTGCAACTTCTTCTGGTGTTTTTACTGTAATGTATGTCGTCTGAAACGGCAAGGCTGATTGGTCTAGTAAATCTAAACTATCTTCTCTCCAAATTATTGGTTTTAATTTTGGCTTAAAGACTGCTTTTAGTTCTTCTAGCGTTACCATCGTTTTTATTTTTCTTCAAGGGAAATTAAATATGTTTGCATATTTCTTTAAGTTCTTTATAGGGTGGTTTCTTTATTTTTCTGAAATGGGGGTGATTATGGTTTCTTAGTCCTCCTTTCATTGAGTTTGGTATGTGTGTCAATTCGTGGAGAATAACGTAAACTTTTTCTTCACAAGTCAAATTATCATACTTTTCTGAGATTACTTCCACTATATAAAGTATTGATGGCGATAAGATAAATCTCCATTGTGAGGGAAGCATTAATGTTCTCGCTATTGCTTTACTTCTTGACCCTTGACTTCTTATAAAGGCAATTCTTTCTAAATTTAATTTTAAGTCAAATTTTTCATTAACAATTTTTGCAAGTTCTTTAACATCATCTGCATACTGAAATTTCATTATATTTATACCTCCCTTCATATGTTATATACATGATTCTTGGAACTTTGGGATCTAATAAGCTTGTTACAACAACTAATGCCATTTTAACTGAAGTATTTACTGGTATAAAGCCATATAAAATATTAATTCTTTCAGAAGATAAACCGGAGAGGGATTACACTAAAATATCCGATATTCTTAAACTGTTTGGAATAAATTCAAGTGTTTCTGTAGAGGTTATGGGAGAAGGTATAAAGGAATGGAAGGATAAGCTTTCTAGTATTAAAATGGATGTTATTGACATTACTCCTGGGAGAAAATATATGGCGTTGGCTACATATGTGTACTCTAATTCTCAGGAGATAAGGTATGTGTATTTAAAAGAAGAGAGCGAAGGTTATAGAGTTTTTGGATATGTGCCTTTTCATGACTTAGTAGTTTATAATGTAAGGAGTGGCGAAATTATTAATTTTGATCCTCCAAAGACTGTTACTGGAGATAAAGAGGCTAAGATAACTATTGACGGTTTAAGGGCACTATTAAATTTATACTTACTTCTTTCTGATAAGGTTGAACTTGAGGTTAAGGGTGATATTTCAACCGGCATCACTATAAGTAAAAATGGTGTTGATATCGATGAAACATTATACGATAAAAATGCTATGGAAACTTGCCTTTTACGTTCTGGTTTTTTAAGGTTTAAACAAGAGGATGAGATTAAAAGATGGGCTATGGATAGGGATACTAAATTCTTAGCTGATACTAATGTTTATATCAATTTGGGTGATAGAGTAGGATGGTTAACTAAGGGCAAAGTATTGCCTTCTTCCTCAACTTATTATGAGTTAGATAATATGTTAAAGACTACTCAAAAGAATGATGTCAAATTATATTTAGCTAATCTTGGAATGGATAGTTATAAAAGAATACATAAATGGGTTCCTAATGAAAAGAGCAGTGGTTCGGATCTTAGGTTAATTAATGAGGCATTAACACTGAAGTCTTACTATCCAGAGGTTATCCTTATTACTGGTGATACTGGTGTTTATAACTCAGCTAGACAAAAAATAAGAGTCATTTTATTAAAAGATAAGGAAAGAGGTAAGGGAGCAATAGAGTATCTTGTAGAATGCCTTAGGTATTTTAGTGATATTGATATAAGTGTAAATGGTCAAGTGTATTCTGTTATAAAAAGAGAAAAAGCTTATGGTGAAGAGAAGATCAAAATAGTTAATATGAAAAAAGAATATAATTATCCATATTTTATTAGTTTGGTTGAGGCGTTTTTATATGAAATGTGATGTGGTATCTGCTATATTTCACCCCTCTGTTGTTACCTTTGTAGTATTTCTTTCTGTTATTCTTTATCTTAATCTCGGTCTCATCCCTTTACTTGTCGTTACTGTTTTTTACTCACTATTACCTTTCTTAATAGTACTTATAATGAAAGAGCTAAATTTTGTTAGCGATATCTATGTGAGTAAAAGAAATGAAAGAATTATTCCAATGATTTTAGCCTTAATTTCTTACGTCATTGGTTTACTGTTTTTAATTAATGATTACTTTATGTTTAATGTTCTCTTAATTTATATAATAAATACACTAATAATCTTAGTGGTAACTCTAAAATTTAAGATAAGTGTGCATGTAAGTACCACAGTTGGCAGTATATCCTTATTGGTCTTTGTATTAGGTTTTAGTTTTATTTTTCTATATCTTTTTGGAATTTTAATCTCTTATGTTAGATATAAAATGAAAGCACATACACTATCTCAAGTCATTTCAGCGTGGATTTTCGGTCCTCTTTCATATATAGAGTTTTATATTATGTTTCATACTTTCTTTTATGTTCGGACCTAGTTTTCTAAGTGAAAATGAGGTTGAGTTTATTTTATGGGCTCCTTATCAAGAGAAAGTAACTTTAAGACTTAATGAGGAGAAGTATGATATGGAGAAGGATGAAAAGGGTTACTTCAGAATTACAGTGAATGCTAAGGAGGGGGATAAGTACTCTTTTATAATCGATAAAGGTGAAATTCCAGATCCAGCAAGTAGATATCAGCCAGATGGTGTTCATGGTAGATCACAGTTGGTTTCTCTCAAATATGAATGGAAGAGTAGGGAAGTTAAGATAAAGCCAGAGGATTTAATAATCTATGAGCTTCATATAGGTACTTTTACTCAAGAAGGCACCTTTTATTCAGCTGTTGAGAAGCTTGATTATTTGGTTGACTTGGGTGTTACTGCAATTGAAATTATGCCAGTTCATCAATTTCCAGGTAAAAAGGATTGGGGTTATGATGGTGTTTATCTTTATGCGGTTCAAAATACCTATGGCGGTCCTTATGCCTTTATGAAATTTATTGATGAGGCCCATCAGAGAGGTCTGGCAGTAATTCTAGATGTTGTCTACAATCATGTTGGTCCAGAAGGTAATTATATGATGTTTTTAGGTCCTTACTTTTCACAAAAGTATAAAACGCCGTGGGGTTTGACTTTTAACTTTGACGATGCATATAGTGACGAGGTAAGAAAGTTTATTTTAGATAATGTTAGATATTGGTTTGAGGTCTTTCATATTGACGGTTTGCGTTTGGATGCTGTTCATGCTATTTATGATTTTTCTCCAAAACATATTCTTCAAGATATTGCTGAGCTTTCTCACTCTTTAGGTAAGTTTGTTATTGCCGAAAGTGATTTGAATGATCCTAAAATCATTGATGATAAATGTGGTTATAAGATAGATGCCCAATGGGTTGATGATTTCCATCATTCGGTTCACGCATATTTAACTGGGGAGAGAAACAGTTATTATTCTGATTTCGGGACTTTAGATGATATAGTCAAGGCTTTTAAAGATGTATTTGTATATGATGGTAAGTATTCTAACTTTAGGAAGAAGACTCACGGTGCCCCAGTTGGTAACTTAAATGCTTGTAAGTTTGTTGTTTATATTCAAGACCATGATCAAGTAGGAAATAGGGGTAATGGTGATAGGCTTTCTACTCTAGTTGATAAACAAAGTTATATGATTGCTTCAGCATTATATCTCCTTTCTCCTTTCATACCAATGATTTTTATGGGCGAGGAATATTATGAGAGAAATCCGTTTCTTTTCTTTTCCGATTTTTCAGATCCTAATTTAATCAAGGGTGTTAGAGAAGGCAGATTAAGGGAAAACGGGCAAGAAATTGATCCTCAGTCTGATGAAGCGTTTTTAAAGAGTAAGTTGAGTTGGAATATTGATAAAGAGATTCTTGAATATTATAGAACTCTTATCAAAATTAGAAAGGAGTTTAGTAATAAATGTTCAAGGAGGATTAAAGTTGATAAGGGTGATAAATGGTTGGTAATAGGTTTGGAGAAAATTTTCCTTCTGGTTGCTTTTTCTGACACTGAGTTGACATCTAGGCATAGTGGCGAGTTGTTATTCTCATCTTCTGATTTTCCTAAAAACATTGTAAGTAGTAAAGAGATTAGAGTAAAGAAAGGCATTGGTATCTATAAATATAGTATTTAAAAACAAGTTTTTATCTTGAGCTTAGAATACTAGATTATGGTTTTTACACATAAGGATAGACCATTAAGGCCAGGGGATCCTTATCCTCTTGGAGCTAATTGGGTTGAAGATGAAGATGGTATAAACTTCTCTATCTTTTCTGAAAATGCGACTAAAATTGAACTTTTAATTTATTCCCCCGCTAATCAGAAATATCCTAAAGAGGTTATCGAAGTAAAGCAGAGGTCTGGTGACATTTGGCATGTATTTGTCCCAGGATTAGGAGCTGGGACACTTTATGCATATAGAATTTTCGGGCCCTATAAGCCAGATCAAGGCTTAAGATTTAATCCCAATAAGGTTCTAATAGATCCTTATGCTAAGGCTATAAATGGGACATTAAACTGGAATGATGCTGTTTTCGGTTATAAAATAGGCGATCCTAACCAGGATTTATCCTTTGATGATAGGCCAGATGACGAATTTATTCCTAAAGGTGTTGTTATTAATCCCTATTTCGAGTGGGATGATGATCACTTTTTTAGGAAAAAGAAGATACCCTTGAAGGATACTATTATTTATGAAGTTCATGTTAAAGGTTTTACTAAGCTTAGACAAGATTTGCCAGAAAATATTAGAGGTACTTATAGGGGTTTTGCTTCTAAACAGATGATCGAATATTTGAAAGATTTGGGGGTAACTACAATTGAATTAATGCCAGTACAGCAGTTTGTTGATGATAGGTTTCTAGTAGAGAAGGGATTAAGGAATTACTGGGGATATAATCCCATAAATTATTTTTCACCTGAATGTAGATATTCCTCTTCTGGCTGTATGGGTGAACAAGTTAATGAGTTTAAGGAGATGGTTAATGAGTTGCATAACGCTGGCTTCGAGGTAATTATTGATGTTGTTTATAATCATACTGCGGAAGGGAATCATTTAGGTCCTACTCTTTCATTCAGAGGTATAGATAATTTGGCTTATTACATGTTAGTTCCAGATAATAAGAGATATTATTTAGACTTTACTGGAACTGGAAACACCTTAAATCTGAGTCATCCGAGGGTATTGCAAATGGTTCTGGATAGTCTTAGATATTGGGTTTTAGAGATGCATGTTGACGGTTTTAGGTTTGATTTAGCTGCTGCCCTAGCTAGACAATTATATAGTGTAAATATGCTTTCAACTTTCTTTGTTGCAATTCAGCAAGATCCCGTTCTTTCTCAAGTTAAGTTAATAGCGGAACCTTGGGATGTTGGTCCAGGGGGATATCAGGTTGGTAATTTTCCATATTTATGGGCCGAATGGAACGGTAAGTATAGAGATACTATAAGGAGATTTTGGAGAGGCGAGACGATCCCCTATGAGGAGTTGGCTAGTAGGCTTATGGGTTCTCCAGATTTATATGCTGGAAATAATAAGACTCCTTTCGCTAGTATAAATTATATAGCTTCTCATGATGGTTTTACTTTAGAGGATTTAGTTAGTTATAATCAAAAGCATAATGATCCTAATGGGTTTAATAATCAAGATGGTATGAACGAGAATTATAGTTGGAATTGTGGAGTTGAGGGAGAGACTAATGATGCTAATGTTATTCAATGCAGAGAGAAGCAAAAAAGGAATTTTATTATAACTCTTTTTGTAAGTCAAGGTGTTCCAATGATTTTAGGTGGAGATGAGCTAAGTAGGACACAAAAAGGTAATAATAATGCTTTTTGCCAAGATAATGAGATAAGCTGGTTTAATTGGAATCTTGATGAAAGGAAACAGAGGTTTCATGATTTTGTTAGGAGTATGATTTATTTCTATAGAGCTCATCCAATATTTAGAAGAGAAAGATACTTTCAAGGTAAGAAATTACACGGTATGCCATTAAAGGATGTTACTTTTCTAAAACTAGACGGAAGCGAAGCTGATGAACAAACCTGGAAATCGCCAACCAATTTTATTGCGTATATTTTAGAAGGTAGTGTTATTGATGAGGTGAATGATAGGGGTGAAAGAATAGCTGACGATTCTTTCTTAATTATCCTTAATGGTTCACCAAATAATATCAAGTTTAAATTCCCTCATGGTAAATGGAGTTTAGTTGTTTCTTCACATTTAAGAGAGCTTAGTGATGATGAGAAGGTTGTTGATGGTGGTAAAGAATTAGAAATTGAGGGAAGGACTGCAATGGTATATAGGAGGATTGAATATTGATGATGTTACTTTCAACCTATAGGCTTCAACCGATGAAGTTTTCCGAAATTAGAAATAAACTTGATTATTTTGTTGAACTTGGAGTTACTCATCTTTATTTATCACCAGTCTTAAAGGCTAGGCCAGGAAGTACTCATGGATATGACGTTGTAGATTATAGTGCCATTAACGATGAACTCGGTGGGGAAGAGGAGTATATAAGATTAATTGATGAAGCTAAAAGTAAAGGTTTAGGAATTATACAAGATATCGTACCAAATCATATGGCTGTTCATCATACTAATTGGAGATTAATGGATGTATTAAAGAAGGGGAGGAATAGTAGATATTATAATTATTTCGATTTCTATGAGGAAGAGGAAAAGATAAGGATTCCAACTCTTGGAGATAGGAATTTTAAGATAACTTATGTTAATGATGAGCCTTACTTAGATTACTATGGAAATCTTTTTCCTATAAATGATGAGGGAAAGAAGTATCTTAATGATATTGAGAAGTTATTGAAGGTTCAATATTATGAACTTGTTGATTGGAGGGATTATCCTAGTTATAGGAGATTTTTTGCTGTAAATGAATTAATTGCTGTTAGACAAGAGCTTGAGTGGGTTTTTGAAGATTCTCATTTGAAAATTCTTTCTTTTGAAGTAGACGGATATAGGATTGATCATATAGACGGTTTATTTAAACCAGAGGAATATTTAAGGCGATTAAAGAATAAAATAGGAAATAAATATATTTTTATAGAAAAAATTTTATCTGTAGATGAGAAGTTAAGATGGGATTTTATTGATGGTACTACGGGTTATGATTTTCTAAATTATTCTAATCTTCTTTTTACTGATAATGAAGATAAAATGACGGTGATATATAAGAACATATTAAATATAGATTTAGATAAACTCGTGAAAGAAACTAAAAAGAAGATAATTGATGCATTATTCAAGCATGATATTGAAAGAATTTCTAAGATGCTGGGCGTGGATTATGAAGAGATTAAAGAATTTCTCTCGTGTTTAAAAGTATATAGGACTTATATAACTGAGAATGATTTTCGAGATGAAGAGATAATAAGGAACTGTAGTCAAAAAGTTTATGAAAGTATGAAGAAGAATGTTACTGCTTTTATGAAATTACAACAATACATGCCTGCAGTTTTCGCTAAAGCATACGAAGATACGGTTCTCTTTATATATAATAGGCTAATTTCTTTAAACGAGGTTAGTAGCGATTTACATTATTACTCAATTTCTTGTGATAAGTTTCATGAGTTTAATCTAAAAAGAGTCGGTACTTTATCGTTTAATGCTACTTCTACTCATGATACGAAGTTTAGTGAAGATGTTAGGATGAGAATTAGTGCTATCTCAGAGATACCAGATGAATGGGCTAAGAAGGTTAATGAATGGCATAATATTCTTAACCCCAATATTGATAAAAACGATGAATATAGACTTTATCAGACTATTGTAGGTAGTTTTGATGGGTTTAATAATGAATATAAGGAGAGGCTAAAGGCTCATATGATTAAGGCTTTAAGAGAGGCTAAAGTTCATACAGATTGGGTAAATGTAAATACTGAGTATGAAAAGAAGATGACTTATCTAATTGATAAAATGTTTAATAATGAGAAATTCATGGAAAGTTTTCTTGAATTTGAAAGTAAAATTGATAAGATGGGTAAAGTTAAATCTCTTTCTTTAGTTGCTTTAAAAATAACATCTCCAGGTATTGCTGATTTTTATCAGGGTTTAGAGAATTTTAGATACCTATTAACCGACCCAGATAATAGAAGGCCAGTAGTTTTTTCTGAACTTCCAAAGAGATACGAGGAGGGGTTGTTTAATAATGGTAAGATAAAGGCCTATGTCACTAAGGTTCTTCTAAATCTAAGGAAAAGTATGAAAGATTTCTTTATCAATAGCGAATATAAGCCTTTAAAGCTACACAAGGGATTATGTGGTTTCATGCGAGGAGATAAAGTTCTAGTTATTGTTAAGACTTTAAATAGAGATTATGATATCGAGATAGATGGTGAATATACTGATGTAATTACTGATGAGACTGTAAGAGGTAGAGTGAAAGTTGATAAATTACCTTTAATTCTTGTTAAATAGTTTTTTCGCTGAAAAGTAAAAAGTTTCTTGGTTATAAAAACTAGAATTTATTTTTAAGCTTTCTATTATATCTTTTGTATAAGGACTACCACTACCATAAATTTCGTTTTCTTTAGTTGGTTTTTCTCTAATGTAAAATATCTTTGAAGAGTTTATATTTATATCAGTGTTCGAAACTATTATAATATTTGTACTTACGAATTCTAGGATTTTTCTCAGTTCCGATTCATCTGGTGAATGAATGATAAGAGGTAATTCATGGTCTTCTGCGAACATATATACAAATTCTAATCTCTTATCTAAAAGTGAAAAACCATGGTGTTTAGGATTCAACACTATTCCGTGTATTTCGTGATCATATTGTCTTTCTAGCTCTATTTGCGGTGGTACTCTACATTTGGGATTATATATTCCTAGCCTTATTACATAGTCTCTCCCTTTACTCCATAAATATTGTTGATAAAAACCATCAACACAACACTGGCAAGAGTATTTATAAAGTGGGTTTAATATTATTTTCTCTATTATAAAATCTTCATATTCTAATTTTAAGTCTTTTACATAACTATAGAGTTTTATTCCGTAAAAGGTTAGTGAGTCAATAACTTTCCTCATGGTATTATACCATGGAAACTTACTATCGTTATTCCTATAAGTCCTAGTATAAATGCAATTATAACTGCTATAATTATTGATAATATTGCTATTCCTAATGCTCCTAGCCAGCCAGTCTCAAAAACCGCTTTATATACTCCTAATATTCCTATAAATCCAAACAATATTCCGAGAGGAGATAGTAAATGTATTCCTAATCCTATTGCTAATGCTGAAAATATGGCTGTTATAATTGCAAATACTATTATCCCAGCTAATACTGCAAGCATTGCTCTTGGAAATGAAGAGTGTCTTGAAATTAACTTAGAAGCTAACCAAACTGGAATAGAAATTATTATCCATGATATTATAAAAAATATAACTTCAGCAATTATAGGAGATATATGCAAATGCATAAGATATAATTTTGTCTAAAGATTTAAGACTTGCTTTGTTGAGTTTCTTTACTTTCTTCTTTCTTTTCTTCAGTAGTTTTCTTTATGGGTTTAATTCTTTCTGGTTTAATCTCGAAGTAAATCTTTATGTTTTCCCCTTCACATTGCTTCGTTAATAAGTTTTCTGACTTGTTTAATTGTCCACATTTCATTTCATATTTTTTGGTTGTTTCATCAATAAATTTTCTTACATTTATTAATTTCCTAAATTTAATACCTTCTACTTCTAATACGTTTTCATTTATACTCGCTTTTATACCATTAATTTCTAATGATTTTGCCTTACCTTGAAGTATGTTATTAACTTGCTCCTTATATTTTCTCTCATCTTTTGTAAATCGCCCAATTAGTAATCCATGTAATTTTACAAATTCTCTTTTAGGGTCTTTAGTCTCAACCTTGACCTTCACATCATATTTAATAACTTTCATTTTAAAAGCTAGTATAATTTCACTTTTATAAAATTTCCTCTACACTCTTTTTTGTGGGTCAATTGAAATTTATCTAAGCTAATGGTAATCTTATTTTCAACTTAACGCTTGATTTTAGAATTTAAAAGAGTTTAACAATATTAGCACCTAAGAAAATTGAGCAAACTATAAGTATTTACGTTAAGTAAGCGTAGCTAAATTAACCTAATAAGATAGTATATCTATATTTTCAGTTAGTATAAATATTATAATAATGATTATTTTTTCATGTTTAGTATGACTTTATTTCCATCAATTATTATTAATCCGTTTCTTTCCATTGTATGAAGGTAGTCTGCGTGTTTAACACTTAGTAGATCTCTTATTTCTTCAACTGTTGCTTCGCCACCAGATTTGATGAGGTATCTTATTATTTCATTTTCTAATCTTTCATCGATAGTTTGGCTTTCCATTCTGTGCTTATATTCTTGATAAGTTTTTTTGTCTAATTTCCTATAAATCCTTATATGCATTTGGTAAATTGTTAGTATTCTTTGAGCTATATCTAATGCTTCTTGATCAGTTAATCTTATCTTCTTCTCTCCTTCATCATCACCAACAACTATAAAGAACGCCCCATCCTTTATCTTACCATCCTTTACAGCCGGAGGACTCTCACCAACTCTAATATAAATCCTCTTCCCATCCTTCTCATGAGTCTTTCTAACAATAATAGTCATTATCAATAAACTATACTTATACAGCAATATTAAACTTACTTAAGATAAATCAAGTAATACTTTATACATGCTTATTTAAAGCTTTTATCACAATTTTCTTTCCCTTTAGTTTAAGATAGCGCTTAATGAAAAATTGCACAATTGTAACTATTTATGTTAAAAAATTATATTTCTAAGAAATTATAGTTGAGCATGAAAAAAATTGTCGGAGAAAGTTTTAAAAAAGTATCTTATACTTTTATACTACGTCTTATGCAAGCCTTATCCCACTTGCTTTAGGTTAATGATGTGTGCATTAGTTAGTAGTAATATAGAGGAAATTAAAAATTCTTATAGTTCTATATCTTTATAATTATTGTTGTGATTACTATTGTCCTAACGAAAATTTCTAATTTACCTTATTTAAATATTTCCATTTTGATAAATTATAACTTATTAATATTAGTAGAAAAGAAGCTCTTTTATTTAAAACTTTATTATCTTGATTCATTCTATTACTGGTTTGATCTTATTTTTAACTTTTATATGTATATCTTCTAGTTTAGGAGTAGATAATTCATGACCACATTTTGGACACTTACCGCCAAATATTATTTTAATTTCCGAGGGGGTTCTTACTCCATAAAAATCTTGTCCTACCTTTTCAAATTTATACAAAACATAACCACAATTTCTACAAATGTATTTTATGGGAATTGTAAGCCACCAATATTACACTCTGAGGTCTATTAATATATTCTCTATACCCTATATTACGTAAATCTTTATATTAGAACCTTCCCTCAGATTAATTATAAGTAGATTAGAGAGAGTTGTCCGAAACTATTCGTATTATAACGTTAATAATTTTTAAATTACCATCATAGTAAGCAAAAAGGTCTATATATTTATTATATCATCTAAGTCTTAATACATTTTAGAAAATTGAAGAAAAGGGAAAAGGTCTATTATAGATATGATCGATGTACACGCATTTAATAACGTATCCATATATGTTAAAACTTGCGGAAATATAACATAGTGGCTGCGTTATGAGTAATTTGCTCGCTTAATCCAATATTATAATTACTTATTTGATAATACAAAATTTAAATATTCTTATTCTTTTTATTAAAACAGAAGTTTAAACCCATTTATATTACTATTTATATATGGAAAAATGGGTTCATGCAACAATCGCTTCTACATTTGCATGGGCCGGTAATATTTATGATCTCCTTATTATTACTTATGTTTATGAAGAATTGTATAAGTGTTTTGATGCATCAACAGTTATCGGTACGTTACTTTTTTCCTTAGGTTTAATTTTTAGAGTAATAGGCGGTTATGTATTCGGCAAGTTTGCAGATATTTATGGAAGGAAAGTGGTTTTAAATTTAGGTACTGCAGGATACTCTTTGTCTCAGCTTTTATTAGCATTATCTCCTAATGTTTTCATACTTTTATTAGCTAGAAGTCTTCAAGGACTCTTCATGGGTGCTCAATGGACTGCTGGTACTGTTATTGCTTATGAAAATGCACCAGTCTCTATGAGGGGAATAATAAATGGAATAGTTCAAGCCGGTTATGGGCTGGGTTATGCCTTAACAGGACTTGTTTATATTTTCTTTTCTACTAATTGGAGGATGTTTCTTTTAACTGGTGCGATACCGATTTTTCTAGTTCCTTATATTCTAGCTAAGGTTAATGATGTAAAAACATTTAGAAAAGAAAATATAAAGGCTCAAGCTAATATTTCTGGCTACCTGTCAGTTATAATAAGGAGCACTATTGTTATTTCTGGAATGTTTTTCTCTTATTATTCAATTTTTGCAGTATATCCAGAATTTCTTGAAAGTATCCAAATAAGCAAAGATTATGTAGGCTTTTTAATGTTCTTATCTAACGTTTTGTTAGCGGTCTCTTTTATAGCATTTGGTAGGGCTTCAGACAAATTTAGTAAGAGGAAGTTAATAATGTATGGTGTTATTGGCGAGATGATAGGTTTACCGTTTATGTTGGCTGTGATTGAGCAGCCTAGCTTTATTACGTTCGGTTTACTTTTATATACTATTGCTACCGGTTTTTGGCCATTAGCACCATTACTAATCGTAGAATCCGTACCTATAGAGGTCAGAGGTATGTTAACCGGTTTAACATATAACTTAGGAAGTATAATAGGTGGCATAGGTAGTATTATTATGGGTGCATTAGTTAATTCTTTTGGCATAGTTTCAGCTGGTAAATGGGGACTAATTATGGGTTATGCTTCCTTAGCTATTGTTTTCTTAACTCTAGCAACATGGAAAAGCAGTAATGTCTTGTCACGTGTTCAGAGAAGTAATATTTAGTTCTCGATTTTATAAATTCACCTCTTTTCAGTTAGAAAATATGTTAGGCAAGATCCTCATAGCTACTTTTCTAATCTTAATAGCGGTCATAGGATACGAATACTATTTTAATCATTATATAATTTCAAATCAATCCTCAAATGCAAAATATGTAGATACAACTACTATGACCCACGTTACACACTACTTTAACTATTCCTCTGCTATAGGTGTTTATGCAAATTCTTCTGGTACATATATATATCCTATTAATCTTCCAGGCTCTGGAAATATTAGCCTAACTATTAAGTCAGACACTCCTTTTAATGTAAAAGTGTATGACAATTCTACTCTGATTATAGCATATTCTGGTACTGACATCTCCAAACACTTTATTGGTGGTGGTAAATTGGAATTAGAGTTTTATAATTTCTATGGTAAGATAAACATAAGTGTGAATGAAATTTATTAAGTCATATCTTTTTCTTTTTTATATGTATTACGATGCTCATTGTCATTATTCTTATTTAAAGAAAAAATATGAAAACTTCATAATAGCAGCGGTTTCGATGGATTATTCTACATCTATAGAAACTCTTTCCTTAAAATCTCCAGATATTTTGGCTGGTATTGGAATACATCCATGGAGGGTTCATGAAGAGAATTTAAATAAGGTTTTAGAGTTAGTAAAAAAGGCTGATTTTATTGGGGAAGTAGGATTAGATTATAGATATGCTAAGGCTGATAAATCCATTCAATTAAAATATTTTGAGGCTTTTGCTGAAGAGGCTTCGAACCAGAAAAAACTTATTAACGTTCATGCCCTTGATGCATGGGAAGAGGCTTTCAATATTTTACAAAAACATAATGTTAAAAGAGCGATCTTTCACTGGTATACTGGCCCAGAAAATTTATTAAAAGAAATAGAAGGAGCTGGATATTTTATAACAGTAAATCCTTCAGTAACTTTTCAGAAAAAACATCAGAATATAGTTATTAAGTCACCTTTAGATATAATATTAACAGAAAGTGATGGAGGTTATGAGTATAAAGGCAGATTATTAGAGCCGGTCCATATAGTTGAAGCAATTAAAGAAATTTCTAAACTTAAAGGGACTTCTGAAGAAGAAGTTAATAAGATTGTAGAAAGAAACTTTAGAAAAGCATTTGGGTAAAAGTTTATGATTATGGTTTAAGGTAAGGTAGATTATGAAAGTTGCTATTGTAACTGGTGCTTCTAAAGGAATTGGTAAGGCTATAGCTATCAAGCTAAAAAATGAAGGATATACTGTAGTTTCTATATCTAGGAGTAAAGCAGAAGTTGGTGATATTATATATGAGGCCGATGTTACAGATAAGGAAAATGATTTTAGAATTGTAAAGGAGGTATATGAGAAGTTTGGAAGAATAGATGTTTTGGTTAATAATGCCGGTTTTGGTATCTATGGTTCTTTTCTTGAAACGCCTTTAGATGAAGAAGAGTATATGATAAAGACTCTTTTTATTGCACCACTATATTTTATTAAGTCTGTATATCCTATTATGGTAAGTCAGAGGGAAGGTAGTATAGTTAATATTGTTTCTGAAGCAGCATATGTTGCTACACCTAAACTTATTGTTTATTCAGCTGCTAAGGCAGGATTAGCACAATTTACTAATGCACTATGGGCTGAGGCTAAGAAATATAATGTTAAGGTAAGTGGTATTTATCCAGGACCGGTAAAAACTAATTTTACTTCTCATCCTTCATTTAGGAATTCCCAAGACGTTTTTAGCAAACTCCAGATAAGGTTGCCGATGCAGTTGTAAAAGCTATAAAGACTGGAAAGAGAGAAATTTATGTTCCTTCTAAATTAAAGATCGAACCGTATTTCCTAAAGTTTGCTAGAGTTTTTGAGAGTTTAACCTATTGGATAGTCTCAAAATATTTTAGCTAATCATGTGATAGGATTTATAAAGTATTATTTAATAGATTAGTAAATCATGAAACGGCATACCCTTTTGGCTTTGGTTTTAGTAATATTGATTTTTCCTACGTTAAGTACGGCTTACATAGAATTTACCACTTCTATAAATCAAGCAATTCCAGACTCTCTGGTTTATGCTACATCAGCTTATTACGATGGTAAAATTTTCCTTATTGGCGGAGAAAATTTATATAGTACTCCCGTTAGCTCCGTCTACATTTATGAGAATGGGAGTTGGTATTTAGGTCCTAGTTTGCCTTTTGCATTAGCCTCAGCTGGTGCAACTGTATGTAATAATACTCTTTATGTAGTAGGTGGAGCTAACTCAACTTCCATATTTGGTGGTATTCTTAAGTTTACTGGAAATGGGTGGAAAGTAATAAGTGATTCCATGCCAATTCCGGTTTATGGTGCAATTGTCTTCTCCTATGATTATAAGATTTACGTTATAGGTGGTATGAATTACTCTGGTAATTCTTTAGTTCCCCCGGTAAATTATATTCAAGTATATAATTTGAAGACTAATGCCTGGGAAATTATTGGTAATGCTCCTTTGAGATTAGCATATTCTGCATACTATTTTAACGGTTCAGCTTTGTTCGTGGTTGGTGGATTTACCCAGTCAGCAACTCTAACTTCCTCAGTCTTTGTTTATTATCCAGAAAATAATACATGGATTTCACTTCCTTCATTACCTGGTGTTGAAGCTGGTGGAGTCTTGGGATATTATGAAGGGTATTTATACCTTGTCGGTGGGCTATATTATATTAGTGGTACATATCAGTTAGGAGAAATATTATATTATTATAATGGTACATGGCGAAATACTAACATTCAGGAGCAAATATCTACGCAATTTAGTACCAGTGTACAAATAGGGAATAGGTTAATTATTCTAGGTGGTTTTGGGCCGGGTAATATTCCTTCCAATGCAATGCAAACAGTTTCAATTTATCTTCCTCCGCCTAAACCCCAAATAGCATCAGTAGCGAGTGGAAATGAGACTATTACACTAAAATGGTATGATATTAATGCCTCTGGATATTATATAACTTATTGGTCAAACTTTTCTCAAAAAGTGACCATAAACGTGGGAAATGTGACTTCATATACTATTAAGCATTTAAAGGACGGCATAACGTATTATATCCAAATAATTCCATATAATTCTCTTGGAAATGGTATACCTTCAGATATTGTTTCTGCAACTCCATCTTCTGTCCCTAATCCACCAATTATTAAAGTGAAAATTGGCAACCTTAATGCTACTTTAACTTGGTATGATACGTTTAATGGAGGATATCCTATTGAGGGTTATTATCTTTACATAAATGGTAAAGGATTAAACGTGGGCAATGTTACATCTTATGTGCTTACCAATTTAACGGCTGGAGAGCTTTATACTATAGAGCTTATTGCGTACAATAAGATTGGAAATAGTAGTATTGCCACAGTTTCTTTTATAGCTGCATCAAAAGCTAATCTCACAGTAACAGTATATAAGAAAATAAATGGATTTCTAGTAAGTTGGAACTCTACTTCTAAGGCTAAATATATATTAACAGTAAGTAAAGAAAATGTTGTTTTGCTCAATGTAAGTACTACAAATACTTCGTATTTCGTTAAAGTTCCATTTGGTGTTTATAACGTATCCTTAGAGGCTATTAACACAGCTGGAATAACAGAATATACTTTCACTTTAATTTATTATATTCAACCAGCTTCGCCAACTGTTAACTGGTCTATTACGTTAAATACAATATTATTAAATTGGAGCAAAGTTTTTGGTGCTGAATACTATTTAATTTATAATAACGGTAAGCTGGTAACTAATACTACTAACACTACTTTTACATTTAATCTTACAATTGGACAGAATGAGATAGAAGTTTATGCGGCTAATGCTTACTATAAGTCTGCTCCTTACATTATACATGATATACGTAATTATATAGTTGTAGTTAATTCTACCGTTATTTCAATTTCTGTTCCTCAGATAAAAGTAGTAAATGGCGAAAATACAGATGCTCCTTTACAGACATCTAATATAGATTTAAAATCTGCCATAATTGTCATAGCTGTATTTGTTATAGCATTGTTAATGATTTTAGTAATATTGAGAGAAAGAAGTGATAATTATTGGTAATGGGACCGCCGGGATTTGAACCCGGGACCACAGGCGTACTGGTTAGGGATTTATCCCCAGGCCTGCATCCTAGTCCAGGCTAGACGACGGTCCCTCTAGTAATGGATTACTTAAGTGATATTTGAATTTTTTGATACATGATTTCCCACAGAAAGTATGCCTTAGTTTATAGTGTCACCACTAGGGTCTTTATATTTCTATATTCACATTAGGATGTATAAAACCTTTTCTTAGTATCTTCTCTTTGTAAAGATTTTCATTAATTAATAAAATTATACCTAGTGACGACACTATGCCTTAGTTTGCTTATATTTTTATTTTATGTGAATATAAATAAAAATAAAATATTAATTAAATATATTAAAAATAGTTATTATATTATATACATAATTTTAAATTTAAATATAATTTTCATTAATTTATCAAACCCGTGTTTATGGATTAAGCTTATATAACTTAAATAAATAGGTATTTCGATGCAGTCAACTACTAAGGTTATTCCTAAATTTGATAAATTTAAGTTTCTTGATGTTGCTGTTATAAGTGGTCTAGTTATAGTATCGATTTTAATAAGAATAGTAAATATACTTGCCTTTCCCCAGAGTGTAAATGAGTTTGATCCTTGGTATCTTTTTTACAATGCACTTTTAATTGCACAAAGTGGTGGAAACTGGTACGCTGTACCACCAGATGTTCATGGTTGGTTCCCATGGGGTTATTTTATAGAACTTGGAAATACCATCGGATTACCATGGTTAGTCTCCTTGTTTTCATTGCCTTTTTATGGGCAATTTGGTTTTAATGCAGTGTATACAGTTGCAGTTCTCTCTGATATACTTTTAGATGGTTTAGGAGTAGTTGCTGCTTTTTTAGCTATTGATGTAATTACTGAGAATAGGATTGGCGCATATATTGCAGCTGCTATAGTTGCAGTTTCTCCATCACTTACATACAAGAACTTACTAGGTGGATTGCCAAAAACTTCATGGGGAGCAGTATTTGTACTCTTTTCAATATATTTCGTTACTCTTGCTATTAAGAGAAAGAACCCTCTTTATGGTATTCCAGCAGGTATAATGATATTTTTAGCTAATATTACATGGGGAGGGTATACTTATATTGACTTAAGTCTCGCGATTGCTGCTTTCCTCTTAGTGTTGCTTAACAAAAATGATGAGATTACTGCAAAGACCTTAACTATATTAGCTATAACTTCGGCTTTTCTTACGTCATTAGCTCCAAATAATATTGGTTTTATGTCCGGGTTAGCTCACGGTTTGTCACTCCTTGTAATTCCACTGTTCCTTTACATAGAGCTCTACATTAGACAAATTATTCCTAAAGAAATATTAGATTCAAAGAACATAATAATCGGTGCTGCAATAGTATTTATTCTAGCATTAGGAATTTTAGGATTAGCCGCTTTAGGAAAATCTCCAATACCATCAAGATATTATGCAATAGTTAATCCATTCTTCCAATTTTCAGTACCTATAGATAGGACAGTAGCTGAATATATTCCTCAACCTGTAACAGCAATGATCCAGGATTTCGGAATATCATTATTTCTCTCAATTATAGGAATGTACTTTGTAATTACTAGAAGAGCTCAATTACCTGGTTTATGGCTCTTAATTTTAGGTGTTGCAAGTATTTATGGAACATCAGAGCAACCATACCTGTTTAATTATACTGCATATATTGTTGCTGCATTAGCTGGTTTAGGTGTTGCTGAGATTGCAAACAGATTTGCAGAAAGCAAATCTAGGGGTGTAAGAATAGCACCACTAATCATGTTAGGAATAATTGGTATATCTTTATTAGCTGATGCTGGAATATCAATGGAAATTAGCTATGAACCTACAGCTATCTATAATGCAGCAACTTCATTTTTAACTACTAATTATGCATGGATATCAGCGCTAGACTGGATAAATCATAATACACCAAAGAATGCGTTTATACTAAGCTGGTGGGACTATGGATATTGGATTGAAGTTGTGGGTAATCGGAGCGTTATTGATGAGAATAATACACTTAACGGTACTCAAATTAAGCTTATGGCGGAAATGTTCCTAAATAATGAGACTTTTGCTGTTAACGTTTTAGAAAACGATTTTCATATATATCCTTATGGTAGTCCTAACTATAATATTCCAGTTTATATTGTCGCTTATGATGCTGTGACACAATACATTTCAAGTTCTGGGCAATCAGTATGGTTTATTGGTTATCCAACAAACTTCCCGGGAGAATTTATAGGTTATACTACAAGTCTAGGTGATATTGCTAAAGCAATGGGTGCAATGACAACTATAGCTGGTTATAATATGTATAGTTATGTTAACTTCACTTATGTTAATGAGACAGCCTCAACTTTAGCCGAGGCAGGACAAACTCAGTTAGCTTCAATAGTTGCTAACTCATTACCAATGGCCTGGACACCCAAAGCATATAATTCATTGATAGTTAACATGTTTATTGAAGGAGTTCAAGCATTAAATCAAGGTCCGGTTCAAGCTCCATTTTCAATATCATTAAGCCAGTTATCTTCAGCGTTTGGTGGTAATGCTACTTTGATTAATCCTAGTGGTATTTTGCCAAATGTCGTTTTACCCTACTTTAGACCAGTATATATTTCACTATATCCAGTTACTGCTGAGCCTGCAGTAGGCGGGGAAGCAATAGTATATATTATTGTTGTAGTTTATCAATTTGTAGAACCAAACGTTATTCTACCCTTAACAATTCAAGAAAATGGGACTACAATAACTACTTAACAATTTAATTTTATACCTTTTTTTAATTCTATTCTATATTTTACATATTTATCTATTGGGGAAAATCTAGCTGGATGGGGAATAATTGTAGGAGTACCACAAATAGGGCATATATCTTTTAAAGTATATGTACCGTCTTTAGGACATTTTTTTATTTTCCATTTCATTTTCTTACCACATTAAATTCTACTTTTTCCTCTTTACTTATTTCTCTTATATTATCTAATATTTCGGTCATTACTTTAGAGAGAATTTTCGGATCTGTACCTATTATATCTATCCTATATCTAGGAGCACCAATAGTGTAAATTTTTATATCAACATCAGCATTTTCAGCTATTTCAACTGCCGCCCCTAAAACTTTTCTTATTTTTTCAATTCCAGCTGGATCACTGCTTCTTAGAGTAATTACTTCACTTATTTTAACTCTTTTTTCTTCTATGTGTTTCCCAATTTCTTCCATTAGAGGTTTAATCCAAATTTCTGGTACGCCAGCGTTTTTAAGTATTGAATCCCCCTCTTTAACTGCCTTAACTAGAGCATCATATGCATCGCCATACTTATCTTCAAGTTTCCATGCTACTTGTTCCCATCCTTCCTTTTCTGTCTTATTTATTTTTTGAGAAACTATCTCTAGAATTTTATCAACTTTTTGTATTTTCTTCCACTGTGACATTTTCTTTCTTTTTTCATCTTCTGTAACTTTCTTCAAAGATACATCTATAGTTCCTTTTCTTTTATCCACTCTAATTACTTTCACAACTATCTTTCTGCCTTCTTTTATCACATCACGAATGTTCTTTACCCATCTACTACTAATTTCACTCCAAGGCAAGAAGGCTTGAAGATTTCCATATTCATCCAGAGTTACATAACTACCATAATCAAAAACTTGTTTTACAGTTGCAATTAAAATTTCTCCTTCAGTTGGAATAGGGTTTTTATTATAAATCATTTTTAACCTAGTATTCTAACTGTTTCACCGACTATTTTAGCCTTACCGCCCCTAGGATATACAAGTTGTGTACCACAAGACAAGCATCTCACTGGGAAAGTTGCATGGCTAAACACTGTTTGTTCGTTTCCACAGTTAGGGCATTTAATTCTAAGAAATTTGCTTTTAGGTTCTGGGATTAAAACTTTGAATTTTGCCTTCATTTAACCACCTCAACTAGTTCAATTTTCTTCATTCTTAATCCTTCTCTCATTATAGTATATCCGCATTTTTGACATTTTAATACTAGTGTTTGTTTCTTTGTTGTTTTAGCGAATCTCTTTTGCTCTGGTTTTCTTTTGCTTCCATAACCTAGATTCTTTCTGTCATATCTTCGTTGTCCTTCTGAGAGAGTCCTTCTCTTACCACCTTTATATAAGGATACAGAATGTTCAGTGTGAGTTTTGCATTTGGGGCAATATGTAGTTATAACTTTGGGAACTTTCATTCTACTTCTAATGGAGTAATATAGTTTAAGGTTATTAAAGCTAAAACTTGTCTTAAAGGCAATAAAATTAAGTCACCAGGATGAAGAGTCTTATTTTTCATAGAAAATTTAACATTAACATAGCATAATATTTTGTCTTCTAGATTATAATATTTTCCAGAAAGGAAATTAGTATAAATTCTCTTCATTAAATTTAAAACTTGCAAAAAATCAGAATCAAATCCTTTTATTTCCTTTCCTTCAACAAGTTTACTAATTCTTAGTTCAAAAAGTGATTCTGTCAGCTCTTCATAAATTTCAATTTCTTTTTTATGTAGTTCATCATTATATTTTCTCCTAAGTTTTCTCAGCTGCACTATTAACTGGTTTAAATCTTTTAACTGTATTTCGGTAGGTTCTTCTTTTAAGGTTTCATTTAATACTATCTCATCTAACATATGCTTTCACCTTTCCTAATCCTTTTAATGCTAAATATACTCCTATCCTTGTATCAATTTTTATTGGATAATTTCTCTTAACTGTATACTTATAGTTAAATACTGTTAGCTCTGCCGAAACATATGGTAAAAATACACAATCACCACCAAATGGGGATAGCCATTCACCGTATTCAAATTTGTCATTTTTTATTTCCACAACCATTAATCCAGCTTTTCCATTTAATGAACCAGGGATTCTAACTAGTCTTCTAATGTCAATAGTAACTTGAGTATCAATATTAATACCTTCTATTCCTTTTGCTATTCTTCCAGACCAACCTGGATTTCCTTCATATATAACTGGGGGTTTTGGAGATGTGAAATACTCAGCTATTTCTTTCCTATCGTCTGGGTCAAGCAATGCACAGTCTTCGTAACAAGTAACTCTAAGATGAAACCCTCTATTTCCAGAAAAGAATATTCGTGCATTAAGTCCAAAATCTTCCTTAAGAATATCTTTAATAAGGAGAGCTTTTTCAAAAACTTTCATAATGCATTCAGTAGTTATTTCAGCATACTCAATTGGAGATTCTCCGTTACAATTAGAAGCTAGAGTCTCATATCCATCTTGAGGGCAAAATCTTCTTACTTTAACTTCACATATTTCATCAGCATCTAAATCGAAAAGTAAATCTGAGCCTAACCATCCTTTTTCATCCATTTCTTTTGCTGAAGGTAATTGATATCTTGCTGAAGAGTAATATAGATGTAATGGTACGTTTTGAAGTATATACTGCCTTAACTCCTGTGGTGATGAAAAGGATAAGTGTCTTACATATGTTTCAGAATCAAAGGGCTGATATGCAAATTCTCTTAGTTCCATATCATTTGGTAAATCTAACTCAGCTTTCTCATAATATTCTGAAAAAAGAATCTTAATTATCTTATTCTGCTCTTGGTGCAATGTAGAAATCTGCATACCCCCCTTGAGGTAAGTTATATCTTAGTTTCAATGGTATTTGCGATCCAAAGGCTATCTCAACAGTATCTGAAGGTTTTCTCATTTTTGACGTATTTACTACATACTCAAGTCCATATACACTCTCTGCATCTCCTCCTTCGCTTTCTAAAAGGCCTCCATTCTCTGTTGACAATTCTATAGTAGAAGATCCCATATCTGAATTTGCAGAAAGGTATAGTTTTCCTCCTTCAGCTTTAAATGTAATTGAGTCTCCGCCTATATCTTCTATTTCATCTATTATATCCGTAAATGTGACTGTAAGAGCCTTTGCCTTAAATGGAAATTCTAGGTTTAGATTTGGAGTTTCTATCTCAGAAGCAACTATTGATGGAAAAGTAAATGTTCTTTCATATGCACCATCAAGAGTAACTTTTATGTTTTGATTTTCATCTGTTTCTAAGTACAAGCTATCGTTCTTTGTAACAGTCTTTAATACATCAGTAAAATCCTCTAATTTTACTCCTACTTTTTCTTCCTTCTCTACATTATATTCCTCAAAATAACCGGAAGGAATTAAAATATCAATAAATGTAACCCTAGAAGGATCAATACCCCTAATTTTTAGTCCATCTGAGGTAAAATCAAGTGTTATTTCATCTATGAATTCCTCTAACGTTCTGAAAATATATGAAAAAGCATCTGCGTCAATAACTTTAACTCTCATATATAAGTCATTATCGAAATAGAATTTTAAAGCTTAGGACTTGGTTCTTCTGTTAGGTAATCCTCCCCTCCAGCAAATATTCTTTGGAGTTCAGCATAAAGCTCATCAAGTCCTTCTCCAGTAATTGAGGATACAGGTATGGGCATATTATCCAAATTCTCTATAATTGTATTGGCAAGTTCATATGAATACTCATCAATCACGCCCAAATCATCTATAATGCTTCCTTCTTCTATCCAATTTCTTATTCTTTCTAACTCTTGTGGTGTTAATAGGTCAGCTTTTGATAGTGTTAATACTTGTGGCATCACTAATCTGAATTTTATCGAACTGGAAAGTAACAGAAGAGAGATATAACTTCTAGCATCTTTTGCCAGAAAAGAGTCCATCAAGAAAACTGAGGCTGATTTATTTCCTTCACTTATAAGTGAAGAGAGAATTCTTCCAGTTTCTCTATAGGCAAATAATTCTATTTGACCCGGCGTATCTACTATAACATAATTAGCTTCAATTCTATTTACCTCTTCCTTAATCTCCTTTGCTTTTGTCAATAAAAGATCTATAGAAGCAATGAGCGAAGAATTAGGTCCTAGACCATATTTTTCCATTACTTCAAATGCATCAACTAATTCTCTTACGTCAAAGTCTGGTTTATAAGGAATTTGTTCCACTGCTGGGTCTAAATTTATTATAGCAGTATCCATTTCATTATCTAGCAAATAATCTTGAAGAGATTTCACTAATGTTGTTTTGCCTGATCCAGCCGTGCCTAGGATAAATATGAAGTACATACTATTCCCGAGTTTAATCTTAAAAACTACTCCCTAAATTAAATAGTTAATGATTATTATTGGAGGAACAGCAACAAACGGGATAGATGAAAATTTATCAAAAATTATTTCAGTTCCTCTTCTGAAGGTAGAACACAAGGTTTTTCCAGATGGAGAATCATATATTAGAATTCCACAACATATAACAAATCAAGAGATTTTAGTAGTCCAATCATTATATCCACCACAAGATAAACATTTCGTTGAATTACTCTTAATTCTAGAAACATTAGCGGATATGAAGAATAATAAGATTACAGCTATAGTTCCTTATTTAGCATATTCTAGACAAGATCGAAGATTTAAGGAAGGAGAAGCATTAAGCATAAAGACAATCCTCAATGCTATTGCTAGAGCTGGTGCTGACGTATTAATAGTAATCGAACCACATAAAGAGGAGGAATTAAGCTATTTTGGTAAGGAAGTTAAAATTGCCGATCCAATGCCAGAACTAGCTAAAGAAGTTAGTAAAAAGGTTGAGAAACCATTTGTTTTGGCACCAGATAGGGGAGCTTTGGAAAGAGCTAAAAGATTAGCTGAACAACTTAATGCAGAGTATTCATATATAGAAAAAGAAAGAGATAGAGATACAGGAGAGGTTAGAATAAAGAATTTACCGGAATTAAGGCTAAGTGGAAAAGATGTGATTATTGTTGATGACATAATTAGCACTGGAGGCACAATGATCCAGGCTACGAGAGCTGCTTATGAGCATGGTGCTAGGAAAGTGATTTCTGTAGCTGTGCATTCATTATTTTTGGATAATGCCTACGAAAAATTGATTAATAGTGGAGTTAAGGAGATTGTAACAACTAATACTATACCACAAGATCCATCAAAAGTAGCAGTAGTTGATGTATCACCAGCTATAGCGAGAAAAATATGAAAGCTTATGCTATTTTAAACCAGAATAATCTATTTTTATCCTTAGAAGAACTTAAAGCAATAATAGATTCTGATGAAGTAGAATATTATCATGGTGTAGCCTTATTTAATAAAGAACCTAATAATGTTGCCAAAAGATCAAGTTTAATTAAATATAGTGGGAGAGTTATTGCTATATCCCATGATGTAAATGAAATAGTAAAAAATATAAAGGGTGAATGTTTTTCCGTTGATCCTACTGTTATCACTAAGGAATATAAAAGTGAGTTTTTATCTATATATGATAGAATTATAAATAATATAAAAGTATCAAAGAAATGTAAAAAAATGGATTTGATCTTTACAGAAGGATTAATTATAGCTGGTCTTAGGGTTGAGGAAAAGGATAATGAAAGCTTATTTAAGCATTCTAAAAAGCCTTATTCTCAATCTGGTACTTTATCTCCAGACATAGGTAGACTAATGGTTAATCTTTCTAAAAGTAGAAAAACGATCCTAGACCCTTTTGTAGGAACCGGGACAATATTAATAGAGGCTAAATGGTTAGGACTTAATTGTATTGGTCTTGATGTTGATAGTAAAATGATAGAAAAGAGCTTAGTTAATTTGAGGTACTTTGGTTATGAATGTGATATCTTAAGAGGAGATGCAACATCTTTACCTTTTAATAATATTGAAGCTATTGTTACTGATCCTCCCTATGGTAGATCTGTAAGTGTAAGGGAGGGGATAAACAATCTGTATGAGGGCTTCTTCTATTCGGCAAGTAATATAACGCGTACTTTAGTTTTTACTACGGATTCTAAATTAGATTGGAGAGATAAGTTAAAGGAAGTTGGTTTTAATGATATTTCAATCCATTTTATTTATGAGCATAAAAGTTTAAGCAGAGCAATATACGTGGTAAGAAAAAAATGATTACAGTATATTTTATAGGTACTGGTGGAGGAGCTCCTAATAAAAGGGGCTTACCAGCAATTATGGTTAGAAGGGAAGGTTTTGATGCTCTATTTGATTGTGGTGAAGGAACCCAATGGAGGATGATGGAGCATAATCTTAGTTTTATGAAAATAAAACTCATTGGAATTACTCATATGCATGGCGATCATGTTTTAGGCTTACCTGGAATGATCGAAACCATGGGTATGTATAGTAGAAAAGAATCATTACTTTTAATGGGACCAAAAGAATTAAAAGAATTTCTAGAGGATATTTTTAAAAAAACTTATTTTTACCCAAATTTTGAGATACAGATAATAGATAAATATGAAGATGAAAATATTAAGATTAGTACTTTTGAAACGTGCCACACAATAGAATCACAAGGATATTTATTTGAGGAAAAGGATAGACTAAAGATTGATATTGATAAATTGAGAAAAGAGGGAATAAAGGATTGGAGAATTATAAGGATGCTAAAAGAAGGAAAAAGAGTGGAAATAAATGGAAAAGTTCTATTACCGGAAGACTATTTAATAGTAAAAAAGGGTATAAGAATTGCATATACGGGAGATACGGGACCTTGTGAGAAGGTTATAAATGCTGTAAAAGATGTGGATCTTCTTATTCATGATTCTACTTTTATTGATGAAAAAGAAGCTTATAAATATGGACATTCAAATAGTTATGATGCAGCATATGTAGCATTAAAAGCTAATGTGAAAAGGTTAGCTCTTTTTCACATAAGTCCAAGATATGATGATACATATGAAATGCTAATAAGGGCTAAAAGAATTTTTGAAAAAACTTTTGTTGCTGAACCATTATCTTATTACATTATTCGTCAGAAGGAATAGGATTCTCCCAAAGAGGGACGCCTTTAGCGGTCTTAGGGGTTAACCAATCAATAAGCGCTTGAGGGTCTTTATACTCTATCGTTACCTTTATAGGCCCTAGAGGGGATTCTTTTTCATCATCTACAAAAGAGATTTTTCCTACTGCTGCAGCTTGTTTATTTAACATAAAAGTAATAACGTTTCCGATCAGATTCTTAGTTAAATACTTTCTTGCTGCATCAAGAATTCTCTCTTCCCTTAATTTTCTGTGAAACTTCTGTAAACTAAGGAGTGTATGTGATTCTGCAACTAGTATCTTTATGTAACCACTTTTTTCTTCTTTCAGATTTTCAAAATCAAATAAATTTCTAATAGCTTGAAGTACTTTATTCTCATCTTCTGAAGGTCTAACCTCCACTTCTATGATAATCTTTGTCATAATATTCGCTTTAATAATTCTTCTGCCTTACTCTTAAATTCCTCTATCGTAGAATCATTAATTAATATGTAATCAGCCAACGCTATTACATTTCCTATTCCCATTTCTAATTCCTCCCAATCTCTTTTCATTAATCCCTCTACGGTTAAAGTATCATCCTTTCTACCCCTTTTGAGAAGTCTTTCATATCTTAGCTTTGGAGGAGAGTGAACTGCAATTATAGTTACATCGCCTATCTTCTTAAACTCCTCTATCTCTTCCCAGTTTCTTACTCCGTCAAAGGCCACAATTTTCTCTTTTTCAATTTTTTCTATACAAAGTTTCGCTACAGCCCCTTTTCCATATAACTCTCTAATTCTTTTTGCAAAATCCATTAATCTTTCCCCTTCTTTTGCCTCTTTGTAATACTTTTCTCTCAAGACATCACTCATAGTAATTACCTTTATTCCTTTTTCTCTAAGGATCTTGGCAAGTTCTCCTTTTCCAGATCCGGGCATGCCGGTAATTGCAATTATTTTAATTAGTGACCACCAATTATCTCATTAATGGGGATATAAAAATTGATCAGGCTATTTACAGCAGTTGATATTCCTCAATTTCCTAAAGTTCTTGAATTTATGGAAGCTGTTAAAAGGACTGGCGCTGATGTAAAACTTGTTGAACCATATAACATACATATAACTCTTGTTTTTATTGGTGAAATTCAAGAAAATAAATTAGATCTAGTAAAAGAAGCTGTTGCTAGAATAGATTTTCAGTCCTTCAAAATAAAGCTAAAAGGAGCTGGTGCATTTCCTAATTTATCTAGACCTAGAGTAGTCTGGATAGGAATTGAAGGAGGATTACAGCAATTAAGGACAATAAGAGGTAACTTGTTAAAAGAGTTATTAGCTCGAGGTATTAGGCCAGAAGATGAAAAAGAATTTACTCCTCACTTAACAATAGGCAGGGTTAAAGGTCCCTCAAACATGATAAATTTAGTTAATGTTATTAACGAGTATCAGAACACAGAATTTGGAGAAATAGTCGTTAATAAGATAATTTTATTTAAGAGTACTTTAACACCTAAGGGGCCAATATACGATCCATTATTAGAAGTGACCTCTAATGACAATAGAGGAGGAAGTCCTAAAGAGAGTAAAACCTAGCAAAGAAGACGAAGAAAAGTTAAGGGAAAAAGCTCAGATTATATTAGATAGACTAAAGGGCTATAATGCAGAAATTGAGGGTTCATTCAGGAAAGGTACATGGCTAAAAGGAGATACTGACATAGATATTTTCGTATTTTTTCCTAAAAGTGTGGGTAAAGAATATCTTAAAGAGAAGGCTTTAAAGGAATTAATAGAAAGATTACGTGATTTGAACTATAAAATTGCTTACGCCGAACATCCTTATTTAATAGTATATGTTGATGATGTTGAGATAGATGTAGTTCCAGCTTTAAGCATAGAGTCTGGAGAGGAAGCAATTACTGCGGCAGATAGAACCCCATTTCACACTAAGTATGTAATTTCTCATTTAGATGAGAAGGGAAGAGACGAAGTAAGGCTATTAAAGAGATTTTTGAAAGGAATCGGAGTATATGGGGCAGAGATCAAGGTTAAAGGATTTTCTGGTTATGTTACTGAGCTTTTAATAATCTATTATGGTTCATTCAAAGAAGTTCTTAGAAATGCATCAAAGTTTCGTCCACCAGTTAGAATAGAATTAGTGAAACCAAAGAAGGAATTTGATTCCCCCCTAATTATTCCTGATCCCGTAGATCCTAAAAGAAATGCATCATCAGCTGTATCATTAAAAAGCTTAGCAACTTTTGCTTTAGCTTCAAAAATTTATCTTGAAAAGCCTTCCATAGAATTCTTTTTTCCCTCTAAACCAGGTAGGCAAGCAATAAAAGGTGACATTCTTCTCGTAAAAGTGAAAATTGAGGAAAGTACTGTGGAAGATATAGTATGGGGACAAGTCTGGAGAAATGTGGAAAAGCTAAAAACATTAATAAGTCATGAAGGCTATAGGGTTATTGATATCTCCGCTTGGGGGGATGCTGAGAATATAACTATTGGTATACAATTGGAAAGTAAGAGTATTGGAGAGTATTATCTAAATGTGGGCCCTTACTTTTATCTTCATAACGTAAAAGATTTCATAGAAGAAAACGAGAATGTATGGATTGGTGAAGATGGTAGGCTATATTCTATTAAGAGAAGAAAGTATACGGTGGAGGAAATAATAAAAAGAAATTTATCCTTCAAGCAGAAGTTTACTTATGAATTACATTGGCTTACCGAGGAAGTAGATGACCCTTGGATAAACTCATTTCTAAAGAAAACACCGAGTTGGTTAAAGTAAGGGATTTCATTTATCCAAGATATGATGAAAATATTGAAAGAGAATTAATAGAACACGGTATAAAGGAACTTTACTCTTTTGGATCAGTAAATATAGGTAAGGTAAATGTTATAGGGAAAGGAAAAACCGGAATAGTAGTTCTTTTTGATAACAATAAAGTAATAAAGATCAGAAGAAGTGATTCTCCTAAAGAAACATTAGAGATAGAAGCTAAAATTCAGATAAAAGCATTCCCAGTTGCCCCAAAAGTATATGATTACGGTAGAAATTTTATACTTATGGAATATATTGATGGAAGACATTTAACTAGAGAGGAGAAAATAGATATTATAATAGACTTACTTAGAAAAGCAAAAGAATTGGAAGATAAAAAGATAGAACATAAAGAATTAGCCAGGCCTTACAAAAATGTGATAGTTAAAGCTGATAGAGTTTATATAATAGATTATGATTCTGCAAGTTTTAAAGAAAATCCTCTCAATGTTACCTCAATATTAAGCTGGCTTAATTTCCCTCATTTAGCCACTATGTATAAAAAACACCGCAATATCGAAGAAATCATTAGTTTACTCTATTTATCAAATGAAAATCAGTAAAATTTGATTTTCATTATATAATAATAATATAATTAAGCTTAGGCTTTACGTATTCAATTTCATTTCAAGCCTTTCTTAGCCTTTAAGAAATATAAATTAATTAAATAGATATTTTCTTCCTTGTCTTAATGTATAATCATTACCTCATTCAATTCCCTTATAAATTGAAGTTAAATCAGTAAGTGTCAATAAGAAAGAAAAACTTTACTATTTATTGTTCTCTAGCAAGTCAATTTAGGTCTATTGTAATTTAGCATACTTTATGTGTTAAGCTTAACAAAAATTTTAAATCGTTTAGTTAAATCTAATTTATTGGGCCGGTAGCTCAGCCTGGAAGAGTGCTCGGCTTGCAACCGAGAGGTCCCGGGTTCAAATCCCGGCCGGTCCACTGTGGGGGATACCCCCACACCCCCAATGCTAAGGTAAAACTCCACGATCTTATCTAAGGGACCAATGTAATGATCCCTTCTCTGACCTCTTTCATCCTTCTCTATTAAGTAAACATAATACTTCCCCTTAACCTCACGGATTCTTATATTACCAAATGTGAAAACTTTATTACCCATAACCCATTAATATGGCGTTAGCTTAAAAGCGTTGATAATTATCAGGTCAATCATAGAATTAAAACTCGGAATAATATATGAGAAGATATCAACTAAGGATTTATTTTCGTAATTTTGGAACTAAAATAAGGGAGCTTTTATAATCTAGATTTTTAATATATTTAATTTATATTGTTCTATAATAGTGATTTTCACTTTGCTTTGTTTGAAAATTATTCATTATTTTAGTTTTATCACAATAATTCTATAATTAATTAAATTAAAATACAATAGCGTAATATAGGAAGAATCTATTAGATTCACTATGTTGTTTATGATTCTGCTATTTGTTTATAGTCCTCATAACTCAATCTCGTAAGACGAAAAATATTGCAGTATAAAATAAGCTACTTAACAGTTAATTTAAATATTAAGAATTAGTAACATAATTAAATTAAAATAATTTAACAATATTTTTTATTAATTAATTTTATTCTTCCTTATAAACTCTTTGTAGATTGCGAACAAATAAGGTATCCTATCTTTTTCAAATGGTGATTTAATAAAAACGTCTAGGAATATATAAGAGAAAATTTCTATGCTATTTTTTGTTAGAGAAAGTGTTTAATAACTTAGAAAGAAATTAAGTATCATATTTCTTTATTATTAATAGTAATTTCAGTTGGTTATTCTATTAACTTGTGATTTTGTAAAATTTCCCAATTATTAGTCATATTATCATTTTATCCTTAAAATTTCTCTTTTAAAGTTAACTAGCTCTTCTTTTTTTATCTTGGTTATAGCTTCATCAAGAAATTGTAAAGCCTCTTCTTTTCTACCCAATTCTAGTAAATCAAGGACTATGGCTTCTATTAACCATTCGTTATTAGGATCTTTTATTAGTGCCTTTTTATAAGCTTTTATAGCTTCTTCAAATCTGCCCTCTTCATCCAACATACTTCCTATAACGTAATAGTAGAATAAAGCGTGTTGGTAATCTATCACTGTAGCCCATTCTAAAGCCTTTATTGCCTCATCTAATTTACCTAGTCTTTGTAAAAGCAAGGCTTTTTTGTAATGAAAATCTTCTATGTGAGGGTCTAATTTAATAGATAAATTATATTCTTCTAATGCTTTTTGAGGCTCGGTAAGTTCTAATAATTGGGCTAGTTCAAAATGATACCATGGATTTTTTTTATCAGCATTTATTAGTAGTTGTAGTTCTTTTATTCTTAGATTGGGATCAATTATCTTTTCCATTAATCTATTTTTAACCGGTAAAATTTTAAATATTGTTGTTTTAGATCGTACTAGTTTTCTCTTTAAAGTTAATACATGTTCTTATTGAAGAAAGAGGATAACATCATTTAACGATTGTTTGTATCATTTATCTAAGAAATATTTAAAATAACAAGAATCGTAAATTATCCTAAATGTCATTTAAAATATCGAGGCGAGATTTCATAAAATTGGCACTTACGGCAACAATGATAGCAGCCCCTGAATGGGACAAAGCTGTGGCTAAAGCTGTAGATATGATAAAAAATGGTGATGTTAATATAATCTGGTTTGAAGCTCAAGCGTGTGAGGGAAATACTACTGCGATTATACAAGCTACAGACCCTGATGTAGTTCAAGTACTTTTTGGAGCTAGTCCTCTTGTGGGACCAGGAAGTGTCAAGATTTCATTTTGGCCTTCTCTCATGCCCCAGCAAGGAGAACAAGCTACAGCTATATTAGAGGCTGCATTTAGGGGAGAGTTGAACCCTTATGTATTGGTTTTAGAAGGAAGCTTTCCTGATGAGGCAACTGCAAGAAAATATAATCCAAGTAATCCTGGTTATTGGGGTATGTTAGGTGATAAAACATTAAATGAGTGGACTGCAATGCTACTAAAAAATGCTGTTGCAGTACTAGCTGTAGGTAACTGTGCAAGTTATGGCGGAATACCATCAGACAAGGTTTATCAACCCCCACCATCCTTCATTACTCCTACTTGGTCACCATCTCCTACGGGTGCTGTAGGCTTCTTTGACGACCCTCTTAGAGGGTATGAAGGATTATTAACAAAAATCTATAAACAACAGTGCTGTAATAACCTTCAACCAGATGCTTCTAAATGGGCAGAACCTTTCTATACCTTTGTGAAGAATCCTAATGCTTATCTTGATGTAACTCCATCTTCTTCTGCCTCTGTTAAACCTGCGATTGCTGTTCCAGGATGCCCGGCAAACGGTAATGGAATTATGAGGACTCTCGCGAATCTAGTTTTATGGGCAGGAGGATTAGCTCCTCTGCCAGAACTTGATCAGTATTGGAGACCTATGTATTTCTTCAGATATACAGTTCATGAACAATGCCCTAGAGCGGCTTGGTATGCTTCTGGGGTATTCAGAACCCAACCGGGTGAACCTACAGCTGCTTGTTTATTTGAAGTGGGATGTAAAGGCCCTGTATCAAATTGTCCGTGGAACAAGTATGGCTGGGTTGGGGGCATAGGAGGACCTACAAGGACTGGTGCAGTATGTATAGGATGTACTATGCCTGGTTTTTCAGATCTATATGAACCATTTTATAAACCTCTTCAAGTCCCTACCCCATCGAGTGTAACCACTACAGCTGGTTTAATAGCAGGTGGAATAGCACTAGGAGCTTTAGCGGCTTATGCAGAAAAGAAAATGCTTGTTAAGAGTAAGGAAAAGGCGAAGTAGTATGCAGATACCATTTGGTCTATATCCTGTGGGACTAAATCTATATCCATTAGCGTTAGACTTATTTATACCAACCATATTTATTTTCTTTGCTGGTGCATCTTATCGCGTAACAAGATATTTTGTAACTTACAATAAACCCTTTATTGTTTATACTACTCAAGTAAGAGGAATAACCCAAGGAGAGAAAATTAAAGAATTATTTAATACCTTTGCCAATTCTAGCAAAGTAGGGATAAAAAGAAAACCAGCTACGACAGCTGTAGGTCTTCTTATGCATATAGTCCTTATACTTATCATATTTTTACTTGCACAACATATGATCTTTTGGGCTTATTACATTCCTCCTTACCAAATATTGTTCCCTCTAGCAATACCAGAGAGCTCAGCTGATGGGCAATTAGCATTCTTTAGGGGCTCTACTCCCTATACCTCAACACCATATCCATTCGTTCATGATATTTGGGGACCTTTAACAATAATACTTAATGGCCAATACCTAACATATCTACTAATAATATTTTTAGCAATATATTTAGCTCATAAATTTTCGGTAGTAGTGGAACGACTCAGTATAAGAGCTGGAGACTGGTGGTTCTTTGTACTTCTTTTCGTAGACGTAGTTCTAGGCTTCTTAGCTACTTCCCATATTCCTAATAACGTGTACTGGTATGATAACTTATTAGGAGCACATATCTTGGTTGCTGAAATTATAATAGCGACTTTGCCCTTTACCAGAGGTTTTCATATGTTTGAGTTTTACTTAGGTAAGTTAAGAGAATGGTACTTTATGATTATGAGGAGGGGGATGAAATAAATGACCCAAGTAATAACTGAACAAATTAATATGGAAGCACTGAAGAAGGCTATAGATGATGTATTTTATAATCAGATTGATTCAACAATACTTTACTATCTCCAATCATGTGTAAATTGTAAAGCTTGTGAAGCAGCTTGTCCTTTTACACCCACATCTCTTAAGTACTCTCCAGTTAACAAAGCAGAAGTAGCTAGGCAACTCTATAGGTACAGGTTTACAGTGTGGGGAAGGACAATAGGTAGAGCAATAGGAGGAAGCAAGAAGTATCTAAAACTTGATGAAGTGGAAACCATGGTGGATTATGTTTGGCACTGTACAAATTGCGGAGCTTGTATGTTCGTTTGCCCTATGGGGATAGACAGCGGAGCACTTATTGATCTTCTAAGGCAAGTTGCTTTTAAGGCTGGATTAGTTCCCTCAATTTACAAAGAGATAGAACAACTTGAAGTCTCTGGAAAATACTGGGAAGTAAAAGCCTTTAGGGATGCATGGGAAGGGCTTATAAGTAAGATGAAGTCTCAATTAGGAAAAGATATACCGTTAGATAAGAAGTCTAGCGAAGTTCTGTTTTATGCAAGTATTTATGAAGCCCTAGTATATCCTGACGTATTAGTGAAAGTAGCTAAGATATTAGATACACTTAAAGTAGATTGGACTTTCATGTCAAAACCACTAGGTATAAGACCACCACTGGCACTAATTCTTGGAGATAAGGAAGGTGCAGCAGAAGTAATGAAAAGGATTTTAGATTACTTCACCGAGATGTCTCCGAAATACGTTATGCTTACTTCTGGAGGATTTGAGTATCCAGCTCTAAGATACATGATGCACGAGATATTCGAAATAAAACCGAAATACGAGGTAGTGCATGTAACGGAGCTATTGGCTAAGTGGTACGAGATGAAAAGATTTACAATTGAATCGACGGACGAACTAATTACATGGCATGATCCTTGTCAGCTAGGAAGAAGAGGTGGAGTATTTGAAGCGCCAAGAGTGCTAATGAGAGCTCTATCTAAGAACTTTAAAGAGCTACCTAGTCATGGTGTGAATAGTATTTGTTGTAGTAGAGGAGGTGGTGGATGCGGATTGCCTACGATGATCGAGGATATGGCTAAGCTTATAGGGATAACTATTGATGAGAAATCAAAGAAGTTCTTGGATTCAACTATTGTACCTTTAATAAATGCGGGAAAGCTAAAGGTAGATGAGATCAATAAGGTTAAAGCGTCTGAAGTACTGACTGGATGTCCAGTATGTATTGAAAGCATAAGTTTTGCAGTTAATTACTATCATGCTAACACCCAAGTAAAGCATATAGTAGATCTTTTGGCAGATAGAATTAAAAAGGTGTAAGTTATATATGTTTTTTCTTTTTCTTTATTCGATCCAAATTTAATAAGGTGATGTATATGTCCTCTCCTATAAAAATGGTAATAGATCCTATAACTAGAGTAGCTGGCCATTTAGGTCTGACTGCATATGTGGATCCAAATACAAGACAAGTAGTAAGTGACCAAGCTTGGACTTATGTAACTATGTTTAGGGGATTTGAAGTATTCTTAAGGGGAAGACAACCTCCTGATGCTATACACATAACTTCAAGGTCTTGTGGTGTCTGTGGTGCCGCCCACGCTAACGGATCTACTAGAGCAAATGACATGGCCCTCGGAGCAGTGCCTTACCCCTTAGGTGTTGTTTTAAGAAATATGGCATACGTAATGACTGATACTATCTACGATCATAGCATAATCTTAAACGTCTTAGAAGGACCAGACTTCTCAGCCCAAGTTTTTCAGAACTATTATCCCTCATGCTGGCAAACAGCTAAGCAGACCAAGGCTGAATATACAGATATTCACGGGTTCAGTACAATTGCAGATATTATGACAGCTCTTAATCCCTTCACTGGATGGTTATGGATTCATGCAGTAAAGGCACAAATACTTGCAAGAGAAGCTGGTGTGCTTATATATGGAAGGCACTCTCATCCACCAATGCTTATACCAGGCGGAATAGGAACTGATTTGTCAGTTGGAGAATCAATATTTTTACAATATATGTATAGATTAACTACACTAACTGCATGGACCAAATTAGTTATTGCTTCATGGATGGATTTAGCGAACTTCTTAATTAATAACTGTGATTATGAGAAACAAGGACTTACTTTTGAAAAACCTACCTATATCACTGGTTATGGATACGAGAGTCCAGAACTTTACTCGAATCTTGGTAATGATTATACCACAATATATCAGAATATAGACTCAATCACTCAAGAAGCTTCTGAAGGTCCACAAACAGTATTTAGGCCTACAATGGTAAGAAACGGAGAACTTATCAGTAAGAGCTTTATTGATATTAATGTATCCTCACTAGAGTTTGTTAACTCGTCCTTCTACTCTGACTGGGCAAAGACAACTTCACCGTTAACTGAAACAGATCCTGCAGGTAATAAGTTAGCTTGGGGACTTACTGCGTCAGACGGAACACCTTACTATATGTATCACTTATGGAATAAGACCACTATACCAAACCCAGTTGCACCTAACTTTATGGAAAAGTACAGTTGGGATGCTGAGCCTAGACTTGTGTGGAAGGACGGAACAATGTGGTCTTATGAAACGGGACCATGGGCTAGATTACATGCAGTATCACATTTCCATCCTAACAGTCCAATAGTTAAGAACGGTAAAATTTACATTGAGCTTCCGGCAATTAATGAGGTTCCAGCGTGGTTAAGCTCTCAAGCACCTGGCTCTATGCAGAAGTGGACAGTTGAGTGGGATGTACCCAATTATTCAACTACATTAAGTAGAATACTTGGAAGGGCTGTCGATATGGCGGCTGCTATATTTGCTGGTTGGGATAATCTTGAATACGGACTTGAACTCTTTATGAAGAATCAAACAAGTCCAAAGACTTCAAGACCCTGGAAGCAGCCGACTTTCTCTCTTGGAGTAGGTATGTACGAAGTGCCAAGAGGAACAGTAAGACATTGGATGGTAGTACAGAACTATTCAATAGGCAATTATCAATATCAGGCACCGACCACGCAAAATGTCTCACCTAGAGATAATAATTGTAAAGGGCCGTGGTGTAACAACGGAAAAGCGATAGGTGCTTTTGAGCTTTCTGTGATAAATACAAAAATTATGGAAGAAGTCCCACCATCACAGTGGATAGGATATGATTTCCTTAGGGCTATCAGAAGCTTTGATCCATGTCTTGTCTGTGCTGCTCATTTCGAAATTAAAGGAACTGGAAAGGAGCTAAAGCATGTTATAACTCCGGTGTGTAATACATGACTGAGCTAGTAATAAAAAAAAGTGAAATACCTAAGGATTCTATGGTAGAATTTTACTTTCCAGACGGAAAACCATGGGAAAGAAAAGCAGTTCTAATTGTAAATTTTAAGGATAATTTTTATGCACTTGATGCTTTCTGTACGCATAATCACTTAGACTTAGAGGACGGATTTCTCACAGAAGATGGGAAGATTGTATGCCCATGGCACGGTTCTGTCTTTGATGTGAAATCTGGCAAAGTAGTGGATGGTCCCGCAAAAGAAAATCTAAAAACGTATACCGTGGAAGTTAAAGGTGATGAGGTGATAATCCATGAGTGAGATATCAGCTTCTGGATTTACAGGGATCTTTACGATAAGAACGTTTAGTGATCCAGATCTTTATGCATTTGCAGGTAGATTAGTGGGCCTGGGCTACTCTGTTGCAGAGATAAAAATTAGTGGTATGTCTGGATATGCTTATATTCCAGTGGACGGCGAAGGATCTTTTGCAAAGAAAAATTACAGTCAAATATTCTATCAGCCTAGAACGTTTACAGTTGTTTCAAACGACTTCGGTAATTTTCAATTAGCCTCTGGTGAATTAGTGAGGGCATTAAGAGAAAGTGGGATAGGTGCTGTAGACTATGCGGAATTGTCAGTAAGCTTCGAGAAAGTCCTTGAGATTGAATTCGTCAGATCGGGGGATTGGGATATAAGAGGGTTTACAATATCTAAGAACCCAATTGACTCAAAGAAATATGAGCAAATCTCATTAACAAGGATAAACGATGAGCTCAAAAGATATATGATAAGCTTTTATGTAAGAGGAAATTATGAGGAAGTTACAACACAAATACAGATGTTAAAGGCTAAAATGGATGAAATCTCTGATTTTTTAAATTCCTTTCTAATTAGTCTTTTCAAATCTCAAAGGCAAGTAAATAATACAAATATTATAAAAACAGAAGGGGGAGATTTAAATGGATCTACCTAAACAGATTGAAATTTTATTTAGAGAAAATTCAGCTCTCGCTAACAAAATATCCGAAGAGATAAGCAAGCTAGCTCCTAGAGTAGTCAAGAAGCTTGGACTAGATAAAATAAAAATTATGAATTTCTGTGGATCACATGAGTGGACAACTACGCATTATGGTCTTCGTGCACTTATGCCACTCGAAGTAGAGCTTATTCCGGGTCCCGGCTGCCCTGTTTGTGTTACTCCTTCAAGTGATATTGAGAACGTTATAAAACTTGCAATGGAAGGGTACAGAGTATATACCTTTGGCGATGTTTTTAAACTACCCACAGTTAAACACTATAAGAGTGGGGAAATAGGAAGTCTTGCTGCGGCAAAAGCATCTGGTGCTGACGTTAGAATAGTTTATAGCTTTGCAGACGCGATCGAAGAGGCAAAAAAAGACGGCAAACCTTCCGTATTTTTCGGTATTGGTTTTGAGACTACCGCTCCTAGTTATGCTGTACTATTTACTAAGGAGAAAGTCCCAGAGAATTTACTATTCTATTCCTCACTGAAGCTTACAGCTCCTGCAGCTGAATATGCGGTTCAACTTCATAAAGAAGCTAAAAGGACTCCAGTATCTGGAGTTATCGGTCCCGGTCATGTATCGACAATAATTGGTGCAATTAGCTGGGACTTTTTCCCTAAAAAATATGGTATTCCTGCTGTGGTAGCTGGCTTTGAACCAATTGATATCTTGACGGGGGTTTTAGTGATTCTAAATAATTTGTACAGAGGTAAGGCTGAGTTTACAAATTTAGAATATAGGAGAGTAGCTACTTATAAGGGGAATATTTTTGCATTAGAGAATATAAAGGTTGCATTTAACGTTGTGGACACAATCTGGAGAGGAATAGGAAATATACCAAAAAGTGGTTTAACGTTATCTGAAAAGTTCAAAAAGTATGATGCAAAAACACAGTTAGGGATAAAAGAGAAGCCGTGGGATTACGACTTACCTCCAGGATGTAAATGTAATGAAGTAACACTTGGTCTAGCTTATCCTACCGATTGTCCTCTGTTTATGAAAGCTTGTACACCAGCAAGGCCCTGGGGACCATGTATGGTTTCCATGGAAGGGGCTTGTGCTGTTTGGGCTAGATTCGGATCTTATGAGAGAATAAAGGATGCGATTTCAGAGGTGAAGTGATGTGTGTTGGGCAGTTCCAGCTAAAGTTGTTTCAATAGATTCCGATGTTATAGCAACGGTAGATCTAGGTCAAAACACATTGAAGAAGGTAGCAATAGGAGTTGATGATGTTAAAATAGGGGACTACGTAATGGTTCATGCGGGAGTTATAATAGCAAAGCTCAGAAAAGAAGAAGTTTGGGAAAACATTAAGTTCATCTCCGATCAGATAAGGGAGACGGCCCAGCTATTAGGAGAAGATCCTGAAGAAGCTGTAAAAAGTTATCTGGAGAGTATGAAGAGTATTCTTGAAGATTTAGGGGTGAAAAGTGATGGAAGATAAGATTTTATTAAACCATGGGAATGGAGGAAAAGACACACAACTTTTGCTACAAAGGTTGATATTCTCAAAGCTGCCTTTAGAACTTAAAAGAACCGAAGGTGGTGTGGGTATTGACTATCCAGATGATGGAGCAGTAATTAACAATAACATTGTTATTACAACTGATTCCCACACAGTATATCCTTACTTTTTCCCAGGGGGCAGTATAGGAACCTTATCAATATCTGGGACCTTGAACGATCTAATAATGATGGGTGCTAGGCCTATTGCAATGCTGGACTCTATTGTGGTAGGGGAGGGGTTTCCTATGGCAGATCTTGATAAGATAATAGAGGATATGTTGTCGCTCTTGAAAGAATTAAAAATTCCTCTTGTTGGTGGTGATTTTAAAGTAGTTCCCTCAGAGTCAATGAGAGGAATAATAATAAATACTGTAGGAATAGGGATTGCAGAATATCCCATAGTAGACAAAATAGAGGATGGTGACTCAATAATAGTTACGGGGCCCATAGGCGTTCACGGTGCAGTTATAGCAGCAATACAATACGGTATAGATACTAGTATTAAGAGTGATGTTAAACCTCTGATAGGCTTGCTAGATCTGTTTAAAGAATTCGGAAAAGAGATCCATGCAGCAAGAGATCCTACTAGAGGTGGGCTCGCTGCAACACTTAATGAATGGGCTCAGCTGTCAGGTAAGATGATAATCATAGAGGAGGGTAAAATTCCTATTCCAGAAGAAGTAAGATCCATTACTGACATTATAGGTTTAGATCCTTTAGTGTTAGCTAACGAGGGAGTAGCGGTTCTTTCTGTTCCTTCAACAAAGGAAAATGAGGTTATGGAGAAACTTAAAAAACTCGGTTTTGAACCATCTGTAATTGGAAAAGTCATTGAACCTAAGAATAAGGAGAACAAGAATCTTGTTGTTGTGAAGACTGAGATTGGAGGTGCAAAGATATTAGAAATGCCAACAGGAGAAATAGTTCCGAGGATCTGTTAACCATGAAGAGACTGAATTCCATAATAGAATTTATCATGGAACTTGATGCTCTAAAAGATTCTATGATTTACGAAATTAAGAGACCAGTAATGCGAGAATCTCTGAAGTCTATCTACGAAATTAAATCTACTACACCGCAAGTTGATAAGGAAAAGTTATTGAGGGATTATCAGGCTAAAGACCTTTTAGAGCTTATCAGAAAGATTAGAGGTAAAAACTCATGACTAGGATAGTAATAGGTTTTATCCCCTTCTTTGCAACTCCAGCAGGTAGGGTAATTGAAGAAGTTTATAATAAATGGAAAGATAAGGACTTTGTGCTTGACCTCGAAACAGATCCTGTTTACGCTAGTGAGTTAGTTAAGAGACTCTCCCCAGATAGAGTACTTCTTGTAGGAAGTAGTAGATATGCTCCAGAGGGAATAAGCGAAAAAGAGTTTATACTGGAAAATAAGGATCCTTGGTATATGTTGGAACTTGTGAGGCCTGGTCTTGATGGTAGATTTTACTTAGAGGACGTAGCCTACGGGCTTTTGATTTTCGGTGGGTTTGATAAGGTTTATGCAATATACTATAACGGTGATTATAGTGAAGATGCAGTAATGATGTTAGAGAAAAAAGTGGAGGAGAAATATCAGTGGCTGTTAAGATTATAGGTCTTGGAAACAGACTTTATGGAGATGACGCAATAGGATCTATAACTGCTGAGTGTATGGGCGTCTATGATGCGTCAGCTAACGGATTTGATGCACTTACTTTCATAGAAAAAGGCGATATAGTCATTTTCCTGGATACTATGTTAATGGAAGAAGAATATGGACTGTTCGAGATAAATAAGGATAAGATCCAAGGAGTAGAAATATCTGATGCGCATAGGCTTTCGCCTATTCAGATAGTTTCACTAGCAAAACAATCTGGAAGAGAACCTCAAAAAGTTTACATTATGGCTGTAAAGCCGGAAAGATTAGATTGGCCAGGAATTAGCGCGGAAGTCATCGAAAGGATGAGGAAATTACTCTCAGAATATTCAGATTTTTTGAAAAAATTAGGATTACACGTGAACGTTGATAATGTTATTCAGTGTGTGAAAAGTCGGAAAGATTCACCATGGTAATTTATTGTACCTAGCTAGGATTTACTAATGAATAAAGATGTATAATCAGAAGGGCTCTTGATTATGTTAAAGAGAAGAAAATTAACTTTAATTTTCTTTTTTAATTTATTTTAATATTGAAGAAATATGGAAGATATTTAACGTGATGAAGAAGTATTAATTAGATTCAACCTATAGTGATAGTTTTTAAGGACTTAATGTATAACTGATGTCATAAGGTCGTAATTTTTCTATGAGTCGCATAAAGGATCAATTTGTGAGTGAAACTTAAGAAGAAATCGGAGTTCAGAAAGAACTTAGTGCAGTACTCCTTGGGGGGAGTTCGAATAACAGTTTGCAGTGAATACTAGCGTTATATAGTTTTAAGAATATGAGATTATAGATTTTTTATTAATATTATTGTCGTATTATTTATTCTTAATAAATAGAAATAAAGGACAAATATCAAAGTAAGTATTTATAAGTATACTTGGTAAATCAGCTATTTTCTTATAAATGATATAGAAGAAAAACAGCTATACTTATCTAAGAATCAAACTCCAGATTTGATAAAGTGATAGAAGTTTAAATCTTAAATTACAACTGTAGAATGTAAGAAGTAGATATAACTTAGAGCTTAAAGTTTTACATAAATTCCATTTAATGTGGTAACTTAATTAATATATTTATTTATTTTTACTGATTCATAATGTTTAATCATAGCAAATTAAAAATACATATTACATCATTTTATATAGGAAAATTAGTAGTTATTTAACAGAGTTAATGAGTTAAAACTTAGATATTATAAATTGGATAATATAAAGTAGATTGCATAATACATCATAATGACACAAAATTACAACTCACTCCGCTTAACCAGAAGGGACTTCTTAAAGGCATCTGCATTAGCGGCTGTAGCTGGTGGTGCTGCTTATGCGGCGAGCAAGTTCAACTTTAACTTGTTATCCCCACCAATAGATTATGAGACTCCGCAACCAGGCTGGGAGTATTCCTATGTACCTAATGTGTGCGCCTTTTGTTCATCTACTTGTGATATTCTAGTAAGGGTAGAGAAGAAAGGCACCTACATAAGAGCTGTAGAGATAGATGGAAATCCGTTATCTCCGTTAAATAAGGGGAAGATTTGTGCCAGAGGAAGATCCGGCATATTCAGAACCTATAATGTGGACAGAATTAAAACTCCATTAATAAGGACAGGACCAAAAGGAACATGGAGTTTTAGAGAAGCTACATGGGAAGAGGCAATTAATTATATTATGCAGAAGTTTAAGGAGCTCGATATTAAGCCTTGGGAAGTTATCTTAATAGGTGGAGCTATACCATGTGCTAACTACAAGAGATATTTTATTCCATTTACTTTGGGCACTCAGATGCCAAATATAAATGGAACACCAATGCAAAGCTGTATGTTCTCCCTCCAGCAGTCTGTGGGATATGTAATAGGAGGTTTTGATCTTCATGCAACTGATGTAATGGATGATATGACGTATTCTAGGCTAATAGTATCCTGGGGAACAAGTGCATTCTCAGCTGGAATATTCGTTAACAGAGGTGTAAGATTTGGTGAAGGTATAGCCAATGGTGCATATGTTGTAGTTATAGACCCTAGAGTTGGAGAGGCTGCGTCCAAAGCAAACCTTTGGATTCCAATTAAACCAGGTACCGATCTGGTCTTAGCTATGGCAATAATAAACTATATAATCCAAAACGGATACTATGATGAATATTTTGTAAGATATCACACTAACGCTCCTTTCTTGGCTTATGAAGAAAATGGTGTAGTAAAACTCCTAGAGGAGGACTATGAAGATGGTACTGTTAAAGCCTTTTACGTATATGATGAAATAACGGGGCAAATAGTAAAAGTTCCGCCATTTACTAATACTAACATGTATTCGGTAGATGGTATTGAAATTAGGCCAGCATTGTTTGTCCCAGACTTAGAGGTAAACGGTAAAAAAATAAGGACTGTTTTTCAGTTTTTAGCAGATCGTGTAAGTAGTTATACATTAGAATATGCATCAAAAGTCTGTGATGTTCCCTTTGATATGCTTCAAGAATTTGCTTATAGGATATCGACTACAAAACCTATGCTGATAGTTACGGGGTTAAAAGGTTTCTGGGGAGATAGTTCACCGCAATTTAGGAAGGCCACAGCAATGATAATGGCTCTTACAGGAAATATTGATGTAAGAGGAGGTTGGGTATACTCTGGAAAATATAGAGAAGGAATGAAGGAAGTAATCGAAGCATATAATTCTTCAATCTCTTCTGGTTCATCAAAACCAGGAATATTACTTCAGAGACCCGAAATCTTAGCAAAAGTTCCTCTCCTTGACCTCCCAGGTAATCTGCTTACAATTTTTGGTATCATCTATGCGTATAATAATCCCAATTTCTGGTCTACTGGATATCCCGCTATACAATATGTTTATAATCAGAATTTAGTTCAACAAGGTAAAAAGCCTGCTGGTGCCTTTACATTATACGTAGATTCTGGAGCTTATGAAGCCGTTAAAGGACAAGTAACGTGGAATGGCCAACCATACAAGATAAAAGCTGTAATGTCATATGGAGGCTCTCCAGTAAACTTCCAGTGGGATCAATATAAAGAAATTTTAGAGAATACATTCTATGTTGATATAAATATTCAGCCAACAGAAGACACTTTATATGCTGATGTAATTCTACCAGATGTGACTTATCTAGAGAGAGATGAGCCTTTTAGATATGACGGTCCAGCAATGGATTATGCATTAAGAGGTAGATGGCAAGCCATACCTATACTTTATCCTAATACTGCTAACGGGCTTGACCTATTCGTTATGTTAGCATATATGCTCGGTAAAGGTGATGAGTATGTTGATGCAATGGCTAATTCCGTATCTATAGATAAAGAAGTGTTCAAACAAGTAATTAAGGAGGAAATGCCTAAATATCAACAATACCTGATCCAGAACAATGGATATCCACCTTGGGGAAGCTTCACTGCAGATGCTTGGAGAGAAGCTAAGCTATCATACTTATCAAAGAAGACCGGTGTGCCAGTAGAGAAAATGTATGAAATATTGAGAAACAATGGAGTATTAATAATCCATACTGTTGATGAATACTTTAATAATCACGAAAGAATGCCATGGGATCTACCAGTTGCTACACCCACTGGAAGAATTGAGTTATACTCTACAGTTCTTTATTACTATGTGGTGAAGAACTATGGATATGATCCAGTATGGGATCCTTTAATTGCATATGTTCCACCAGATTGGAACTATGGCTATGCTAGAGAGCCTGGTGTATATTATCCAGCAGAACCTCCATACAATGATCCTACATTTAAGCCAACTCCTCCAGAGTTCTTCTATGTTGAATACAAAATCCCAATGTTTGCTTATACATCCAGCACAAATAATCCACTTTTGATGGCAATAGCGTCTAACAGCTATCATGAAAATATTTACCAGATGGCCTGGATTAATGCAGATGTAGCTAAGCAGATAGGAATAAACGAAGGAGATTGGATAATTATAGAGAGATGGAAACTTCCTAACCCAGATGGGACAGTACCTAAGCTGGTTCTTAGAGCTCATCTTACTCAACTTATAAGGCCAGATACTATAGGTGTTCCAGAGCCCTACGGACAAAGAAATCCCGCATTAACATATGCCTCTAGGGCAGTAAAGAACTTCGGAAACAAACCTATAAGTATTTTCTGGCCCTGGAGCTATAATCCACTAGGTGGATTCAGACAATCAGAGCAATTCACAGTAAGAGTTAGAAAAGCTACCCCAGACGAAATCACAGAAGCAACTACACTTGCTCCAGTAGAAACTTCAGACACGTTGCCAGCTAACATGCAAGTGAGCCCTAATTTGCAAATCTCATCTTCTGAGTGGAATTCACGTTTTAATATTTCCACATCTGGGGGTGAGTAATCTATGTCTAACTCAGATCTTTTAGATAAAAACCCAATTGTAAACCCATATGAGAAATTTGGAAACACAAAGGAATGTGAGCATTGGGGATTTGTAGTTAAAGTTGATCAGTGTCTAGGCTGTATGGCTTGTATGGCAGCATGTGCAATTGAAAATGAGACACCGTTTTGGGAGCAATTATGGAGAACCCACGTGGAAGACTTAGAAATTGGTGAATATCCAAACGTCCAGAGAGTCTTTGTACCAAGACTTTGTATGCAATGTGAGAATCCGCCGTGCTATTACGTCTGCCCAACTGGGGCTACACAGATAGTTGAAGGTGGAATAGTTGTAGTAGATGAATATAAATGTATGGGTTGCCTATATTGTGTTGAAGCTTGTCCATATGGTGCAAGATACTTCTATACATATGAGGATATTCAGAAAGCAAAACAATATTTCGGTGAGAACTTAATTCATGTCGTTCCTCACGTCGATAAGTGCACCTTCTGTTATGGAACAGCACCAGATAATACTCATACCCCAGCTTGTGTAAGAACATGTCCTGGTGGAGCTAGGGTATTCGGTTGTTTGGATGATCCAAATAGTGAAGTCAGCATCTTAGTTAACACTGGACAAGCTATAGTTCTTAATCCTGAGCTTAATGTTCAACCTAAGGTATTCTACGTTTTTAATAGACAGCTTCAGAGGTATGCCACGGGGGGTGGAGATCAATGAATAAAAAGGAAATTACTCTTATAATTTGGACAATTGTTTTCATTGTAATTGGAGGAGGTTTATTATTTTACGGAATGAGTTTTAATCCCTTTGCATGGTTCAGCGGGGATGTTACATTTACAGAACCCAATAATGCTCCAATACCGTGGGGGCTGCTAGTAATAGGTTATATGTTCTTCGGAGTAATAGGGACTGGAGTGAGTACTTACAATTCGCTTTATGAGATATTTAACAAGAACCATAAGGAAAGAAATCCGTTTGAAAAGGTTAAATTGAGGAATGAGTGGATTGCTCTAGCTGTGTTAATTCCAGGATGGATCATGGTATTTGCCTCAGTATTTAAACCTGGCGAATCGATATATATATACTTAAGCTTCAGAGACACTTCTAGGATAGCATGGAACGGTGTCCTTTATGTACTTGTAGGTATTGGAATAATAGCATTAATCCTGGCAATTATAGGTGAGAAAGCTGAAAGAAAAGACAAGAAGCCAATTCTTGCATATCAATTGTCTAAGATTGGGATTCTGATAGCTGGCTATGCTGTAACGGTCGAGCTTATTTTAGATGCTAACTTAGGATCAGTGTTTGGTTATCTATCTACTTGGGTCTTTGAATTTGGGTCATTTATGCCACTACTATTCGTGATATTATCTTTCTACGCTGGCATAGGAATGATATCCTTTATCAGCCCTCTATATTCATGGTTAAGAAAGGAGTATAAAACTGATCCTTCGTCTACTCAAAAGCAAAATGCTTCTTCAGTTGCAACAGAAAACAGTATGTATAAGATATTAGCTAGAGATGGATTACTGGCAACTATAGCTGTAGGATTCTTAATGCTTTGGTGGATATGGATCACAGCGACAAACCAAGAGACCTATCCTTGGGCACAATTATTAATATCTGGTGGGTGGAGCAGTGTATTCTGGGGTGGTGCAGTCGTCGTTGGAATATTAATTCCAATAATTCTTTATGCAGTTTCGTACAAGATGGGAAACAGAGCAACATTGTTTACAGCTGCACTATTTAGCTTATTAGGTATGTTTGCAATAATTACTATCGCAGATGTGATTCCGCAAGCTATAACATGGTATTATACGATCTCTCCAGTGAGCCCTGCTAACAGTAACTGGGTATATGAACTTAGGAGTATTTTCAATCACGGACCTCTATGGAGTATATTGCCTTTCGGAATTAATTACTATGACATTGTATGGTTTATAGGTTCTGTTCTTCTTTTGTTAGGAATTTATACACTTGGTGTCCTCTTACTCCCATTAGAGGAGGAAGAAGAAGCAAAACATTGGGTATTTAAGTGATGAAGTATGACTGATCTTTTTTTAAACCCCTTAATTAAATTGAAAGTAGGTATTTTTTATCACTCTTGTGACCATAATAAAAATCCTTCTGGATTTAATTCATGCGATCCCCAGGAAATAGCAGCAAAGCTTAAAGATCTTGGTGCTAGGGCAGTAGTTATAGTTGGTGTATATGATGAAATTCATTTAAAGCTTTATAAAGAGGCGGCATTAAGGGCTGGGATTAATCCTCTTCTTGTTAGGGTTATTGACCATTCTTGGGGAGAGATGGCGGTTAAAGAAAATGTAACTATCTTGGAAAATGCTTGGACTGCAGACCTAGCATTAATTGAGGAGAAACCTCTTCAAGTCAGTAGAAGAGAAGTAATTACTGGGAATCTACAAAAGGTAAAGGATAGAATAGATAAGCCTGTTTACATAAGTGAGATGTGTAAAGGACTTCATAGAGCATGTACTGTATGTCAAGACTCATGTTCGTATAAGGCAATTACTATAGATAAGAAGACGGGAGTTATAATAAACTATGATAAGTGTACCTCTTGCGGGCTCTGTGCAAGTTCATGTCCTATGAGTGCAATAGAGTTTCCATCAGTATCACAGCATTCAATATTTGAGTTAGCTAAAGTTAAAGGAGACAAGGTAATTTCTTGCTATAAGGATTCTGGAAACTCTATAAAGTTGCCTTGTATAGGAATGCTCTCCCCAGAGGACATAGTGTTACTACGAAGTAATGGAAAGCTTACCTTAAAGTGCCCAGGATGTGAGTTGTCTAAAAATCTATTATTCCTTAAGTCTGTTGTAGATGATCTTAACAACGAAATAGGAGGCATTTCCCTAATTACTCCAGAGGGAGTTATTACAATGAAAGAAGCTAAGGAGGTACAGCTTACTTTTGAGTTTCTAACTAATAGAAGTGAGGCTAGAAAAGTAATATTAAACTCGCTAGGTAATATATCCGACATAGCATATGATGTTATTATAGATCAGAATAAATGTACGATCTGCGAGAGCTGTATAAAGTGGTGTCCTTCTTCAGCACTAACGCTTGAAAGAACCATTGATAGTGAAAAGATAGTATTTGATTCGAAAAAGTGCATAGGATGTAATATTTGTGTAAACGTCTGTCCTGAAGGAGATGGTGGATGTAATGGAAAGATAATGGCCATAGTTAATTCAGACTCATTACCTACATCTTCATCTAACTCTACAAAGGCAATATATATTAAGAGGTCTAAAGGAGTTCCTTCTGCGAAAGTTGTAATGGAAGATTATTTGGTAAGATGCAGAGTTTGTGGAGAGCCTGTGGGATCAAGGAAGAGTTTAAACCATGTTAAGAAGATTATGAAGGAGAGAGGATTAGAATGTGAAGATGAGTGGCTTGAAAGATGTCCTAGACACAGAGCAGAATATTCGTTTCAAAGGAGATTTGCCTCGGCCAAGTTTAAACCTAAGAGGTTTGATCTGAATGTGGGTTGACTACAAACTCTTTTCTTATCTACTTTTAGGTCCAAGGTTTAATTATCAAGCTGAGTCACTTCTTGGTGGGATTTTAGAGAAGCCTTACTATAAGGAGGTAGAAAATATAATACTTATGGTAAAACAGGGGGAATATGATAAGCTAGCAACTGAGTATACCTCATGTTTCATTAACGATTATCCTAGGCTTCTCTGTCCACCTTACGAATCATGGTACAAGGAAAGAAGTGTTTATGGAAGTTCAGCTCTTGAAGTCGCAGATATATATAATAAGTATGGTATAAGAGCAGTAAAATCATTACCAGATCATATTGCGGTTGAATTTGAATTTACATCGTTTTTATATAGTATCGGTGAAGTAGAAAATGCGGAAAAATTTATAATAAAGCACATACTTACGTGGGTTCCTCAGTTGGCAAACGATATGATTGCATACAGCAAAGGAGATTATATAAGAGCTCTAGGAAAAACTCTTCTTAACTTTATTAAATATGAGAAGAACCGACTACATTTTGTTAAAGAATAGTTAAACCTTAGCTTTTTTGAGTTATGGCAATAGAAAATGTATTTATTATATATAATATGCGCTTTATGTATGCTAGCAGATCAACACGATATATTTTCTTAGAATGTGTTCAACTAGGTATAATAAGATGTAAATATCTTTCTATTGAATTTTCGTTTTATATAGTTTAATGCTTCTAATAACTATTATAAGAAAGACTATAATTATCTTTGATCAAATTTTCTATCATGAGACAAGTATGCATGCGTTGTGGAATGGAAAGAGAAGGGTTAGAAGTGCGCTGTAAGAGGTGTGGAGGTCCTTTTAAGGTTGAGGTTGAGGATATTCCTTTCTCTAAAAATTTAAGGGAAAATTTTCCTTATATAAAGAACTGGATTTCATTAGGGGAATGGCATACTCCTATGATAAGGTCTAATAATGTTTATTTTAAATTGGATTTCCTTAATCCTACTGGGTCTTATAAAGACAGAGGGTCTGTTACGTTAATTTCTTATTTAGCCGAAAGAGGGATAAAGCAGATTTCTGAAGATTCGTCTGGAAATGCTGGAGCTTCTATTGCTGCTTACGGTTCTGCAGCTGGAATGAGAGTTAAAATATTTGTTCCTTCAACTGCTAGAGGGAATAAACTAAAGCAGATTGAGATTTACGGTGCAGAAGTTATTAAAGTCGAGGGTAGTAGAGAAGATGTTTCAAAAGCTGCTGAAAACTCTTCATATTATTATGCGTCTCATGTTCTTCAACCTCAATTTAGGGATGGAATAAGGTCTTTAGCTTATGAAATTGTAAGTGACTTAGGCTGGAGATCACCAGATAACGTGTTTTTACCAACATCTGCTGGAACTTTACTCTTGGGTGTTTTTGAAGGGTTTAGGCATATGTTTAATCAGGGTATAATAAGTAAAATTCCTAGGCTAATAGCAGTACAGACTGAACAAGTTATGCCTCTATGCTCTAAGATAAAGGGATTAAAGTATACTCCGCCAGAAAAAGTTACGTCAATTGCTGATGCTTTAGTTTCTACTAGTCCTTTCCTTCTGCCAGAAATGGAAAAAATAGTGAAAGAGTATGGCGACTGTATAGTAGTGTCTGATGAAGAAATTTTAAACTCTTGGAAGGAATTAGCTAAGAAAGGCCTTCTCGTAGAATATAGTTCTGCTACAGTTTATTCTGCTTATAAGAAGATTAATCCAGAAGGAACTAGTGTATTAGTATTAACTGGAAGTGGTCTTAAAGTTTTATAAAAATTTTATATACTCTTAACTGGATATAATGAAAAACCATAACTAGTATGAGAATATGAATTATTTTGTCTTCCTAAACTTATATAAGTGATTATGTTTTTATGAAAAATTCAAGATTTAATAGTTTTGAAAGATCGTTATCATAAGATTCCCGTCTTAAATCAATAAGACCTTGTAGATGTCTTAATATAAAGAATTAAGCGTTTAAAGGAAGGTTTATAGAGTTTTAATAAATATTAACGTATATTTTAGTTCTCTACTAATGGGATTTTTATCATTACCTTTCAATTTGATAGTTGATTTGATAATTTTCAAAGTTTTTAAACTAGAATTTGGGTTACAAGAAATAAAGTTTTCACTTTTAGTGATATTTTAATTCAGAAGGCTAATAAAAAATTATATTTACGAAATAGAGAAAGATTAAGACATTATTAGAAAAGACCATTATATTGTTCTTTTATCTAAGTTTTAGTGAAATTAATATTGGAATATTAAAGTACGTCCTCCTAAAGTGAACATGCTGCATTTATATCTGGATTTTCTCTATCGTAAGCCAAGTTCTCTCAAGCGAACTATTGTCCTAAAAGTTTAATCTGATGATTTAAATTTTTGTTAGAGTTTTGAGTCTTGTATTTGTCGAAAAAGCGTAATAAAGTTAAAAACGGTAGCTAGATAAAGTAAGATTAGGGTTATAATTTCTATGATATTAACTGTATTTCATTATATTTAAAATAGAAATGAATTATAGAGGATATAATTATCTTATTAAGTTTTTTCTTTGTAATTTTAGTGATTCATTTAGATCTCTGTATTATATGACTATACCAAAAATACTAATAGAGAGAATATAACTAGATTACGTGAGTAACTTTTTCTAGTTAATATTTTAGTCAGCCTTTCTTTATATATCTATTATCATCAATCAATCCGCCCATCGCTCATCATTATGACTATATTTTTAACAAAAAGTCTTAAAAAGGTTAGTTATAATGATTAATATGGGCCCGTAGCTTAGCTTGGTAGAGCGCCCGGCTGATAACACTCCCGGTCAGACACCGGGAGGTCGCGGGTTCAAGTCCCGCCGGGCCCATAGTTGTGAAAGTTTTTAATAACCCTTAACACCTTATATTACTTAGCATGTCACTCTCCATCATTCTTTTCTCGTTCTTAATACCTGGTATGATTTTCTCCTATACTTTATATTCTTCTTCGTATTATACGACACAGAATCAGTATTTATTTTATATATACAATTTTAATATGACATGGGAGAATACAAGTTTTAATGTTCATGTAGTGAGTAACTTTACTACTCATACACCTCCGCTTCCGCCACACTCAAATATATCATCTTTTAATTTGAATGGAGTGCTTACCTATTATGATCTTTACTATAACCAGTACTATCTTCCAATTATCTCATTATTTACTAATTTCACTACTTCAACTTTCCCTATAAACAATGGCTCTGTTAATATTCCTGTCATAAAGTTCTATTCTCCAGGTGGAAGTTACATTATTGTATCTTCTCAATACGGTTTCCCTATATTAATTTATAACAAAACTTTTGAAAATAATATCAAGTTCAATTTCAGTGTAAAATTAAACTTCGTAAAACCACTACCTAATTTTATAAAGACATACAATGTGTATAAAGTTAACTTAGATTATCTTTTCAAGGGCAATACTCTACATAAAGAAGTTTATATAGTCTCTCCTCATGCTACATTCTCATATCACAACTTAAATATAGGGAATTTAACAGTAAGTGCTCTAAATATTTCTTCTCAAGGATACGCAACAGTAATTTTACCAATAGGTGAGTTTCCGTGGGTAGAACCTAGTGGTACAATATATGTAAATGGAAGTGCTTACTCTATAATAGTTCAAGAGACTTCAGTATATGGTAATATATTCTGGGAAACTACTTATAATTATGATAATAAGTCATATCCTTTCATGGGTGTAATGATAGGTCACTATTATGTTCTCTTCTTCCCTGATGGTGGAAAAATATCGATAATCTTCTCTAATTTCAATCAAGGAGAAATTGTTGGGATAAAAGAAACAGTCTTATCTTCATCTGATTCTTTGTCACCAGAGTACGTGTTAATAGGAGGTTTTACTGTAGTGATAGTGATAGCTCTAGTAGTATTTATTAGATCAAGAAGAAAGTAACTTAGGTATTTCGTAAGGTGTTTTTGCAACTGGTATTCCAGCTTCTGTTAAAGCTTTTATTTTGCTTTCGAACGTTCCCATACCCATATAAACTACCGCACCAGCATGGCCCATTCTTTTTTCTCTTGGTGCTGTCATGCCTGCAATATATGCAACTATTTTTTTCTTTATCTTACCCTCAGCTTTCATCTTTGCAACTCTCTCTTCCATCGTACCGCCAATTTCTCCTATCATTACTATACTTTCTGTTTCTGAGTCTTCTTCAAACATTTTTACAACCTCAATCATATCAGTTCCTATTATAGGATCTCCACCAATTCCAATAACGGTAGATTGTCCATAGTCTTTTTTCACCATTTCAGCAACTTCATAGGTTAATGTTCCAGATCTAGAAACGATGCCAATTTTTCCCTTCTTAAAAGCTCTAGGTGGAAGAATTCCTATTAAGCTCTCTTCTGGAACTATTAGACCTGGACAATTGGGGCCAATAATTCTAGTTCCTTTTGCTTTAGCATATCTAACTATTTTCAACATATCAAGAACTGGTATGTGTTCTGTTATTACTACAACTAATTTTATTCCTCCGTCAATTGCTTCGTAAATAGCATCTGGGGCATATTTTGCTGGTACGAATACAATACTTGCGTCTATTTCGTGTTCCTTAAGTGCATCTTCAACAGTATCGTAAACTGGTACTCCATGAACAGTAGTTCCACCTTTGCCTGGACTTACTCCAGCAACAATTTTAGTTCCGTAACTGAGCATTTGTTTAGTGTGGAATGAGCCTTCTTTACCGGTAATTCCTTGAACTAGTACTCTTGTGTTTCTATTTATGAGCGTAATGCATCACCTATGCAACTTAATGCATCAGTATAATATTTAATACCATTTTCTTGAAGTATTTTCCTTCCTTGTTCTTCGTTTGTTCCTACAAGTCTTACATATATGGGTTTCTTTATTAAACTGTACGCATCAACTATTCCAAGTGCGACTTCATCACATTTTGTTATTCCTCCATAAATATTTATAATGATTTTCTTAACCTTGGGATTTGAACCAATCTTCAATACTGCTTCTTTAACTTTCTCTCTGTCTGCTCCACCACCAACATCATAGAAATCAGCTGGGCTTCCCCCCATTAATTTAACCATATCCATGGTGGCCATAGTTAATCCAGCCCCATTACCTATAATCCCAATATCTCCATCTAACTCTACATAGGCATCTTTACTAGGTGATCTTCCAATTTTTTCTAATAGATCTTGGTGTCTAAATAATGCGTTATCTTCTAAGATTACTTTTGAATCTAAAGCGTAAAGCCTTCCATCCACTGTGACAGCTAATGGGTTTATTTCAGCTAATTCAGCATCATATTCAGTAACCAATTTGTATAATCCTTTAATTATGGGTTCAAGACCCTTAACATTAAGATATTTTTCAATTTTAATAACATCATAAGATCTTACTCCTCTTTCAATTGGTATATGAAAAATTTTTACATTCTTACTACTCTCTATATCTATTCCACCTTCTGGTGATGCTACAATAATAGGTTCTGCAACATCTCTATCTATTAATGCCGATAAGTAGATTTCTTTTTCATGCGGAATAAATTCTTCTACGAGGAATTTATTAACTCCTAACTTCATAAGCTCATTTATAGTCTCTTCAACATTTTCAGTTACTCTTACTAATCCTCTTTTTCCTCTTGCTCCTTCAAGTAGTTGAGATTTAACTACAGCTTTTCCTTCCCATTTTATTGGTTTATCTGTAACTATACCTTTTGGTACTGGGATTCCTACTTCCCTAAAAAGTTCCTTTCCTTCAAACTCGTAAAGTTTCAACTTTTCACCACATGTTTATAATATGCACACAAATCTTTAAATATGCAACTATTGCACTTAGGTTTACTTAAACAAAAAATTTTACCAATGGTAACTATTCCAGCATGAAAAAGTTTAAGTTTATATACATCATATTTTAAATAACTCTCAGCCAAAATTTTAGCTTCTTTTTTGCTTATTTTTTCACCTAAAATTCTGCTTAAAATCCTAGAAGCATATTCGGATCTTGGAAATACAGGAAGATTAGCTACAAAAAGTTGTAAAGATTCTGCAGTCTCGTCTCCTATTCCTTCAATTTCTTTCAAACTTTTTTCATTCTTAACTATATTTTCTAGTCCTTTCTCTTTAACTATAATGGCTAATTTCTTTAGCCTTTTAGCCTTAGTCTTATAAAAATTAACTCCTTTAATAAGTTCTTCAATTTCTTCTTCTGATAAATTAGCCAATTTATCTAGTTTATTTAAACCTGTTTGCCTTAATCTTTCAATTATTTTTTTAACTATTTCCCACTTAGTCATTTGTACTAGTATGGATGAAATTAAAATTTCATCAGCGGTCTTTAATCCATCCCACCATTCAAATGAATTTGCATCACTGACAATCCATCCAGCTTGTCTTAAGAGATCTTTATTCTTTTCAAATTCTTGAATAAGTTTTTGAATTATCTTATCAGCACGCAGTGACGTCTTCATCTTATCGGTGTGCGCTCGTCTCATCACTAGTATTAGTTTCTAGTTAGATCACTTAAAATTAAATCTACCAACTTTTGCGTGCCAATTTCATAATCCTTAGGTTTATGAGCTTTCTCAATCGCTTTAAGTAAAACATCATCTGAATCCCAGCTAGATGGGTCATCTAAGAATGTTGCTCCTAGTATTTCAGCATAAAGTTTACTATCTTCTTTTGTAGCAGCATAAATCCAAGATTTGTTGTAAACTATAATTGTGGGTTTCTTATACATTACTACAGCTTCCATTGCTGTCTTACCTTGATGTGTTATAATTAATTTGGCCTTAGCTATCCATTTTTCTATATCTGGATCGAAAGAGAAGAATTTCCAATTTGGCTTCTTGTCCTTATATATGCTCGGATCTACTTTTCCCGTTTGAACAATTACCTTCTCTAATTCTAATTTAATAAGACGATCAAATAACTCCTTAAATCCTTGGCTTCCTGTTGTTACTAAGATATAGTCACCATTCTCTGCTTTATACTTAGGTTTTTCAACTATTGGGCCCACCACTATTCCTTTTTTAGGGTAGAGTTTTTTCTGTTCCTTCCAATGCAAAAAAATTCCTTTTGAGAAATATGAGATTAGCCTAATTGCTTTTCCCTTAGTTACTATTCTATCTTGACTTTCAATACCGTAAATCTTTGCTCTTTTCAAATATTGCACAAATGAGGGAATTAAGGAATGATTTGAACCAGTAGCTATTACTATCTTGTATTTCTCGATCTTACTTGACTGAGAAAGGATCTTAAATATATTTTTCAAGAACTGTGTGTTTCCTTCACTAGGTTCTTTTCCCTTCTTGACATAGTATATTTTTCTTGCTAAATTCTTAATCATTTCTTCACTGTTTTTGTCATTCTCTGGAATTACGAAATCTGGCTTAAAGGGTAAATATTCAGCTATCGCTCTCCCAAAACCAGTATGTCCTCCACCACTTGCAATTATAAGTAAATCTGACACTAAAACTATTTTATTCGGTTAGATAAAAATACCTAACTATGGAAGAGTATAAAGGAGTATGGCTGAAGGCTGGTATAATCTATGCCTTAAATTTGGCCTCAAATGGGTTTAAACCAGTAGAAGTCGGTTTAGGTGAGAGAGATTTTTATGTGGATATAGAAAGTGATACGGCATTAACATTAGATGAAGCTAAGAAATTTGCTACTTATAATCAATACTCCTATCAGTTGAAGGATGGATATATAGAATTTAATGGAAATAAGATTAGAGTGCTAGGAGAACCTTCAAGTTTAGAACCAAAATATTTTGAAATACTTAATATTTCAGTTCATCATCCTTCTCCTAATGTTCAATATGTTAGAATAAGAGGAGTTGGATTTGAGAAAAAAGAGGAATTAGATCAATATTTAAAGTGGCTAGAGGAGGTATCAGAATACGATCATAGGATAATAGGAGAAAGACTGGATTTATTCAGCTTTCCTGACGAGACTGCACCTGGTCTTGCGCTATTTCACTATAAAGGACAGATAATAAGGAAAGAATTGATGAGATTTATGGAAGAAATAAATGAAAGTATGGGTTATCAAGAAGTATTTACGGCAGAGATATATAGGTCGATTCTCTGGAAAACTAGTGGTCATTATGATTATTACAAGGACAAGATGGTTCTTTTCAAGATGGAGGATGAAGAACTAGGACTTAAGCCAATGAATTGTCCAGCCCATATCTTAATATATAAATCTAAAACGAGAAGTTATAAAGATTTACCTATAAGGTTTTCAGAGTTTGGATTGGTTTTTAGATGGGAGAAAAGAGGTGAGCTTTATGGATTACTAAGAGTTAGAGGATTTGTACAAGATGATGGGCATATATTCTTAACTGAAGATCAAATAAAAGATGAAGTGAAAATGTTAGTAAAGAAGACTATTGATGTTTTATCTATATTTGGATTTAAAGGTGATGATGTTAGGATTAATTTAAGTACAAGACCAGATGAAAGTATAGGAAGTGATGAATTATGGGAAAAGGCTACAAATGCTTTAGTTTCCGCCCTAAATGAGTTAGGAATAAGATATATTGTAAAAGAAAAAGAAGGAGCATTTTATGGTCCTAAAATAGATTTTGATATAAGGGATAGTTTAGGCAGATGGTGGCAGTTATCAACAATTCAAGTCGATTTCAATCTTCCAGAGAGGTTTAAGCTAGAATATATAGATAAAGACGGAAGTAGAAAAAGACCAGTTATGATACATAGAGCTATTTATGGTTCTATAGAAAGATTTATGGCAATTCTATTAGAACATTTCAGAGGAAAATTACCTACATGGCTCTCACCAGTTCAAGTCAGAGTATTACCAATAAGTAAAGATGTGGAGGATTACGCTCTAAATCTACTCTCTAAGCTAAAGGAAAATAGGATAAGAGTAGAACTAGACATGTCTGATGAGACTTTGTCAAAAAGGATTAAGAAGGCTTATGATGAAGGAGTCCCATATATGATAATAATAGGGAAGAAGGAGAGAGAAGAGGGGAAAGTAACTGTAAGAGGTAGGAATAATGTGGAAATAAGAGGAGTTAAGTTTGATAACTTTCTCAAAGCATTATTAGAAGAGATAAGAAATAGAGATTTGAACCAGAGTGCAATAAATAAATTAAAATGATAGTTTACGGTCTTTATAAAAGCCCTTTTGGTCCAATTACAGTAGCTAAAAATGAGAAAGGATTTGTTATGCTAGATTTTTGTGATTGTGCAGAAAGAAGCTCTCTAAATAATGATTATTTTACAGACTTCTTTTACAAATTAGATTTGTATTTTGAAGGGAAGAAGGTTGATTTAACTGAGCCTGTAGACTTTAAACCTTTTAATGAGTTTAGGATAAGAGTATTCAAAGAGGTAATGAGAATAAAGTGGGGTGAAGTAAGGACTTATAAGCAAGTAGCTGACGCTGTGAAGACATCACCTAGAGCTGTTGGTACCGCATTATCGAAAAATAATGTGCTATTAATAATACCATGTCATAGAGTTATTGGAGAAAAAAGCTTAGGTGGATACTCAAGAGGGATAGAATTAAAGAGAAAATTACTCGAATTGGAAGGAATAGATGTGACTAAATTAATAGAAAACAATAATAATAGGAGAGAATAAATAAGGACTCTGAAAAACTTTATTATTATAAAGAATTGTAGTAATTTAATGAAAGCTGTAATTTTAGCTGGAGGTTACGGTAAAAGATTAAGACCTTTAACCGATGATAAACCTAAACCTCTTGTTGAAGTTGCTGGTAAACCTATTATTGAATGGCAAATCCATTGGTTAAAGAGTTTTGGTATTACTTCTTTCTTTGTGTTAGCAGGTTACAAAAAAGAAGCTCTTATTGAATGGATTTCAAAAAACCAACAAAGACTTAATGTGTCAATTGCTACATTAACAGAAGAAGAACCATTAGGTACTGGTGGTGCTATAAGAAGACTTAAAGATTTCATAAACGAAGATTTTATAGTTATAAATGGTGATATACTTACTAACATTGATATTAGCAAGATGGTATTAAAAGATTGTATTGTAGCTATAGCCCTAGTTCCTTTAAGGAGTCCATATGGTATTGTAACTATAGATGAAAATGGAAAAATAATACGTTTTGTTGAAAAACCCTTATTAAAAGAATACTGGATAAATGCCGGTGTTTACAAGATGAAACCAGAGGTTTTCGAATATTTACCAGAAAAAGGGGATATTGAAAAAATAACATTTCCTTCTCTAGCTGAAAAAGGTTTACTTAAAGGAGTTACTTATGAAAACGTTTACTGGAGATCAATAGATACTATAAAAGATTACGAAGAAGCATCAGTAGAGGTACCAGAGGTATTTAAGAAGTTATGATTTCCACATCGTTATCGTTTTTTAGCCATTTTCGTAAAGCCCCCTCAAATCCTAGATCTCTTACATCCTTCATAAACTTCTTCCTTAAATCTGCTATTAGATCCTCACAGTCAATAGGCACGTTTTCCTCAATTACTTGGAACATCATATTTATTAGATCTGTTTTCTCTTTTGTGTCCATGTTTAATCTGATCCTTAAAAATAAGGGAGAGAGAAAACTATAACTAATGAGAATTGCAAAAAACTTATATGCTGTAAGGTACAAATATTAAATGCCGCGGTAGCTCAGCCTGGCTAGAGCGTTGCCCTGGTAAGGCAAAGGTCCCGGGTTCAAATCCCGGCCGCGGCTTATTTTATAATGAATTGAAAGGAAGTTCCTTCAAGTAGAACGAGCACGTAGGTAACGTCCGTGGAAAAATTGGGTAACATTTTAATACCAAGAATTGTATTATAAATTATACCAAATGTTGTGGATGTATCTAAGCTAACAAGAGAACAAAAAAGAGATTATTAGAGAAGGCTAAAGAAAAGTTAGGAACAAACAAACTCTGTGAAATTACTGGTAGAAGTAGAAAATCAAATTTATTTGTATCTTCGTGGAATTGATGAACGTGGGAAAGAATTAGAGATACCAGACGAAGTTATGGAAAAAGTAATAAATTCACTACCGGTCGATGAAATTTATCAAGTTATACATGGATTTAACCCACGAGAAGTCAGTATTAATGACGCGATCGCGGTTATCGCAAAAGCTGTGAGAGATCCTGGATTTAGAAATATTTTCTTTATGCTACTTCAGAAAGAATTCGGATAGCAGTTTACGTCAGTATGGGAATCTCTTTTTTCGCGTAAAAAATGAGATGAACGAAATACAAAAAAAGACTAGTAAACACTAATTTTTTGAGAAAAGTTTGTATATTAGAGGGCGGACCTAAACATATGAAGGGCAAGAACCAAACTAAACGGACGAAGTCCCTATTGTAGGACTTCGTCCGGTTAGCTCTCAAACTAATCTACACCTTTCTAACTAATATACTTTTCCCCGAAGAACTCCTCAAAGCCTTACTCAAGGCAAGGGGAACTTACTTGAGTAGGCTTGGGAATGAGGGGAGAAGAGCATTAAAGCTCTTGAACAATATTAATGTTGATGATGTTAGAAGGGCATTAAGGGAGATGGGTAAGAGGGTTTTGAGGGGGGTTAGGGATAGGAGAGTTGCTATTGACCTCCATTCAGAACCACAGTATCACAAGGATAAGAGTTTGTTGAGTAGGATTAAGCCTAATAGGGGGACCTCTTGGGGTCTCGTTCAAATTACAATTTTCCTCTTGATTAAGGGTATTTTCCTTGATGTTTTGCCTATAACTGTTAAGAATATTGCTGAGGATTTTAAGATGCAAGTTGTTTTGGAGGAGTTGGATAAGTTTGATCTTAGGCTTGTTTATGCTGATAGGGAGTTTGCTGTTAATGAGGTTATCAAGTTTCTCTTGGATTTTGTTATTGCTGCTAGGTATCAAATGTACAAGAGGTATGTGGATAAGTTGGAGGATGTTGATATTACTTATTGTGGTGTTAGGTATACTGGTTTTCTTTGTGTTAGGCATGTTAGTGGTGCTTATCTTGTTATTTTAAGGAAGAAGGAGGGTGGGGAGGATATGTTTATAGCTTTTCTTGTTAGGAGTGAGGTTGATGTTAGGGCTGCTGTTGTTTTGGCTGAGGGAGAGGTGGGGTGTTGAGAATGCTTTTCGTTCTCTTGAGGAGTTTAGGGTTAGGACTTGTGATGTTGGGAAGGAGTTGGTTCTCGTTCTTCTTTCCTATTTTCTTTTGAATGTTTTGGTTCGTTCTTGGAGGAGGGTTAAGTTGTGGGAGTTTTCTCAAGCTCTTGTTGATTTTCTAATCCTCAAGGAGATGAGGGGAGTTGTTGCACAAGGTTTTACCTCAAGTTGGGGAGTTGTTTTTCGTGAACTTCAGCTAACTCTATGTACTCCTTTTTAATCACGTGAAATTAATTCTATATTTCCTGTTTTTCTAATAAAAATATATTTAATTATACTCGATATCATAAAATATATGTGGTTTTATTTGAATGATACTGGTTTTATTCAATTTTGATTAATGTTATTATTTATCTCAGAAAAAAGAGATTCCCATACTGACGTAGGTAGTTGATACGATAGACGTTGACAAAGAACAAATATTCAATAGAATGCTTAAAGTGTACGTAAAGACGAACCAGAGCGTAGAGGATAAGATATGGAAAGCAATTTATAAATCTTTTGTTTTGCGGAATGCGGAATAAAACAAGTAATCTTATCATAGGATGTTTAAAGTATTTCATATGACGGATAAGGAAAAGCGTAATGTATTGACGGAAATACAGCAGAGGGTAATTTTAGCTATGGAGGATGAATATATGCCCGTCTCAAAAATAATAGACTTAAGCGGGGCTAACTCTACTGCAGTTTTAAGGGCAGTAGACAAATTAATAAAGATAGGAATATTAGAGGAAAAGAGAGAAGAGACTTTCCCTAGAAGGAGGCTCATCCGATTAACGAATAAAGGGAGAATAATCAGAGAGAAGCTAAGGGAAATATACGATTTAATAGATAAGGGAGTTTAATGGTCTGTTCTTCTTATAGAATTCTGGTAGATCTTAAAAATCTTGTGAAGAAATTCTCTGGAAGCAAATATGATGCGAAGAAAATAAGGGGCATTCTTGAAGAGCTCAGCAGGGATCCAGACTCATTTGATATAAGACCGTTATCTGGTTATAACATGTGTTACAGGGCAAGAAAGGGAGATATAAGGTTCATAATAACTATAGATAGAAATTTATGTTGTATAATAATATGGGACGCTGACTGGAGGGAAAGGATTTATGAAAAATTAGAAAGTATTTGTCCTAACGAAAACGAAATAAGGGAACTTCTCACCCAAAAATGTCAGTGAACTACTTTTTCTTTCTCAGCCTTTTTCATTTCCTTATCAAGAACTTTCTCAAATTCATCAAAATCCTCCTTTGTTTCCAGCACAACAAACTTTCTTCCCTTAAATTCCACTTCTTTCATATGTATAAACTTCATTAAGCAATATTAAATAATAATGTTACATATTCCGTATTCCGTAAAGAGAAAAATTTATAAATTAGTTTTCCGTATTCCGTATCACGGAATACAAAATGATTTCCACAAAACCCCTCAAAAAGTTACGTAAAAAGATTAGATGTTTTTTACACATTGGGAGAAGGTGTAATAGTAAGTGCAGAAATTCAGTCTAGGACTAGGAAAGATGTAACCCATTATAGTAGGATCGTTTTAGATCCATTAAGCCTGAAAGTGATCAAAGCTACTTGCAGTTGTGAGGCAGGAAGTTTCGGGAGGAAGTGTTGGCACATTAAAACATTGGAGGAATTGGTAAAGACTGATTAGCATTTGTTGGAAAATCGTTGCACAAGACAATTCTTACAAAGAATTTTCTAATACTTATATCTAACCTCAGAGAATAGGATAAGTTATATCGTTTTTATAGTAAGAATATTCACTACTTAAGCTGATGTATTTAAAAACTATCCTATCGTTAGGATTTTACGTCAGTATGGGAATCTCTTTTTTCTGAGATAAATAATAACATTAATCAAAATTGAATAAAACCAGTATCATTCAAATAAAACCACATATATTTTATGATATCGAGTATAATTAAATATATTTTTATTAGAAAAACAGGAAATATAGAATTAATTTCACGTGATTAAAAAGGAGTACATAGAGTTAGCTGAAGTTCACGAAAAACAACTCCCCAACTTGAGGTAAAACCTTGTGCAACAACTCCCCTCATCTCCTTGAGGATTAGAAAATCAACAAGAGCTTGAGAAAACTCCCACAACTTAACCCTCCTCCAAGAACGAACCAAAACATTCAAAAGAAAATAGGAAAGAAGAACGAGAACCAACTCCTTCCCAACATCACAAGTCCTAACCCTAAACTCCTCAAGAGAACGAAAAGCATTCTCAACACCCCACCTCTCCCTCAGCCAAAACAACAGCAGCCCTAACATCAACCTCACTCCTAACAAGAAAAGCTATAAACATATCCTCCCCACCCTCCTTCTTCCTTAAAATAACAAGATAAGCACCACTAACATGCCTAACACAAAGAAAACCAGTATACCTAACACCACAATAAGTAATATCAACATCCTCCAACTTATCCACATACCTCTTGTACATTTGATACCTAGCAGCAATAACAAAATCCAAGAGAAACTTGATAACCTCATTAACAGCAAACTCCCTATCAGCATAAACAAGCCTAAGATCAAACTTATCCAACTCCTCCAAAACAACTTGCATCTTAAAATCCTCAGCAATATTCTTAACAGTTATAGGCAAAACATCAAGGAAAATACCCTTAATCAAGAGGAAAATTGTAATTTGAACGAGACCCCAAGAGGTCCCCCTATTAGGCTTAATCCTACTCAACAAACTCTTATCCTTGTGATACTGTGGTTCTGAATGGAGGTCAATAGCAACTCTCCTATCCCTAACCCCCCTCAAAACCCTCTTACCCATCTCCCTTAATGCCCTTCTAACATCATCAACATTAATATTGTTCAAGAGCTTTAATGCTCTTCTCCCCTCATTCCCAAGCCTACTCAAGTAAGTTCCCCTTGCCTTGAGTAAGGCTTTGAGGAGTTCTTCGGGGAAAAGTATATTAGTTAGAAAGGTGTAGATTAGTTTGAGAGCTAACCGGACGAAGTCCTACAATAGGGACTTCGTCCGTTTAGTTTGGTTCTTGCCCTTCATATGTTTAGGTCCGCCCTCTAATATACAAACTTTTCTCAAAAAATTAGTGTTTACTAGTCTTTTTTTGTATTTCGTTCATCTCATTTTTTACGCGAAAAAAGAGATTCCCATACTGACGTGCTCCCAGACTTAATAAGTCTCAAAATTATAGGGTTGTGTGCAATATACTGGATTACAAAATTTTTACCACAAACGCGGAAAATACTGGCACTCAAAATAGTAGCCTATGTCTCATTACTCCTTGTGGTATACGAGATATTCATCTTACCAAATCTATCCCGAATTTTGAGCCTTTTTTAAACCTATATTCTCTCTTCTCGGCAAATGAGGAAGGAACTACTTTCCCTAACCTTTCTAGCCCTACTACTAATCCCAGCATTAAGCATACTACCATCAGCACAAACATACCCAAATACATGGGTGGTAGCGTTTTACCCTGGTTCGTACCCTTCAGGGACTTCAGAACAAAGCTATAATAGTTTTGCCGTTAACTTTTCCAATCCTTTCCCAGCAACATATAATGCTACAAATTATGCTGGGTTCGTGGAAACCGTAACGCTTGATTCAGACTTAGGATATCTTGCTATATAAGCATATTTGGACTTCGAAGGCCCTGATGTTATAAATAGATATGGCGGTACTCAACTCGGTTATTATGATTTCGGAATACAGATATGGACTAGTAATGGGATACTAATATATAATACGTATATTTTAGTACCAGACTCATATTATTACCCGTCTCTTCATGCTTATGTATCTTTTGATGGTTTTATGAACCTAACAGCATTACCTAATAATCCTGAATATGCAGCCGTAGCAATCTTAGAAGATTATAATGGAACAATTTACAAGATATATGTACCTCGTTCCTTCAATTCGCCTTTTGGTGTAGTTACTTTTGGCAACACCAATTTTGGTGGTGAGTCAAATCCTTCTTTTGCCCTAGAAGGTACAGTATATAACATTTTTAATTTATATGTAGATGTCATTCCAGACCTTAATACCGGTTGGGATGGTATGTTTATAAATAATGAATGGGTTCAATATATTAATGCGGTAGCTGGGTATTCATCTGCTACGGATGTAGGCGGGGATGCACCCCTACCTTCTGGCTTGGCAGAATCTGGTTTAACATTGTTCCATAATGAGTACCTCGGCTTTATTTGGTCTAATCCATATGCTTGGTATTTCAGTATAGGCAATGTGTATGCATATCAAAGTGCTAACTTAAACTATGTAGAGTTAGCCGTAGGTCAGTCCCATAGTACAATAAACGGGCTGAACTATGCATTAAGTTATATAAACCCATGATAAGATTTTTATTTTTTTAATAGTCTTTCTTTATTAATGATAACTAATACTACATTTACGTCTACGTTTACGTTCGGAACTTTCTACGCACCTCCTTCTCAACAGCAAGTAGGGATTTCAGAAGGTGTTCTTATTTCGTTTGTCTTGTTTTTAACGGCATCAGTTCTTTTTTCTATTACTCTATTCGATGTAATTCATGGAGTTAAGAAAAATAAGGCTAAGAAAAATGAGAATACCACTAACAGCTAAATAAGCCCCTTATTATCCATTACCCAATGAGACTTTTAGTAACATTCAATTTAACGTAATCGGTAGTCCAGCTACATCAGTAGAAATATATACGTACAAATATGCTCAATTTCTTTATAGGTTTAATTTTTCTAGCTTTCGAGGCGTTATTCTTAATCGGGAGTTCTTAGACCCTTTATAAAGCCACATAATTTTTTATCACTTAATGAACTGGCGTTCAGCTTTACTATTAACCCTAATACTCCTACCTATCTTATTAAACGTAAACGCTTTCGAGATTATTGGTGGCGGGGGTGGCCTCCACGTCACAAACGTCGCGTTCCGGTTCCTTTAAGATTTTGAGAATTTCGCTTAATCTTGCACCGGATTCAAGAGCAATACTATAGACCGTGTATACGTTTTCGCTGTACTCCTTTGCTAACTGCAGAGTTTTCTTAACCTCTTCTAACGTCGGTACTCTGAGATCGCTCTGTGTTTTCACTGTCTTTATCTCTTTCAATATTTTATTTGTGAAATCTTCACTTATTATTCCGTGTAAGGCTAAGAACTTAGCGAAAGAGCGGTAAGATTTAACGCTCTGGTTATTGAACGTTATCTTTTTACCGGGCTTTAAGTAAAGTAACCTAGTTTGCACAGTTGCGGGGTCTAACTTCTTCTCGTTTAAGAGATAATCGCGGAAATCGTTTAGGTTGCCTTCTGTTGCATATTGACGTAAATTGGCAACCAACGATATTTTACGACGTTCTTCCTCATCTTTACCGCCCTGGTAAGGCAAAGGTCCCGGGTTCAAATCCCGGCCGCGGCTTATTTTATACTCTTATTTGAATGTGAATGGTTAGATTATCACTAGAGAATATATATTTACTTACGCTAAATATAAGGAGTTTTGAAAGTATACTGTATAGGCTCGTTTGATAATTATGGGAGAATTGAAAGTAATTAAAAATACTAAAAAAGTGACGTAAATGTGTTAAAAACTATTAGAAAGATAATGAATATCCAGATATTTCTTGGAATAAAATAAACAAGGAGAGAAAGAATAAATTTATTCTGTAAATTATTTAATAAAATAGAATATTTATACTCTTTTATTTAATTGAGAATCTTAGTGACAGTATTATAATTTGTATATAAATTTATTAAATGAGATTTCTTTATAAGGAGTATAAATATTGGATCAACATATTACTGTGTGCTAAAAATTTATAGAAATATAAATAGCTTAAGGACGTCACTATCGTCTTAGTTATCAATTAAAATCATTTTCAACTTTGTGAAGGATTTAAAAATATATTATTAAATCATAATTTATGGTAAAGAAGATTTTAGCGGTTATTATATTTATTCTCTTCACGCTATCTTTATTATCGCAAAGTCAGATTAACATATATATAGGTATTGGAGGTAGTGATTATGGATACGAATTTCCTCAAATGCCAATTACTGGAGTAAACTCCACCGTTATATACTATAATATTTCAGTTTCTGGTGCAAGCCCTTCTACTCAGCAAAATACTTGCATTTTAATAAACAAAACGCAAGTGTTTGTGCAAAACGTATTATGGTACTATGGAAAATATGAAAATCCAGAATGGGGAATAGAGATATGGTATTACGGATCACTTCAAATTACATCTTATATGACTCCAACATTAACTGGTAATAAATATACTTTAATTACCTTGTGGAATTATAACAAAAGCGGGGTATTGATTACCTTTTATTTATCTAACGGAACTGAAACTTTTAACGAGACATATTATATTCCCGGTAAATATAATGGTCTCTTTAACATACAAGGAACAGTTATAGTAGGCTACGGTAACGGTGCAACTGCTTATCTTGCTCCTGGTTTTAACGTTTCCATTTCAACTACTGTAGAAATAAACGGTAAATGGTATACTCCCCCAGTAATTTTAAGTGGACTTCCTACCACGGGTGAAAATGCAGTTTTTGGAAGAACTTATTTAAGTACGAGTAATCGCGTTTTCGTAGTTTATAACAACACTAACGGTAAGCAAATATTTGAATTACAGTTCTTAGCCTTACCGAGTGTTATAATTTTTGGGGATGAGGTTATAGTATTTCCATTTGGCAGTCTTTGGGAAATCAAATATCCTAACGGTAGTGTGTCTTTCTTTGTTAACGAAACTAAATACGTAGAAGGAGCTATTGTTTGTCCTTTCGGTATAACTAATTTACCATATCAATCTAATATACCTAACGTTACACACTTCAAGTTAGAAAAGAAATATCATGTAGTTTACGATAATTACAGTTTTTGGGTTCCACAGAAGGAATATGTGTTTATTCTTATTAACAACTCTTACGTACCTATTCTAATAGATAATTCTACAACAATTAGCAACTCGTTAAATACAGCTGTTCCGACTGCAACTACTACTACTATAACTCAAACTTCAGTAACTACTGTAACTTCTTTCATCACTATTACTCATAACTCTTATATTACTATCCATGAAATAACTACAGTTTTTAAGAACGCATATAATTCATCAAAGTTTTATATAGAAGAAATTATGTTATCATTAGTAATATTAGGATTAGTTCTCTACTTATTGATTAGGAATAAAAAATAGAATTTGTAAAAGGGCTTAAGAAGTATAATTTAGTTTATTAAACCTTGTGATTAAATTGATGTTGTGGAGGAGCTTATTAAGAAAGCTGAGGAAAAAGGCATCAATGTTGAAGACTTAATAATTTTAGCACTATCTAAACTTGATCCAAACGAAGGAGTTAAAATAAGGTTAGAATTAGCTGAGAAGTATCTATCTGAGGCTAAGGATTATCTTTCTAAAGGAGATGCTATTCAAGCGTCTGAAAAGGCTTATAAGACAGCTGAAGAGATTGTCAAAGCGTTAGCTGAAAAATTCAACTTACCAGAATATCAACAAGCAATTAAAGAGGGGAGATGGTATACTTATAATCTTGGCCATGCTGCAGCAAAGCTATCTTTAAAACTAGGTGACTGGGTTAAAGCAGGATGGAATTCAGCTTATGTCTTACATGTTTGGGGATTTCATGAGGCTAAATTCGATTTGGATACTGTTAAAATAATGATCTCTGATATAGAACGAATGATAAGAGAGGCTAGAAAAGTCATTCTATCCTAATCTAATCTAAAAAGCAAAGACCTAATACCACTTATGGGATAACCGTATACATTTACTTATTACATTAAAAATATATTAATTTATTAACAAATACTATTTTTTTATGGTAAGGACATTCCCTTGAGTACTATAAGTATTACTCACAAGAATTATTTAATTAATCTATTTTTAATTATATTAAATAAAATTATAAGAAATAAGAATATATAAATTTAAATTTAAAATTATCTCTCTATATATTTTAGATTAACGATAATAACATTATTATATTTTCAATCAAAATAAAGATATAGTATATTTAATACTAAAGCTAATTTTTGATTTTGAGCTATCTCTCGATATTTAACTTTAACGTGTAATATCAATCTTTGTATTACTATAACTTATTTTTAATTTTCCATGCTTTACTGCTACAATATTTATTTCATCGAAGTTCAAATTGTATTCTTAATAAATAGAAGCAAGTCTTTCTTTATATATTTTCAATATAGAATTCATTTATTTTCTAGTATTTTTATTAAAAACATACCTATTTAATGATTTAGAAAATAAGTGGATAGTATATCTTTTCTATCTAGGATATAGTAAATAACTTAAAATCATTTTATAAAAATTTTTGTAATTGAAATTTTTAATTTTTTGTGAAACTAGTATATTTGTATTTTATGAATTTAAACCTTTTGGCTAACTCTCAATATAAAAAATTTCATTAAACTTTGTTAAACTAAAAATTTACATATGAAGAATATTGTTATCATAGGTGGCGGAATAGGAGGAATGGGTGTTGCTACTACACTAGCTCAAAAACTCAAAAACGCTAATATAACTGTAGTAAACAAGGAGGATTTCTATTTTGCTGGCCCTAGTAGACCATTGATTTTAACTGGAGAGCAGAGGTATAGTAGGATAATTAGAGGTTACGAAGAAGTTGGAAAATTAGGAATAAATGTAGTTATTGGTAATGTTTACAAAATAGACCCAGATAATAGAAAGGTGTATCTGTCAGATTCGTCTTTTAATTCCACTAGGGAACTTTCTTACGACTATTTAGTTTTGTCTCCAGGTATTGTTTTTGATGGTAGTAAAATAACTGGTTATGATAAGTACTGGTGGAAGAATACAACAGTCTATGATCCAGGAAGAGTTAATGTTCTTAAGCAAAGATTGTGGACAGCTGAAAAAGGAACAGTTGTAGTTTATGCACCTAAGGCACCCTATAGATGTGCCCCAGCACCAACTGAGACTGCGATGTTAGCACATACTATCCTTTCTTATAGGGGCGTTAGGAACAAGTTTAGAATAATTCACATAGATGCTAATGACAAAACACAACCACCAGTTATTGCTGATGTTATAAAACAGATTTATGAAAAAGCTGGAATAGAATTAGTTACAAACCAAGAGATAGTCGAAATTGGTGAAAATTACGTTGTAACAAAGTCTGGAGAAAAGTATAACTATGATATTTTAGCAATGCTTGAACCTAACAAAGTCCCAAGATTTATTGAAGAAGCAGGTTTGGGTTCACCTTTTGCAGACGTTAGGAGTCCTCAAGATTTGAGAACTCCGAAATATGATGATATCCTAGTTGTTGGTGATGCTGCCAAGTTACCGTTCCCTAAGAACCAAGAAATAGCGTTTGAAAGCTCACAATTTGCTGCAAATAAGATCTTAGAAATGGAAGGAGTAAGTGAAAAAGTCTCAGTCCAATATGCATTTGTAGGCTGGGCTTATGTAGGTAATTTAGAAGGAAAATTAGAGACTTACAGTTTGCAGTTCCAGCTAGATTTAACTAAACAACCTCCAGCAGCTGCAAAAGATCCAGTAATGAAGAGAGAGTATACCCTACAGAAAGATAATTGGGAGCAAGCATATCTTTCAAGATTGTTTAACTATAAAGTCATTGAATAGAGAAAAGATATTTTTTTGTATAAATTCTCAGTTCTTTTAATTTCATTTTATCTATATTATCTATTATCTCTTCTATTTTCTTTCTATCAGTAGAAGGAAGAGAAGAGAAAATGTTTTCTCTCTCATTTTCACCTTTTTTAGTTAATTTTAGTATTCCCTTCCTAGAAAAAATAAATTGATTTTTTATAAGTGATTCTAGTCTGGCGTTTATTCTATAACTATATATGAAGTACGTTTTTCCCCATCTAAAAATAAATAATGGTTCCTGCACGCGAAACTTCTTACTCAAATAATCATAAATGAAAAACGAGGAAACGAATAATTTGTATTTGTGAGTTTCTTGTAACACGGACATAAGTATTATGTTATCTAGTGTAAAATCATAATTTACTGATTTCTCTTCAATAAACTTTTCACCATGGGAAGCAATATATTTCAGTAAGTAGTAAGCAGATTCGCAAGAGCCATATTTCTCTATTTCTTCTATTGCCTCATTTATTAGTTGTAATATTTTCTGCATTTAATTTCTCCTCTAATTCGATTATACTTAAAATTATACCCGCATGAGGAAATGAATGAGGAAAATTACCTCTTGCCTCACAGTTTTTCTGATCAATATGCTCTCCTAGTAGCTTTAGTGAATTGCTACATTTATCTAATTTCTCTAATAGTCTTACTGCATCTTCAACTTTGTTTAATCTAATATAAACTCTTGCCATCCATGGTGTTACTAAAGCAAACGGATGAACTACACTACCTAAGAAATCTTTTTTATATCTTAAATAAAGTCCATCCTCTATTTTTAATTCGCTTTCTATTCTTTTAAGTGTGTTTAAGAATATTTTATCATTAGCATCCACGAAGTCATATAATGGTAATGTCAGTAATGCAGAATCAATTTCATCTCCGCCATAATATCTTACAAAACTCCCTTCTACTATACCGTGCGTCATTATATCTTCTTTAATTTCGTTAGCTACACTCTTCCATTCCTCTGCTTCTTTTTTGTATCCTAATGCTTCAGCTAATTTATAAGCTCTATCTAAAGCAACCCAAGACATGACTTTTGTATGTACATAATGTCTTGTTACTCCTCTCTCTTCCCAAATATCTGTACTAGGCTCTCTCCAGTAAGATTTTACCCATGTTGCAATAGCTTCTATTGCCCAATAATTGCTATCAATATATTCGTCGTCTTGAGTCTCTTTATAATATTCATGAAGAGTGTGCATAAATGCACCTTCAATGTCCATTTGAATTTGTAAATAAGCAGCATTTCCTACTCTAACTGGTTTTGAGTTTTTGAAACCTGATAACCAATCTAGGTTTTCTTCAGCTGGTGGAGGTGTTCCATCAATAGTATAAAATGGATGATCGAAACTCTTAGATGAAGGATCTATTACACTTATTATAAAATCTAGAGATCGTCTAGCTTGCGTTAGTAAGTTCGCTTTAATTAATGCTTCTGTAGCATAAGAAGCATCTCTTATCCATACATATCTATAATCCCAATTCCTTTCCATACCGATTATTTCTGGTAAGGATGTAGTAGGAGAAGCAATTATTCCTCCAGAGGGTCTATATAGTAATCCTAGAAGAACAGATATAGATCTATAGTATATATCCTTAAACCTCTCTGCTTTTCTTATTCTTTTAGCTCTGCTCAACTCTTTTTCACTGAGTGCAACGAGTTTTGAAAAAGCTTCATAGGGTCTTGAGTAGACGAACCCTTTTTGGCTAAATAATCCGTATCTTAAATCTTTTGAATAGAGTAAGTAAAGGTATCCTTTTCCAGGCTTTATGATCAACTTGTAAGGGCTAATAATTTCATAATTGCCATAGACTAATAGTTCTATTCCTTCTTTTGATAGAGGATTTCTGTATATGACCCCATCTTTTACAATTTCTGTCCCAGCATTTATCAAAGCATAGTTAAAAACAGGTATAATATTTACTTCTAAGGGAAGCTCGGTATCGTAAAGCCTTATAATTGCTGGCAATGAAATGGGTAAAAAATCTATAACCATTGCCTTTAACTCATTTTTCTTAAATGTCGTCTTTAAGATAAGCGAATATCCTATATATTCTTCTTGAATTCTGTCATATTCTTTTGGTCTCACTGAGAAATATCCGCCTTTCTCGTTGTCTAATATTTTTGTGAATATAGATTGAGAATCAAATCTAGGTACTGGAAACCAATCTATACTTCCTTGTGATTCTAACGCTGAAGTTATCCCATTAGATAAGAATGCATAATTCACGGAGGCATAATACTCTAAAAACTTTATAAATATAAGCGGAAAATTTTTCATATGTTTTCTGTCGCTATAAACACTCAAACACCACCAATTAGATTTAGGTACACATATAGGGATTTAGTTGATAAGTACGGATTTCTCTCATTTCCCATTGATGTTTCTTTGCTCGATCCGTCAGATTATTACATATCTGTAGGTGGAGTAGCAAAAATGATGCTTGCACTAAGTAAAAAATTTAGTAAAACCAGATGGGTTTCACTTGGCCCGGGATATCCACCAGAAGTTAAATATAAAGATTTAAATATATATTTTGTAGATTTAAACCCTAAAGATTTACAAGGTTATACTAGATTTAAAGAGGGAATTTATAATGAGGCACATGGATTATCTAAATATGAAATTCAGCCAGATGATTATATTGCTTATGCAACTTATAATTGGTTGTCAGCTCAAAAATTATTAGAGTTTTACAAGGACACTGATATTTATTTTATTAATGATTTTCAGCAACTTCTTATTGGCGGAATTATAGGACCTTCAGCACCCGCTGTTTTATGGTATCATATACCATTTGTCCCAGAATATTTATCGCATAAGATGAGAGAATTTCTAATTAGAACTTTTGAAGGTTTTGATGGTGTTATAGTAAGTACAAAAAGGGATTTAGAAGGTATGTTAAGGGCAGGAATTAAAGGAAGAGTAAAGCAAGTTTACCCCTTCATAGATCCTCAAGAATATAGGAAAGCATCAAGACAAGAAGTTGAGAAAGTTAAAGAAAAATATGGAATAAAAGGAGATGATAAGATAGTTACAGTAGTAGCTAGAATGGATCCTATGAAAAGCCAGGATGTGGCTATACAAGCAATGAAATATGTAAATAATGCTAAATTACTTTTAGTTGGAAATGGTAGCTTCACTAGTGGAGCTTTGGGTACTGGAAAAGCTAATGTATGGGCTAAGAAATTGCAAACCTTAGCCGAGCAGGTTAACGTTAAAGACAAAGTAGTTTTCACTGGCTACGTTCCAGATGATGAACTATACGCTATATATGAAGCTTCAGATGTTGTACTCTTACCTTCTAACATTGAAGGATTTGGACTTACTGTGTGTGAAGGATGGGTATATGGTAAGCCAGCCATTGTAAGTAGTGGAGCGGGTATTAGCGAGTTAATTATAGATGGTGGAAACGGATTTGTTTTCAAAAGAGGTGATTATCAAGATCTAGCTGATAAGTTGAATACTGTTCTTAGAGATCCAGAGAAATATTCTTTAGGTAAAGAAACACTTAGAAAGTGTTCTGTTGATTCTAGTTATGACTATTTGAAAGAAATATTTATAGATGTTATGAAAGATTATGGAAAAATATAACTTTGATCATCGGGGGGTTTAGTAAAATAACTATTTACTCTCAGTAGGTTTAATAGTAATAGTACCAGATTCTTCATCCACTTGTAGTAAATATTTAGTCCCATGTTTTTCTATCATAGACTTTGGTATATATAGATTTAATGGCAGTGTGTAGTACTCATATTCGTAAGTCTTCCCCCTCACAGTCTTTTTTCCTACTAATCTTTTTGCTTCAACTACTCTCTCTTTCATAAGATGAAATATTACTTCTGTGTTTTTAAACCTTATTCCAAATCTTTCTAACATTTTAATATTACTGTTTATACTTGTTAAGTGGATGATGAGCGCCGGCTGTAATGATTAATGATATAAAATTTCTTGGCTGATATATTTCCGTGAACCCGGTTCATATACTTGCTAAGAAAGGTGATATAGCTGAAAAAGTTATTATAGCCGGTGATCCTGGTAGAGTCAAAAGTCTCTCTAAGTTTTTAGAAGAGCCTCAACTTGTTAATGAAAATAGAGGTTTTCTAATTTACACCGGTAAATACAAGGGGGAAAGAATAAGTATAGCAACTCATGGAATTGGTGGTCCATCAATAGCAATAGTTTTAGAAGAATTAACCATGTTAGGAGGTAGGATATTTATCAGATACGGTACATCTGGTGCTTTAGTTCCAGATGTTAATATTGGAGATTATGTTATAGTTACTGGTGCTTCCTATAACCCTTCAAGCTTAGTTTATCAATACTTTAAAGAACAAACTTGCGTTTCAGCCACTCCAGATTTCGAACTAACTATGGCTTTATATAACTCTTTTAAGAACAAGGGGTTAAAGTTTCATTTAGGTAATGTGTTTAGTAGTGACGCTTTCTACGCTGAAGATGAAGATTTTGCAAAGAAATGGTCAGAAAGAGGAAATGTAGCCGTTGAAATGGAGTGTGCTACCCTATTTATGTTAAGTAGATTAAGGAAAATTAGGAGTGGTGCTGTAGTTATAGTTAGTGATAGTTTAGTCAAAGGAGGATGGATTAGTAAAGACGAATTAGAAAAGAAAGTTAATGATGGCGCAATAGCTATTTTAGATGCTTTAACTAATATAACTTAATGAAGATTATAAGAGATCCTATACATGGTTACATAGAAGTTCCAGATGATATCTTACCAGTAATTTCCTCTCCTTTTTTTCAGCGATTAAGGTTTATTTCACAAACTGGCTTAGCATATATGGTTTATCCGGGAATGAGACATACTAGATTTGAGCATAGTTTAGGAGCAATGCATTTAGCTAAGGAGTTTCTCCACTATATTTCTAGTAACAGTAAGATAGATTTTTTAACCGAAGATTACGCTAAATTAGTTTCTCTTTCAGCCTTATTGCATGATATTGGTCATGTAGCATTTTCTCACACTTTTGAGTCAGCTTTACAAGTTACTAGAGACGTTTATAAAGAGAAAATTGAGTACTACGGAAAAGAAACTCATGTAAAATACGGTTTAAGGTTAATTTCTAAGTACTCTTACTTATTCGAGAAAGTTGGTAAGAATAGTAACATCACAGATCCCGTTAAGTTTTTGATTAACGTTATTGGCGGTAATCCCGCTAACGAAGAAGAGAAGTTTGCTTTGCAGATAATATCTAACTTTGTTGATGCAGATAGAGGTGACTATTTACTGAGAGATTCTTATTATGCAGGTGTGGGTTATGGCAGTTATGATATAGAAAGATTAAAGAGAGTTTTAGTTTATGTTGACGGAAAAATAGCTATATTAAAGAAAGCTATTCCAATAGTTGAGCAATTTCTCTTAGCTAGAATGTATATGTTTAAGAATGTTTATTTTCACAGTGTTGTAGGAATGTATAATGCTATTCTTTCTCATGCAATTTCAAAGTTAATTAGGCAAAATAAAATAGATCTTAACGACATAGAAGAAATAATAGATTATAAGATATTAAATATGATAGAAGATACAGAATTTAAACAGCCTATACTCTATAGAAGTGGATATAAGAGAATTAAAAAGGATATAACACAAGAATGTTCTAGCATTATAGATAAAGAAGAACTAATGGAGCTTATGAGAGAAACTGAAGGTAAAATAATATATTATGAATTCTTTGACGTCCCATACAAAGAGGAAAATGAGGCCATATATATTTATGATGAAGGCAAGCTTTCTCCTCTCTCACAATTCTCTAATCTCATAACAGCAATAAGGGACTTAAAGAAAGCGATAATAGTGTATCATCATAGTATGGAGGATAAAATGAGAAAATACTATGAAAAACTTAAAGAAGCTTGCTAACTTTTGGTCCACTTCCCACTTTCGAGATAATTATCTTATTAACGCCTATGGAATTAAGAAAACTTATCACTTCGTCCTTATATTTTTCAGTAGTAAAAATATGAGGATTTGGTCCGGCATCAAAAGTATATCCAGCTTTTCCAAACTCTTGGGTCCATTCCATAATTTTTAGTGATGTATCGTTCAAGTAAAAGAAGGATGGCCATGAATCTAAGATAACCGCATGCATACTGTTACTATGTCTCATTAACCAATAGTAGAATTCTTCCTCGTTCCTTTCCTCTATACTTTTAATCACTTTAGGTAAGGTTTCTTCTATAAACTTTAGCCTACATTTCATTAGATTTGATGTCTTAGAAGTAATTATCATTCCTTCTCTAGAGGAGATTTTCTTACTTCTTTCACTTACAATTGCAATAATATCTACCAATTCTCTCCAGTGAGTTTCTGGGAAAAGTGAGTAGCAGTAAGAATCTTCACCATCATCTCTTTCTCCCTTCTCCCATAGCACAAACCCTCCAGCAGTACTTCTACAAGCACTACCAGAACCAATTCTTGCAATTTTTGACAATTCTTTCTGAGATAAACCTAACTCTAGAGCCTCATTAGCAGCATAAACTAACGCAGCTATCCCTGCAGCTGAAGAAGCTAATCCAATAGATTTAGGAAAATTACTCCATGACTCCACTTTAGCATAAATTTCTTGGCCATATAACTTTCTAAATATATTTAAAACTCTACCACTATATTCTCTCACTTCTTCATCTTTTGCCTTTTCTCCATTAATATATACCTCGTCTTTTACAAATTCTTTTGAGAAAATTATTCTAGTTCTAACTTCTAATCCAGACAAAGTTATAGAAAGTGAGGAGTTTAATGGTAAGTTTAACTCCTCATTTCTTTTACCCCAGTATTTTATAATTGCAATATTTGAAGGAGCAATGGCTTCAGCTTCAAGCCTCAATTCTTAAACCCTCATCCTCTTTTAACTCTATAACTATAACGTTTTCTTTTTTCCACTTTTCTTTTACCTTTGATAAATCCTTTCCTAAAGCAAACACTGATTCTCCTCCAGCTCCAGGAGATAAAGCAATTAATGCATCATTTTCAGCTATTTCAATTAGCCTTCTTATCTTCTCATTTTCTATCTCTACACCTACTATTTTTTTAGCTAATCCATTTAGAAATCTTCTAGCAAGTTTCACGTGTTCTATGGCTTCCTCAATTTTACCTAATTTTATAAGTTTTATTGCCATTATGTTTTCCTCGTCAATGTATTTCATTACTTTCTTGAACTCCTCATTATTGCTTTTTTCAATAAACTTAGCTACAGAGTTTACAGTACTGAAGCTTTCACCTATGAAACCTAAGAGCATTTCATAGTTTCCTATCTTAAGGGGTTCAATTATACTATCTATCTTCTCTATATCGTAAAATCTTCTATAAACTATTGAACCGTAGACAGCTGAGGCAATATCAAAACCACTCCCGATACCTTTTTGCCTTATATAATTAGCTTTCTGTGCTAACTTATAGATTTCATCTTTGTTTAAGTTATTGAATAAGTGATAATAGATACAAGAAGTTAAAGCTACGGTTGATGCTGAGGAACTCCCTAAACCAGTTTTTTTACCATGTATCTGAAAATCTTCATCGTTAAAAAGTTTCACATGAAATGGAGGCAAATTTCCGAATTTTTCTTTAAAAACTGTAATCACACTTTCGATTAATTCGTTTCCTCTATCTTTAAATGTGCCGTATGTTGTTTCAAAAATGAAATTATCGGAACTTTTTATATCGCATCTTACTCTCCTATTTATTGCTATAACGTGTGAAATTCCGCCAAATACTACTGAATAACTGCCAATCCATAATATTTTGCCCGGAGCAGATATCACATGATGAATTTTTTAGCTTTATTTTATTTTTGTCTCTCATGGAATTCTTAAATAAAAGGGATAGATTAGTTTTAACTACCATATCTCAATATGGACCAGCTGGAATTGATGCTTCTGCATTGATATCTTTATTATCACCTTTGATGACTAAAGAAAGTATTATGAGAAGTGTCGAAGAACTGATTATAAAAGACTTGGTTAAAGTTACAAATTTAGGTCAAGGAGAAGTTAGGTACGTGTCTTCTAAGAATGTGCGTGATGCTATGATAAACCTAGATATTCAAAGATTAAAAATAGCTGAATATGTTAAGGAATTAAATACTAGGAAAGATGAAATTTTGAAGTTGCAAGATAAGAATCAGCAAATAGAACAATTAAGGAATACTGTATTAGAAGGATTATCAATTATATCTATAGGATTAATTAATCTATATAGCTCAATGCCAGAGTTAACTATTCCTGAATATATAGAATCTATTCAACCTCTAATTGAGGTCATGGAAAAATTATATAAATTAGTTCAAAAATCGTATACGAAAGAAGAAACAGAGGCTATTTTAAAAATAATAGAGAAGTATAGGGGCGAAAAAGATTATAGAATATTAAAAGAAATGTTAGAAAAAGAAGAAATGAGTCAAAAAGACAAGTCTATATAAATCTTTTTAAGTGATGATTCTAATATAAAGTTGTATGAGGTCCAAGAGAGATAAATTTGATATAGTTGCAGATATATTAGAAAATATCAAAGACGGACGTAACTCTAAATCAGCGTTAATGAAAAATGCTAATTTGAGTTTTTCTATTCTAAAAAAATATATTGATTACCTAGAAAAAAATGGATATGTAGAGGAGAAAGATGGATCATATGTTATAACTGATAAGGGTATAGCATTATTAGATAGATTGAATAAGGTTAGAAACCTAGAATTTCAATTAGCAGAGCTTATTAATGAGTTATCTAAAGAATTATTATAATGGTAAATCAAATTTATGAGCTGATATTTGTAGGTTTATTGGCATCGATTATAAATATAATTCTCCAATATTTCGTACTAAAAGTAAAGTTTAAAAAAATAGAGGGCGAATGGATTACATTAAAATCTATTGCCTCATTATCTTCTTTTAAAAATTACTTGGATGTGGTCTCAGCTGATGAAGCTCAAGAATTATTAGAAGAAATATTAGTAGGTTTAAGAACTTTTCCAACTGTAGATTTATTATCATCTCAAGTAGAAGAGAAGCTAAAATCGTTAAAAAGTGGTTTAAAAGCCTTGTTAGATTCCTTAAACTTAATTGATATAATGAATATGGCCTATCTAAATTCTAAAAAGAATATGGAGTTGGGCATGATAATGTCATATTCTTCTTTAATAATTCTCTTCATAAGTCTTATCACTCCTTATCCTTTAATCTTCATAGGAATCGCTTTAGGATTTAACTTTAATTCCTTATTCCTTTTATTAAACTCCTTTACAAATATAGAAAGGTTACATAAAATTAGAAAGAAATTAAAAGAAACTATACTACAATGATAATTGCATTTTCCTCGAGCAATTTAACAAGTCTTCTCTTATCTTATTAATTATATTTTCAACTATAGAGTAATAATATTTTGGTCTACCAATTTTCTTATCTTCACTCTTACTTCTTATTACTAAGCCAGAATCAATTAGTTTCTTTAAACTATTCTCTACTGTAGTCTTACTTACTTTCATCATTTGAGAAAGTTCGTCTGACGTCACTGGCTTATTTAATTCAATAAGTTTGAACAAGCAATCTATATCAGTATCTGAAAGTTTGTAGCAACATCTTATAACATCTTTTGCATCATATAACTTTTCACTCATATGTTTTAATATTGAGTAATCAGTAATAAAACTTTATCAATTTTTTAGTTCATTTATTTTACATCATATTATGAAAGGTTATATAATAGTTTTTAACTGCAAAAAAGGTGACTTGATAATTAAAAGTAAAATCTTCCCTATACAAGAAGGCTATTATGCTTATGTAGGTTCATGCGGATTATATTGTGATAAGAGAATAAGTAGACATTTTTCCAAAGAAAAGAGAAAGAAGCATTGGCATATCGATTATTTATCTGAACTCTGTGAACCTCTTTTTGCAATAATATTGCCACAACAAGAGAAAGAAATAGCAAAACTACTTTCAGAGTTTGATTACGTAAAGGGTTTTGGATCTACAGATGATAATGAAAATCCTTCTCACCTATTTAGAGTCTCTTTAATCTCTTTACTCAATCTAATTAGAGGAATAAGCGAGTAGTCCTTTTTTGCAAATTCTTCAATATTAACATACCAGAAACTCCAATTGCTTACAAACTGTAAATAAACTTTCTCATTACTTATAATAATCTTGTATAAGGTTATTGGTTTATCAAATGTATAACCTACCTCTCTCTTAAAGTAGTTAAAAAGGGTTAACGAAAGTTGATTCTTTATATCTTCACTTAAGGAATTTAATACATTCTTGCCATCAATAATTTTAACCTTGACTTTGTTTCTATTAGTCACACATAACGCTTCTTTTTCCCAATAACACATTTTTTCAACCAGTTTGTCTTGAAAGGAGAAATCAAAAGGAGAATATTCCTCTTCTTTTCCTATGAGAATTTTTCCCTCTTTTAGTGAAAATGAAACTTTTCTTTTAAAATTATTGTAGATTAATGCTCTATCTTTTCTAACAGTGCCTTTCAAAAATAAGCTTCCTGAAGATCCTATAGCCGTAAAAGGGGATAAAGTCTCAAACTTATACACAAAGCAAAAATTTTGAGACGCTTTTTGTAAGGTCTTTATCATTATATCTCTAACTAAAGAGAATAAATAGAATTCCCTCATTTTTTATCATTAATTTTCTTTATGTCAGAAATAGCTTCTTCTTCCTTCCCTAACTTCATATAGACTTTTGCCCTCCTCATGTAAGCCTCAGTATATTCTGGCTTTAGATTAATTGCCTTAGAGTAATAATTAACGGCTTCTTCAAATTTTCCAGCGTTTTCTAATAAAACTCCTTTACTAAAATAAACCTCAGCAAAATATGGATTTAGATTCATTGCAGTATTTAAATCATCTTCAGCATTCATTCCAAGTTTCATTTTAGCTAAAGCCCTATAGTAATATAATTCCGCATCAAGGGGATAAAGGGTAATAGCAATACTTAATTCCCTTATAGCATCATAAGTATCTCCAGTATAGTAATCTATAATCCCTTTAATTTTATAAAATAAAGGTGAAGAATCGTCAATTCCAACTAATTCCTCTTTTCCTTCTTCATAATTTTCAAGTTTCAAATAAATTAAAGCCCTCAAAATTCTTGATTCTTTATCATTAAAACTAGAAAGAACGTTTAACGCATCCTTATACATTCCTTTTGAAATATATATTTTTGCAACCTCAATATAATTTTCAGCCTTCATAAATGCGTCAATAGCTTTATCGTCTTCCCCTAATTCCTTGAGGATTTTTCCTAACAAATTATATGCTTCCTTAGATGGATTTTGCTTAACAACTTCTTCAGCTTTCTTTAATGCAGCCACTAAGTTTCCTTGAGAATAGTATTCTTCAATTTCTTTTATGTCGTTCACAAAAATATATTTACTTAGCAAGTATTTAACATTTAAGCCGTTACCTTAAAGAAAATAATACAGCCTTTCTCCTTTCTGGAATTCCTTAATTGCCTAAGAAATAAAAAACAGCTTCATCATACCCCCATTGCCTTAAAAGAATTTCAAATGAATGAATAGAATATGGAACCATTCTATTTCAAATCTTACGAAAAAGTAGTAGGTACAGCTCATAATGTACAAGAATTAGAAAAAGAAATAGCAAGAATTGGAGCAACAGATCCGGCATGTGTTAATTGGCATTTGGAACAAGGGCATATAGTCTCGTGGTTGAAATATATAGGAAATAATACCTTAGCTGAAATGCTAAAGGGAGTTAAGGACTGGAGAGAAGCATTAGCCAGAATAAGAGATTACTATGCTATACAACAAAAAACTACTACATCTTCAAAAAGAAAATGGAGAAAATCACAAGTTTGGCATTAATAAGTAATAATTTTTTTCTCCATTTTAAGAATTGAATCTACAAAATTCTTTATCTGTGGTATAACTGGCAAATCTTCTATTGAACCTTGAAATTGAAATAGCTCGTCAATAAAAGGAATAACTACTCCTACTAAAAATCTATTATCGTATAAAGATTTCAGTACTTCTATACCTTTTTCCTTATCTACAACCATATTCACTATTATTCCTAAAGCTTTGCCTGGTGCTTCTGCTTCAGTCTCATCAATATATTTTTTAGTTATCTCTACATCCTCTAACAGTCCAGTTGAAAGGTAAACCCTATAAATTTCCTCATTTGGGAATATTTTCCTAAACATACCTAATTCGTGTTCTACCACTTCACTCTTCATTGTAACATATGGAGGATTATCTATTATAAAGAAATCATATTTCTTTCTCTTTACTAATTCAGCATAACTTTTCTCCATTACCTCTTTCTTCATAAGATCTTTATGTAATTCTTCTATTTCTTTAAAAAACAGAACTCCTTCTCCAAATAACCTTGCAATAGTTAAGTTTCCTAAATCTTTAAAGTAATCTCTAGGTATTTCACCCCTTGCAACTTGTGTGAAAAAACTATTTTTGATCCCAGCAAGAGTAGATGCAAATGAGAATATATCTCTATCTAGGAAAAGAACATTAAAACCTCTATTACTTAATTCTTTTGCAACCATCAAAGCTATTGTTGATTTTCCTATTCCTCCTTTTATTCCAACAAAAGAGATTCTCATTAAAAATATATTAACATAAAGAAGAAAAAAGCTTATGAGTTAAATGAAGACAAATATCTAAGGTAAATAATAATGGATTGAACTTTATAACATACTTTATTATCGTTTCTCAGCCTTCTTACGATTTATTATGGGTTGAATTCTTTTTCATATTATTTGTGTTTAGTTTATGTCAAATTTTATAATAATAAAAGATAATTCCTCATATCATTTTGAGCAAAGGGAAGATAAAAAACAAAGATATGATTACAGTATCATTGAGTTCTATAGTGTTCAGTAATAATTCTTTTAGGTTATATTTCAAGTATAGTATCAGCTAAGATTTCCGCGTGAGCCCTCCAGACCTATGTAGAATCCTATGTTTTGTATACCACCACACATGGCAAGTGGTTGATTGCTAAGTCTATACGCTATATAATAAGTATAAAATAATTGAAATGAGAGTGTATAGACAATACAGTTTAACATCAGATATTATCTTACTTGGATATTGTAAACTAAGCTTTTTCGGTACTACTACTAACATAAATTCGAAGACTACTTATTATAAAATTTTTACTATATTTAAAACGTTTGTAATTCGATTAAAAATCACAAGAATTTTATTTATAAGTTTTATCATTTATATTTTCATTTCATGTAATACTTTCCTTGCATAATACATATGAATAGAATGTGATAGATATTACCCTTCATTTGAAAGTTGTTGGAGAAAAAGAGGCTTTGTTTATGTTATGTCATTATTGATGCTAAATGTTTCTCAAAAGATTTATTCTTTAACTTTGAAAGTTTTTTGTGATTCTACCAAAGTTCAGAGAATATGCTAGGGCTTTCTTAAATATAGCGAAAAAGGATAATATTAGGGCTAAGAGAGCTTTAGAACTTAAAGATTATCCGGAATGCTTCTTTTACTCTCAACAGTCTGTGGAAAAAAGTGTAAAAGCTATGTTAGAAGTAAAATTGATATATAAGAAAGAATATGATATTATAGCAGAAGCTTCAAACAATTTACAGGATCTTGGAGAAGATCTTGACATAATTTTGAATGCATTAGATTATCTTTCTGGTGCGTGGAACATGTCTAGATATCCATTCTTTAATGGAAATAGTGTAACCACTCCAGAAGAATTTGTTACCGAAGAGATGTGTGTACAAGGAATAAAATATTCTGATGAGGTGATTAGAATTGCAGAGAATTATCTTAGAAAATATGGAATTATTTAGAAAAGCAACACTTTTGCTAAGAAAAGAGGGAGTCCTCTCAATAATATTCTTTGGTAGCAGAGTTATAGGTAAATATAAGAAGGATTCAGATTTGGATGTATTAATTATTGTAAAGGATAAAGCAAAAGGATTAAACTTTAGTGAAAGCAGGCTAAGGTTTCTTAAAGATACGAACATTCATCTTGATACTGTCATAATGACAAATACAGAATTTGAAAATAACCTAGCACTAGGAACCGTTTTAATGGGGCTGAATTCTTTTTCATGTTAATAGAAATCTTTTTATATTCGTTTATTGTCAACTAAATTTGTGGAGAGGCTATTAAGACCTAAGGAGGCTTGCCAACTACTCGGCATATCATACTCAACACTCCTACGATGGATTAGGGAAGGTAAAATAAGGGCAGTAATGACTGAGGGTGGGAAGTATAGGATACCCTACAGTGAGGTAAAGAAATACTTGGAGAGGAGGGAGGAAACTAGGGCAGTAATCTATGCTAGGGTCTCCTCGGCAGACCAAAAAGAAGATTTGGAGAAGCAAATAAACTACCTAACAAACTATGCAACAGCAAAGGGTTACAAAGTAGTTGAAGTCTTGAAGGACATTGCCAGCGGGCTGAACACCCAGAGGAAGGGACTACTAAAACTATTTAAACTAGTAGAAGGGAAGAGTGTGGACGTCGTACTAATAACATACAAGGATAGGCTAACACGTTTCGGCTTTGAGTACCTGGAGGAGTTCTTTTCAGCTATAGGAGTTAGGATAGAGGTAGTACTCGGTGAAGAATCCAAGGAAGCAACACAGGAACTTGTAGAAGACTTAATCTCAATCATAACCTCATTCGCTGGGAAGATCTACGGTATGAGGAGTCATAAGAAGACGTTATTTGTGCAAGGTGTAAAAAACCTGATAGGTGAATTAAGTGGAGAGGACAGTAAAGTTGAGGGTTAAAGTAGACTACAAGACTTACAACAAGCTCAAGGAAGTTGAGGAAGAGTATAGTGAGGTATTACATGATGCTATAGAATACGGGCTAACAAGAAAAACTACATCCTTCACTAGGATTAAAGCTGGGATTTATAAAGAGGAAAGGGAGAAACACAAGGACTTACCATCGCACTACATTTACACTGCTTGCGAAGACGCAAGTGAGAGGTTAGATAGTTTTGAGAAGATGAAGGGGAGGGGTAGGGCTTACACTGACAGACCTATAATAAGGAGAGTGACTGTACATCTTGATGATCATTTATGGAAGTTTAGCCTTGATAAAATCTCGATAGCTACAAAACGAGGTAGGGTTTACCTATCTCCACTCTTCCCCAAAATATTTTGGAGGTATTACAATCAAGGTTGGAGGATTGCAAGTGAGGCTAGGTTTAAGCTATTGAAGGGTAACGTAGTAGAACTCTACATCATCTTTAAGAAGGACGAGCCTAAACCTTACGAGCCTAAAGTATTTATCCCAATTGATCTTAATGAGAATTCGGTCTCTGTATTAGTTGATGGAAAACCGATCCTTTTAGAGACTAACACCAAGAAAATCACCTTGGGCTATGAGTATAGGAGGAGGAAAATTACTACTGGGAGGTCAACTAAGGATAGGGATGTTAAGAGAAAATTGAGGAAGTTGAGGGAGGGGGATAAGAAGGTGGATGTTAGAAGGAAGTTTGCTAAGCTTGTTGTTATGGAGGCGTTTGAGAGTGGGAGTGCTATAGTTCTTGAGGACTTGCCGAGAAATACTCCAGAACACATGGTTAAGGACGTGAGGGACTCTCAACTTAGGTTGAGGATTTATCGTTCAGCGTTTTCTTCCATGAAGAATGCCGTTGTGGAGAAGGCTAGGGAATTCGGTGTTCCAGTAATTTTGGTTAATCCCTCTTACACTTCTTCAACTTGCCCAGTCCACGGGTCAAAAATCGTTTACCAACCCGATGGGGGCAATGCCCCAAGGGTTGGTGTTTGTGAGATTGGTAAAGAGAGGTGGCATAGGGATGTTGTAGCTTTGTATAACTTGCTGAGGAGGGCTGGAGATGTGAGCCCCGTGCCGTTGGGCTCTAAGGAGTCCCATGACCCACTTACCGTTAAGCTTGGTAGGTGGTTGAGGGCTAAGTCCCTACACCAGATCATGATTGAAGATAAAATGATTGAAATGAAGGTGTAGGGGCAAACGGTATCTATAGCCTACTGTGTCGCATATGATGAGATAAATGCTTATGAAAAAATAGAAAGTTGGAGTAAAGAGATAAGGAAATATGGTGCAGTACTTGAGTTACCTTATGGTAAATTTATTGTTGGTAGGACTATTAGGAAGTGCAAAATAAGTTTTGACTAGGAAAACATGCCTTTAAGACCTTAAGACTTTCTCTAACTTCGCAATACTTCATGTATATTATTACCCTTCAAACATAATTTAAGCAGTATTTTATGAGAATTTCAGAACTTAGGAGTCAACGCTTACATCATAAAGTTTCTACTTTAGGTAGATCAAATCACAATTAGTTATCTTAACAGAGAATGTAGTTTTTATGAGAGAATTAAGGAATGTCCAATTTCCAAAATAAATACTAGTTAACATAAAATATTAGATAGAGGCAATTTGAAAGTTACGTAAAAGTTTTTATAGTTTTAAGATCAAGTTGTACTACACTATTTATTGTTCAATAACCACTTCCAGATCTTCAATACGTTAATGTTCTTCCCCTTTATATTAGTCTCTCTTTCCTCATCGAATGTGAGAAATTTAACGGGTATATTCCACTTTAAAAGTTCCTCAACACCCTTATACTCTCTTTCATTTAAATAATACGTAACTTGATAAGCTTCTTTCACCGAATCCTTCTCCTTTATTACGAAATCTACTTCACCCCTTTTACCTCGATAATAAAACACATTTTCTTCACCATATCTTCTAACTAACTCTACGAATACTAGGTTTTCTAACAGGGAACCTAAATTAGAATTTAATCTATAACCGATAACGTTGGCTAAACCTTGATCCACTACATAAACTTTTTTCTCAGCTCTAGTCATAACTGAAAGATTAGGAGATAAAGGGTTGACAAAATAAATCAAATTAGCCCTAATGAGACATTGAGTGAACCTCTGAACAGTCCTTAAAGGAATTTGAAGCTGCCTTGAAACATTCCTTAGTCTTACCCTATTCCCTACATTAGAGATATAGTATAGCGATAATAATCGTAGCTTATCAACCTCCTTGATCTTACAAGGCGTTATTACATCCCTTACTATTATGTCTTCATATAGTGCCGATAAAAGTTGTTCTTTAACATTACTGTTAACTATACCAGGAAATCCTCCGTAAGTTAAATATTCATTAAAATAAGATTTTATTTCAGATTCTCTTGCTATAATGTCAACTTCATTATGTAAATTTAAACCCTTAAAATTAAGATATTCTTTAAAAGATAAAGGATAAACTCTTATTACCACATGCCTACCCGCTAACTTTTTCCTAACATTATCGCTTATTAAATCTGAAGTTGAGCCGGAAACTATTACGAAAGCTTCTTTTCTGTCTATTAAGGATCTGGCAAATCCTTCCCATCCATTAATCCTCTGTATTTCATCAAGAAATATGTAAGGTTTACTATCTTTTTTTCTCTTAATCTCAAGGTATATTTCATATAATCTAAATAAATCTTCAACGTTTTGAACACTTGCTAGCCTTCCATCTTCAAAGTTAACAATCAAAATATCAAAAGGATCTACTCCACTCTCAATCATTTTTTTAGCTACTTGATTTAATATTGTAGACTTTCCAGCCCTTTTAACTCCTAACACGCTTGCGATATACCAGCTGTTAATAATACTCAAAATTTCTTTTACATAATCTTCTCTTAGATAGCCCGTAAATTGATCCTTATACCAAAAGTTCCAATCAATCAATGCTTTCAGAATTAGTTCCCTATTCATATACTAACTTCGACTAATTCTTAAATAAATTTGACTCTTATTATGAGTCAAATTTATGTAATTTTGACTCACAGAAAGAGTCAAAACATTGATAATTTTTTGAATTAATGTCGTAAAATAAAGTTTGTGTGAATCATCATAAACCTAAAAATAAATAACCAAAAATTAAAAATAATGAAATCCATATTTATAAATACTAAGTAAATAATGTCTTAATTATATTAATAAAGTCCTATATATATAACGAATATTATAAATTAGATCATAATAATAATATTTAATAGATTGATAAAAGATTTTATCTTGGCTTATTAAGGAGTTATTTTTAGAATATTAAATATATTTTAGTAATTATAATATAGATGAACTTCATAAGAAATTATAGTATTTTCCATTTAATTTAGAGTATTATACTCCTTGCGTAATACACGTGGAGAATTAAGACTAGATATAGCTCTTTCCCAAAAAGTTTTTGGGTGAAAGAGCTCAAGTTTTGATGTTACTATACAATATCCTTTCTCCAAATGAGAATTAGCATAATAACCTTAGAACCAATTGAAACTTATGCGATAAGATCAACATGACACTTTAAGGAGAAAGATACAAAAATATTATAAGTTATTTCCAATACATTTCTATAGCTGTTAGAAATAAGGGGAAAAATCGTAATACTCAATCTATTATATAATACAACTTTTATACTTCTTCAATAACATAAACACAGTGATAAAGCCAGAACTTTGCGTTAAATGTAAAGCTTCTAAATACTTGTGTGGTCTAACCTATTGTCCTTTGTTAGTATCAGTTAGAGTAAAAGAAAAAATTAATTTGCTGAAAACGAGAGTTTATGGTTCTTCTCCACCTACCGTATTTGTTGGAAGAAGTAGTTACCCTAAAATATTCGTTTATCCTTCAACACCTCCAACGTTAGGAGATACTAGTCACTATGAAGATCCTAAGTTTTGGCTTAATTCCAGTTTAGACGATTTCCTATCAACAAGATTTTCGTTAATTAGAGGAGGAATAAAATATCACGTTAGCTCGGCTAATGATCCAGACAGAGTATTATTAGATATTCAAACTTTAGCAATCTCCTCAAAACCCGTAACCATAGAATTATCCTTAAAGAGGTCTCCTTCTGGAAAGATTTTAGATGACAATTTACCACCTTTAGGTCCTTCAGCACCTCTAGAGAAAATTAGGATTGATGAAGATTCTCAACCCTTAAAGATAGTTGAAAAGGTCTATTTTGATAAAGACCTAAAGGCCGAAGAGGGGATTGTAACACTTTACGATTATGGTGTTGATGTGGAGAAAATAGCTAAGATATTAAGTGTTGGAGGAATTGGAGTAAAGAGAAGATTAGTCCCTACTAGGTGGAGTATAACAGCTGTTGATAAAACAATTTCTGATAATTTAATTGAAAAAATAAAACAGTATGAGAGTGTAGATAAGGTTGAAGTATACGTTAGGAGTTTCAGAAAAAACCTATTTATAGCCATACTAGTATCGGGATATTGGAGTTTTGAATGGGGGGAAGCCTGGTTTCCAGGTAGTACTTGGAATAAATGGGGTAAAAGCATTGAAATAGAAGTAGATAATGAGGGTTATAAAGGAAGGGATGATTATCCAAAAATTGGAGGGTGCTACTATGCTTCAAGATTAGCAGTCTCAGAGTTTTTGGCATCTAGAAAAAGGCAAGCTACCGCAATTTTATGGAGGGAAATATACGAAGGTTTTAATTTACCTATTGGTGTTTGGTTTGTAAGAGAGAATATTAGAGAACTCTTTAAACAGAAGCCCATTATTTTTGATAGAGTAGAAGATGCTATCACTTTCGTTAAGGATATAATGAAGTCTGATATAAACAGATGGCTTAAGAGATCCTTATTATCTAGAGAAAAAATAACCAGATGGTTGAAGTAATTTGGGAATTAGGTGGTTGAAATTATCGTAAAGAGTATTAGGGTTAAAACAGCCTTAAGTAAGTCGAGATTAAAGGAATTAGACTATAGCTTAAACCCTTACTTAGGCTGTGCTTATTCATGTACTTATTGTTATGCTCCCAATTTTACTCCTAATGAAGAAGCATCATTAAATTGGGGTAAGGTAATAATTGTTAAGGAGAATTTATTAGAAATTCTTAGAAAAGAAGTATTTTTAAAGAGAAAAGGAACAGTTGGCGTATCAACAATAACTGATCCTTATCAGCCAATAGAGGCTTTAAAGAAGATTACCAGAGAAAGTATTTCACTTCTCCTTAGTCATAACTTTAGAGTTTCAATACAGACAAAGTCTCCTTTAGTATTAAGGGATTTAGATATTTTGATACAGAATAAGAAGAAAATTGATGTTGGATTTACTGTAACGAGTTTAGAAAGGTGGAAAGAATTAGAGCCTAACGCACCTCCTCCTAAGGCAAGAATTAGGGCATTAGAAAGACTCAGTGAAGAAAGCATTGAAACTTGGCTCTTTTTAGGGCCTATAATCAAGGGATTTAACGATCATGAGATCGAAAGTGTAATAGAGGAAATTTCAGGTAGTAAAACTAGGATAGTATTTGATAAGTTCAGATTTTACAGAGGGTTAAAATATAAAGAAGGTGATACAGAGTGGTGGAAAAAAGTTAAAGAGAATATATTAAGCTACTGTAAAAAATATAATATAGAATGTCATGAGGAAAGTGAAGATTGGATTTATGAAAGAAAAAGATTCTTCAAACCGTTGTTCTAGGTCTTTCTCATCGTAAATTTAGGGGGAAATAACATTTTCCAATGTAAAATATACCTTGTTCCATCTACAATCTAGTCCTTTTATTATTTTATAATTATCATAAAAAACTATATTTTATAGAAATCTTCCCTTTTATCTTCACTTTTAAGCCCAGACTGGGGATGATGAAGTAGAAGTTGATGTCGAGGTAGTGCTTGTGGAACTAGTACTTGAAGTTGTTGTTGTACTAGTTGTTGATGTCGAGGTAGTACTTACTGCTGTATGGGGCATTGCTGCCATTGCAAAGAATACTCCTCCAATTATTAGTATAATTGCTGAGAGTGCAATTAATACAAGTCCAATTTTGTCTAGTTTCATGACCTTTACCTCATTTTTATTGATTATAAACTTTTTCCCAATATTCTCTTTTCAATACAACTTTTGATTTAGGAAAAAATTAATTAAGTAGTCAATTAAACATTATTTTTATGAAAAGAGTTTCCACTTCAATAATAGGTTTAGGGATAGTAGGAGGTATACTTAGTTTTGCTTGGAGTGCCGATCATTTCCCCTTATACGGATTAAGCTTCTTACCTTTTGGAATAAGAATATTCTTTATATTAGATGCTGTTCTCTCAATAATTGCTGGGGTACTATTCATCCTTGCCTTTAGATTATTTACCGTAAAAATAATTTATTTACTAGAAATCGTCTATTGGTGGATCAATTACCTCTTACTTACGTTAACAAGAGTCCTTCCAGCACCACTAATTGGGAAACCATTACCCGTAACTACTGGACCAGCACTAATAGCCTTCATCCTTGATATACTTTTAATTATAGTCTCCACAGCCCTGTATATTTTCATAAGCTAAAAATTTTTACATGTTAATATCTCTATATTAAATAAAAGACATGAAGTTAAAAATATTCTTTTTGCTGAGATCTTTTAACGATTTCCATATCATCGGTTAAAATGAGATAGTCCTTAACTCGTAAACAAATTCTACGGAGATACTACAAGAAATTGGCTAATAAATTGAAGAGACGATAGGTAAGTTATAAAATTTTGTTCTAAAATAAAGAATTTTATTACATATGATAGTACATAATATTAAGTAATTTAATTATGATAAATATAGAATATAATAATTTCTTCTCACTCAGAACTAACCGAACGAATATCTGAAGATACCATAAATTAGCTCCTTATCCTCATTTATTTTATCCCCTTTTCTCATTCTTACGCATTCGTAAACTTTCTCGCCTCCCAGACTCTTTATGAATTCCTCATTGACAGTTATAATTAACCTTACTCCTAGATTCGATACAGCATATCTAATCAATTCTTCAGCACTTAGCTCATTAACAGCTATTAATGGACCTATAACGTTTCGATAAACTATACCGAAACCACCCTCATTATATACTATTTTACCCTTAATTCGTGACAAAAGTTTTGACCTATCATCACCGAACGCCATTTTATCCAGTTTAAGCATCCAATCCTCGAGCTTTTCTGTTATTTTAGCTTTTCCCTCTCCTCTAACTTGCGAAATATCATAAACCACAGTCTTATACTCTTCTTCAAAACCAAGATCTCTATAAAGCTTATAACCAGCATTGGTTGCGTCAAGCCTTATACTCCTTGTCTTTATATCATTGAGTAATTCAATCATTATTTTTCTTCCAATTCCCTTACGTTGGTATTCTGGCTTTACACCTACATTACCTATCCAGCTTAAGTTATAATAAGGAATATAACAAGCAGTAGAGATTATTCTTTCTCCTTCCTCCACTACTATACATTTTCCTAGATCAAGGAAAATAGAAAAGATCTCTTTATTTGCTTCTACGTTAGAGGAACCCATTGACTCTCCCCAAACTGCTGACATTTCTTGAATATCACTATAAGTCGCTTCACGTATAATCATTATTATTTACACCTCAAAGCTTAAGTAATTCCTAGTCACTCCTCTTCATCTATTACATCTTTCGAAGTATTAAAGATTATAATGTGTCTTATATGGTAATGTATTTCAAATCCCCAGAAGACCTTGAGGAGTAAATCCCTTATTCTGTCGCCGAACTTATGGACAAACCAGTGTAACGAGGACTTTGACTGGACTTCCTAACGTTGAGGAAATTCTTGACCACACTATTAACAGTTACTAGTTTAATGTCCCCCCGTACGACTCTCTGAAGAGCACATTACGATCAACATCTTTAAGTAAATCCAAGGGGTTCATTTTGGTGAACTTGAAACCATCAAACTCCCTTATGATTACAGCTCTTTCAAGATTTCCTCGCAAACCAAAAGGTATTTACTCTTACTCTTCTAACCCAAATATTTTGGGATTACGTCTAAGTTATACCATGGAAATTGTAATTTGCTCGCACGTTGTTCCCCTTAAGTATTATTATACCAGTTGAGTCTGTTATACTTGTTTTAGTATAAAAAATTTATTAGTAAAGTAAATTACATTTATTACGTATTTGACGCCCTAACGCGAGTCCAAGGGGGATAAAATCTTTGATAGCAAATATATCCAATATTCTATTGGCTAAGGGTAATCTTTAAGAATTATGCTTAGTGTTAGTTATTTTAGATCCTTTATTCTCCAGAGTTTATTAGCCAAAGCACATTATCGATAACTGATTCTTGATAAAACAAATAGCACGACAATTAAATTACGGATACGCCTTCTGTGCAAGCTTATATATCTTATAAAGAGATATAATTATATGTTTTCAACAGATCCTTCAGTAAATGTAAGAAAGGAAAAGATGGATCAAGAAGAGATGATAAGGGCTATACGGGGCGCTTTAGCTGCTGAAATTGATGCTATTAACTATTATCTTCAACAAGGAAAGCTATTTTCAGACGAATTCGTAAAGAAAGTGCATGATGATATTGCTAAAGAAGAGATGACACATTTCGGTGAGTTTTTGAGGTTACTATATCACCTAAATAGGGAAGAGTTCAATTACATATTAAAAGGTTGGAATGAGGCTTCAAAATTAATAGGAAAGGAGGAGTTTCCTATAAAAATTAATGACGTTGAACTCACTAATGAAAAAACTAAAGTTGAGAAAAGTGACGCTATGTCAGAGAAAAATTATGTTAAATCTTCCTTAAAGAGTTTATCTAACATAATAAAATGGGATCAGCAAGCAATACCGTTTTATGAGACAAAAGTACAAGATACCGCAATAATACAATCTGATAAGCAAGTCTCATATCCTCTAAGCAGAATAAACACGCTCTTTAAAGTTATGCCAGATCTACCCAAAGAAGAAACTCAGCCAGTCTTTATGAAGGCTTACCTTATGCATAGTAGAAAAGAGGATTTATTAATCTATAGGGAACATCCTTTGTCCATATTACAACGTAGCAAGAAAATGAACAGAAGTGATTGGAATATTCCGGGCAATATTGTCAATGACATCGTTAGGGCTTATGAACAGGTTCTTTCTTCAGGATATTCAGACGTTAATTTAATAATACCTCCCTACGTACATGCGTTATTATACAGAGTCGTTGATAGGACTGGAACAATGGAAATAGAATTACTAAGACATTTAGGCAACATATACATCTCACCTAACGTAGATACTATAGTCGTAATCTCTAAGCAAGTGTTATATGTTTACGAAAAGAAAAGTACAACTCTGGAAAATTTAGGAAGAGATGGAGTATATGAAGTATATATGCTATCCTCTGAATTAGCTCCATACGTTACAGACCCAGAGGGATCAGTAGTGATATCATAACTTATGATTTGATAAGAATCTAAGCCTCTTATTCCTTAACTCTCTTTTATAGAGAGGTTTAAATAGATGTTTATATCTATAATATTTTTATAGAGAAATTCTATGTTATATAGTTTTAAAGACAATAATTTAGATCATGAAGAGTCTGTTTATCTCCTTCGAAAGAAAGAATTATTTCCAGATTGTCGAAATATAAGACTATCAGAGATCTGTAACTAGTTTTCTTTATCACTCTTCTATATATAATCTTAGCTCATAAAAGAGTACAATATATCTTCTATATTAATAAGGAACTTATATGCATGGAGAACTTTAATCTCTTCTATCTCCCTCTTCTGTTCAAACGTAACTATAAGTGCAGCATTATAGTCTGCATATTTTTTGAACTTTCTTAAACTCTTTAGCTCTCTCTCCTCATTTTCATCATTCAGTTCATAAGTTATCTGTATAGGGAGAATCTTTTTACCACTCTTTATGATAACGTCAATTTCAGAATCTTCAGAAGACCAATAGTACAGTTCATAAAACCTTCTTATCGTATATCTATATAGATGCTGAACAATTAAGCTTTCAAAAGTCCTTCTGAGAGGCGCGGTATAAAAATACTTTAAAAAGCCGTTATCTATTACATAAACCTTTCTAGGTGGATTCTCTATATCTTTAGGAGATATTGAATAGTTCTTTATGAAAAAAAGTAGGAATGATTTTTCAAGATATTCAGAGTACCTCTCAACAATCTTTACTGGGATTTTAAGGAACTTGGACACGCTATTATAAGTTATTTTAGAGGCAGAGGAGGAAATGCAAAACTTAGCAAGAGTCCTTATATTCTCCTCCCTTTTAATATTATACCTAAAATATCTTTCACAATAATCGTGTCAAAGTAGGAGTGAATAAGCTCAGCCCTCACCTCTGGATTAAGAACGACGTCTGGAAATCCTCCGTAGTTCATCATTTCTACCAGTTCTCTCTTTATTTTATCTATGTTTTCCGCTAACTCAACAATTCCTTTCACACTTATCCCTTTAAATTTCAATATCTTACGGAAGGAGAGAGGAGTAACTCTAACTTCAACACGCCTACCAGAAAGTAAAGTCGTGAACTCCGAACTTAATAGTTTTGCCGATGATCCCGTAACAATTATCTTTGCCTCGCGTCTTTCTTCTAAACCTCTAACGAACCTCTCCCAGCCCTCAATTTCTTGTGCCTCATCTAGCACTAGATAAGTGGGCTTACTCTTATCCTTTTTTACATAAGTTAAAGAGTATATATTTTCAGAAGTAGCTCATAATTAAGGTTTATCAGCCTCTTATCGTCGAATCTAATAATTAAAGTATCATCTGGGTTTACTCCATTCTCTATTAGTCTGTTTAATATTTGTCTCGCAATGAAAGACTTTCCTGCCCTCCTAATTCCAGAAATAACTACTATTTTTTACACTGCTTAACAGTTTTATTATTCTCTCCACATAACATTACTTTTCTATTCCTACTTTAGGCTTTTCTTTTTCCGTTTGTCCCTACACTTTCATTTCACTCATTTTATCTTCAATCATGATCGAGTGTAGGGGCTTAGCCCTCAACCACCTACTGGTAGGTGGGTCATGGGACTCCTTTGAGCCCAACGGCACGGGACTCACATCTCCGTTATCTCCCTCACCCTTTTGGGCATAGCCCACATCGGTGTGAGAGATCATCTTTATCGAAAAAATTTTAACATTATCAAATATAAAAAGATTTTTATTAACGTGAAAAAGGGTTCAGCCCAGAAGTTCCATTCTGACATTATCTTCAGTAGTTCCTCATCATTCATAATATATCGTATAATATAATCTTGTCATATGTGACAAACTATTAATGTGAGAATTTGTCATATATGATAAATAATGAGAAGCAAAAGCCTAATAACTCAATTAGCAATTATAGTAGGAAAATCGTTACGTTTTTATGTTACGTTAAAAACATATAAGAAAGATCCTCTTACTAATTGAAGATTTCTTTCTAGTAAGCGATAAAAATAAGGAAGCAAATTCTAAGTATTTATTAGTTTATGAGCAAATATTATAATTTTTATGGTAAGATAATATCTTTAAACTACTAATCAATAAAAACTTATGGAATTTGACTCTTTATAGAAGAGAGGTTTATGAAGCCAATCTGAGCTGTATATGAGGTAACATACAAATTCATTAAGTTAGCATAATAAGAGAAAGACATTAAGTTAAAATTCTCATATACGTGGAATTATTAGAAAGAAGATTATAGGATGGATTGACTATAATACTCTACTGTGTCTACTTATAATATGAAGCATTCTGTTCTCTCCTTAAACTTCAAGTGATGAGTATTAGAGAGAGTTAATGAAGTTCAAATTTTTGATTATCTAAAAAAACATAACCTTATCACAATCACTAAATTTCCTCATCATGGTATATATGGAGTTAAGGCTCGATTTATCACACTTAAAGTAAAAAAGCAAATAATGATGTCGAATTTAGAACTCATAAGATATTAAATTTATACAATTATATGTAAGCGTATTAATAAGGAGAGGTTGCCTACATGTTTAGGTCTTGGCATTAGTGGTCTTCTACTGATACGCAAATATTTTTATCATTATTCATGAACACTTCAGGGTGTAAAACTACTTGGATAATATATGTTCAAGGATGTAAATAGTTAAGGATGACTCTATGAAAGCCGCAATTACTAACATGATAAAGCCTATGAAAAGAAGCTTTATTACTTTGTTTCTATATCTAAAATTTTCTCCTGCATAAGCGATGAAGCAAAAACCTAAAAGCTCTAAGATACCATGAGGAAGAATACCAATTAAGCCTATTATAAAACCAGAGGTAAATACTATTTCGCCTATAACAAAAGATAAGACCAAAATTACTATCCTCTGAATTACCTTACTGATACCAAGAAGGAAGAGTATTATTGCAAATGTAAAGTTCACCTCTATAATCTTCAAGAAAAGTCCGTAGTCAGGTATGGGAAGAGGTATTGGAACACTTGGTTTGGAGAAACCTTTGAAGTAATCTATTAAGCCTCCTCCTAAGAGGCCTAACCAAAATGTAAGGTAAATTTTTATAATATTCTTCCAATTAAATTCTTTTAACAATTTTATACACCATGTAGAAATATTCTGATTACGCTGATTACGCCAATGAGGATGTTTATACCTAGATATATTAGGAGGGTGTGTATAATAATCTTTTTAGATTTTAGAAACACTCTAGCAATCATATATGTTAAAGCTATCCCAACTAAGAATAGGAAAATAATTAAGTATATGTTAGGGTATCCATTTAGTGCACTCATACTTGAAATTATGTAAAGTCCGGCAAGTAGGGTGGAGAAGTTCATGCTTCCCCTTTCAGTCATTCCATAGTACTTCTTTACAATGGGTAAGAAAACTAACCCTACTAGAAATAATATTACAAGAATACCTATGTAAAGGAAAGGGAAGAGTTCTATTATAATAATTGAGTTTGCACGCATTATTGCAATTGTTGCTGCTACAAAAGAGAGAATTGTTGGAAACTCCCAAAGGCCTAAGGAGGATAAAGGATCTCCAGTTTTTAAAGCATTCCTTGATGAGGTGTGAGTAATTCTACTAAATAGAGGGGCTTCCTCAGTACTCTTTATATTTTTACCATAATGTATTCTAAGTATTTCTAATAAATTCTCATACGCTTTTTCACCAATTATCTTAAATGCGAAAGCGTCAGCCCTCGATTCTGCAACCCTCAAGAAGAGGAGACTTGCAACTCCTATAGACAACACTACTAACAGTGTTTTAATTACAAGAAGCAAACTAATGTTTATGAGGGGAATAATATATGAAAAAGGTGTGAAAAATAATAGAGAACCAATAATAGATACTAGTAATATTCCTATTATTTGAAGTAAAATTGGATGATATTCCTTTGCATGGGCTAACTCATGTAACTCAATTGTCTTTACAAGAGATTCATCTTCATAATCATATATAAATATTATTTCCTTAAAAGGTGAACGAAGCGATAATGCAAGAACACCTGTAGTTAAACCACCATGCACAAATTTAGGAACCCTAATAATTTTAACTTCTCCAGGTTTAACCTCTTTAAATAAATCAACTCTAGATAATACTATCATTGAAAATAAAATTCCAAATAAGAAGTTTAAGGCAATCGAAACAAATAAATCCATAGGGGTAATAAAAGTTACGTGAAGAATCCAAACAAAACAAGCAAAAATAAAGAGTGAAGAAAGTGTTAATGAGAAAGAGAGAAGCAAAGACATTTTTACGATTAAAATAAAAGGATTATAAACGTTTTTACTATATGATTTCGATTCTGGCACAGACTTCTGTAAATCCCCTTTAAAAAGGGCTTTAAAAAGGGATATTGCAATGAGGGCTGCGAAAAACATTCCTATGCTTGCAAATCCAATACCCATAAAAAGGATTATTTGCGCTAAAAAAGGATTGATTTTATATATAAAAAATGAAAAGATAGAACTCAATATGGAAAGGAGAGAAAAGAAAAATACTGCCTTTCTTTTATTCAATTTTATCACCTAACCGAAGCCTAGACCGAAGAATGCAAGCCCTATGCCTACAATTAGAAGTACTAATGCTAGCGTGTTATAACCCATATAGTGAGCTACAGCGGCAAGACCACCAAATGCTCCTGCTCCTACAAAAAAGATTTGCGCCATACTAGTAGCAGTACCATAATCAATTGAAACCTCGAAACCAAAAATACTAAACTCGACCATATCGAGCCCTTCAATAGCCATGTAAGCGGCTAGTAGGTAAATCGATAATGGAAACATTGCTAGTAGAGTTATAGCTACTAGAGCTAAAAATGCAGTTACATTGCTATACTTGCTTATTACTTCCATTCTATCTTTCTTCACCTTTTCACCTCCGTAAGATTATTTTGAATACTAACTTATTTTTTTAACTATTTACACTATTAAATTGCCTTATGAGAATGGTTAATTAATGTTTTTATTCTATGTTATTTATTGTAATATGCATTTAATCAATACGTTATCTCATATATTCATTTTTGCTATATTCATTTATAAATCCAAGCAATATAACTCCAAATTCATCACATCGAAAATAATTCTATTGAATAATGGTCTTTTTCATATTAGTTACAAAAAGGCTAAGATGTTAAAAGTGAACCAATGATTAGAGTAACAAGATATTAGTATAATGTTATTATCCTTTGCATTTACTATGAAAACACTATATATTTTGGGGAGATACTGGATTAGACAAGTAGCTTTTCTTCGCCACCCCATTTCACAGAAGCTCCTTGCTAAATTTGGGATAGCCCTTCAAATTCCCTTTGCAACTGTTATGAAAAAGACTATAGTTTAACTGAATACTCTCGTATTGTAGTACTATTATCGTATAAATAAGAGTAAGCTGAAGCCTTTCTCTACTTTAGGTTTTATTGTCTCAGCTAAATTTGTATTACAGAGATACGACTACTATTACGCCATTGTACAAGAGGCAGAGCATGGGATATCTCAAAAATTCTCTCATAATTATGTCTTTCTTAATCTTCATGTCTTAATGTAAAAATAAAATCTTAACTACTTTCCTTCCTTTCTCAGTCACATTTTTCATCAATCGTTTGTATACTCATATCTTCTGCGTAATCAATTATGCAAAAGAACTCTAACTCTTTATCATAATTTACAAAAGCATGTTTAACTCCTCCATCAATAAAAATGTAATCTCCTTCTTTCAGTTCGTAAGTTTTATCAGCAACACATACTTTACATTTTCCTTTTACTATAATTACTGTCTCTTGATATTTGTGTACATGCATAGGAATCACTCCATTAGGCTCTAAAGTAAATCTCCTTACAGCGTAGTGTGCCCCTTCATTTTTAGTAACTAACCATTGGATGTAAGCTCCCTTGGAACCCCTAATTGGTACTTGTTGTTTTTCCACTTTCGAAATGTTTGATAAGTAGTAATCCATGGGTTATGTTACATTTTATCTCTTTTAAAGTTAAGCATATGATAAAAAAATTGAAGAGAAAATATCAGTTACAAAATTTTTCTCTTATCAAGCTATCTCTAGACTCTACCTACCTCAAATTTTAGGGGTTAATCCCTAAAAAGGAGGGTAAAATTGAATATATATTCTCTTATAGCTCTTTTTTCATATTTTCTTTTATTTCTTCACATTTTTCAAATAATCTCTCTTGCTATTAATTCTCCAGTTGAAGTATATCTCTTCCTTAATCTATTTGGGGTAAAAGTTTTTACGTCTTTCCAGTTAAAGTTTTGCGTTAAATAAAAAACCCGTTAAAGTGACAAGTTAAGTCGGAGTTAACTGAACAAAATATTACTTCAAGCTTTAGAAAGAGAATGAAAAGACGTAAACTACACTTGAAATAAAGGTTTTATTGCTCTTACTAAAAATTGAAAGTAATACGCTCCCTTCCTTTTAACCAAAAGGAAATTTTATTTGGAATAGCCCAAAACTCCCAGGTTTTTTTATTGTTTTTATTTCAACAAAGCAAACTATTCAGATACTTCTTCAGTTCTGGTTTTCAGAGGTTTATCTCATTTTAGTATTGTGAGATTGAACAATTGTTTCTGGTAAGTAAGGAAACGAGTGAATCTTATAATAATTTCTTGTTAAACTTGTTCATGAAGTGGAGTTTTAATCAACACTGATAATCTCGATATACACAAAATGCATAAATTTGAGATTTAGATTACTACATTACATGGAAAGTGTCGAAGATTACGAGGAAATAATTAGGGATGCTTTTAAGATTATTGAGAGTATATTGCCTAAAAGGGGCTATGATTACATCAATATTAATATTTATCCTTTTGGTAGTAATAGGGCTTCAATAGCATTCGGACATAGTTCAGACTTATATTATACAGTTTTATTAATGGATGATATAAGATTTAAAGGAAAGTCTTTAGAATTCCTCATAAAAAGTTCACTTATTACGCTTCTTAGATTAAGCGTGAAAGATCTTAAATCCATTTCTGATGAAGTTAAAAAAGGGAATTTTAGTTCTTTAGAAAGGTTAAAAGGGATAGATGCTCATGTGATAGAAATTTTTGAAGAAAGTGAAGAAATTCCGTTAAAAGAGATAACAGATTTTCTCGTGAGAATGGTAGATAGGACTGAGACTATTATTTCAAAAAACCTAGATGTTCTTTCAACTTATGTTAAAATAGTAAGAGAATTAGGGGAAATTATGGAACATGCAGACAGGATGAAAAAGAATTTGCCACTAAATTAAAAGGAAATTCTTGATGAGACTAAAAATAAGGAAAAAGAGAGTATAATGGAACTTAAAGGAATTGATGGTTTAAATAAATTATCTAGTTCAAACTTGACGGCAATTTATGATAATATTAACGCAATCTCAAAATACCTTAAAACTCAAATAATGAAATTAGGAAAAGTCTAAAAGAATGTAAGTTGTAATTTATTATTCCAGCTCTAATAACTGGATGTCTTTAAAGGTATGTGATTCTAACTAAATACTCGATATATGGGAAATTAATCTTAAAAGAGGTAATAGTTCTCCTAAATCAGGTAGTCCTAATAGTATCTTTAAATTTCCCTCTACTTTTATCAAAGGGTAAAAATTTAGGTCAAGTAAAAATTAATAACTTCTGATCTTATTTATCTCATGGTCTCGCTTTTTAAAGCCCTCATGATGATAGGATTTGAACATGTAGCACCTAGAACTCTACAAAGAGGAAATACAACTATATTTGTTTACCATAGCATATACGGTTTAAAGTGGGTAATTAATACTCAATTCGGTAGTGCTAGTTATTATAGTCAGAAAGATGCCCTTCACGGTTTAGTCCTTAGACTTGTAATTAGTAAAGAAGAATTAGAATTTTTAGCGTCACTAGGAATTGATTATGCTAGAGAAGAGCTGGAGAACTACGAAAGAACGCTGAAGAAAATAGAAGCTGGGGGGACAAAAGCTATAAGAGAATATTTGAGATCGCTTGAGAAAAGAGAAGAAAATAACACAAACTTAAAAAATATTGAGATGCAATTTAGGAAACAAGTGATTTACCCCTACTTAGAGAGGATTCTGGTAGAGACTAAAAGCAGATGCCCAATATGCGGTAGACTAATGATAGAGACTGATGAATTTTATAACCATTTAAGGAGTAGTAGATACAGAAAAATAGAACACGAGGAATTCTTTAGAAAAATCATTGAAGAGATAACTAATCTTTCACCCTAATCAGTTAATCTAGCCTTCCTCACCATTCAGGAGGTTGGGTGCTCATCATCACTTACTTTTTATGTATCTAATCTTATTATTCCATATGAAAATAAGAAAAGGAAATACTGAGGCTGAAATTTTACTAAGAGGAGGTTATTTGTATTCCTTCACAGTAAATGGAAAAGACGTCATTTTAAGGGGAAACCTCTATAAACCTACAAGGGGCGGAATGGCACTTCTAATACCATATGCAAATAGAGTTAAGGGTGGTGAATATGAATTTGATGGCATCAAATATTCTCTACCTAAAAATAAGGAAGGAAACGCCATCCACGGTTTAGTATTAAATGAGGTCTTTGAAGCAGTTGATAAGAAAGATGATTCTCTAACTTTACAGTATTTATTGAAGCATGATGGTTACCCTTCAACACTCCTCTGTAAAGTAAACTATAAGGTAGATGAAAACTCATTATCTGTTACGATCTCAGTTACTAATACTGGTGAAAGAAGAGCACCTCTTACAGTTGGTACTCATCCTTATTTTATAATTTCAAATGATTGGGAGATTTTTACGTCAACAGATGTTAAGCAATGCGTTATGAAGGATAAGATTCCTACTGGGGATCTTGTCTCTTCTAAATTTGAACATAGAGAATATGACGATTGTTTTCTAATAAATGGAGATATACAGCTTAAATCTTCTTATTCTTCTATTTTAGTTAAGAGAGAGAATATGCCTTTTGTTCAAGTTTATACTGGAGTTAAAGGCGCTTTAGCAATAGAACCGATGAGTGGAGCACCAGATGCTTATCATAATGGCTTGGGATTAAAGGTTTTGAACAATAAGGAAGAAGCTAATTTCTCTTTTCAAATCTTCGTGGAAAGAATTTGATTAGAAAAATAAGGCCGTTCAGGAGTTCACTAAGAATTGTAGTTTTCCTATTAATACTATAGATCTATTTTTAAGAGAAATGATTTTTAGGTTTATTGAGAAGGAGCAGATCATTTTTATCTACTATACATTATTTATCATATTTAGTTTTTGAAATTTTTACATTATAGTTATTTACTAGAAAAATTTATATAATCACTATATTAACTAAATCATTTAGAGAAAATGGGTAGGAGAACTAAAATTGTTATGGTTTCTTCTTTGATACTAATTTTTATTATAATATTAACAATTGTTATAATTAACAATTACAATACTATATATACACTCTACGTTAAGTATACTGACCCTAAGGATATAAATGTTATATTCTTCAAATACTCCCACAATAAATTAACACTACTACAAAACGTTTCTGTAAGCATTTTCGCATTCTACCCAACATCAAATGGTACCGTAATTAGGAGAATACTAGTTGAAAATGATACTGGTTATGTGAAAATACCCTTAAGTGACTTAACCATAATAGCAGAGCATTGGATAAAACACTACGGCTATAATATCTCCCCATCACTACTGGGATTCGCATCATACACAATAAACGAGGGAAACGAAACAATAGCATACATACAACCATTCACAATAACAATCTCACCATACAACATAACACACGGAATAGGGAAAACAGTAACAAAACTATTCATCAAACCAAGGAAAATTACAATAAAAAGAAAAGACCCCACAACCACTACAACAGTACCCCAAGAACAAGTAGAAGGAATAAACCTAATATTCTACCTAAACAACGTATGGTTCTACCCATCAAATAAAAGCCTAGGAATAATACCACTATCAGTAGTCTACGTAACTGATACAAACTACACAGACTATGCAGGCACTTTACTACTTAAAGAAGGATATTCACAAGCATCTGGAATACAATTCAAATTTGGAGTTCTAGTACTAGGATACCCAATAACCATTTCAGGCTTCTCAATAACCACAAGTGCTAATAATCTAGTAGTCTGTGGAAAAGGAGATTATGGCAAAAGTGAGAATACTAATTTTTTGGAGATTTATACTATGGGTCAGATTGCTTTTGCAAATTATAGCGTGTATTACTATTGTCCAGCTGCCCCTTGTGCTCCTCCACAATTTTATGGTTATTGTGATGAAGTATTTCTGACGGGGTTAGAAGTTGTAAGTTCTGGGTCAAGCTATTTACCAGAATTATATAATACAACAACTCCCAACGTTCCTCCTAGTGAGTATTTCTCAAACAACCTAACCTTCATATTTAGTGTAAATCCTACTACAATTACCAATGCGTATACTTCAGTTTCAATTTATACTTCTAATGGTTTTGCTACTTATAGTATTCCCATTGGCTTAATTATTAAGATTGCCGAGTTATTGGGTGAGACTATTCCTTCATGGTTGTCATTAGCTTTGGCAGTAGTCTCACCTTATGTGGGGATTGTTACATTTACAAATTCTTACACTTACTTTGCATCAACACTCTCCATAACGGATCTTTCCTTAAACACTTATTACGTATATTTAATGAACTCTAGTATACCCTATTGCATTGGTGGAGAGAAATACTATATACCGTATTACTATTACTATATAAATTATACATCGTAATTTTAATTATAAGGTAAATTTGAAAATTGTTTTGAATTGTGATATATGATATTATTTCATCATTTTAAAGAAATTTTTGTATGATCAGTTTAATTTTTAATAAATTATTTGTTTTTAAGAGTATTGGGTTATAAATTTTTAATAAAAATTAAGAATTTTAGTAGAGTTTATGCTTAGGATAGAGAATTATTCATATAATTATTTATAGACATAAATTTGAAAAATAGCTGGAAAAAGAATCACCATTACCATTAATAGTATATCTATAGAAGTATAAATAAAGTTATGCTATACTACGGATTCATTATTAATTTATAACTTATGTTTTGTGGTTAACTTCAAATTTTATTAAAGGTAGTATGAATGTGGTTTTCAATTGTGACTTTCTCTTCATGAAGATTAATTTAATTTTTTAGCATAGTGACTACATTTGCTAATTAGGGGGACATGACGTTATAATACAGAGTTAATTGACATTATGTTATATAATGAATTTTTCATAGAATTATATTAATTAAGAGAAGATTTTAATCTATAATAGATATATTAATTATCTAGTTTATCTTATCTATACTACTTATTAACATTCTGAAATTTAAATAGAGATGAAATATTATTTAATTTTATTCATTCTTCATTAAATTTTTTACTGAATTCTGTTAATATTATATTCAATTTTTATCTGAAGAAAAACTTTGCTTTTTTGGGCTATCTCTTAAGCGGAAGATTTGAGGAGTAATATTAATTTATGTGATACTCTGTTTTATTTTTTAAGATCTATTTTGTTTTCAATCAATTAATAGAATATTTTTATATTGTTTAATTGAAGGATACTTGTGTATTTACCGGTTTATTTACTAGTACACTTTCAATATTACTATCAAGTTTTTAATTCTTGATTTAGTAGTTATGAAAAGATTTAAAATAAGTTGAGTTGAAAGTTGTTATAGCATGGAAAAGCGATATATTTCACCGTTGACTTCAAATCTTTCTGAAATCTTAATTTGGGCTTCTATGGCTCTCTTCTCGTTATTTTATTATCCTACACTATGGAGTGATATTCTAATAGTTATTCTTCTTTCTCTAGCTGGTATTCTTCTTTTCTTTAAAGGTGATTCCAGGTTTGTGAAATTAACTATTTACACTGAATTGTTCTTAGTTCCCATTGAATATTGGTATTTTTTCCACAATTTGTATCTTCTTCTAATCTTATATTTAGTTTTTCTAGCTGGATTATCGTTAAGACGACTTGATATTGCTTCACTTATTGCAGTTGTTTTAGTGGTTGTTTCATCTAGAGTAGCAAAACCTTTCGGTACTGATGAATTAATGATTGATTATTATTCTGCCTATCAATTTCTTCACGGTTTAAATCCTTACATACCTTCAGTTACGAGTAATGTTTATCAAATTTATAATCTTTCCGCTGAAATTTACGGTACACCTTATACAACTGGAGGTATTGTAACTAACCTTAATTACCCTTCGTTGTCCTTTTTGCTTTATATCCCAGCTGTTGTTTTCCACTTTAATCCTAATTATATTATTCTTTTCTTCTATGTTCTTTTACCCTTTATACTCTGGTATAAACTTGATAGAATAACTTTTCTTCTATTTGTATCATCTTATCTATTCAATATTTACTATCTCCTTTATTCTTCTGGAGGTATTGATGATATTATTTGGGTTACTTTTCTTATTTTATCTTTTCTATCGAATAGGGAGTGGGTTAAGGGTTTCTTTTATGGTTTGTCAGTTTCGTTTAAGCAAGATCCATTGATTTTTCTACCTTTTTATCTTATACAGTTACGTAGTGAAAGAAAAAATATCTATCAATTTCTATTATCATGGGTAGTGACTTTTATCTTCTTGAATCTTTACTTTATTGTTTCTTCGCCAGTTTACTATTTCCACGATATAACTACTCCAGTGTTTGATAATCTGTTGCAAATTGGCTTTGGTTTCGATATATTCTCAGTAATAGGCATATTTTATGAATATAAATACTTCTTCTTGGTGTCGCAACTTCTTATCTTTTCTACGTTTTTCTATCTTTATTTAAAAAGGAAGATTTCTAATTACTTAGGTGGTATATATTTCGTAATGCTCTTTATGTATAGAATGTTATGGAATTATGTAATGTATATACCATTTCTTAATTACTTAGATGGGAGTGTAGATGAGAAGATGAAGATAAATAAGGAAGTTATGAAGCCCCTATCTGTCCTTTTCTTGCTAATACTCTCATCAGCTTTAATTTTTCATTATGTGTTTTCTCCTTATTATAATGGCTTAAAGATTGAAGTACTTCATGTTTACACTGAGTCTAATGAAGTTTATATGATGGTTTTGAATGTGTCTTACGAAGGTCCTTTAAGTGAAGTTAAACCATTCTTTAGGTTGTTTTCTGTTAATGCTATCCACGACGGAAATGGTATTCTTTGGCTTTCCAACTCTACCTGGATAAAGAGTGGTGAGTGGAAAATTGTTGTTATTAAGTCTCCATCTCCAGCTTTTAATGTTGGTTTAGGAGAGATAATCATAAATGCGTATTATGGCAATATTAATGGATTTCTTACTATTACGGTGAAATAGATAGTACATCAAATAGTGCTTAAGCAGTAATATGGACAGAAATCGTAGGAGATTTACGTATCTAAGAGTCTTAGTTCTTTTTGACTAAGATTACTCACGGTGTTTAGGAAACTCACTCCTAGTATAAAGGTTGTTGAAAGCATTACTTATTCGTATACTCTTTTTTTAACTCTTCAACTAGTATTATAATTGGTTAAGGAACAATAACAGATATATGTGATAAGAGTTTTATATACTCTATATGTTAAATAAAAAATTAATAGTTTAATGATGATAGTGTGTTTGCACTCAAAGTCTTTATCTTAAATAGTTAGATCTTATTCTCTATTTTAGAATAATGAATAATATTTACAGAACTTTCACGAGAATTATAAAGTAAAGTAATTTTTTAATAAATACTATTTAGTTAGTTCTCTTAGCGTACTTATTCGAAACACTCCTTATGTTTGCCTAGTCTTTTTCCATGGAGTATAGAGATTCTTCGTAGAAGCTTTTTTAATTACTTTTCAATGCATATTGATATATATTATGTTTATGTAAAAAAGAATTTTCTAATTAAGAAATTCTCTAGTGATTAGTAGCTCTACTCATGGGTCATCAGATGTTAAAAATCTGATAAATCTAAGTTTTTTAACCATGGGAAAATATGAGTAATGTAAGTAATATTTCTATTAACAATGAATTTGGATTGATTGTGTGAGCTTCTGAGAGAATTTAGTAGGAAAACTAAAAAAGGTAAGAAAACCTTTAAACCACTGATAAAGTAGTTAAGGTTTTATATTTTGTTGTAAAGCATCTTAATATGAAGGTTATTATTAAGAATTTTGGTCCTATCAATGATGCTGAATTTGAATTAGGGGATATTACAATAGTTATAGGCCCTAATGCATCAGGGAAATCTTTCATTTCTCTTCTCCTTTATTCAATCTTCGGTGCTAGACCTATCCCAAGTCCTAAGGATCTTGAACAACCTGTAAAAGATGAAATGAGTCTTAGCTCCTATCTGGATACTATAAATAAAGTATTATCTAGAACTCTCAGAAGAGGACTTGAAAGAGTTTTCGGGGTAGACTATAAAGAGCTTATCACAGTAGGTAATCAGGAATCGAAAATAAGTTTTGTAAACAAAATCGGAAGCCTTGATATTATATTAGGAGAAGAATTTAAGGTTGTAACAAAGTTAAATAAGGATATAAAGATATTCATGAGTTTCACAGAAAGTAAGGATATGCCTTTTGGTAGTATAAGTGCTAGAGTTCATGCAGCTGATGACAATTATACGATAAATGTGCACTACGGTACTGATTTTCCAAAGTCTTTGCGTGATAAATTTAATGAATTACTGGAAATTCAGAAAAGAAGAGTTCTTGCATCAATATTATCAGAAATCGTTATAAACTTGTTTTTTGATGACTTTAGACCAGTGATTGTTCTCCCAACTGAGAGGAACTTAGCCGTCTCTAATCTAATTGGGTATATAAGTACATATATTTCAATAGACAAATTATCAAAAATTAGTGATAAGCCCGTTATAAGATACTTTATTAGGTCGCTTCTAAATGCTATGAGGATTCTGAGGAACAAGGAGTTTTCTATAAATACTATAAATCTGAAATATAAGATCGTAGAACCATTTGTATTGGAAGTCTATGAGAAGGATAAAAAAATACCATTATCGCTGCTCTCTTCTGGTTATGCACAAATATTACCGATAGATATACTTTCAAGGTTCGGAAAGTTTATCATAATAGAAGAACCAGAACTTAATCTTCATGCTGGTGCTCAGGTAAGCATGGCAAACTATCTTTATAATTTAATAACAGAAGGTAAAAAACTATTCCTCACAACTCATAGTGATATTTTTACAATACAGATGACGATTAATCACGTAAAGAAGAATAATAGTGAAAAGTTGAAAATATATCTACTTAACAGAGGAACAATGGAAGAAATAGAATATACGGAGAAGGGAGATATTGAATCCATACCGACTATTACAGATGTTATTAGAGAACAAGTTAAGGAGATATACGGTGAATAAATTGGAAGAATTTGCTTGTATCGATTTCGATTTAGTATGTACGAAAAATGTACCTAAAGCTGACAGTATTTGCTTTCATATTAAAGACTGCAATTGCGTTATGATGTATATAGTCGAAAAGAAAAGTGAAAAATTTGATCCCACATCTGATAAATTTGACGATGCAATATCACAGATAGATTCAACTTTGACTTATCTATCTAGTATATGCAATAAAATAAGGTGTAAGAAACTTTTAGTGGTCGAATATCTCACTGCAACTAAGGCTAGGTTAGATAAGAAGAGTTTACCCTACATTATTGAGTATAAAAAAATAAAAAATAAAAAGGGACTCAATATAGAAGAAAAAATTGCAAAATTTGTTTATGAGAATAAAAAAATTTGATAATTTTATGATTTTTCCATAGATAAATGTAAATGATTTACCAGCAAAGACTAATATTCAGTCGTTAATTTCTTTAGATCACTCATTTGAAACATTCATAAAGGATAATCTAGTTCTTTCTCTTGTAAAAATTATATTATTTTTATTCAGAAGATTGAAATTTATAGAGGATTTATTTAAATTTAGTCTTAGCATTCCCTAAGACTATGAAGATGTTTATCTTTAGATATCACTTTAATTTGTTTACTACTATTTATTCTTAGTTTTATGTTTAATGAGTAAAAACATAACGAATTAAATGAAAATAACAGAACTTATATGTGACAATTCATTGTCATATCATTTGTGTTTTATAGATTAAGGAAATTTCTTTACCATAAAAAATTATGATGTTTGTTTATGAACTAATAAATACTTTGAATTTACTGATAGTGTCGACATTAAGCTATTTATATTTCTATAAATTTTTAGCACATAGTAATATATTAGTTCAATATTTATACTCTTTATAAAGAAAGGTCATTTAATAGATTTATATACCAATGATGGCACTACGAATTTACTCTCTTATTATTTATCACAAGAGAGATTTTCAGCTGCTAAGACAATATTTCTTATATATTTTAGCGTAACGTAAAAATGTAATGATTTTTCTATAAGTGCTGTATGCTCTTTGTTATATTTAGTGGATTTTTATATAAAAGTTATTTAATTTTTTAAATAATATAGTTAATATCATAGATTTCCTATCCTAAAATAATAGATCTTATAATTCATCTTAAAAAAGAAAACATCAATTACAGTATTTAAAAATTACTCTGATAGGTGTAAATGATATACGTTTTATGTGAAATGTACTTTCGGACCGCAAATAGATATATCGAAAAATTTAATAGGTAGCTTGTCTTTCCCTTTATCCATGGATTATAAAAGTAAGACGCTACTTATCTTATCTGCAATGCTTTTGATTGTTAACTACGTAGAAACAATGGTTATTCCGGCTTTGCCCACCATAGAGTCAGATTTCTCAATTTCTTCAACTTTAGCTGGCTGGATAACTTCAGCATATTTGCTAGTTGCAGCCGCAACTTCACCTTTAATGGGTAAGCTTGCAGACACTTACGGCAAGACCAGAATGTATATAATAGCTATTGTATTCTATATTATAGCTGTAGCGTTAGCCGGTTTTTCACCAAATATTTGGGTTTTAATTGCAGCTAGAGCAATTCAAGGAGTCGGTTTCTCAATGTTTCCTATAGCTATTGCAATTATTACGGATATTTATCCAAAAGAAAGGGTTGCCTTCGCTCAATCAATATTGAGTGCAACGATTGGTATTGGTCCGGCATTAGGTTTACTTATAGGTTCTTACATTGTTGAGGATTTAGGTTGGCCTTATGCCTTTCACACTGCTGCAATTCTCTCCCTTATAGTTTTCTTTATCTCTTTAAAGTATTTACCTCATACTGGAACAAGGTTAAAGGAGAGGGTTGATTATATAGGGGCTACTTTAATAGGCTTGGCAACTACTTTAGTTTTAGTTTATATAACTGAGGGACCGACTTTAGGTTGGACTGCTTTAGATAATTTATGGATGTTAATTGTGGGCTTAATCTTATATGGTGCTTTTATTGCTTATGAGAGGGTTGCAATAGAACCTTTAATGAAATTGGAGCTCTTTAAGATAAGAAATTTCGCTGTTGCTAATATTGTCGGTTTAATATCTGGTATTGGTATGTTTGCTAATTTCATTTTTCTAGTCTATTATTCTCAATTGCCTAAACCATACGGTTTAGGTCTTTCAATAATTCAGTCTGGTTTATTAATGTCTCCAGTAGCTTTAGGGATGATAATTTTCGGCCCTATTTTAGGAAGATTAATGCCAAAAATTGGGCCTAAGCCTATAATGATACTAGGTGGTGTTTTAACAGACATCTCCTATCTACTATTGCTAACTTTTAGGAGTACGCCAGATGAGGTTTTGCTTGATGGTTTTATTTCTTCTGTAGGTTTAGTTGCATTTATTGTACCATTAGTTAACATGGTTGCATTATCTTTACCGGATCAATATAGGACTACTGGAATGGGAATGAATACGTTATTAAGGACTATAGGTGGTTCAATAGGGCCAGTAGTTGCAACAGTGTTTATGCAAACTTATCAAGATCCTATTGTGATGATGTTTAATAATCAAATTTATGTTATGGGATTCTTACCTTCTGCAACAGCATTTAATTATATTGCAATATTCGGAATGGTTATGATGACCTTAGCTCTAATAGTTGCCTTATGGACTAAGAATTATAAGTTTAGGACTGCTGCTGTAAGAATAGCAGAATGATTTATTTTTTATCTCCTTTTCCTATTTTATTTTATGCTATCAGACGAACTTTGGGGCTCGATTTCAGATATTTATTCTTCGATACTATCACATCCATTCATCAAGGGGTTAACTGATGGGACATTAGAGGAAGAGAAATTTAGATATTATATCCTTCAAGACTTTTTGTATTTACGAGATTTTAGTAGGGCATTAGCAATATTATCTGCTAAGGCAGAAAAGCAAGATGATTCAGTCCTTTTCGCTACTCATGTTAGTGATGTATTAAGAGTAGAAAGGAGCCTTCATGAGTATTTTATCTCTTTGTGGAATGTTGATGTTAGTAGAGTTAAGCCATCTCCCACAAATCTTCTTTATACATCATACTTACTTTCAGTAGTTTATTCGAGACCATTCTATGAAGGTGTTAGTGCTGTTCTTCCATGTTATTGGATATATATGGAAGTTGGGAAGGAATTATTAAAGAAGGGTTCTCCAAATCCTTTGTATAAACGTTGGATAGAGACTTATGGCGGTGAGGAATATGAGAAGGGAGTAAGAGCTGTAATAAATCTAGTTAATTCGTTTAATTTAACTAAGGAAGAAAAAGAAGCTGTAAAGAGACATTTTAGAATCACGTCAATGTTCGAGTATATGTTCTGGGATATGGCTTATAGGTTAGAAAAGTTCCCATTTGATTTTTAACTTTCTTTTCACAACTTAGTTTATGAGAACTCTAAACGAACTCGAAGCTAGGTTAACGCTTATTTACGGTAATTCTTTCGTAAATGTGAAAAGACTAAACTGGGTTAATTTAGAAATTGAGGGAAAGGAAAACTCTTATCTCATAATTTTAGATCATGAAGGTTCTGGTCTCATAAAGGTTGATGGAGAACCTTATTTTGAGCTGGATAAGTATCATGTAATTATTCCTTTACCAGTAGGTAAGCATAAGATAAGTGTTGAGATGAGTGAGTATAAGGATTTTGGAGAAAAGGTTCACCCATCTCCCGGAATTCCGTATTATGCAGAGCTTGATTTTAATGCGTACAGACTTTACATATACGGAACACAAGTTCTGGATTTAATAAAAAGCGTAGAGGATGAAGAATTAAGAAATGATTTAATTTACGCATTAACAAAGGCTTTGAAGGAGGCTTATTTTGAGACTATTTCAAATGATCAGTTATTTATAATATCTAAACTGGCTAAAACGTCATTAGACCTTAGCAGAATTTATAAAGAATTGGAATATAAGATGGAGGAAGATAAGAATAGAGAGAAGTATAAGAAAGGACTGGAGGTTTTGAAGGAGGAATTATTGAAACTTAAGGAGAAATATGGTAAAAGGGGTATTTTAATAGGGATTGGACATGCGCATATTGATACAGCTTGGCTTTGGCCATTTGATGAAACTAAAAGAAAGGTTATAAGAACTTTTTCGACTGTTTTAACACTTCTTGATAAGTATAATTTCCGTTTTATCCAGAGTTCTGCCCTTTATTATGAATGGGTTAAGGAAATTTATCCTAAACTGTTTGAAAAGATAAAGGAGAAAGCGAAAGAGAATAAGTGGGAGCTAGGCGCATTTTATGTTGAATCCGATACCAACATGATTTCTGGCGAATCACTGGCTAGACAACTATTATACTCCCAGAGATTTTACTTAGAAAATTTTGGTAAAATTGCTAAAATTTTATGGTTACCAGATACCTTTGGTTTTTCTGCCTCTTTACCCCAAGTTGCTAAGTTAGGCGGTATCGAGCTTTTCGCTACTCATAAAGTTTTCTGGAATGATACCAATAAATTCCCATATAATGTGTTCAAATGGGTTACACCAAATAGCGATTATTTGCCTTCAATAGCTTTTGGAAATGGTAAAGGCGGTTATAATTCTGATTTCTCTGTCTCTAGTGTTTTAGAGCAATACAAGAACTGGAGGGAAAAGGATCAACCTGTACTTTACTCTTTTGGTTACGGTGACGGAGGAGGGGGACCAAATGAGGAAATGCTAATTAGGGCTGAAGCTATAGATTTACTTCCAATCCTACCTAGTGTGAAGTTTGAGGAGATAAAGGTTAATCCCATTGTCGAGTGGAAAGGTGAACTATATTTAGAAACTCATAGGGGTGTCTTTACTTCTCACTCTAAAATGAAGTTACTTAATAGGAAAGCTGAGGTTAGTCTAAGAGAGGCTGAATTATGGTCTTCTTTAGCTGGTAATTATGATAAGGAAAGGTTTAGGAGATTATGGAAGATTGTATTGAAGAATCAATTTCATGATGTTCTACCCGGTTCAGCAATTAAAGATGTATATAAGGTGGCATATGAAGAGTTGGAGAAAGTGATTGAAGAAGCTGAAAATATTGCAAAGGAAGCAATGCTTAAGCTTCTAGGCTCTCAGGGTGAAGAAATTTATTTGTTTAATTCTCTTAATTGGGATAGGGAGGAATATGTTGAGATTAATGGCAAGTTTTTCAAGGTTAAAGTCCCTTCAATAGGTTTCACTGTGTTTAAACCAGAAGAGGTAAAGGAAAAGGTTGATGTGAAAGAGGCTGAAGATTACTATCAGATCGAAAATAAGTTCTTTGTATTAAAGTTAGGTAAAGAAGGGAAACTACTTTCACTTTATGATAAGGAAGCTGAGAGAGAAGTATTGAAGTGGCCAAGTAATGTGCTCACATTTTATGAAAATATTCCAGGATGGGCTGACGCTTGGGATATTGAGAAAGGTTATGAGGAAACTAGTTTTGTGGTTAAGGCAAGTTCTTCAACTGTCATAGAGGATACTGTTGTAGACGTAAAGTACACGTACAAATTTAGAAACTCAGAGGTTTATCAGACTGTAAGAATTTATCCAGACCATAGAAGAATTGATTTTATTACTACGTTAAGAATGAGGGATAGAGAGTTACTTTTAAAAGCGTGGTTTAATTTTGACGTTAATACTGATAAAGCAATCTCTGATATTCCTTTTGGAGTAATTGAAAGGTTTACTTGGCAAAATACTAGTTGGGATATGGCAAGATTTGAAGTTCCAATTCAGAAGTTTGTGGATTTGTCTGAAGGAAATTATGGTATAGCGTTACTAAGTGAAGGCAAGTACGGTGTTTCTTTACGTGATACTTCTGTAGGTTTAAGTTTGACTAAAACTCCCCTATATCCAGATCCAACAACAGATTTGGAAGAAGTTACATTTACTTATTCTATTTACCCTCATCTAGGTGATTGGCGTAAGGCTGAGGTTATTAAAAGAGCTTATGAATTGAATATCCCGATAAAGATTGTTAGGGGTAAAAGTGCTGAAAAGGAAAAGAGTTTTGTAAAAATTAACAAGTTGATTTTAGAGGCTGTTAAGATCGCTGAAGATGATGATAGTTTAATTTTTAGATTGTATGATGTAGAGAATGTAAGAGATGAATGTGAAATAGTTTTACCCTTTGAAGTTTTGTTTGCTGAAAGTTTAGATCTTCTTGAGTTAAATATGGTTCCAAGAGTGATTAAAGTTGAGGGTAATAAAGTGAGAGTTAGTTTCAAAAATAGGGATATACTGACCTTGCGACTACGTTATAAAATAGCTTAAATCTAAGTAAACTGCGATGAGGTACATAGCTAACCAGATTATAGGGATAACATATTTATATAATATTAGGTTTTTTACACCTTTTGATAAGAGAATGGAACCGAGGCCAGAAACTGTGTGTATAACGAAGAATAACGCTAATGGTGTTATTAATGCTAAGTGTAACTCTAGTGAAATTCCTCTGTTAAGTAAGCCTAAAGTTATTTCAGTTATAAAGTTTGAGGTTGTAGGGCCAGCACCGAATCCAGTTATTCCTTCTAGGATTGAGAGAATGAGTAATCCTATCGATGTTTTTCTCCTAAAATTTGGTGTGTAAATTGAATCTTTAAAATATGGGTCAAAAGCTTTTGATGAAGCCATTGAAATTCCTAGACCAATTATCCAGATTGGTTGGAATATGAACGTAAAGAAGGGAATTAGTGCTGAGATAGTAATTAAATTACTTCTTTGCATAGTCCGGATACCCCCTAGATTCCCAATAACCTAAGATGTTTTTAGAAGTGAAGTAAAGTCTAACTAACCATTTAACGTAAGTATATCCCCACCAGCCTGGAACAGCTAACCTCACTGGGTAGCCGTGAACTTGTGGTAGAGGCTTTCCATCAACCATGTAAGCAATAACTACGTTTGGTTCCATTGCTTTTGAAATTGGAAGATCAGCAGTATATCCCTCAGCACCATAACCTACAATTTTAATCACATTCGGTGAAGGTTTAACCATATCAATTATATACTTTAATGGTACTCCTGTCCATACTACGTTAGCTCTCAAAAAGTAAGGGTCAGAAACACATTGTATTGTGTCTTTAACCTCTATTGAAGGCATTTTAAGAAGATCTTGATAAGTAAGTCTAATAGGATTTTCCACTTCGCCATCAACAGTTAAGACGTAATTATTTACACTAATTTCTGGAGAATCTGCTATTTGAACGACATACCATGATCCGAAGGGTGTTAATGCGTTTTGTGCATGCTGATAATTATTATATTCATATAATGATAATCTGCCAATAACTAATAGTGAGGTTGAAATAAATAATGCCTTTAGGAAATCTCTCCTTTTCATATACGGACTCTAATGTCTTTTTTATAAAAGTTTTTACCCTAATCTAAAATTGTATTGAAATAAAATTTTTGGGAAAAAGTTTAAATTTTGTAAATAAGGGTACGTTATTAAGATGAAGATAAATAAGAGGCTTGCGGGAATAATAGGAGGAGTAATAGCGATAGTAGTTGTAGCTGTTGTAGTAGGTGCTGTTGTCTTGCATCATTCTTCAGCAGACAATTCGTCAATGATGTCTAGTTCATCAATGAGTAGTTCTTCTATGATGGGTTCCTCGACGTCTAATATGAGTAATAGCTCAACCTCTAATATGGGTAGTTCCTCCACATCAAGTTCTACGGGATCTGGTGGCGGATATAGCTGGGGATCATGAAAGATATTTATTTTTTCTTTACTTTAATTATTATACTTATTAACCTTAGACCTTGCTCTCTACTTTTATTTCAGTTATAGGCTTAAGGAGTAATAAGTTTTAACTTAAGATGTTGAAAGTGAGTTAAATAAGGGAATTAAAGAGATCTACGAAATATATTTTAATCTATAAATTGTATTTTTCTCCGCATTTATTAAGCTAGTAATTTTTACTATTTAGATATAGAACAAAGACTAAAATTAATACTAATAGATATATTAATAGAACATAATAATAAGAGAAGAACGCTACTAAGTCACCTTGTAATAATGCTCTTAAAGTATCTGCTGCCTCAGCAGTATAAACGTAGCTAAGAATTAACCTCCACGGTGAGGGAAGTAGAGATGATGGATAAAATATTGGTGGGAAGACAGAAATTACATAAGAGAATATGCCAGTAAACACAGTAGTTACTGTGTACTCACTAATTATTATAACAAGGAAGGCCGAAATAAACCCTGACATAAGTGCAGAGGTCAAAACTACTAGGAGGGCTAGTAAAAGTAAGGAGATGCTTTTAAACGTCATTAAAGTTATTACTATTACTCCAGGCATTGAAGTAATTAATACTACGAATATCAAAGCTAAGCTATATTCCAATATTGATGGTCCTAAAGAGCGTATTATGGGATAATAATGATAAGCCTTATCCATTCCGAGCCAAGCTGAGACAAAATTCATAACATATGTTGTAGTGAAGAGAACTAAAAGGCCAGATAAGAAGTAGGTTAGTTCATTAGGCGAAATTAACTTTGAAATACTGAAGTAAAGACCTAAGGGATATATTACATCACTAAAAAGCATATTAACTACATTCCTAACCCTTCCGTTCCTTTTTAGGAAGAGTTCTATTAGTGTCGCAAATTCAGTTACTCTTTCCGAAAAACTCATAATACAACTCCTCTAATGTGGGCCTTCTTATCTCTATGTCATTTAAATAAATATATTTGCTTATCTCCTCCTTCTTTATAAAGAGCTTTTTATCTCCTACCTTAACTACGTAAATATCTTCATTGAATACTTTCCTTATAAGCTCTTCCTTTGAACCGTCAAAGAGAATTCTTCTGTTGAAGAGGATTACACTATCTGCAAGTTTTTCAGCCTCTTCCAGATAATGCGTAGTTAAGATTATGCCCTTCCCTTCCTTAGATAACTTAATAAGTATCTCGTGAATTATATTTCTTGATTCTAAATCGAGCCCTACAGTAGGTTCATCCAAGATAAAATATTTTGGCTCTAGAGCTAGAACTGATGTCAACATCACTTTCCTCTTCTGTCCTCCAGATAAATTGTTAACCCTCTTCTTAGGATCAAGGTCAAAAAGCTTAATCATCTCTCTAATCTTTGTATCATTACCTTTGATTCCTCTCATCTTAGCAAAGAGCTTAATGTGATCATATACAGTGAGGTTAAAAATTGGCTCTGCATTTTGAGGCATTATCCCTAAAAGCTTCTTAGCCCTTCTTTCATTAGGTTTAAATCCATCTATAAGAATTTCTCCTTTATCACACTTTAAATCACCGTAAATTTGCCTTAATAATGTAGTTTTACCAGCGCCGTTAGGTCCTAGAATCACTAAGATTCCACGATCAAACTTAAAACTTACATCCTCATTAATCACGTTACCGTTAAAGGATTTAGAAACGTGGTTAACCTCAATTATTTTTAATCACCCTAATCTTCCTCTAATTAACTCTAATGATTTATTATAAACCTCATCATCATTTAATATTTCACTACATAATTCACAAATACTAGAATATTCTTTGTTTTTGTATTTATAATCTAGTTTTAACTCTTTTAATAATCTCGAAGGCCCTATTAATGTAAGAAGCCTTAAAAAATAGTTTCTATTGAGAATATCTTTCAGAGATTCATCTAGAGAGCCTAATTTACCATATTTAGTGATTTCCGAACCATTACAACAAGGATATACTCCATTAGGAGTTATAGTTAAATTTAAGGAGTCAAAACAAGCTCCACTAGGTAATTTATTATCACCATAAAATTCATTAGGTGGGAGATTTGATAAGGCTCTTCCTAATCTTAACACTGGAGAAGAAATTATAGGTATTCCTAAAAGCTCATTTCCTAAAAGTTTATATAAATCGTATATCTTATTTGATTTACTTGTAAGAAATCTGATAAAAAAATTTAAATTATATTTCTTTAAGTTATTTAACATCTTTAAAATATTATCTTTATTATTCCAGAATTTTAAATGATATGGCGTAAGGCTTAATTCGATCTCATCTATTTTCAATTCTTTTAATTCCTTGACTTTACTTTCATTTAGAGCCCAACTTCCATTGGTTACTAATGTTACAATATATCCTAAAGACTTTGAAAACTTAATCAATTCTACTAACTTATCCCAAAATAATGTTACTTCTCCTCCAGCTATATGAACTTTCTTATCTATAAAGGGCAAGTTTAGAGCTTCTTCTAGAATTTTGTAAATTTTATTAAGTTCTAGTATCTCACCTCTTTGAGGAGAAGAACTTACATAGCAATGATCACAAGAGAAATTACATTTGTAGGTAAGTTCTATTACTATCCCTTTAAAGTTCCAATATCTAAAACTATCACTAAGACTTACTGAAGCATAATATTGATAAATTTTTTTAAGAGCTTCTAATGAAATTAGATCTGTGAGTTTACCTTTAAAATCTATAAAAAACGGATTCTTATAGAAAAGATATTCCTCATTAGATATTTGCTTTACAAATCTGAAATGTCTCCCTGGCCAAACTGTCTTATCATCTACCAATATAACTTCAGATAGATTATTATTTATTACATCCGAAGTAAGAAGCATTTCTAGGTCATATTCTTTTATTGATTTCATATTAATCACAAAAATAGCAAAATTGTATAATCTAGATTCGGATAGGAATAATATTCTTCTAATGGCTTCAATATCATATTTTTGTGAAATCATAAAGACAAATTCATTTTTAAATCCATTTAATGTTTTTATTTTTGAAATTTTAATTAATGTATCTTTCATTTTTGATAAATTGTCATAAGAATTAAAATTAATAATGTCATTATCATTGAACAAAATATATAACTTAAATATTCTATTATTTTTTAATAATTTCTCAATTTCACTATTATATTTTATGAAAGTTTTTACATTTATGGCTACTAATTTGAAATCATTAGGAATCGAATTACTTCTCAGACTATCAATATCATCTAATATATAAATCATAACTTTAGCCACCATCAATCTGGTGAGTTTGTATTTATAGTGAGGGTAGTAGGATCTATTCTTGGTAGCAAACTTATTAATTCTTGTTTACCTAAAATTTCTCTTGCTATTATTGAAATTTGTTCTATGCAAATTTCGTTTTTCATGTATGTCCCCATAATAGATATTTCACTATATATTTTTATTCTAATTTTAAAATCTTATATTAGAGAAGATATAAAGATTATATATTTTTATTCTAATTTTAAAATTGATTAAACTTTCTCTGAAGAGTTTTGAATAGATAAAGAGTTAAATTAAAAGTAAATGTTCATTATAATCTAAAAGATTTATTACTGAATGCCTTCGAGCTTGGGGATTCATATCTCTGTCTCTGCACACTATTTATTAGCTGTAAAGGAATCTAGGCTCAATTGGGGTTACGAATATTTATTTCGTTTATTCTCTCTATTTTATAAACATATGGTTTTAGATGTAAAATCTTTGGGGAAAAAAGATTTTTCCCTACTATACTGAAATTATGATAGTTAAGATTGATAATAAGGGGAGAATTTATTTGCCAAAAGAGATTAGGGAAAAGATTGATTCAAAAGAATTTTACATTGTGGAATTAACCTTATGGGATAATGTTGATCCCTAGGGTAAAAGATCCGATTAAGACATTGGAAGATGAGGGGAAAAAGTTGCCCAACCTTGACATTAAGGAGTTGAAGAAAATAATTAGGGAAGAGGCTGAGAAGGAAATTGGTTTACGCTGATACTGACTTCTTCCTTGCATTACTGAAGAACAAAGATTGGTTAAAAGAAAAAGCTTTAGCAGTTCTAAGAGAATATAAGGACAACATAACGACTTCCTTAACTACATATTTAGAGCTAATGTTACTAAGTAGGAAATTCGGTTTAGACCCAGTTATGATTACTGCATCTGTTATGGAGATTACTAGAAGCTTTGATGAAAGGATCTTAAGAGCCTCAATTCTTATATCACAAGGTATGGAAGTATTTGATGCTTTCCACACTGCATTTTCTGAAACTGAAATAGTAAGCTTTGATCATGTATATGAAGAGTTTGGTTACAGAAGAATTAAATTAGAAGATCTGTGGAGGTCGATTTTCATTGAGATTTCATGAGTCTATATTCAATTACTTGTCATCATTACGCTCTGATCTTTCATCCTAGGACTCATGCACTCTGCGACAGAAAACTAAGCTTTGTTAAAGGTATAGCGTTAGTTATACCTTTAGTTGTGGCATAATTAGCATTTATTAAGTAAATGCTAAGAGAAAATAACATTCGACAATACGAAATATGTCTTGTTATTTCAGTCATTAGTTCACTTTCGGTACCTTAATTTATTCTTTGCAACTAATATAAAAAATTATTAAGAAAATCTTCCGTAGATCTATATAGATGGATTTTTCCTCACAATGTTCGGTCTGACAATAGAGCTAGCCATGCCATTGTCCGAAGACTTATGCTTCAGTTTCACTCTTGACCATATTTTTCCAATTAGGAAGTATTCCAGCACTAATAGAATCTAAAGGGATAGTTCTTCAATATTAAGTTCTACGGCATCTGATAGTGGATGTAAATGGAGATCATGAAAGATGTTTATTTTTTATCTCTTTTATTCTAATTGTTTTTCATTTACTTATTAATATGATAAATAACGACCTAATTGTCATCGTAATATTGCTAAGAAAAATTCTTATAATTAGCTTTCATTAAATTAAACCATCAAATTAAAAAATATTCATAGATAGCTATAACCTACTGAATAGATTTTATTTTAACATCAAAAACTATCATTATAAAAAACTACACTGTTTATCTTTTCAATAATTTTCCTCTACTACCTTTATAATCCTCATCAAAGGTTAATTCACCTCTCAAGTAAGTTTGAATAACTTTTGCTTTGAATTTTACTCCCTCGTAAATTGAGTAATCCATCTTACCGTGCCAATCTTTTACAATCCATTCTTCTCTCTTTATAACTGTAAAATCGGCATCTTTTCCTTCGTCGAATCCTTTTTCTTTTAAGTTATAAAGTTTTATCTGGTTATAAGAAGTTATTTCAGCAACTTTTTCTGGTGTTATTAAATTGTCAAAAAGAAAAGACATAATTGTAGGGACTAAAAATTCTGTTGAAGATACACCATTTGGAACTTCAATGTAGCTTAATGCCTTATCCTTATAAACAGACATAAAACCAGAGTAATCACTTCCTAAAGTATCTACCATGTGAAGTTTTCTTACAAGTTCTTCTCTTAATTCTTTTCTTCTCAATGGAGGTGACATTATAAATCTATTTCCATCTGATCTTAGATAATAACTATCGTCAAATAAAAGGTAATGTGGACAAGTCTCGCTGAAAATTTTAGCTCCCTTCTTTCTCCAATAAGATATTATATCTAGAGATGTAGGAGAAGAAATATGAACAATATAGGCTTTAACACCAGTTAAATAAGCTATCATAGAAGCCCTATTAACAGCTTCTTCCTCAACTTCAACTGGTCTTGTAAGTGCATGATATATTGCATCTTTCTTATCTTTGTATTCATTCTGTAAGACCTCTATAATATCGCCGTTCTCAGCATGTATTGCAACAGTTACGCCTAACTCTTTAGCTTTCTTCATTACAAGATATATTGTTTCATCATCAACTTGCATACTTCCCTTATATGCCATAAACATTTTTATGCTCTTTACATCCATTTTAATAACTTCTGGTAAATAGTTAATCTGATCTTTTCTTTTAATAATTAAATGAAAGGAATAATCAATACTGGCAGTTCTTTTAGCTTTTTCCATCTCATCTTTAACTGCCTCTATTACTTCTTTATTTAAGGGATCAATAAAATTTATTATAGAAGTTATTCCGCCAGCTGTTGCTATTTCACTACCACTTTTATAATCATCTGCTGTGGGAATTATTTCTTTACCCCCTAAATATCTTGAGTTAAAATGCGTATGTCCATCAATTACACTAGGTAATACATAATAACCAGACAAGTCTTTTCCTTCACCTACTATATCCTTCTTAATTTTCTTAATTTTTCCTTCTTCAACCTCAAAATCTGTTTCAATAATTCCTTTAGTCGTTATTACTCTAGCGTTTTTAAATATCATATAAAGTGTATCTTAATGGAGTAATATAAACATTATTTTTTTTATCTGATTATAGAATTTATATAATGAACATAAATCTATTTAAATCACTCTAAAATATTTTCTATTATGAGTAGGAGTTTGTTTGTTAGAGAAAGCTCTGGGTTAGTAAAAAATGTAAGTGCATTAGACTCAATAATGCTAAACTTAGGTAATATGTCAGCTGGAATAGCACTATTTACTTCAATCTCGCCATATATTCCTCCTGGTGGAGTAATATGGATTGCATCATTAATAGGTCTCCTTTTAACATTACCACAAGCATACATATACATTTACTTATCGGGGAAAATACCAAAAACTGGCGGTGACTATATTTGGCTCTCAAGAATCTTACATGGTAGTGTTGGAGTTACAATGGCTTTTGCTTTAATGATCGAGTCTACAGCATATTTTGCATTAGTTGCTTACTTCTTCTCATCTGCAGTTAGTACTGTAATTGGGACTATTGGTACAATGGATGGGATAAAATCATTAGTATCCTTATCATCGTTATTAACTGCACCTATTCCTTCTTATGTACTTGGAGCAGCTATTTTTGGTATAATAATATTATTTAATATATTTAAAGCAAAATGGGGGTATTCGTTAGTAACTATAAGTACAATCATTTCTTTAGTTACTACAATAATAGCTATGGTTATAATTGCTGTTAATATACCAGATTTTAGTACAGCTATTGCACCATTTTTATCGAAAGAAGGAATAATGCCTCCACCTAATTACTCTTCATCAGTCCCTCCACCTAATTTATTAGTCTCTTTGTCTGGAATATTGCCACTTTTAGCAATATTTACTTATCCATGGATGCAAGCAAGTCCTGCAGTAGCTTCAGAAACTAAAAAGGTGAAATATGTCCAAATGGGAGTTATATTACCCCTTTTAGTTACTGGAATTCTAATAACTTTAGGTTTTGCATTGATGTATATGGCTGGTGGATATGCTTTCACAGACTATTTATTTACTAATCCATCGTCAGCTTTTATTTATACCTTTTGGACAGTTGCAATGGGTTTAACTACAAATCAGGTATTGCAATGGATTATTGGAATAGGTTTAATGACATGGGAGTTTGCCGTATTAGCTTATGGTGTTATAGTCTTTTCAAGATATATATTTGCAATGGCTTTTGATAGAGTATTTCCAGAAATTTTCACCAGGCTAAATAGATTTGGATCACCAGTTTATACTCATTTATTTGATTTAGGCTTGACATTAGCATTTTTAGTATTGCCGGTAGTTTCAATCAGTGGTGCAACTGCACTTTATGGCGCAATAGTTATAGGCATGATTTACTTCTTTGCTGTTAGTATTGCCGGCGTTCTTTACGGAATAAAAAATAACGCTATACTATTAGTGGTCGCAGGTTTATTTGAGTCTGGATATTTCGTCTATTTAACTTATGAGGCTGTTACAAATCCAGTGTTTAGTTTTGCTGAGTCTAATGGAATGCCGAATCCTATAACTTTAGGGTTTGTTATAGGGAGTTTTGTAGTAGGTGCATTAATTTACTTTATTGCTAGAAGGATAAATCTAAGTAAAGGAATAGATTTAGAGTTACTATATAAAGAAATACCCCCGGATTAACTTAATTAAGTAAATTCCTTCTTTTTTTCTTTTGTCAGAAATTATTTAGTTAAGATAAGAAAAAGATATAATAATAATTGCCTTTTATTTTATTTAATGCTATATTATTACGTAGATGATATTAGGGGTAAATATAAAGTAGTAAGTTTTATAAGATCAAATAAGCCTTATGCTAAATTTAATATTAGGGGAAAGGTTTATACGTGGAAGGATATAAATTTCACTATTCCAAAAATCTTTGACAATGAGGGAAAGCTGAAAGAAATAGAAATACCACTTTTAGCAAAAGATAGAGCACTATATATTGGTCAACCGTTAGGAATGGTTATAGGAGAAGACGAGTATGATGCCGAAGATAAAAAAGAGGGAGTTGAAGTAGAGTATGAAGATTTAACTGGTCCGATTTATGAACCAGATAATGTAGTACATACGTTTTCTCAAGGAGATTATGAATTTGGTGAAAATTCTTTCTCGTTAAAGCTTACATTTAATAGACAATCCCCAGCTCCTTTAGAAGGAAGAGGTGTAATTGTAACTCATGAGGATGGAAGACTAATAATAAGAATTTCAACACAAGCACCAACAGTTGTTAGAAAAATAGTCTCAGAAATGCTAGATTTACCTGAGGAAAAAATTGAAATTAAAGTACCTAGAGTAGGTGGAGGTTTTGGTGCTAAACAAGATATTGTAATGGAAGAATTAGCCGTGATAGCTTTATCTTATGTGACTGGGGAAAACTTGAAGTGGATCGAAAGAAAGTCAGAACATATTATGACATCACAAGGTAGGGGTCAACAGCATGATGCGACTGTTTATTATAACACCAATGGGAAAATAACGGGAATTATAGATAACATAACTTATGATATGGGTGCTTTTCCTTTACCGTGGTCTGGTATTTCACCCTTATATGTTACTCTTATGAATTTAAAGAATGTGTATGATATAAAAATAAAAACTAACGTAAAAGTCGTTGCCTCTAATAGTCCGCCACAAGGGGCTTTCAGAGGTTTTGGTAGACCAGAAGCGTTCTTTGTTATAGAACGAATTATGGATGAAGTTAGTAGAAGGGTAAAAATTGACCCTATCAGTATTAGAGAGAGAAATTTAGGAAAAATCAATAATGATATAGGAGATGTAAAAATGGTACTAAAGAGATTAAGAGAGAAATATAATGAATATAGAGAAAAATATAAGGTTGGTATAGGAATTTCGCTTTACCTTCATTACGCCTCACCTACATCTAAAGTTTTGATAGGCGAGGAAAAATCATTTGTTGGGGGATATGAGTGTGTATCATTAAGGTTAACTGACACTGGCATAATTGAGGTTAGAACTACTACAGTTGACATGGGTCAAGGAATAAGTGATGTTTTAAGAGAAATAGTGAAGAGGGAATTAGATTACGATAGAATTGTTGTTTATACTGGTTCACAAGATGTTAATGGTTTTGGTAGTTGGGCCAGTAGGAGTGTAATTACTGCTGGAAATGCTACTCTTTTAGCCGCTAGGGAGTTAAAAGAGAAGATTGATAAACTTGGTGGGATAAAAAGAGTTTTAGAAAAATTAAATAATTCACCTTGGGAGTTAGAAGAAAAAGAGTTATACTCAATAAAATGTTATGAGCCAGAAGAATCAATAGGTGCAATAAGTGCTCAAATAAGCGTAGTTGAGTATGACGGTACAAATTTCTACTTAAGAGAGAATTATATAATTATTGATATAGGAGTTCCTGCAGATGTGGATAAGGTCAAAGGACAATTAATTGGAGGAATAGTTCAAGCATTAGGTGGGGTTCTTTACGAGAATGTTAATGAACCTTATAATTATCTAATACCAACAGCGAAAGAGGCTCCTAGAGTTAAAGTGGAGTTACTTAATACACCTTCAAGTACTCCAGGCGGATTTAGAGGAGTTGGAGAAAACAGCATTTCTGGTGCTTATGCATCTATTGCAAACGCAATTTCAGACTTTATTCCAGTTTATGAAATACCTATGAAGAGGGTGTGATATTGATAAAAATACCAGCTTTTTACGATATGCATTCTCATTTAGAAAATGCTTTTATTGGTAATGAAGGTGCTGAAAGTTTAGAAGAAGCTGTAGAAATATGGAGCAAAATAAGAGATAAGATGACAGTTGATGAGATAAAGAAAAGAATTGAGAAAGCAGCTTTAATAGAACTATTTTATGGTACAACTCACATAAGAGTCCATGCAGACACATGCTCTAAAAATAGTGTGAAAGCTGCTATTTTAGCAAAAGATGAATTGAAAGAATATATTGATTTGCAAATTGTAGCATTTCCCGAGCAAGGTATATTTAATTGTTCAAAAGAAGATTTTGTAAGATATTCTTCAATGGTTGATATAATTGGAGGAAAGCCTGAGGCTGATAAAGACCCTTACCTTCATATGGGTTTTATAGCTGAATTAGCATATAAACTTCAGAAGCCTATAGACGTTCATATTGACCAGCATGATGAGAGAACCAAACATAGTGAGTATATGCTAGGAGTTACTAAAACTCATTTAGCCTTAAGTCATTTAACTGCTTTACATTTTTATTCTGAAAATTATGCTAAAAAGTTAATAAGAATGATTAAGGAAAAGAATGTAAGTGTGATTAGCTCACCATTAACAGCCTTTTATCTTAATGGGGGTAATTCTTATCCGATGTTTAGAGGAGTCACAAGAGTAAAAGAGTTACTAAGAGAGAATATAAATGTTTGCTTAGGTCATGACGATATCCAAAACCCATTTTATCCAGCTGGTGTAGGTGATATGCTTCAAGTCTTATGGCTTCTAATGAATATAGAAAAAACATTTGATATTTCATGGTTAGATTTAATAACTACTAATGCAGAAAAAGAATTTGGAAATAAAAACGAAGATTATATCTTAGTTGATTTGAAAGATGTTAAAGAACTTTTATTCACAATGATGCCAAGACACGTAGTTTTTAGGAAAGGAAAAATTGTTGCTAAATCTACTGTAGAAGTGAAAGTATTAGATTTAAATCCATTTGATCTAATGAGAGAATTGTATAGAGATAACTTAAATAATTCATTATAATTGTAATTTAAATCTTGAGAAATACTGTATAACAAATTTAAATTTAATATCATTTTATCTAAAGTTAAACTTATATAGACTTACTCTCATTCCATGATATGGGAAATGAAACAAAAATATTGTTCGTCTCTGATATTCATGGTTCTGAGGTAGTGTTTAGGAAAGCTTTGAATGCCGCCAAAATGTTTTCAGTAGATTACCTTATTCTAGGTGGAGATCTAGTATCTAAGGATTTTGCATTATATTTAAAGAATGGCAATTCTATTTTTTTAGGTGAAAAAGAAGTTTCTCTCGATGAAATTGAAAAAGCATATAAAAACTCTGGTTTAGCTCCATTATTTTTCGAATCGAAAGACGAGTTAGATGAATTCCATTCTAATCAGCAATTTAGGAGAGAGAAAATCTTAGACTTCATTCAAGGTCAAATAGACTCTTGGATCAAAATATTTGAGGAAAAAACTAAGAATACTAAATTTAAAACAGTTTGGAATACAGGTAATGACGATCCATTAGAAGTAGACTCTTATTTAGAAAGGTATGGAATAAAGGTTGCTGAAAATGAACTTATTGAAATTAATGATCTAATTATGGTAAGTAGCGGTTACGTAAATCCGACTCCTTGGAATACCTATAGGGAATTACCAGAGTCTACACTTTATAATAGGCTAATGGATAAGATAACAAAATTGGAAAACCCGGAATTTGCAATATTTAATTTCCATGCACCACCTTATAATACTAAGCTAGATATTGCAAATGTAAATAATAAGAATATTCATGTAGGATCGCAAACAATTAGAGAGCTTATTGAAAAGTATCAACCCTTATTAGGGTTACATGGACATATTCATGAATCTCCTAACATTGATAAAATTAGGAATACAACAATTGTAAATCCGGGAAGTAATTATAAAGATGGAATATTAAATTACGCACTAATAGTAGTTAAGAAAGAATCTAAGGGTTTTGGAAGAGCATACATAAAGAAGTTTGAAGTAAAGAGTGTAATATTGGGTAGAGGTTAAAATGGTGAGTAGTTATTCTTTAATATTAAATAAGCAAGCTGAATTGAAGCAATTCTTGTTTAATCCCTTTTTATTTTCTGGCATTACTGGGCATTTACTAATTAGTAAAATTTTTGATCAATCTACAAAGTCATATGTTAATTTAAGCCAAGCCAAGGAACCAGATCTCTCTAAATATCAAGTTTTTATTGTATACGATCATGAGACTACTGAGTTTAATAGAGGTATTATGATAGTATATCCAAAGTTCTCTGGAATAATTTACCACATAGAAACTTTTGATAACACATTAAATGGTGACTTTGAAATTCTAGTACAAGATAAGAAATTATTATTTATTGACAATATTAAAGTCAAAAAAAGTATATTTGGAGGTCGTTCTTATTCAGAATTAACTAAACATATAATAAATGATCACATTAAGACTTTTCTATCTTCTCTAGGATTGGACGTTGTTGTTGAATAAGGTAAATAAAAAGTTTTTACTTTTTTAAACAAAATTCTTATATTTCTGTTTATATAAATATGTAGTATGGCTGAAAAGAAAATATTCATTAGAGAATCATCTGGTCTAGTTAGGCAAATGAGCAGTAGGCATGCCTTTGCAAAAGTTTTAGCAATGATTGTTCCAATATCTGTTTATTATACGATGATTTACTCTCCAGCATTACCTGCTGCAAACTGGACTTTAGGTATAATATTAGCCTCTATAGTAGCCTTACCAATATTTTTAACATATCTAAAATTAGCTGAGCATATTCCTAGATCATCTGGTGAGTATATTTATATAACTAGAATATTACATCCAGCATTAGGCAGTATCCAGGCAGTTGCTAATATATTTTCAACACCTTTGTTGGCTGCAATTTTATCCCAAATAGAGATATCTGCGGGTATTGCACCAGCATTTCAAGTAATTGGTTTAGCCTTTCATAATTCACTATTACTTAATTTAGGTAATAGTATGTTAGCAAACCCAACTATTTTTGAAATAGCTTCATTTATTTCTCTTATTTTATTTTGGATAATTAGTGTCCTACCCCCGAGATATATGGCGAACTTTTTGTTTACAATAGCTTCACTTCAAGTAGTAGGAGGAATATTAATAGTAGCATTATTACTTGAAGGACCTAAAGCTTTTGCAACAGCATTCAATTCCTTATCTGGTGAGTTTTCTGGACCTACTTACTCTTCTCTATACTCTCAAGGTCTCTCTTACTATTCCCCTATTGTAAACCCATTGCAGACATTAGTTTGGATGATACTAATGATTATGTGGTTATTCGTATGGTTTTTTGCTCCATCTTATTTTGCTGGTGAATATAAAGCCCCTGGAAGATCAATAAAAATGGGAATGCTAAGCGGATATATTATAGCTTCTGCAATAATATTCGGACTTGTCATTGGAACAGAATATTCAATGAGTATACCATTCTTTAATTATGTTTCATTAAATGGTTGGGGCAGTTCAATACCACTTCAAGCTTCTTCTGGATTTATAGCTTGGGGTGGAGTACTAGCATTAAGTAGTCCCATTTTAGCGTTTTTCGTTGCAGTATTAAATTTAGGTATACAATTCGTAGCTGGTCCACTATCTTTAGCAATTCCAAGTAGAGTTCTTTTAGCTATGTCTTTTGACAGATTAATTCCAGAAAAGTTTGCTTATGTAAGTCCAAAGCTAAAGACACCTTTAATAAGTTCAATATTTGTACTGGCATTAGCACTAATCTTTGAATATGTTACTATAAATGGAATCTTTCTAGTTTCAACAATAGTCCTTATAGGTATACTATTCTTATATCAATTCTTGTTAGCTACTATTTCAGCTATTGTTGCTGGAATTAAGGGAATACCTGGAGAGGAACTAAGTAAGAAGGATAAGATAGAATTTTTAACTTATGGCTCTCTAGCATCCATAGTTTTGGCTATCTCAGTATTCTTCTCAATATGGTATGCTAGTGTGAACAGTTTGTACGCATCAATGGTAATTGGTAATTTAATTATCGATTACTTAGTCATAGGGTTAATACCAGTTATAGGTTTGGTATTTTATTTTATATCAAAAGAATATAGACTTCGTCAAGGTATCGATATAAATTTAGCCTTTAAGTTAATACCACCAGAATAATTTATTTACTTTTTTTATGACTATATTTTATGCGAATTGCTATTATTCAAACCTATATGACCTGGGATAAAAAGGATAATATAGAAAGACAAGTAGAATTAGTAAATAAGGCAATAGATAATAAGGCAAAAATAATTGCATTAGATGAGTTAAGCAATACGATTTATTTTCCCTTTGAGCAAAATCCTAAATATTTTAGCTGGGCAGAGACTGAAAGAGGAGAGACTCTACAGAGGTTTAAGGATATAAGCAAAGAAAGAGAAGTTAGCTTAATTGTACCAATTTTTGAGAGGGACAGTAATTTCTTTTACAATACTGCATTTATACTGGATAATGGGGAAATTATAGGAAAATACAGAAAAACTCATTTGCCACAAGAGGAGTTTTTTAACGAATATTATTACTTTAAAGTTGGGGATTTAGGTTTTCCCATATTTGATTTAAAGGGTGTGAAAACTGGAGTTGTTATTTGTCACGATAGGCATTTCCCAGAGCCTGTCAGAGTTGAAGTAATTAAAGGAGCCTGGCTAATTTTCATACCTTCTGTTGCTGCATTTAAAGAGATTTGGGAATTGGAGCTTAAGGCTCATGCTGTTTTTAACACTGTATATATTGCTGGAATAAATAGGTTTGGTAAAGAATATCCTAATCAAAAAGAAGAGTATTTTGGTGAAAGTATGATTATTTCGCCAATAGGCGAAATAGTTACTAAGGCTGGGAAAAACGAAGAGATATTATATGCTGATATTTCTGAAGATGAAGTTATTAACGCGAGAATAAAAAGACCTTTCCTAAAAAAGAGGCTATCAAGTTATGGGCTCTAAAAATCTAACTTGCCTGAATTAAATAGATCTTCTGCGTCAACTTTTCTCTTAAAGTTAATGATATATTTTAATCTTCTTTCCTCAACTCTATCATTTATCTTATAAGAATGTAAATTGAACATTTTGCCAACATTGGGAAGCTTATTACAACCAATAAAGTAAGTGTGGGAGAAATATTTGATAGAACTTTTTGATAATTCAGCACTTATATAACAATCTTGTGTATCTATTTTTTCAAGCTCGTCAAGAGAAATATCTAAAGAATTATAATATAACCCTGTCTTGTTTACTACTGTAAAATATGCACCCGCAAAGGTAGTAATTATATCTTTAAGTTGAAAACCTTTATCACTTTCAATACCATAAATTACATTCCATTTGCCCCAATTTTCACCTGGTTCAATCTCTTTAGCCATTGGATAATTTCGTATACTAATGAACTCTGCATAATCTATAACTTTTAATGAAAAGTTTATTGCTTCTGATAAAGAGTTAAACTTTTGTTTCTCTATCTCGACTCCTTTCCTGTTCTTAACTAATCTAAACTTTATCCTAGTTAGAATTCCAGTAGTTCCAGCAGATTGTGCAATAGAATAAACTTCATTTCCAGTTAATGTATATTTTCCCTTTAATGTATAAACTTCTGCTTCAGTTACATTATCCCATACAGCTCCATTTTTCAACGAACCAAAACCTAAAGATCCTCCTTCAACAAAACCACCTATAGTAGCCATATAGAAACTTGTCGGAATTACTGGTAAATCATTTATTCCAAGCTCATTGAATTCTGTTCCACTATAAGCTAATAAATAACCTTTACTTTTTTCAAAACCTTTTAAACTAGTAACATCCAAAATTACTGTATTTTCCTTAATAGGTATTGTTGCCCCTAACGTATTAGTCCCTTTTCCTCTAACTATAACTGGAAAATGGTATTCATTCATAAGTTCTATTACTTTCTTTACATCTTCCTCACTTTTTATCTTTATAACTGCTTTTGGTAGTTTTCTCATTGATGAGATAATAGGAGATATATACGAGTAATCAGTAGAATATTTCTCAAGAAGCTCAATAGAAGTTATTACTTCTTTAAAATACTTAGAGAGAAAATCCATAATAAATATTTTGAAAACTATTTTAAAAGCTTTCCCTTTGGTGAACTAACTAATTCTCCTTTGTCTATTACAACCTCACCATTTATGATTATTGTATCTGGTTTTCCTATAACTTCATAACCTTCATAAGGAGTCCAATCCACCATGTGGGTGTTTTCTACTGAAACTCTCCATTTCTTTTCAGGATCATAGATTACTAGGTCAGCTCTATAACCCATATCGATTTTACCGACATCTAATTTATTTATCTTAGCCGGGTTCTCAGAGAGAAGTTCTATTGCCTTATAAAGTGGTAGGTTTCTCTTTATGAATTCAGTCAAAATAATTGGAACCCTTAACTCAACACCAGGTAATCCTGGAACTAAATCAGGAAATTCTTTATGATTTTCTTTTACTTCTTTATCAAACCAATTATGATCAGTAGCAATAATTGAAACCTTATTAATTCTTTTCCAGATCTCTTCTGGGTCTCTAACTGGTGGTGTGGTCACAAAAAGGTATGAGTCTCTTCTATCATATACTTTCTTACTTAAAATTAAGTGATGTAGGACAACTTCAGCCTTAACTTTGTCTGGTAACAAATCAAGAGTTTTACCGCTACTTACATGTGCTATTAAGCCGTTTTCTATTAAAGGAATTGCCCTAATAACTGCAGAGAGTTCAGTTTCATCCGGCCTCGTTAGTAAATGAAGTTTTGGACTTCCTCTTAAATTATTAGACAATACATTAATTAATTCCTCGTCTTCAGCGTGAATCATTACATAACCTTGTCTTTCATTTACGAACTCGTTTATTTTCTTTAACCCAGCTAAAGTACTTTTTAAGCCGGCATACTCAATCATCATAAATTTAACCGAATTAAAACCTATATCAAAAGCTTTTTTCAAATTATCTGTAACATCATTAGCAAATATATGAAAAGTGTAATTAACATAAGAGGAAGAGAATTGCTTAATTCTCTCCTCAACATTAGGCTGTCTATTCGAAAAAGCAAAATCTATTACAGTTGTTGTTCCTCCAAATGCTGCAGCTAATGTGCTTTTTTCTACAGTATCAGATGTTGGAACTTTTAAATATCTTTTATAAATATGGACGTGGTTATCAACTCCTCCAGGCAAAAGAAGTTTGCTATCTCCATCTAAAACCTTTTCATTAGTCTGAATATCTTTACTAACTTTAACAATCCTTTCTTCTTCTATTTTAACTTCAGCTTCCGTAATTCCTTCCTTTGTTATTATTCTTACATTTTTTATAATCATAGTAAACCCAACTCTGGAAACTTTCCAATTCTCCTTTTTAGATAATGTCTGTAAAATATTGATAGTTTATCTGCTTTAACATGAATTTCCTTTGATAAATCAAGGTAATATATATCTGGTTGTGTTTCTAAAACCTCTTTATCTTGCATAATTATTGTATCTTCAAAGTTTCTAATTACATTTTCATCTGTTTCGTAATCGTAGTTCATGAAAATCCAAGCAAAGACTACACTTTTATTCTTACTTTCTGGTTTAATCGCAAAAATCATGGAAAATGTTCTTTCACTCTCATCGGTTTTTGTAAAGTATAAGAATAGTGGTCTATATATAATGTAAGTATAGCTCTCATACTTTTCAGTGTGACTACCGTCTGGATTTGGTTGATATACCTTAATATTTTTTGCTACAATTCCTTCATTAGTAATTTCAACATTATATTCTGGTATATAAGGATATTTAGGGTCCCCTAAGTAGTTTTCATGAACATAGGGGAAGTGGGATACATCAAATAAATTTTCTAATACTCTAAAAGGATTTGCGTTTATATAGTAAGGACCACATTTAATTTTTCTAAAACTATCCCACTCTTTAATTTCTGGTAAATCATCTTTTGGTTCATCAATAGATATCCAAATAATACCATATTTTTCCTTTACGTAATATTTTCTTAAATTTACACTTATCTTTTTACCCAATGAAGGCACAATAGTTAATTTTCCTTCTAGATTAAATCTCCAACCGTGATATGGGCATTGAATTTCATCTTCAATAATTTTTCCTTTAGACAACTTAGCTAACCTATGGGGACATCTATTACTTAATCCATAAAGCTTTCCATTTTTTCTAATTATAACTATGTCTTGTCCTAATATGTTTGTTTCATATATATCCTTAACCTCATCTGAAAAAGCAACCGGTAACCATTCATTGTACATAAGTTAAGATTTTCTTTTTAGTATTTAAATATTTAGAGTAGTTTTTCAAGATTAATGATATTATATGGATCTATGATTTACTCAAGCTTCTTCATTGAATACGTTTTTTCCTTATAGTATTTGTCGGAAAATCCGTGCAGTTTAAGGGCACCTTGAAAACTTTTTAAAAATTAACTAACAAAAATATCGGATGAATACAAACTCACTAATCCAAGCGTATTACAAAGCACTTCAAGAAGCATTACAACAAATATTCACAACCTAGCTTGAGAAAAGACACACTAGCAAAACTAGTACTTGGAGGAGTAATGGGTGGAACAGCAAAAGAAATAGCAACGTGCATGGACTACGAGACAGTACCTTAACAAACTAGCAAACTGATCAAAATAGTAAAAGAGATAGTAAAAGACCAACCCAGTACAACTAATAATAGATGACACACATGATCACAAACAACACGCACTACCAGTATCAAGAAACGGAGCACAAGTCTTCTACTGCAGAGAACACAAAAGATACGAACCAACAATACAACTACTCATAATAACAATAAAAGACTTAAAAACAAACGAAACCTACATAGTAACAATAATACCCTACAAAAAGTTGCAAAAATACTCAAGAAGAAGCAGAGTTTAAGACGAAAATCCAAATATACTTGGAGTTACTATCACTTCTAGAGAAAGAATTTAACATTGTATTGAAATCGTTTGACTCTTGGTATGTTAATTCTAGGACTCTTTTATCTAATACCGTCGGGGAACTTAAGTCCAACTCGCGAGTCGCCGAGGGTAGTAGGCTTGTGCCGGTTGGCGAGTTCCCCGAGGGGGAATACCTAGTTGAGTATCTAGGTATTCCCATAAAATTACTCGTATAGCACTTATAGGAAAATCGTACCCTAGACCCCAATTTCATTACCCCGAAAATAATTCAAGAGAGTTAAAAAATAGATAAAATAATTTAACTAAATATTCTTGCAAAATAGTAATATTATCTTGCAAGAGCAAGATGGTTAGGAGTAAGCGGAAGTCTTCCTTGCTCGTTGTCCCCTTGAGGAGCAAGTATAGTGTATAGATTAACATTGCTAGGAGGAAGATGAATAATCGGAATAGCCAACTCCTTGATGAGGTAAAGATTAGGAAAGATTTGATTAACTTGTATGATGTTTCTATTGGTGTCCTAACCTTGTTATACCATTTTACAATAATACTCCTATTTACGTCTAGGTTTGTCCCCTTAGCCAAGTACTCCTTTTCCCTACCGTGATGTATTATTAGCCTAAAGGTTGCCTTCTTAGCATTTGACTTTGCAGTATAATCACCATCGAAGTTTCCATGTATTCCAACCTTTTCCATGGCTACTCCAATGATGAAGTTAAACCTTGATAAGTAGTTGATCACGTCTACTGAATAGAATCCGGCATCTAGTGTTACTAGTTCTATTTCTAGGCCTAATGCTGGTATTTGTTGTATTGGGTTTTCAACTATCTCTAGTCTTGTCATTCTATGCGTGTGAATGCTAGTATTAGTGTTTTTTTCTTTACTCTTGTTGTTGCTGTTGCGTAATTCTATGCGTAATCTTTTTCTGAGCCGCTTAGTCCTTCTATTGGTTTTCCCTTGTATTTTATTGACGTTAGTCTATTGATATTTTTACACGTTTTCTTCCGCCTAGTTCCTTGATGGAGATTGTTTTGATCATGTTTAGCATTTGTTCTATTACTTGTGGTTGTTCTTCCACGTAGTTTCTTACTGTTTGTGGTGAGATGCCAAATTCTTTTGCCTTGTTTTCTGCTGAATCTTTTGTTAGTGCTGCTGTTACAAGTGTTTTCTTGACTTCTTCTGCCTTGAAGTTTATGATGGAAAATAATTTTTCCTTGATTTGTGCAAGTGTCTTTGGGTGGACGGAGTCTGGTATTATCAAGTTAGTTCCCCTAAGGTAATACCACTCCGTCCACCTTAACTTTTTATTACAAAATTTTCAAGATAATAGATAATTACTCTTTGAAATTATTTTTGTAAAATGAATTTGGGGTCTAGGGTAAAAATGCTAATCTTTATAACTTTGAATAGCAAAATTTAAATATTATTATAATTCTATAAATAGAGATAAATTAAAAGAATTTTATTTTTAAGAGTGTCTAGGAATAGCTAATTTTAGAAAGTGTTAATATACTTCGTCTTAATATAAAATAGTTATCAGAAAGTGAAGGTAAAAGTATATAGATTGTATAAAAGCTTTAATAATAGGTAATTTGTACGTCGGATAAGTCTAAGGCTAGGAATAATGAGCATGATAGATGTGACAATAGATGTAGGAAAGACAGTAGATGAAAAAGGAAATGAAAGAATGATACTAACATTTAACGGAAAATGGCTAAAATACGCAAAATGGTAATTAAGCTAGAGATCGATTTTTCTTACTTTTTATCCTGTGATTAATTGATGTGTTTTTACTTTCCCATTTTCAAGAACTAAATATGCTCCATGAAAGATTCCGGAATTATACTCACTACCGGGGTTAAGAACTAAAGTACCAGCAACTTTATCGAAAGCTCTTGACTCATGAATATGACCGTGAATTCCTAATAAAGGTTTATACTCCTCAATAATTTGCCTTACAGCCTTAGAGCCTACATGCGTCATCACTATTTCACCACCCCTAACCACGGCCTTTAAGTTCTTATCTAAAAGTGGTGCATTGTCTAGATTAGTTCCGTAAGGTGGGGCGTGTAAATTGAGTATTGTTTTACTGGGATCCCTAACCTTTTCCATCATTGTTTTTAAATTTGAGTAGAGTTCATCCTCACTCATCTCCCTATGAGTATTCCAGGGAGTGGGATTTACATAGCCGAAAGAGATCATTTCATAATCACCAATTGGTATTACAAAACCCTCAGTCCTCTTCATTACATTGCTTTCATCAATTATATCAAAGAGGTAAAGAGGGTCGTCATTTCCCAGATTTACGTAAATTGGTATATTAGCCCCAGCATATCTCTCATCAGCAATCTTTATCCACTCCCTAAGTCTCTCTATCATTGCTTGCTTAAATGCCTCATCCAATTTACTCTTATCATTTACTAATTCCTCATAACCCTTTTTATCAGTAATTATATAATAATTCCCCTCATTTCTTATCCTCTGCGTTATTACTTGTAATCCTTCCCTCCCCACAACTTCACCGTTAACCTCATATTTTCCCTCCCCTATGTCTATTATGGGGATTAAAGCTTTACCAGCTAAGTCACCACCTATTATCATTATGTCTACTTTAAACATCTTTCCCGCATTAAGGAATTTCTTAAATGCTACATCTGATGCGTGAAGATCTGAGGTGAAAAGTATTTTTATTTGCCTTCCTCCATTGCTAACTCCATCAGGCTGTTTTTTTCTAAATAAGCCCATAAGAATTTTGAAACATGCATAGTATATAAATATTGCGTTCCTAGGCGGTATATACTATTTAAATACAAATTATTCACTTTGTGCCTTTAATCTATCATTTTACTTTTCATAAACTTTTACAAAAAGCTCCCTAAACTTTTTTACTGTTCACTGAGAGTGATAAAAAATAAAAAACTTTTAGAGGGGAATTTTATTCAAATATCAACCTCTATCCAACCGTTATTATCCCTAATCTGATAAACCTTTAAACCCATCTTCTCCTTAGGTGCATCTAGTGCAACATAAGGTGGTTCCAACATCCTACCATACCTTAAATCAAATACCGCATGATGACATGGGCATTTTACAAAAATTGGGGTTAAGGGGGCGAAAAGCCTCGACTCTGTGAGGCGGGGATGGAAATTTAAATACTCCTTTTTTCTGAAATTCTTTTAATGGCTAGGAGGGGCAAAGCGATCAGAGCTACTGTTTCTATGAAGATCGCCCTATCTGAACCCCTTATATAAAACATATTAGTCAGATCTATATTACACAGATCTGACTAATATGTTTTATATAAGGTGGAAGGAGAACAAGAGGATCCTCAATAGGATTCGTTCTTTTCATCAAAGGGCTAGGCGTATTATGGAGGACTTCGCTAGAAAGGTAGGGAAGTGGGTTGTTGAAATTGCTAGAGATTTTGGTGCTAATGTTATTAAGTTGGAGAACCTCAAGAACCTCATCAAGAACGTGGATAAACTACCGAGAGAATATCATGACAAACTCTACTTGATGCAGTATCGTAGGATTCAATATTGGGTTGAGTGGCAAGCTAAGAAACACGGTATTCTAGTTCAATACGTTAATCCCAGTTATTCTTCTGTTTCATGTCCAAAGTGTGGTAAAAGGATGAAGGAGATCTCTCATAGGTATTTTCGTTGTCCTTCATGCGGTTATGAGAACGATCGTGACGTTATCGCGGTAATCAATCTCAATGGGAGGGGTCTCTGACCCTCTCAACTGCCCCTCAAATGAGAGATGTAAATCCGAATCAATGAGGGGAACCCTTGCCCTTTAAAGTGTATTAAAATTAGGTGCCTTAGCACACGCTGCTCTCGCCATATACTTTAGTAATAAAAAATAGAATTGACTTGGGAACTAACTTGTTGTTTAAATTCATTAAAGCTTAACAACCTATCTTATTCATTCTGGAGGTATTTCTTTAAAGGCTAAGGTTACATTAATACCTTGTCTTTCTCTTATTTTTAAAGCTGTAAAGTACAGTAAAGTACCGCCCACTGGAATTAAAAGTAATGTTGAGATCGTATCTAAGGAGTTTCCAGCAAATACGAATGAGCTGTAAATAGGGTTGACAAATCCGTAAGCTAGAACTATAATTGCTGATGCTAAAAGATCTATTGTTGCTATTATACCCATTATAATTATCTTGATTCTATCACTTCTGGTAATATTTATTGTATTACCTCTTCTTATTACCATGAAAATACTAGATAATGTTGCAGGTACCATTTGATATATTACTATTAAAGTTATTATGCCAATTGGAGTTATTGAAAATCCTCCGAGACTTTGGGCATAAGTCCATATTGCTGTTATAACTGTGATAACTATCGATGCTATTAACGGAATTCCTTTGGTTGTAACTGCTGATAGAAATTCGGGTAATAATCTATCGAAAGACATTGCTAATACAACTCTTGTAGCTAGAGCCATTAGTATGGCATTTATTGCGAATTCTGCTAAGAAATTTGTTATGGCTAAAACTGTTAAGAGTGTTGGATTATTATATACCATTATCGAAGCCCATATTATAAACCCTTCACTAAAAGAGATTGGAATAGCATTTATAGGAAAATCCTTGCAGTTTAAGGGCACCTTGAAAACTTTTTAAAAATTAACCAAACAAAATATCGGATGAATACAAACTCATTACTCCAAGCGTATTACAATGCACTACAAGAAGCATTACAACAAATATTCACTGCCTTGACTAGCTTGAGAAAAGACACACTAGCAAAACTAGTACTTGGAGGAGTAATGGGTGGAACAGCAACAGAAATAGCCCAAGCAACGGGCATGGACTACGAGACAGTACTAAAAAACCTTAACAAACTAGCAAACACAAACCTGATCAAAATAGTAAAAGAGATAGTACAAGACCACCCAGTACAACTAATAATAGATGACACACATGATCACAAACAACACGCAAGAGCACTACCAGTATCAAGAAACGGAGCACAAGTCTTTTACTGCAGAGAACACAAAAGATACGAACCAACAATACAACTACTCATAATAGCAATAAAAGACTTGAAAACAAACGAAACCTACATAGTAACAATAATACCCTACATACCACAAAAGGTTGTTGAGATATTAAGGGAGAGGGGAGAGGAGGTTGAGTTCAAGACAAAGATACAAGAATACTTGGAAACATTGCCAATTCTCGAGAAGGAGTTTAATGTTGTGTGCAAGGTTTTTGATTCTTGGTATGTTAATTCTAGGACTCTTTTATCTAATACCGTCGGGGAACTCAAGTCCAACTCGCGGGTCACCGAGGGTGGTAGGCTCGTGCCAGTTGGCGAGTTCCCCGAGGGGGAATACCTAGTTGAGTATTTAGGTATTCCCATAAAATTACTTGTAATAGATGATTATAAGGGTTTTGGAAGGAGGTACTTCTTCTCTACCAACGTTAATGATACTGCTGAGGATATCATAACTGCGTGGGAGAATCGTTGGGATATTGAGGTTTTGATTAGGGAGCTTAAAGCCTTGGGATTGGAGAAAGGTTCTTTCCTCACTTGGGTTAGGAATAAGGGGTTTATAACCCTTAAGGCCCTCTCCTTACTCTTGGTACTCTTGTTTAAGTACTCTCTTGGTTTGTATTTGGGTGCCAAGAGGATAGCAAGGGTGATAAAAAGTATTTATCAATCTTTGGGCGGGATTAAGAAACTTTTTAAGAGAAGGAAAAAGACGTAAAATGCTATTGGAATATTACCCCATCCATGTAATGAAGAATACTCAAAGAAAGGCAAACCTACAGCGTATTCTGAGGAGTATGATACTAGAAATAATAATATGCCTCCTATTACCCAACCTATTATCATACCCCTTCTAATAGACTTTTTACCTCCTTTAAACTCTCCAGCAAAATATGATGGTCCTATAAACCACGCTAAAATCCAGAGCCATAAGAGAATTGCCATAATAATAGTGCCTTCGAAGTTAAGAGGATAAATTAGGGATTTACCTTGAGAGGAGATTTCAGAATATGTCTGTGAAGATCCGAATTCTTGTGAAATATGGTTGAAAACTGTTATAAAACCATGATTGCCTAAGGCTAAAAATATTGCAGAAACTAAAATCGTTCCTATTATTTGTCCTAGAAAGAGTGATACTACTACAACTTTAGACAATATTTTATTACTAAATGATATAATAATAAAATAAATTACTACAAATATTTCAGAAATTATAAAGGTATAAAACGGTGAAGATATTATTTCTGAGGCATAATTTACTAGTGACTGATTATTGTAAGCTAAACCTATAATTTGTAAGAATGGAACCAGCCCAGAGTCTACGGTTAATGTTATGATTAAAGATGCAGTAAACATACTCATACCAATAATAGTAGTTATTCCTTGTATTGTTCCTATTAGTGAGTGTAGGAATCTTGATATGTATATGTATTCTCCGGAGGATCTTGGTATTAGTTCTGATAATCTTAAGTATATGTAGAATGGTGGTATTGCGAATAGGAAGCCTATTAATGCTGATAAGCCGAAATTGTTAGCACCAGGAACACCGGGGGAGTAAAGAAGAGTATAATAAGCAGCTAAAGGCAGCATTACGTTCATTACCTTTCCTGCAGCATCGAACATGCCAAATTGTTTTATTAAACCTGATGACTCTCTTACGAAAATTTTAGATGCTTTTTCCTCCTTCATTTTATATTTAATCTCATAATTATGCATAAAAATATCATTTGTATCATATTATCCTAGTTTATATTACATCCACATATATTGTAATACTCATGATTACTAGTAATCCTTAAGTAATCACATAAGATTTAATTAATCAATGGATAACAAGGTTGATTTAATAACTAAATTGAAAGAGAAAGGAGTCAAGCAAGCTCTAATATCATTTGTAGGAATAAATGGAATAAGTAGGGCTAAATTAGTTCCAGTAGATTTTTTAGATGATGCATTACAAGGAGGAGCTACCTTTACTGGCTATGCTGTGGGAGATTTGGGATTTAAACCAGAAGATCCAGATTTTTCCGCAATACCAGATCTATCTTCAATGGTAATATTGCCGTGGAAAAAAGATACAGCTTGGTTTACAAGTGATATTTATGTAAATGGAAAATTATGGCCATTTGCACCAAGAAACATAGCGAAAACTTATTTAACTAAACTCAAGCAAGAGAAAGGGCATGTGATGCAATTAGGAATAGAACTAGAGTTTTTCGTAGTTAAAAAGGTAAATAATAAAATTGAGCCGGCGGATCCTAATGACTTATTAGAACGACCTTGTTACGATGCGCAAACTTTAATTAGAAGTAACAACTTAGGATTAATAGAAGAATTGTTGTATTACTTTAATGAAGTTCTAGGTTGGAAAGCATATGCTGTAGATCACGAAGATGCTAATGGTCAATATGAGATAGATACTCAACATACTGAAGCTTTAACACAATCTGATAGACATATATTTTCTAGGTTTATGATAAGAAGTGTAGCAGAAAAGAGAGGACTTATAGCAACTTTCATGCCCAAGCCTTTTAATAACCTTACCGGAAACGGTGCTCATTTTAATCTAAGCTTGTGGAAGGATGATGAAAATCTATTCTATGACCCTAATGATGAATTAGGATTTTCGCAATTCGGTAGATATTTCTTAGGGGGTTTATTATACCATGCGAGGAGCTTGATGGCTATTGTAATGCCTACTGTAAATTCGTATAAGAGACTTCACGCTATAACTCCCAGATCTGGGGCTAGATGGGTTTCAGCATATGCTGTATATAGTGTTAATAATAAAACATCAATGATAAGATTACCCTATGTAAATAAAGCAAAAGATGACACTAGAATTGAGTTCAGATCTCCAGACGGATTGGTTAATCCTTATTTGGCTGTCGTGGCAATATTAGCTGCGGGACTTGATGGCGTTAACAAAAAGATCGAGCCTGGTAGCCCTATAATAAACGGACTTTCCGATAATAAGGAGCTTAAGCAATTACCCGCAGATTTAAGGGAAGCACTATTAGAGCTTCAAAACGATGATGTTCTAAAGAGTGCATTAGGCAAAGATTTCGTAGACAACTATGTAGATCTTAAGATGAGCGAGTGGAGGGAATATGCATATCAAGTAACTGAATGGGACTATAATAAGTACTTAAATTGGGCGTAAACATGGAGAAACTATTAGTTATACAAAATCATGAAGTAGAGAAATTAGGTACGTTTGAACAACTATTGAAAGGCCATTATACGATAAAAACGATGTTCGCTGATGAACTAAAAGGTAATGAGGATTTCGATGCATTAATGATATTAGGAGGACCGCAAGCAGTATATGAAAAAGATAAGTATAAATACATAGAATTAGAAATAGAACTAGTTAGAAAAGCTTTACGTGAAAATAAGAGAATATTAGGCATAAGTTTAGGGGCTCAGATAATGTCTTATGCGGCTGGTGGCAGTGTAACGAAGGGTTCTTTTGGACCAGAATTTGGAATAATAGAAATAAATTTAGTTAATGGGTTAGAGAACGTAATTAATAGTAAATCAATGAATGTCTTTTTATGGCATAGGGATACTTTTACTATACCACCAGAAGGTACATTACTTGGATACAGTAATAAGTACTTTCAGATTTATAAGGTAAAAAGGGGTTTAGGAATGCAATTCCACATAGAGATTGACGAAGAAGAGATTAATGAATGGTTTAATGCATATAGAATAGTTGACAGTGATATCATTCACTCTTCTAACAATAGTATTAGAATAGAGGAATTAAAGAATAACGTTTTATTAAAGATAAAAGAATTAAAGAATGAATTCCATTATAATCTTAAGAAGATAATAGAGTATTGGTTATCTCTCTAAGCTACTTAAAATTTTTCCTAATTTTTCTATTCCTTCAAATATTTTTTCATATGTAGGTAAGCTATAACTTAATCTCATTGTGTTAAATCCGCTTTCGTCAAAGTAAAAGTATTTACCGGGCATGAAAGCTACGTTTTCTTCTAAACTTTTCATTAAAATTTCACCTGTGTCTACTAAATTTTCTAGCCAACAGAATATAAACATCCCACCTGTAGGTTTAGAACAAATTGTATTCTCTGGGAAATTATTTTCTATGGCCTTTAACATAACATCCCTCTTTGTCTTATATATTTGTCTAATTTTAGGTAAGTTCTTGAATATTATATTCCTATAGATTGCCTCAGCGGCAACCAACTGATTTAAGGTTGGAGTATGAGCATTTATATTCTGTTTTAATCCCTCTACTTTTCTAATAATTTCTTCACTAGCTATTACAAATCCTACTCTTAAACCAGAAGATAATATCTTACTAAAAGAACCAACATAGATTACCTTATCCGTATCATCGTAATGCTTCAAGGGAAAATTGTATTCATCGTTAAAAGATAGGAAACCGTACGCATCATCCTCTATGATATAAATATCATATTCATTAGCTAATTCTATTATTTTTTTCTTAGTATTTAAACCCATAGTCAAACCAGTGGGATTTTGAGCAGAGGGAATAAGGTACATTAACTTTACATTATTTACTTTCTCTTTTCTTAACTCTTCTTCCAATTTATCAATTTCATATTCGTTATTTTTAATATCTAAGCCTAGATATTTTACACCTATCGGATTTAGAGTCTCAAGTGCAGCTATATATGTAGGCTTTTCTACTATGATGGTATCGTTAGGATTTAAAAATAAGTGGAATAATACGAAAAGGGCTTCTTGTGAACCAGAAGTTATACAGATGTTTTCCTCAGTAATATTATCTAATCCTCTTTCTTTAACTAACTTAATAATGGCGTCTTTTACGTAATTAGGACCACAAGTTACAGTGTATTGTAATGCTAAATTTGGATTTTTAGTTAGGATCTCTGAGATTATTTCGTTTATTTCTTTATGGGGAAAAGTTGAGGGATCTGGAAGTCCATTAGCAAAGCTAATTACATTTTCCTTTTTTGAAATTATATTTAAGAAAAATGTTAATTTCGATTCAGTTATTCTTTTGCCGTACTCAGAAAACTTACCCATAAAGGCATTTAGTGCGATTTAATAAAAAAAAGATAAGTCATATTACATTGTATTACAATGTACAATGAGGTTAGTATAAATTAATTATAAATTCTAAATTTACTATTAGATTAATGATGGTTATGGAAGATAAGCTACCACAACATATTAAGGAACGACTCGAAAAAGCTAAAGAAAAAATAAAGGAAAGGAAAATTCCATTATGGTTATTTGCAGACAGGGAGTTATTTGAATTAGAACAGAAAAAAATATTTAGTAAAGTGTGGCTCTGCTTAGCCCATGAGTCAGAGATTCCAAACAAAGGTGATTACGTATTAAGATATATGGGACCTTATACATCAGTGATAGTAGTAAGGGATGAAGACGGTAAAATAAGAGCTTTTTATAACGTCTGCCCTCATAGGGGTGCTAAATTAATTAGAGAAGATAGGGGTAATTCATTATTCTTTAAATGCCAATATCACGGTTTAACGTTTAAAACTACTGGTGAACTTGTTGGAATTCCAGCAAGGCATTTAATAGCTCCCAATTTTAAGAACTCAGACTTACCTTTATTTGAAGTGAAAATAGCTATTTATGATGGGTTAATTTTTGGTACAATGAATGATAAAGCCAAACCATTAGAGGACTTTTTAGGTGATGCTAAGTTCTATCTAGATATATTACTTAAAAGAACTGAAAAAGGTTTACAATTCTCATACCCTCAAAGATGGATAATCAAAGCTAATTGGAAAACAGCAGTAGACAACTTCATAGGTGATGCATGGCACTTTTTAACTGCTCATGGTTTTGCTTATGAGGTCGGAGGGGTTGTTCCCCCCTATAGTAACTTGTTTTCAGCATACGCAGCAGTTGTTAAATTAAAAGGAGGTCATGGGGTTATGTTTGCTGGTCCAAATAAATTTGATTCACCAAACTATCCTAGACCAAGTTACTATCCTATATGGTGGCCAGAATTACTTGAAAAAGCTAAGAAATTACTAACTGAAAAAGAGTACAAGGTATGGGTGGATAGTAATAGAATGATAGGAAATATATTCCCTAATTTTGCATTTCATAACACAGCTTACGGTGCCGGAACTGCAGATATACCAGTACCTTATCAATCATTTAGACTATGGAGGCCTATAGATGTGGATAAAACAGAAATATGGACTTGGTGGGCTGTAGAGAAAGATGCCCCAGAGAAACTAAAGGAATTATCTTTCAAAACATATATTAGATTGTTTGGAGCTTCTGGAATAGTAGAACCAGATGATGTTGTAATATGGGAGGGAATGACTGAAAACGCACTTTCTCCTAAAAGCTCAGACTTAGACTTATATTACTTTGCTGGAATGCATGAAACACCAGATCCTACTTTTGATGGTCCGGGAGAATATTATTACGGTGGGAACAATGAAATAAATCAACTTAATTTCTTTGAAGAGTATATTAATTATTTACTGGAAGGTGATCAAGAATGACTATAGTTCTATCAAAAGTTGATGAAAAAACTAAAGAGAAAATATTGGAATTTTTATATAAAGAAATTGAATTATTAGAAAATCAGAATCTAGAGGAATGGATCAAACTTGTTGATGAAAATATTGAGTACATTGCACCATATAAGCTGACTATGAAAAGAGGTTCTGAACAAGTAACTACTAAAATGACTTATTTTAATGACGATATAAGATCTCTTTTAATAAGAGTTAAAAAATTCGGCACACAGTATGTGTGGAGCGAAGACCCTCCAGCAAGATATAGATATCATATTACTAGAGTAAAAATAGAATCTAATGGTGATCCTAATACGGTTAATGTCCATAGCGTTATTTTACTTTTCGTAACTCGTTTTGACTACGACACTCCGCATATCATATCATATGAAAGAAAAGATACATTAATTAAAAAGAACGGCCAATGGAAGTTACTTAGAAGAGAAGTTATATTAGATCATTCCTTAACTCCCTATCTCATATACACTAGGTTTCTTTAAATAGGAAAGAAATTGTGAAAATAACACTATTTTCCGCTACATCTACCTTTATATCAGATATTTTTTCAACACTTTTGACATGTTCTAAGATTCCTAAATAATATCCCGCTAATGCAGCAGAATATTTTATGTTATAATTATGATGTAAAATTAACGTCAGCGTATTATCGTTATCCTCATATTCAATGTTTAACTTAAAGAGATTAGAGTAATTAGACGTAACAGTGATCAAATTAATAAAACTTTTAAAATTAATATTCAATTTATTTTCATTACTATTCCATAATATTAGATATTCTTTCCCCCACTGTTTACCATAATTATAGAATAGCTCCTTTATCTTATTTAAGTCATCATTTAATAAATCAATAAATAAAGAAAAAAAGCGAGAGGAAATTATAATTTCGTTACCGCTGGTTTTTCTTAATTTATAGACATAGTTCACGAATTTTATGAGTTCTTCGTTTACTATATTATTAAATTTTTTGTTTTCCATAAACGCAATCTTCTCTATAGATTGAACTACCTTTTTAGGTAACCTTATGGTTTTTATAACAGCTACCCCTTGATTCGTTTTTTCAGGTGCCATTATGTTAATATGATTTTGAGAATCTTATATATGTTTTGATTTATAAAACATGTTAAACAGTGTTTAATATGTCCTTTAGCTATCGTAATAAGATGTAAGATAAAATATTACTTTAATTACTTTCATATTACTCCAGATATTTAAATAATTCATTGATGAGAAATTTTACCAGTGATTAAACATGAAAAAAGATGAAAAATTGCTTATAAGGGAATCATCTGGACTTATAAAGCATTTCGGAATGAAAGATGCTGCAGGAAAGGTCTTAACGTTAGTACTGCCTTTAGCTGCTTATTATACTCTTCTTTACTCCCCCGGTGTTCCTGGTGCTAACAATTTCGGCTTATCAGCATTAATAGGCTTCCTATTCGCAATACCACCATTCTACATATACTTAAGATTATCAGAACTAATACCAAGATCCTCCGGAGAATACATATACATATCAAGATTCCTACACTCACTAATAGGAACAATACAAGGAATAACTAACATAATTACTGTCCCGTTATTAGCAGCATTTACTACTATAGAACTAACAGTGATAGCAGGGTTTGTTCCTTCTATACAATTAATTGGATTTGCTATTAGAGATTATGGTTTAGTATATTTAGGTTATTCGATACTTACTAATCCTACATATTTATTTATAACATCTGCAATTTTTACAATTTTATTTGGAGTTATAATCTCATTACATAATAAGTATATGTCTTGGGTAGTATTAGTATCTATGGTATTGGGACAAATAGCTGGACCTATAATAGCATCAGCTATATTTTTCATAGGCGGTAACACTCTCTTCGTTAGTTCTTATAATAATTTACTTACGATTTTCTCTCAATCTGGATCATATCAATCGCTCTATAATCAAGGTTCTAGTTTAGTTGCACCATTTAATGTATTTACAACTATAGTTTTCGCAATATTAATATGGATCTGGGAATATTCGTGGTTCTTTGGACCTTCATATTTTGCAGGGGAGTATAAAGGTGGTAGAAAAACCATAAGATATGGTATGATAATAGGGTGGATATTAGCTGACTTCTTTGTAGCTTTGTTAAGTGCTGCAGCTGAGTATGCTATAGGGCTTAATTTCTTTAATTATGCTTCTTTAAATGGCTGGGGAAACGTTCCCGTCTCTTTCGGTGAGGGGTTTGTAATATGGGCTGGAATAATGGTATTAAATAACCCCATTTTACTATGGACATTAGCCATAACAGGTTTCTTAGCAGAATTAGCAATAAGTATAGTATTATTATCATTAAGTGCTAGAGTAGTTTTAGCTATGTCTTTCGATAGATTATTACCAGAAAAGCTATCCACAGTAACTAAAAGTGGGGCTCCAATTTTAGGTAGTTTACTAGTAACGGGAATAAGTTTGTTCTGGGTTTATATGCAAACATTAGGTGGTTTCGCAATAACTTCAATTGGAATTCTTTCGATACTTATGATCTACCAAATGTTGCCAGCTATCGTATCTGCAATACTTTTAGGTAAGAGGAAAATCCTAGGTGACATGATATCTGATGAGGACTCTAAAAAATTAGTAATAATTGGAATATTAGCAGCAGTCGACTTGTTAATCTCTGTAGGACTAGCATTAGGTTATAGCATAATAAATACCACGTATGCAAGTATAGTTTTTGCTGGGAATGCTTTAGATACTAATGCTTTAATTATAGCACTTCCTGTTTTAGGGACTGTGTATTACTTAGGGATTAAAAAATACAGAGAAAAGGTAAACGGTCTAGATATTGAAAAACTATTTAAAGTCCTACCTCCGGAATAGCTTTTTTGAGAATGAAATTTTTAATTCTGAAATAAAGATAGAGATTTTTTACTTTAAAAATCACAAATACATTAGGTTTACTAATACCTTCTTTAAAACTACAACCCATATTCTTTTTATCAAATCAGAAATAAGTTAAGTATATTACAATAAATAAAATAAAAATATTAAAAATAAAATTTTCTTAGGCACACTTGATTGATCATTACCTTTTGATATATATTTCTCTATATAGACATCACAAAACTCCATCGTTTTAAACAACTTACTTACCTTAGCTAGTAACAATATAACCAGACAAAAATTCTAAGTTATAGCAGTTGTAAAAAATCTTTCTAGATTAGTTAAGATCATAGTAGCTTATTATAATATAGAGAACCATTGGACAAAATCTTTTACAATAATATTTTTACCTCTACCTTCATCTTCACCCACTGATTTAAAAGTTTCAAATCCTTTCATAACTTATGCTCGCTGTAAAGGGGAAGAAAGTTTTTGACGGCGAGAAGATAATCGATAATGGAGTAATCCTAATCGAGGAGGGTAAGATAATTAAATTCGGAAAAGACCTAGAATAATTCATCTTTGCAAGAAAGTAGAATAAACTACGGAAATACTTATTACCCCTCTTAGAAATCCCCCTACTCACAACAACCCTACCACTCCTCTCAACAACCGGATCAAGACCACAATAAGCAACAAAAGATTCTGGTTTAGGAAAGCGCCTAATATCGTTAACAATCCCCATGATAATCCCAGCTGCAAGCTTCCCAATTCCTGGAATTGTTAACAAAACGTGATTATCCGGTACTTGCTCCTCAATCATCCTCCTAACCTCTTTCAACCTCTCTTGCGTTTCCAAGAGTGTTTTTGCCAATACTCTTATTTCTTCGAGTACTATTGGTGTGTATTCTAGGTTGTAGAGCTCTTCTTGTGTAAAATCCCCATTTGCGAGTTTTTCTAACCTTTCCTTGTTTATCTTGTCGTTGTCACTTACTAGGAATAGTGTCCTCTTTAGCCTGTTCTCGTATTTTACTTCCATGTCCTTGAGGAAGAGGTAGAGTGTTACTAACTCCTTCAAGGGGTTGTATTCATATTCTTTAGCCTTGTCAGCCATGTTTTCTAATTTTTCAGCGTCATAAAAATCTGTTTTCTTTCCTCTAAACTCCTTTTCTCTTAATAACACGTTTGGACTTACTTGTAGTACTTTTATTCCTTTCTCCTTGAAGTATTGGCTTGGTCTTATTGCGTATACTCCCGTAGGTTCTAGGACTATTATACAAGGTTTCATCTCGAGGATTTCTTCGTAACCCTTCAAGTTGTTCTTGTATTTTCTTTCCCTCCCCCTACTTGTAATTAGATAATCTTTTGATACATCTATTCCTATTACCCCTACCTCTTTGTCACACCTATATTCGTGGATTTTTCCACAATGTTCAGTCCGACGGTAGGGGTTTGTCACGCCCTTGACCGAAGACTTTGCTTCAGTTCTTTCCTCGACCATGTTTCCCCAGCCGAGGAGTATTACTCTCCCCGGCTAATAAAACCTATATAGGTTAGGGAGTTGGCTTTGAGGATGTATTCTAATGGTATGAGTATGAGGGCTATTTCTAGGGTTCTTAACGTACCTTTGGGTACTGTGTTTACTTGGGTTAAGCGTTATGGTGGGAGGAAGTATGAGAAGCTAGTTGACTTATGGAATAAGGCTAAAGAGTTTGTTAAGGGTAAGGTTGTTACTAAGGTTGTTGATGAGATGTGGACGTACTTGTACAGAAACACTAGGGCTTTCTACAAGTGGGTCTTCACTTGTTACGTTTTCACGGGTCTTGGACTCTACCCAATTTACTCTGTTGGTGATAGGGATGAGAATACTTTCAGTGAGATTAAAATGTACTTGCCAGATGAGGGTAGGTGGGTGAGTGATGATTACAACTTTTGGTTAAAGGATCACACGATTGTCTCACCCGTTAACCCCAACGAGGGGCTACATTCCTCACTAAGGGATAGGCTTATACGTTTCAAGAGGGCAACAAAGGCAGTGAATAGGAGCATAAGCATAATAAAGTACTCCATAGCACTAGTCTTATGGGAGAGAAGACTAATCCCAGAATTTATACCCTAATGACGACACTATCTCCACACTCACTTTACTTACAGATATTTGTAAAGGAAGAGTTGTTCTCTGTGTTGATACATTTATTTAGTGCAATAGAATGGAGAAGTTCATAGAACAATTATCGGCTTCATTATATGTTATAGTGAGAATTAGATTTATAGAGAACGTGGGGTTAACTGAGTCAATTTTTATTGCGGAGAGAATGAAGGAGAGGGAGTTTTTATGAGCATATTACTTATCTTAGGCTAAGAAGCGATAAAAGGGATTAGTCTCAATTCTATCTAAATATATGAGTTCAATAGAGGTTTAATATGTTGGCTAGTGTTTGTTGTAAATTTGAGAATTTTTAATGTTCCAAATTAAGTTGTTACTGCGTATCTTCCAAAGATTATAAGCGATTTTTTGTAAGTCTTTCTTTATTATAAGTGTTGATTAGATATAATTCAAAGTAAAGGCTTATATTTTTGTTTATAATATATAGTCTATGGATGAAATAGACTTAAGAATTTTGAAAATTCTTCAACACAATGCAAAATATTCTTTAGATGAGATAGCTAGGGAAATTAGAATTCCCAAGTCTACCTTATCATATAGAATTAAGAAGTTAGAAAAAGATGGTGTAATTAAGGGTTATTATGCATATATTAATCCAGCCTCATTAAACCTTGATTACATAGTAATAACTTCTGTAAAAGCTAAGTATGGTAAAAATTATCATGTGGAGTTAGGCAATAAGTTAGCACAAATACCAGGGGTTTGGGGAGTATATTTTGTTCTAGGCGATAATGATTTTATTGTAATGGCTAGATATAAAACCAGAGAGGAGTTCATGGAAAAATTCTTAGAAAAAGTTATGAGTATTCCAGAGGTCGAGAGAACTTCTACACAAGTTGTTGTTAAGATAATTAAAGAATCACCAAATATAGTTATCTTTTAACGAAAAATTCATATAATACTTTTCATAATATTTATATATGATTGATAAAAAAGAGCTAAGGGAAATTAGTCTAAAGAAGAAAAGGGAAAAAAGGTTGACATGGGAAGAAATTGGAAAGTATTTAGGAAAGGATAAAGTATATGCAGCAATGTTATTATATGGTTATGCACAAGCTACTGAGGAAGAAGCTGATAAGATAATTACTTTACTAGATTTACCTAAGGAGTTTAAACCAGTATTGTTAGACGCTCCAATGAGGACTCCAGCTCAACCATGGCCTCCTACAGATCCATTTATATATAGGCTTTATGAAGGAGTATTACTATATGGGCCGGTAATCAAGGATGTTGCTCATGAACTATTTGGCGATGGTATAATGAGTATGATTGATGTAAAAATTTATGTTGACAAAGTTATCGAAAACAATTATCCACGAATGTTATTGACTTTTAATGGCAAATGGCTATACTATTCTAAATGGTAAAAGTTAAAACCAAATTTTGGTTTCTTCCCTCCATAAGCTGTCAATTTTTTCTGAAGAAGTTATTAATCTTTTGAAATCGTATTCTCCACCATTTTTTATATCTAAAACTGTAAGTAATGCCTCACTACCCATAATATTTTTACTCTTATAATCTTCATTTTTAACTCTAAAAATATCATAAATTAATAGTCTCTCTTTATAGTATACTTTTGTAATGCTCTTTATATCTCCTTCTTTAAATTCCTCATTGTGAAACTTTCTACCTAAAATATATGCCTCAACGATCTTTCCAAAGTCATTTATGTAAATCTCTGTTTCAATTTTTGCGTTTGCTTTATTGTAAAAAATTATAGGATGAGGAAAATAATATAGTACATTAGCCATTATTTTAACGTATATTCTCACATTACTTCTAGATAATATTTTTGTATATGCTTGATCAGTAATTATGCCCTTATCTCTTTCTATGTATATTTTCACTTCATCATTGTTAGCTAAAACCTCAGAAGGATTAACTAATATCCCCAGACCTTGAGATTCAAAAAAAGATAGGGGACCATTTCTTTTTATCAAACTGTTTTTAACTTCTAATAAGCCCCTCAAGTTCTAATTCACTTCTTATAATTTTAATTAAATCGTCTATTCCATCTCCTGTCTTTAAACTAATAAAGACTGTAGGTTTATCCTTCCTTATCTTCTCTGCATCTCTTCTCATTTTCTCTAAATCAGCTCCTACAAAAGGTGCTAAATCTATTTTGTTCACAACAAGTAAATCGCTTTCCTGAATTCCTAATCCTCCTTTTCCGGGATATTTATCACCAGCTGCTGTATCTAATACAAAGATTGTATAGTCAGCCAACACTGGGCTAAATGTCGACATAACATTATCTCCTCCACTTTCTATAAATATAACATCTAAACTCGTTCTTTTTATTAAAGTTTCTAATGCTCTTAAATTTACTGAAGGATCTTCTCTTATTGCCGTATGGGGACAACCACCCGTTACAATTCCTATTACATTTTCTTTTGGTAATAACTTTTCCTTTAACACTAAATTCTGATAAATTCTTAGAGCGTCATGAGAAGATACAACATCGTTAGTTATTATTCCCACTGAAAGTCCTTCCTTCTTTACTAAGTATTCTGTTAAGAACTCTATTAACGTTGTCTTACCACTACCAACTGGACCTAAAACTCCGATTCTGATCATGCGAGAAACACCCTAGGTTCTCTTTCTTCATGAAGTTTTGACAAAATGTCCAGAACCGGACTGAAAGGCTCAAACTCCTTCTCCTCCTTATATTGAGAAAGCAAATACCAAATGATTTTCTGTCCTTCAATAAAATCTATAGCCCTTAGCCTTACTGCGCTAAAAACCAATTGGGATAGTTCAGCATAAGCCAAACCGGCTTTACAGTCGTCTTTACTAATTCCTAGAGATTTACAGCATCTCGCTATAATAACTGGATAAGTTCCTATACCTTCACCATTATTAACTTTTTTAATATAATAGTCATCACAAAGTTCCAGCCTAGCTAAGGATAAACCCATATTAACGCTTGCTTCCTTTAGTTCTTTGGGAAGTTTTGATGCATAAAGTATTTTATCAGCTTCTTCTGGATCTTCATAAGCTAACTCTATTATTGCAACATCCCCCTTCATAATCACATTAAAGAAAATGTCTCTAATAAATCTCCTTATCTCAAATCCCCTCATACAAGCTTCTTCTACACCGAAAGAATAATTAAAGGAACCTATTGGTAATGCGCTATCAAATAATTGAAATATTTTAGGTGTTAGCAAAATCAACCACCACAGGTTGTACTGGCATATCTACGTTTGGATTAAATTTTATCTTAGTAATTTTAGGATTAAAATTCTTAAATTTTTGTGTCAAATAATCTTCACCTAATTCCGCTGATATGTAAACTTTGTTTTCATTAACCATAACTCTCATGTGATAATTTCCTATAATATAACCTAAAATGAAAGAAGTAAAATCATTTATTTTGAACTCTATAACTTTTTCCTCTTTCTCCTTTAGTAGAATAATATAGCCATTATCAGCTTGAAAAACATCGCTATCAGAAATTGGCACGCCTTTTAAGTTTATTATGACTTCCTCTCCTTTATCAGTCTTACCTCTACATCTTTGCCTCTCAAAACATTCTCTAGAAAGCTCTACTATTCTAAAAATTCCTAATGTCTTAGCCTTCTCTATTAATTCATGTGTTTCACTTTCTTTTCCCAACTTTTTAGTCAAAATCATGATACCACCCTAATACATAAAATATAATTGAGTTAGCGGCAATGATTTTGAAGGAGGAACTTTTGGTACAGTGCCATTAATTTTAACTTCATAAGTATCTGGATTAACCTCAATCTTTGGTAAAACATCATTATATTTCATATCCTTTTTAGTTAGATGCCTAGTATTTTTGACTGGTAAGACTCTTCTTCTTACAATCTTCGACAAGTTCTCTACTCCATCAGTTGCAGAGAAGAAGAATGAGACGCTTTTAGCAGAGTAATATCCAAACATTGGTTTGTAAAGTACGGGTTGTGCATAAGCAATTGAAGCATTTGTATCCCCCATTAATGCCCAGGCAATTGCACCACCTTTAATAACCATGTAAGGCTTTACTGGGAAGAATCTTGGATCCCACAGTACAATATCAGCAATATGTCCTGGTGCTAAAGTGCCTACGTAATCAGAAATTCCATGGGTTATTGCTGGATTAATTGTTATTTTAGCTAAATATCTTAGTACTCTTTCATTATCACTTAGTTGGACTAATCCTAGTTCTTTCATTTTATGTGCAAGTTGGAAAGTTCTTATTCCAGTTTCTCCAACTCTTCCCATAGCTTGGGAATCTGAGGACATCATGCTTATTGCTCCTAAATCGTGTAAATAATCTTCTGCCATCATTGTCTCTTCCCTAATTCTCGATTCGGCGTAAGCAATATCTTCAGGAACCTTTGGATTTAAATGGTGTACAGCCATTAACATTTCCAAATGCTCCTCATAAGTGTGTATTGTATAAGGTTTCGTAGGATTTGTTGATGAAGGTAAAACGTTAGGTTCTGCGCATATCCTAATAATATCTGGAGCATGCCCTCCTCCTGCACCCTCTACGTGATAAGCGTGAATTGTTCTACCATTAATAGCACTGAGCGTATCTTCTAAGTAACCACTCTCATTCGAAGTATCAGTATGTATTGTTACTTGAACATCGTATTCATCAGCAACTGTTAGGGTTTCATCTATTACTCTAGGCATAGCTCCCCAATCTTCATGAATCTTAAAACCAGACGCACCATTTCTTAATACTTCTTCCATAGTAATCCTACTGGATGAACCTTTAGCTGTTAACGCAAAGTTTAATGGGAAATAATCAAGTGCTTCAGCAACAATCTTAATATTCCAACTCCCTGGAGTTACAGTAGTTGCCTTAGTCCCTTCAGCTGGTCCAGTACCACCACCAATTAGTGTTGTAAATCCGGCCGACAAAGCATCAAAAACTTGCTGTGGAGCAACCCAGTGTATATGAGTATCAATAAAACCTGGTGTGGCAATTAACCCTTCCCCAGAAATAATTTCAGTTGAAGAACCTAAAACAAAATTTACACCATCCATTGTAAAAGGATTACCGCCATGACCAATCCCAACAATTAAGCCATCTTTGACCCCAATATCTCCCTTTATAACTCCTAATAAAGGGTCGAGAATTACTACATTAGTAATTATTAAATCCATCGCCTCCTCTTCTCTGACGCTAGGCAATAAACCTAAACCATCTCTAGCAGTTTTTCCGGCTCCGAAAACCAGTTCATCTCCTTTTTTAATTAAGTCCTTCTCTATCGTTATGTAAAGATTTGTATCCCCTAGCCTAATCTTGTCTCCTTCAGTTGGTCCATATAGCTCAAAATATCTTTCTCTACTTATTCTCAAGTAAATCCCCTCTCCTTTGCTCTTTTAATAGCCTCTTCCTTATTATGTTCTAGAGAACCTTCTGTTAAACCGTTTAATCCAGTAACCCTTCCTCCACCTCCTATCTTTCTTAGCTTAACAATTTTAGTTTGCCCAGGCTCAAATCTTACGGCTGTCCCTGCTGGGATTGACAATCTCATTCCATAAGCTTTTTCCCTATCAAATTTTAGAGCCTTATTTACTTCAAAAAAGTGAAAATGTGAGCCTACTTGGATAGGTCTGTCACCAGTATTAGTTACCTCTAATTCTATCTCTTTTCCATTAACTTCTATTTCCCCTTGTTGAATCACATAAGTATTTAATGTTCTCTTGCTACTTTTTATTGGATTTCTAACTGTAACTAATTTTGTACCATCTGGAAATGTTGCTTCTACTTGGACTAGATCAAGAAGTTCCGGTACATATTCCATAACATCGTTTTCAGTTAATAATTCTTGTGCCCCTTTAATTATATCTTCCATTTTAACTCCTTCTCTAGCTTTTTCTAAAATATAATCTACTATAATTGCCATAGCTTCTGCATAGTTTAGCTTTAATCCTTTAGCTCTTCTCCTTCTTGCAACTTCTGCAGCCCATGAAATAAGCAATTTTTCTTGCTCCCTAGGTGTTAGAAACATTTTTCAGCCCACATACGTGAATATTTTAAATTGATATTTAAGTCTTATTCGCAAAATGTTAAACAATATTCACTTTCTTAAACATAATATTGGACTATCAAGGTTATATAATTATAATTTTAAAATGTAAAAAATGAAATATTTTCATCGAGTAAAAATTGTTCCAATTTACGTCAGATAATTTAAACGTAGTTGAATTATCCAACTCTTAGACTGAACATTAACGTAATTTATCATATTCAATAAACGTGGTGAAAATTATACTTTATAGCTATTGATAGGTTAATACTGGCGATTATTTAAACTCAAATTTATATATTACAATTATGATTTTCTTTTATGGGGTTATTTAAGAGAAAACAACCAGAAGGTATTGATAAGAAAAGCCAGCTAAAAATCTTATTCACGAGCGATCTTCATGCTTCAGATGTGGCTTTTAGAAAGTTTTTAAATGTTGGTAAAATGTTAAAAGTTGATGTTATGATAATAGGTGGTGATTTAGCTGGAAAGGCATTAATTCCTATCATTGATTTGGGTAATGGAAAATATGAATTTGAAGGAGCACAAGTGGGTAGAGAGGGATTAGAAAATATCACAAAACAAATTAAGAACAATGGTAACTATTATATTATAGTTGATAAAAAAGGGTATGAGGATATGCTTCAAGATAAGAAGAAAGTTGATGAGGCATTTAGGACAGCGATAATCGAAAGATTTAAGGAGTGGATACAGCTGGCTGAAGAACGATATAAAGATGTTAAAATTCCAATATACTTTAATTTAGGTAATGATGACCCAATGTATATGTTTGATGTTGTTAATGAGGACTCAATATTTAAACCTACTGAAGGTTTTATAATTCAATTTGACAATTTTGAAATGATTTCTTATGGTTATGTTAATCCAACACCCTGGAATACTTATAGGGAAAAGAGTGAGGATGAGATATATAAAGAATTAAAAAGTATCATGAACAAGGTTAAAGATCCATCAAAAGTTATCTTAAATACTCATGCTCCTCCATTTGGTACGAACCTAGATAATGCTCCTTTATTGGATAAGAATCTTAAACCAGTTGTAAAAGGTGGTGACATACTGATGACCCATGTTGGCTCACAAAGTGTTAGAAAAATTATTGAAGAGTATAAACCACTTCTAGGAATTCATGGACATATCCATGAATCAAGAGCTTTTGATAAAGTAGCGGGAACATTAGTTTTAAATCCTGGTAGTGAATACTCATCTGGAATATTTCATGGTGTATACATAGTTGTAGAAGGAGATAAAATAAAAGCGCATCAATTTATTACTGGATAAATTTTCCATTTTTTCTTAGTTTGGTAAAAGTTTATTTGAGATATAAGCTTTAAGCATTTTAAATGCGGGTTCCTTACTTATTGGATCTACTTGCCAGTCCATAATAGTGTTTGCCTTGCCCCAATGAAATGGCATAAAGAGTACATTTCCAGAAATTCTATCACTACACTTTGCTATTCCTTTAATTGATCCTTCTCTTGTTTTTAACTCAATTTCTTCTCCAGATATTATCCTTAGCTTCTCGCACAGATCATTGCTTAGAAAGACATAATTATCCTGTCCTAGTCTTTGCAATAACCAACTCCTTGAAGACCTACTTCTAGTATTCCAATGTATCTCTGTTCTTCCAGTTATAATATATATTGAATTATCATCTATTTCCAATTCCAATTCATAATGTATTCCTTTAGTCCTAAAAATCTTAGGTATAATTACTGATTGATTATTTGGCCATCTATATCCTTTTTCAAGATCTTTATAAGTTAAACTTGATATATCATCAATTCTTCCTTTTGTTAAACCTTTAAACTCATTAAATATTTCCTCAATTGACGAATAGTAAAGCGGAAATCCCATCTCTATCCCTATATTTCTTACTATTTCCCAATCGGGTTTACTTTCTCCTATAGGTTCTTTTAGTTTTGGCAAATAGCTAACTGTTCTATCTCCTGCAGTATGTATACCTTCTCTTTCTAACCAGCTAGCAGCTGGTAGAACGATATCTGCTTCATTTACTGTCTCAGTAAAATATGCATCTTGAACTACCACTAAATCTACGTATGAGAGTAAATCTTTAAATCTTCTTGATCGGGGTAAAGAAACTATTGGGTTAGTTCCTATTATCCATAGCCCACGGATTTTTCTCTCTTCCATTAACTTATACATTTCTGTAATCGTGTTAAACGTTCTTGGGATTGAATATCTTGGCAAACCCCAATAATCTTCAACTTCAATAACTTCTTTCTCATTAGTGATATATCTTAGACCCGGTAGCATTCCGGCTAATGCTCCAGCTTCTCTTGCACCCATAGAATTATGTTGTCCAGTCAGTGGTAAAACTCCAGTACCTGGTTTGCCTATATTGCCAGATAGAATAGCTAATGTAGATATTAAGATGCCAGTATCAACACCTCTAGGCGTCTGATTTACTCCCATTCCCCACATAAAAAGCGTTTTAGTTTCATTAATTCTCCTAGCAATTGAAATTATCAGTTTCTCGTCTATGTTTAAAATCTTAGAGATTCTTTCTGGGACGTACTTGGTTGCTATCTCTTTAAATTCGTCAAAACCCTCTGGAATAATTTTAACACTATTCAAAAGAACATTAGCTATTGAATTTAGGAGTAGCATTTATTGGAAAATCGTTGCACAAGATTTTTCTTACAAAAAATTTTCTAATACTTATATCTAATTTTAGTAAATAGGATAAGTTCTATCGTTTTTATAGTAATAATATTCACTACTGAGAATGGTTTATTTAAAAACCTTCCAAGCGTAGGATTTTATGTAAACTGCTATTAGGAGTATTATATCTCTACCTGGCTTAATCTTAATGTAAATATCAGCTTGTGATGCAGTATCCGTAAGTATAGGATCTATTACTATTATTTTTCCACCATTTCTCTTTCTTGAGGAAATTATTCTATTCCATAATACTGGAAAAGAAGATGCTGGATTTACACCAACAAGAAAGAATGTTTCAGCTCTTTCTATTTCATCATAAGATGCTGTAGGTGATGGATCTCCAAAGGAATATTTTAAGGCATAAGCAGCACTAGCCATACACAGTCTAACATTAGAATCAAAATTTGGTGTGCCTATATATCCCTTACCTAATTTTACAGCTAGATACTGATCTTCAGTAGGTATTTGTGCACCAATGTATATCCCTAAGGAATTTTTATCTTTTTTATAGAATTTTCTGAATTTTGTTGAAATTATTTCAGTGGCCTTACTCCAGGATATTTCCTTCATATCTTGCAAAGGATGAAGTATTCTGCCAGAATCTATTGTATCTAATAGCGTTGCTCCTTTAACGCACATCATTCCCTTATTAGTTATATAATTATCTGGAAATATCTTATTATCCTTAATTTTTAACTTACAACCAACTCCACAATAAGGACATATGGTACTCAAGCTTCTCTCACCCTATCTATTTTTAACAGTTTTAATGAAAGGAAAAGTGATATTGCACCTAAAAATAAGAAAACTGTAAATGCTAATGAAAAATTAGACATGCTTGCAATATATCCCATAATTGGGGGAATTAGTAATCCTCCTGCAGATCCTAAACCTCCTACTAATCCAGAAGCGCCGCTAATAGCTCTATTTGCATATTTGGGCACTAATTTGAAAATAGCTCCGTTAGCTATGCCCATTCCAAGAGCCATAATTATTTCAGCAATTACGGCAATTAAAAATGAATATGCTAAAACGAATGTTAAACTCCCTATTATCATAATTAAAAATGATATAACGGTTACTCTTTCTCCAGAAAAAATGTCTGACCACCATCCACCTAGAACTCTTATTAGTGCTGTTAGTAAAGAATACAATACTCCAGTTAATATACCAGCTTCTATTGGGGATATATGTATGAACTCTTTCCAATACGTAGGTAACCATTCGGTTAATGCCTCAAATCCGCCAAAAGAAGTCCAGTACATTAGGACTAAAGCCCATACTCTAAGATTTTTTATACTTTCTTCTATGGATTCCTTTAATGAAGATAAGGGTATTATATCTAGCCCTTCTACATTTAGAAGTTCTTTAATCTTATCTTCTCTTTTTATTTCCTTTAAATACTTTAGATATGATGGGCATGGAGATAGAATTACAAAAAGTATTATCGTTAATCCTAAAAATATGGCCCACGCTATGTATGAATATATAAGTCCTAATTTTGCTAAGGCTAATGGTAGTATTGCCGTAAATATTCCAGGTGCAGTGTTACCTAAACCTGCGAATATACCTAATGCTGTTCCTTGTTTTCTTTGTGGATAAAAATAGGAAACGTATGTTATACCACTTGAAAATGTCGAAATCCCAGTTCCAGCTATTGCACCAAATAGTAGTAACAAATCATATGAATTAGGTAGTGTACTAATATCGATTAAAGTAAATATAATGCCTATAAGTCCAATTAGTCCAATAAATAACTGTATAAATAAGACCCATTTACCTAGTTTATTTACTAGAAGAGAAAAAGGTATTCTTAAGAAAGCTCCAGTTACTAAAGGTATTGCAACTAGCCAAGAACTTTCAATAAGATTTAATTTTAAAATAGGTTCTACCTTTAATACAGTTATGCCGAAGAGTGCAACTGCAGAGAATCCAGAAAAGAAAGCTAATGTACCAGAAACTAAACCTTTATTCATTTTCATTCACTTGTGTAAAAGTCGGTATTTGCTCAAGTACCTCTTTTACCTTAGTTATGTCATTTACATTGAGTTCTTTCAATTTTTCTACAACAATAGGATAATGTTCTAAATCTATCTCTCCTACGACTTTACCCAATTTATAATTATTACCGCCCACGTAAATTCTCAGTCTTTTCCTTCCATTTCTCATAACTCCTACAAAACCTATATCTGCTATTTGATGTCTCCCACAAGAATGAGAACAACCAGAAATGTGAATTTTTATTTTCTTATCTCCAATTATTTTTAAAACATCTTCAGCTATTTGCGTAGTAGAAATTATTGCTGGTGGGCAAAAATCATCACCAATACATGCTTCTACTTCTTTTTCTAAATAAGGATACTCTATTATTTCAGCATCTTTAGGAATTTCCTTCACTGGAATAAATATTGTTTGTGTATTAAATAGTGAAACAAAACCAAAGTTCTTTTTTGCAATTTCAGCTACTTTTATTACATCTTCCCAATCTAACCAACTGCCTTTAGTCCTAACAACCATAATTCTTGCATTAAGAGCCTTAGGGGGTATAGTCTTTACTTCTTCGATTTCAATTTTTCTCATTTCTTCATAAATTAACTCCTTTATTTTTTGTATACCATATTTTTGTACAACCCATTTAAATCCTCTTTTCTCATTCTCTCTCTTTAGGATGTTTGCTACAGCTATTGAAATCTTTTTAGCTTCAGTTAATGTAACTCCTTCAAATAATTTAACTCCTTCAAAATCATGATCTCCTATTCCTCCACCTATATACACATCAAAGATGTTTTCCCCTCTAGCTACTATACCTACATCCATAATTACTGGTGCAGAGCAACCTTTCTCACAAGCTGAAATGGAAATTTTTATCCTCTTAGGTAGTTTAGGATATTCATACTCAGGATTATGTCTAAAGAAAATTGCGATATCTAATGCAGCTTTAGTGGCATCAATTTTTGCATAAGGGCATAAATAAGATGGACAAGGTAATACATTCCTTACAGATGCACCACAAGAGTCCCTAGGGTCTAATTCAACACTTTCAAGTAGTTTTAACACTTTCTCTTTATCGCTCAAGTGAATACCATAAAGCTCTATGTCTCCTCTAGTTGTAAAATGAACTTTACCATTTCCAAACCTTTTTGATATTTCTCCTAAAGTTTCTAGCTGATAATACCACCAAGTAGAAGGGTCTCTTTCTTTTCCTTGTCTTATCCTTATTGAGATTAAATCATTATCTCCTCTACTGCTGTAAATTCCTTTAAATCTTTCTGGGTATAATAGCTTAAATTTATCAGAGTATTTCATTTTCTTCCCCTTTTATTTCTTTTTAAATAATTTTTATATCATTCGATCTTTCTGGCGAACTAGTGTTAAATCGTCATGATATTTTATCATAATAAAGCATGTAAATAAACACGATATTTGAAAAATTTTTAGTTATGCCTCACATAATCTAAAGAGATTTAGTGATCTCTTTATTTTCTTAAAATTAATAAAAATAATATCATATAAGACTCTTATATAAATTATAGCTATGTGATATTAAACATTTTTTAATGCAGTCTTGTTTTTAAGCTATTATACTGTGAATTAATAATGACAATTAAAAGAATTGAAACTGAAAAGAAGACAACATTTAATTAATTGTTTAATAAATATGAAATACGAGAGTAAAATGCAAGTTGGAATAAGAAGTGAGACTATAAAAATAGTTAAAAGTACACTACCTATACTAGAAACTAAAGGAGAAATAATAACTAAAAGAATGTATGAAATACTTTTCACCAAATACCCAGAAACTAAGGACTTATTCAAAAATGCTCCATCCAATCAACACCAGAAATTAGCAAACCTAATTTATTTGTATGCTGTCAACATAGAAAATATAGCGAAGATTGATAAGATATTAGACGTAGTAGCTAAAAGTCATGTAAAAGCGGGTGTAAAACCAGAACACTATCCATTAGTTGGGGAATCGTTATTACAAGCAATAAAAGAAATACTAAACCCACCAGAAAATGTGTTAAAAGCCTGGGAAGAAGCTTATAATAATTTAGCAAATGTATTAATAGAAAAAGAAAAAAGATTATATAGCCAATTAGATAATTCAATCTAATCTTACTCTGGTGGTATTTCCTTGAATGTTAAAGATAAATCTTTTTTTCTCGTACTCTTTTATAATTTCGTAGAGTATAAGAGCAACTATTGGTACTCCAATAATTATTCCTAGATTTAATATTAGAAGGGAGGCAAACTGAGTAGAGGCTATTTCGCAATATATTAAAAAGAATTCTAGCAAAATACGCATTACTGCAGAAATTATCCTAGGAAATTAGAAGTTAATTAAATAAAAAGATAGACTACAACTTTAAAAAGTAAGATTAGTATTATTTTATTAATATTAGCATATGATATTGTCACAAATAATTGCTACCATTAGTGTTTTTGGGTTTGTTTTTGTTATTTCATATATCTTAGCTAGAAGAATGAAAAAACCTAAAAAATAGTTTATACCTTTACTTATTTTTTATAGTAGTAGATTTTCGTGTACGATATATATATTTATAAAATATATGTTGTAAAAATGTAAAGTTATAAACGACAAATTTTAAAAATAATCTTTTCTTTTCAGCCCTTATATTAATCCTTTTTCATTATATTTTTTCAATTTTTATTTCAGTTCTTTTCAATTGGTAGAGTCATGCATCTAGGTCCGCTTCTTTCTCCTCCTTCCTTTATTATTTCATTTCCTTTAAAAGTTATTACTTTTATTCCAGCTTCTTCCATAAGTTTATTAGTAATTCTATTATGCTCATATGCTATTATCTTACTTTTATCTATAACTATTATATTACTCGCCAGTAACCAATGCTCTCTTTCTTCAGAGAAATATTCAGCGTTTCCTATGTTAATTACTCTTAAATCCTTAGATAGATAGTCTTTAAGTACTTCCCTTAAAGGTCTTTGATCCCTTACTATGTCCTTCCCTTTATAAATATAAACTTTCATGTTATCTAGCAATGACTTATAATAGACTATGACATCTTTTGAGGGTATTCCAAATACAGTATCTAAATGCCCTATTCCCTTGTTTGGATGTAATTCTGGTGTTTCAAGTTTTACAAGTATTGCTTCATCAATTTCTCCCAATTCGATTAATTTAGGTACAACAGAACTTACTCCTATTCCACTGCTTCTTGTCCCAAATCCCATTACTAGTTTTCCGTCAAGAGGGAAGAAATCTCCGCCTTCAAAATAACCGTTCCTAACTTCTAATACGTTTTCTGGTTTTAAGATTTCCTTAAATACTAAGGGTTCATCTCTTCTCGATTCCCATCTCATCTTTCCCATAATATAAGTTTTCCCTATAACCATTCCTGGATCTCTCGTAAACATTACGTTAACCAATGGTTTGACACAGAATTCTTCGCTTTCAGTTAATAGTAAGTTTGCACCTAATTCTCTTGCTTCTTGTGCGGATAAACCAGAGATAAGTATATCCGCTAGTTTTTCCCTATCAAGGCTATCTAAGTTTAATTTACATTCACTTCTCTGTAAAACTAATTTTTCTAAAGTCTCTCTATTTAATTTCTTTATTTCATCCCTTAAATTTACTACTTCTACTCCATTATCCTTAAGTTTTTTTATAAATTCGTCATGTTCAGCCTTTAATTCCACTGGATCTGGAATTTCAGCATATTGTAGTTCATATATTGTTTTTGGTGTTAATTTGTATTTTTCACCCCCTGGAGATGCTACAACAACTTTTTTGAGGGGGCTGTATTCTGCTTTAACATTAACCAGCATAAACATGAATCCTCATAATGTCTTTAAAAATATTTAATGAAATATGCTAAAAAGTTACGTAAGATATGCTTAACTATTTTTAGTAATTTTTAAACAATGTTTAGGACTCTTCATTTCTATATATTTAGAACGTATAATATACACTGATCTTATGTTAATTTGTAAGGTTAATTTATAATTATATTTTATTTTTAAAGTTGAAAGTAAACATTTACGTAAAAAGCAGATTAAGGATTCAAGGTAAAAATAAAAGATGTTTAAAAATTGGTTTTTATAAATTGAAACTTTTTGTGAAAAACCAATTTATATTTATAAGAGATTTAAACCTCTATTTACTCATGGCTGTAGATAAAAAAAGTGATAAAAAAGAAGTAAAAAGTCTACTTTTTGCAAGAGAATCTTCAGGTTTAGTAAGAGAAATAAATTGGTTAACCGCTATGTTTATTAGTATGGGTTTTATAGCTTTTTATGTCTTACCAATATCTTATTTAACCGGTCTTTCTGTATCTCCTAACGGTTTAATAGTTTTAGGAGCATTATTAAGTTGGATTGTATTACTACCACACTCTTATCTATGGACTAAAATTTCTGAAAAATATCAAAGATCTGCAGCAGACTATGTTTTTGCCAGTAGAGTTTTACCACCAGCGATAGGTGTAGGAGTAGGTTTAGTGTTTGGAATATCTCAAATGATTTTTGATGCAGCCATAGTTTATGATGGTGTTGGTCAGTTACAAACTGGATTTTCTGCATTGGCTGTTAATTTTGGTAATCCTTACGCATCTATTGCTTCTACTTTATCTAATCCTTATGTAATACTGCTAGTTGGTGCGTTAACATTTAGCACTGTAATTGCTATAAACATATTCTTACCTAAATATACGAATCATATAATGGGAGGGGTTACCGTAATTGCAATAATAACATTTATTTTAACTGGAGCTTTAATGCATTTTGTAACTCCTTCCGCAATAAATTCCGCCGGTTTTAATTACTCTTCTGTAGTCTCTTCTGCATCTAAGGCTGTACCACTGTTTGCAAACCCAATTCTTGCAACATTAGGGTTAATGGTATTCACGGCGTCTTTCTTACCATTTGTAAATGGTGCGACTTCTGTGGCTGGTGAAGTAAGAGGAGGTAGTAGATCCTTTAAGTTAGGAGTTTTTGGGGCTTTAGTAGTATCGGGTCTGCTAATAACTTACTTTATAGCATCCTCTGTTAGCTCTTTACAACCAGCGTTTTTTATAGGTGCTGGAGTGTTATCGTCTACATCTTCTTCTTACTCAGCATTATTAAATCCGATATTTGATACGGTTGTCGCATTTAAGAGTTTACCATTGGATTTATTTCTAGTAATAGGTTCTTACTTCTGGTACCTAGCTATAATGTTTGCTGTAGCATTATTTGTTTCAAGGTATTTTATGGCTATAGCGTTTGATAAAGCAATGCCAACTATAGTTTCTTATGTTAGCGAAAGATTTCACTCTCCAGTTGTTGCCCATCTAATTGATGAGGTAATAACTATAGGTAGTTTAGTAGCAATAACTGTAACACCATTAAGTGCGGTATTCTTCTACGGTATGGATACAGCTGATGCTATGGCATTACTTTTCGGATTTATTATAGTGATTATTGCTTCTATAGTAGCTAATATAAAAGGTAATGGGATGGAGTTAGGAAATAGAGGACTAATGCTTGTAATATCTGCAATTGATCTTGTTGTCATGAGTTTATACGGTTATATTTGGTTCGGAAATTCCACGGTGTATTTAGGAATAGTTATGAATCCAGAAACCTGGACTATAATAGCTTCTCCATTTATTGCAGGTATTGTAATTTATTACGTTATGAGATGGTATAGGCTAAGGAAAGAAGGTATTGATATAAAGTATACTTTCACTGAAATACCACCAGAATAGAAAAATAAAAAGAAAGAAAATAATTTTTTCTTAAACTAACTTTACATAATCTCAGTAGGACTACTATTTCTTCTTTCTCCTTTTATTGATGGTGCTTCAACTGTGAAACAAGCATCTTCTCCTTTGTTTTTATGAAATAATTGATGTTCTAATGCACCTGATGCTGGAACTAGCTGATTGCAAATTTTACATCTTAGCATTATTTCGGTTTCATATTGTGTTAACTTTACAGGCGACACTGATAAGTGTTCATCGATTATAGGTAATTTAATTGGTATATCTTTTTTGCTCATTAGAATATATATCAAATTGAGCGATTAAAAACTTTTTACTGCAATCATTTCTTCAATTTAAGTTATTAATTTTAAATAATAACTAATTAAATTGTACTTAATTGTAGTTTAAAAGGCAGACGATAGTTCTAAAGTTACATAACATGAAGGCAGTAGTTAAAGCATATTTTCTTACTATAAAAATTATAATATTAATTTATAAATTAATAAAAATTTTCAATTTAGCGAGAAAAGACTTTATTTCCTTCATTAGCATTTATAGGAAACTCCTTCGCTAAAGGGAATTACAGAAACAGTAATGACGTAAACATTTTAATTATATTCCCTGATATTGAGGATGAATGGGATAGGAGTGGAATTTTCGTGATCATGCATTAGGCTGTGAACGTGTGTGATCACTTTGAGATCCATGTTGTTACGGTTGAGGAGTATGGGAATTTGCATAAGAAGTTTATTAACGTGTGGGCGGAGATAACTTAAAGTTAGTTTAGATTAAAATGTTTCATTATACGTTAAATCCTATTGAGCTTACTCGAACCAAGGAATTGTTATAAAGTTTAGGGGTTCAAAGGGGGCGAAAAACCTCGCCTTTTAAGGCGGGGATGGATAGCCCCCTTTGTAGAAATATTTTTTAATCCACTCTCGAACATTTTATTAATGCCCAACGTAGGGTTCCGCTTTCGTGCATATGCTGACGATCAAACAATTAGGGCGTTAAAAGCCCAGTTGAGGTTAGCATGTGAGATGTACAACACCCTACGCTGGGCAGATATCTATTTCTACCAAAGGGACGGAAAGGGTCTTACACAAACGGAGTTAAGACAGCTCGCTCTAGATCTAAGAAAGCAAGATAAGGAGTACCAACAACTCTACTCACAAGTAGTACAGCAAATTGCCGATCGTTATTACGATGCTAGGGATAGGTTCTTCAAAGGTCTGGCACACTTTCCTAAGGAGAAGAAACCCCATAAGTACTACTCTCTTGTTTACCCACAAAGTGGATGGAAAATACTTGAGAGCAGGGAAATAAGGACTAAGAGTAGGAAGAATAAGAAGAAGCTGGTGTTATTGAGGTTATCAAATCTCGGCGTGTTTAAGGTCATTGTTCATAGGGACTTCCCGTTTGACAAAGTAAAGAGGGTGGTAGTTAAGCTAACACGTTCAGAGAGAGTATATGTCTCCTTCATGGTTGAAGGTGTTGAATTCTCTCAACTCCCAAAGACTGGTAAGGTAGTTGCAATAGATGTTGGGGTAGAGAAACTCCTAACCACGAGTGATGGATTCTATTTCCCTAACTTGAGACCTTATGAGAGGGCACTTGAGAAGATAAGGAAACTCCACAAGGTTCTCTCGAGGAAAGAGTTCTTGTCGAAAAATTGGTTTAAAGCAAAAGTGAAGTTGGCTAGGGCTTATGAACACTTGAAGAACTTGAGACAAGACCTCTATATGAAGTTGGGTAAGTGGTTTGCACAACATTATGATGTTGTAGTAATGGAGGATATAGATGTTAAACAACTGGTGGAGGAGTCAGAAAGGAAGTTGAGGATGAGGTTGCACGATGTTGCATTCCATGAGTTGAAGAGAATACTAGGATATCAGTTGGAAAAATATGGAAAGAAACTGTTGTTAATAAACCCAGCATATACTTCAAAGATGTGTGCCAAATGTGGGTATGTAAAGAAAGAGTTAACTTTGACTGACCGTGTGTTCAGCTGTCCTAAGTGTGGTTGGGTTACTGATCGTGACTATAACGCTTGCTTAAACATGTTGAAGAGATCGGGGTGGGAGCCATCCTTAGTGCCTGTGGAGCTCTACCCTCTACCCGTAGCGAAAAGCTACGGGCAAGGTGGGGCTATGAAGCAGGAAGCTCCGCCTTCACGGTACTCCCAAAATCATTTTACAAAAATAATTCTGATTGAACAATATTAAATTTGTTGAACATAACCAAGTTTATAACAACATCAAGAATTCAACAAATTGGGAAAAAAGGTTTAAAGCGAGGGAATCGGTATTACCATAAGGGCTCATGGTAATGCCAATTCCCTCATTAAACACTCAACAAATAGGGTATAAATTAATTTCCATGAGTAACTTCCAAGGGAGAAAGGGAGAGGAAGTTACAAAAACCTTGATCTCAGCATCATTACACAAAGATTCAGTGGAAAACGTTTCCAGAGCTTACAACGTATCACCACAAACGGTGAGGAATTACGTTGAAGAACAAGGGTTACAAGTAGCGGAAAAAACACTGGAACAAGTGAAACAAATCTCACTCGAAACACTTAAGGGCGTGAAGGAGATAGAACTATCAATAGATTGGACAACAATAACTTGGTACGGAAAACCTGTAGAAGGTTTGGGAAGCTCAGAAAAGGGATACTCGTGGAACTACGCAACAGCTACAACGAAATACGAAGGAAAAATCCTCATACTTGCTTTCATACCGCAAGTTAATGGGATGACAAAGGATGAGATTGTCAAGGTCTTGATTGAACAAGTGGTTGCAATGGGATTTAGGATTAAACTGATAACACTTGATGCAGGATTTTACACGGTTGAGGTGATAAAATTCATATCCCAGTTCAACTACATTATTGGAGTTCCCGTTGGTGATGTCAAGATCTACGAGGAGTTTGATGGTGAATATATTACGAATAGTAAGAGGCGTAGTAAGGATGAGCAGGTTAAGTTTAGGCTGATCGTGTATCGCAGGGAGAAGATCAAGAGGAAAAAGAAGAAGGTTGTTTACTTCGCTAGGGCTACAAATCTCGATTTACCCAAGAATAAGGTCTTGGAGTTATATAACAAGGTGAGGAATCCGATAGAAACGTCTTATAGGAGTGTTAAATCGTTCCTCCCCTTTACGTGTTCAACAAAGTTCATTTTCCGCATGTTAATCTTCTTACTTGCCGTGCTCGTTTACTCCTTGTACACGATCCTCAAGGATAACGTGAAAATGAGGACTTTCAAATCACTAATTTCAAAAATTATTGAAAATATATCTGAGGCAGAGATTTATTTAAATAAATCAGAGGAAACGCTTACTAATACTACAGGTTTATTTTTAAGGAGGTGATTTTGGGAGTACCGTTCAGGGCGGGGTAGCTCACCTAAACACAGAAAGCGTTAACACCAATGACTAAGAGTACTTAAATTCTTTGTTAACTCTTTAAATAAACTGTGATTTTATAATGTTTTCAATCCCGCGATTTCATCTCTGCAGATGCTCTTTAAATAAACTGTGATTTTATCCCTTCTTTCAGAGATGCATCATACTGTTTCTTGTCCGAAGTTATTAACTCCGTCTTCATGGATTTAGCTAAGGCTATAAATAAGGCATCGTAAACAGTTATTTTATATTCAGTAGCGATTTTAAATGCTTCAACTAGATATTCGTCTTGGTTTACTGTAATTATTGCTTCCTTTTTAAGCAAATCAGATAAAATTCTTATTGCTACGCTCTCATCCATTTCTTCCCTTATTACTTTCTTCCATAGGGCACTAGCGATTTCTTTAATTGCCAAATCCAGCGTTGCTACACCTTCAGAAATTATTTCAGTAACTTTTTCCCACCCTTTCTCTTTGGAGAAAAACTTAACTAGTGTTGATGAATCAATGACTTTCACGGTCCTCCCTCACCGTCCTTTCAGAGAACCCTTCTTCACTGGGTTTCACATCTTTAAGTAACTCAACCCACGAGTTAACGTATTCCTTAGCCTTAACTTTTAAGTATAATTCCTCTAAGAATTTCCTAACCTCCTGGTCAATATCAATCCCATGCTTTTCTAATTCCTCTTTTATTTCTTTTTTTATTCTAATACTAATAACTGTAGACATAATTGTCTATTGTACGTATACGGTAATAAAATTTTCCCTTGGGGGCAAAAGAGAGCTTACAATTCTTAAATCCAGCCTTAAAATATTTTAAGTCGTAGTCAAGCGTTGGATGGGTCTGGTTTCTTTTGCGAATTGTAATATTCTCATAGAGTTAGAATAATTGTATGAAGAAATAGCTGATTATATGCCATTATCTCCATTAAGTCCGTGGTATAAACTCCTTGGTCCCTCCAAGAGTTATTTAATCTAAAAATGAGAAAAATAAAGTGAATTCGCAAAAGAGCCTTGAAAGACCCTTTTGTAATTAAGTGAATTTAATTATAAGCAAAAGCATTTTATAACTTTTACTTTATTTAGTTATTCATATTAAATACGCATTGGACGCTCTCGCGAGAGATTCAGCTTATACTGGAATGTAGTTTCTTCGTTATCATTAGCTCGGATAATATTTCAGTAACAACTAGAAATTACCGGATCCAAATAACTTAGCTTAAGATATCAATTTTTCTGAGCTGAAATTCTTTCCTATTAAGATGGTTAATAGTACTGCTACTACAAGGAATACTATTCCAGAGTATAATAATATCTCCTCTACCTCCGTTTCTGAAGTTACTATTGTCGACGAGTATATGAGTACAAATAATAAACCTACACCAATATACGTTCCTAAGAGTGACCTAGAACTGCCAGTAACTCTCTGTAGATAGGCAAAATACATTGAAACTGGTACAACAATCCAAGATATTCCTATACTGTTAGTCAGTAATATGACGAAATACGCCAGATTGTGTATGAAAACCCCTAAAATGCCAGATATTAAAGCATCTATTGGCACTGATACCAATAAGTAAGACACTGCATAGATATAGAAAATCTTTTCTGGTTTAAATCCCTCCGCTACTAAAAACTCAAGAAGTCCGTTCTGTCTGTCGTCTATGAATAGCCCTACTGCTAAAGAAGAGAACATTATACCGAATAACGAAGGGGATATTAAAAAACTCGAGAGTATTATAGGACTCATTATTCTTATTTTGAATATATGCCATATAAATCAAGAAACAGAGCAGTTATCGATAATACTAAAAAGTATATGGTTATTGCCCTACTTCTGTTAACCATCCTTTTTATGAAAGTCGTGTAAATCATTTTAACAGATCCTCCAGAGGGTTCTTCATTTCTTTAATCTCATAAATTTGTATATTTTTACTTAACAACTCTTGTATTATTTGGTTAACTTTTGAAGGGTCGTCAACTGTAATAACAAAGTACTCGCCCTGGTACTCCCCGTTCAGTATTTTAGAGAGGTTTTGCGAAGCCCTTATCCCTATCTTATACTCCTTGAGCCTAATCTCGCTTATGGGCTTAAAGAACTTAAGCCTCCCTCCATCTATCACTAAGACGTGCTCCCCAATGTCCCTAGCTTCGTAGAGGTTGTGAGAAGTGTAAATTACGATTTTTGACTTAGACAGTGAAACTATCTCCTCCCTTATCTTTGACGCGGTAATAGGGTCTAGATTCTCGGTAGGTTCGTCAAAGAGGTAAATATCGTAATCCTTTAAGAAGATCTTTGCAATTGAAACCCTCTTCTTCTGCCCTTGAGATAAATCAACAATCTTCTTGTCCAGTAAGTCCTTTAAGTCAAATTTCTCGACCACGTTATCCACATCCCCACCTAAAATGCTAGAAAAGAATTCTAACGCCTCCTTTACCGTCATCTCGTTAGGTAATGCTAAGGAATGAGAGAGGTAAGCTATCGAACCTTCCTTTACAATTTTTCCTTTTATGGGCTTAAGAATTCCCGCAATAGTCCTTAGTAGAGTTGTCTTACCCGAACCGTTCCTACCTAGAACAATATAAACTCCACTTTCCCTAATTTCAAACGAAATGCCTTGTAGGACTATTTTTTTGCCATAGCCTGAACTGACGTCATAAAGGCCCAACATCTATTACCACCTATGTCTCCTTGGCATAAAAATTAAGGAAATTACAAAAATAAAAAAACCTATAATAGAGAGGGGTGGATTTGCAATTACTATTCCAACTACTATAAGTGCTATACCAAATGCTAATATAGGTATACCTATTTTTAAATTGGGATGAATTTTTCCTGAGTATACAATGATAATTACAGCTATGAGAAATATTGCAGGTAAAATTGTGTAAAATAAGATAGAAAAAAGGGACATTATTTATTCACTAGCAGAATATTTCACATGCGTCTGCTGCAGCTGCCTCAGCAAGGCATTTCTCACCGCACGTCATAGAGTCAGTAATTATCTTACAGGGTTGTCCATTGCATTGAACTTGTGTGCAGAAGTCCAGTACTAATTCACTTGCCTCAGGCATAGTATCACCCTATTCTTTCTATTTTTATAAAACTTAACCCTTCCTTTTTCATCTTGTCTGCTAGTTCTTCGACAGTCATTTTTAATCTGGGAATTCTATATCTGCAATCTAGCACTTTAATAATGGATTTAGCTCCATTAGTTATCATTATTGCTTTAATATCCAATTCTAAGTAATCTCCTTTATTAAGTACATTGGCAAATTTTTCTACGTTTACAATTAAGCCATTTTTTGATAAGTGTGGCACAATTACATAGTGTACTCCATTGCCTGCATCGATATCTATTTCATATCCTTCACTGTATGGCGTTTTTACGTATCCTACTGTTATCTCATCTAGGCTTCCATGCCTTTTCTCTAAGATTTGCACTTCACCTGGTGGCTTAGGGAGTTTATCGAGATTTTCCTCTATTACTTTCGTATGATCTATTATTTCAACCATTTTTGCTCCTACTAATAATTGTTTTTTTGTTAAATGTTACTCTTTAAGATTTTCAGTAATGATGTGAATGTTAGTAAAAATTATATAAAATAAGCCTTCGATATTATACAAAAAATCACTAGTGACCATCATAAAAACTAAATGAAGATCACAATAAAATTTATTAGATCTTACCCTAGACCTCAATTTCATCACCTCGAAAATAATTCAAAGGAATTAAAAATTGGATAAAATAGTTTAACTAAATATTCTTGGAAAATAGTAATATTATCTTGTAATAACAAGATAATTAATAGCAAGCGGAAGTCTTCTTTGCTCGTTGTCCTCTTGAGGAGTAAGTATAGTGTGTATATTAGCATTGTTAGGATAAAGATGAATAATCTGAATAACCAATTTCTTGATAGTGTGAAAATGAGGAATGATTTGATTATCTTTGTATGTTGTCTCTATTGGTGTCCTAACCTTATTATACCACTTTATAACAATTCTCCTATTCACGTCTAAGTTTGTTCCCTTTGCCAAGTATTTCTTTTCCCTACAGTGATGTACTATTAATCTTAGTGCTGTCTTCTTACCCCTTGATTTTACAGTATATTCTCCGTCAAAATTGTGATGTTTTCCACGGGTACTGCTATGATAAAGTTAAATCTTGACAAGTAGTTGATCACATCTACTGAGTAAAACCCGACATCTAGTACTGCTGGTTCTATTTCAAGGCCTAATGCCAAGATTTGTTCTATTAATTTTTCTACTATCTCTAATCTACTCACTCCTTTTTCTACGCGTGTGAATGCTAGTATTAGTATTTTTCCCTTTACTCTCGTTATTTCGTAATTTCATGCGTAACCGTGTTCTGATCCGCTTAGTCCTTCTACTGGTTTTCCCTTGTATGTCCAATCTATTGATATTCTTACACTCTTTTTACCACCCAATTCCTTAATTGAGATCATATCTTGATCATGTCTAGCATTTGTTCAATTTGGTTGTTCTTCCACGTAATTCCTCACTGTTTGTGGTGATATTCCTTAGACTTGTTTTCTACTGAATCCCTAATAAGTGCTGCTGTTATAAGTGTTCTCTTTACTTCTTCAGCCTTGAAGTTTATGATGGAAGATGATTTTTCCTTAATTTATGCATGCTTTTGGGTGGATGGAGTCCGGTATTATTCTCCCCAAGGTAATATTACTCCATTTCCTTAACTTTTTCTCTAATTACAAAATTTTCAGGATAATGGATAATTATTCTTTGAAATTATTTTTGTAAAATGAATTTGTGGTTTAAGGCCTACATTCTTATGTTACGTTTAAAATAATATAAAATATTTTACCTTTTAAAATCTCGTCATTAAGACTCGTATATATACGGTAATAATAAAAATAATAGCTTAGGGTTGGTAAACTATTGTTACTTTTATATTCATCATATTTCCTTGAGCGTTAATAGTTAAGTTGATTATGTATGTTGTTCCGGGCGTTAAATTGCTTATGTTCCCGAAGTAAGCCGTAATATTGTTATTCCCAGCTTGTAAAATGATTGGGTTAATATATGTTGCTTGTAGATTAGTTCCTTCAATAGAGGCTGAAACAATTGTTGTTTGTGTTGTTGTATATAATGTAAATTGTGCATAGCCATCACTCCTTAAAACTCCTTGACCAACCTGGTAAATTTGAACAGCTTGTGTACTAGGCTGTGGTATAGGTGTTGTTGGAGGGTAATAAGTTTGCATTGGTGCTGATGTAGTTATGGGCAGATTATTTACTACTCTTCCAAGTCCAACATAAACTAGTATGTATCCAATAAAACCTAAAAGATCTGTGATTATTGATAGAACTACTAATATTCCTCCAACCTTAACTAAACCAGTATTATAAATCTCTCCGATTCTATAAAATCCTATACCAAGCAATATTTGACCTATTAGTGCTAATATGGCACCAATAAAAAGGATGGGTATACCAATGAAAACAATAGCTAGTAGAGCACCAATTACCATCAATATATATCCAACAAGTAGTAATGTAACACCAGTTCCGCCAATTCCAACATCTCTTCCCACAGCCTTTAATATATTAAAACCGCTTCTAATTCTTAGCAGTCCTACAATTCCAATTATAACTCCAATAATGATTAGCACAACTAATCCAATGAGGGTACCAACAATACCACTAGCAGCTCCGACAGCAGAACCAGAGAGGCCGGCAGTCAAAACTCCTGATGTTAAAAGTATTATGATTCCTATTCCAACTAGTAATGCAGTTATTATTTCGAATAGTACACCACTTCTTATTGATTTAACTCCTTCTAGTTCAGTTTGTCCACTCATATGAGAATAGTAACTGAAGTTATATTTATTTTTTCATAACAACAGTTATCGAATATATACAGATACTAGGAAATTAGTAGTTTTTATTTTTTCAGTAGCAATAGATCGTTAGTTTTAATTCATTTGAAATTGATATTGCGTTCTTACCATGAATAACTTAAATATTCTTTATTTCCATTATACTCTTATGGATGAGGAGTTATTAGTTCAAGAGTTGTCAAAGAAATTGGAAGAAGCTGATTCATTTGCTTTACAAAATAGTATTGATGGTAAGATTTTAGGCAGAGTTACCAGATTTGAGACTATAAGATTAGGCGAGAAAAGTTATATAGGAATTGACCTAGCATTTCTAGATTATATGAACAGTAATGTTAGAAAAGGAGAGTATTTAGCAATAAGGACTATTATCTCGCCAGTAGTAGTTATTGGAGAAGTTGTATCCATTGAAAGAGCCGATATGCTTGCTGAATTTAACATTAGAGAATCATCATTTCCAAGGGATCCTACAACTATAATGACTCAAACTTTTCTTGAGCTTAAACCAATTTCTGAAATTGAAAACAACGTAAAAAGACCTGCAGTCACACCAATTGATCCACAATCGCCAGTTTTTAGACCAAAGGAAAGTTTATTACAAGATGCATTGGGGATTCCACGTGAAGGTATTAAAATTGGCAAGATCTTCTCTGGTGGTAAAGAAATAGATGCATATATAAATCTAGATGAAGAAAGCTTAGTTCATCATATCTTAATTATAGGTACCACAGGTTCTGGAAAGACTACTCTGTTAAAGACTATATTATCTCAGAATGTGAATGCTGTATTTTTTGATAGACAAGGGGATTTTGTAAGGCATTTAATATCTAGGGGTGAGGAGTTCTCTGTTATTATGCCCAGTGTCATAATGATGGTTAATGATGTTCCATCAAGTAGGGCTAGTCTAGAGTTGGGAACTCAGTTTGCTGAAAGATACGGTTGTGCTATGCCAGTTTCTGGAGATATTAGAGATAATGAGATTCTTTTAGAATGTGAGAAGTCAATAGTTCATTTAATACCTTATTCGATTAATTTTACTAAAGTTATTGACTATATGCATAAATTAACCCCTTATATGTCGCCAATGGCTAGGGTATTTTGGCCTGTAATTATGAATAATTTTAAGAAAGGAATTGATAAGATTGCAGAAAATATATCTCACGACCTATCTTTACCGAAGGAGAAAATTGAATCGGAGATTTTTAAGCTCCTTACCCCATCCTCATTACTTAATGATGATGTGAAACTACAATTCCAAAAGAAGGGGAAAAGTTCAACATATTATAGCTATGCTGACGATTATATTGCAATTTACACAAGTAGGTTATTTAGACATATTATGGGTGAAGATAAAAATGCAATAACGTCTTTGAAACAATTAGATAAAAACTTATCACCTCTAGATTTAGCTTTTCAAACTCAGGATGCAATAATAAGAGCATTAAGGAGTGTAAGCGAATTTGGGATCTTTAATGTTAACGGTACTTTCGATTTGGACTTTCAAAGACTGAAAAAGAAAGCTGTTGTTGACTTAAGTTGGATTTTAGATTACACAGCATCAGTGGAAGCAATAGCAATGGTTGCTTATTCTATTCTTTCGGACTTTTACTCATATAAGGATGAATTATACAAAAAGAAGGAGAGAGACAATTCACTAACAATTTTAGCTTTAGATGAAGCTCATGAATACTTCCCACAAACTAGGGATGAGGAGTCAAAATCTATCATAGAGGGACTATTAAATAGGCTAATGAGGTTAGGAAGGGTTAGAAAAATATCTGTTATTCTAGCAACTCATATGCCAGACGATTTAAATCCATTAGTACTCCAATTATCTAATACAAAAATTGTAATGAGAAATGAGGAAAATGTTTTAGAAAAATTAGGCTTTGAAGACTACGCTGATATTCTCTTAACTGCACCAGCTGGTTTAGGTGTAATTAGGTCAATAAAGTTCTCTGATGTTGTAATAAAGACTCTGAAAGAGATCTAACCTCATTATAATACGTTAGTTTGTCATCATGAACTACGCTGATTATTCTGCTTAAAATCTGGTAAGCTGTAATGAAGAGTGAAGCTGAGACCCTTTTGCTTAAATTGTCAGCAATCTCTATATAAGTAGGAATTAATCTCTCACTAATTCTATTTACAATATGTGGTGTTAATTCTTCCAGCGAATTTAAGGATAAAGATTCAATTCTGCAATAACTGCTCATCCCTATAGGGTTTGTCAAAACTAAATAGTAAGCATAACGAGTTGGTGCATCGAAATATTTTGAATTAAACTCTATTTTAAACGGGCCTAATAATCCTTGTTTAAACCCCGTTTTAATTCTTATTTGGTTTAGTATTTCAGCATCATTTATTGGATAGCGTATTCCTAAAAGTTGTTTTACTTTATCTACTTTGTAAAGTTTTTGTGAGGTCTCAAGTCTTTTTACGACACCTACAACATTATTTCTAAGTATAGCGATTCTATCTTTTGTTAATTGTAAGTAAGCTTCTTGATGTCTTTTTCTTCCTTCAGATTGTAATTCTAATTCACTTAATTCTAATGGCGTGGGGAACAATGGCCCATCAACTATTACTAGGTCGTGGGTATCTCTATTCTCTTTCAGCCCAGCATTCTCAGCTTCTAATCTTAATTCATCAGCTATATCATCTATCCTATAGTCCTCAGTAAAGTATTTATTAACGTAATTTTTTACTCTTACACCACTCTCTGGATTAAATTCCTTTAGTAAGTCTTCAAAAGTCCCTATTGCCATAAAATTAATGTCAATATCAAATGGGCCTACTTTAATTCCTTTAATATTACTATATACTCCTAGACCAACAAATACCATATTTACTGAAGGATCTCTTAAATACCTAGAGGACGAATCTATGGAAGCAATACTAATGTTTTCCTTTTTTTCCTCTATCTTGTGAAAAATGTTTTCGTTGACATTTGATACCGTTGTTTCAGCCTCAAATAATGGGTGATCGGGATTTCCAGAAATATCTACTACTCCAGTGATCTTTCCCTTAATAATACTAATCTGTTTTCCGATTTTTTCTACCTTTTTCTTAATCTCATAAGCTGAACTTGGCACAAAATAGGTTTTGATTAAAAATATTTAAACTGCTTCATTACTCTTTTCCTATATTTTTCACCCAACTTAAAATTTCATCAATACAGTTCTCAGCATATTTAACCACTATTTTCCCTTCTTTTACCATGATTTTGGTGAATTTTCTCCCTAAGCCTGCGTGTGAATACATTTCATCCTCATTAACGTCACACTCTTCTTTCTCATCTTCAGAAACTTTTCCTTTCATCCAATCTATAACTCGAGCATTTCCTACTCTTATTAAATAGTCTAATAAATGTTCTTCTTCATCTTTCATTAACTTGCTAAAATCTTTTAAAATTTCTATTTCTCTTACGATAAGTTTTCTTTGCGGATCTTCAAATAATTCGAGTAGTTTTTCTAAAGACTCAAGACTTATCTCACTTTCTTCAGCTATTTTCTTATAAGAATTAACGAAATGATATCCTATGAAGTAATATGGCGCTGTTTCATGAGCTTCAAAATTAGTTACAATCTCGTATTTTTCTCCTTTATTTACTTTCATAGAGTTTATAATCATCTTTTCAAATTCATCTGGAGGAACTAATTTATTTGCATTCTTAAGCAAATAAATTAAAATTAGAGGGAAGCCTAGTTCTAATGATTTTCCTATACCATAGATTTCAGATTTCCCTTGTGTACTAAATCCTTTTTCTTTTGAAAGTTTGATGTTAGTAGTTAAGTAATCATATATCCTTACTTTCTTGAAATCTTTAATAAATAGAGGTACCAATGTATTATCTATTCTAGCATATTGAATTAGTATAGAGTTTTTTCTATTAGTAGTAATAACATAATCATCTAAAGCTAACTGTGTTGCCGATATTGTATAATTCTGATAATATGAGAAAGTTCTACTTAAATCTAATAAAATAGCATCTGGGCTTTCCTTAAGCAAATCTTCATAGAGCTTAAGGTAAAATAAAAAATGGAAATTTCCTAATCCTTCATGATGAACGTGGTTTCCTATTGTTCCTTCTGAGGGTAAAATGTGAACATAATCTACTTTTACTCTATTTTTTACCTCTGCTTCAAGTCGTTGGACTAGTTGATTATAATCTGGTGGAGGATCTGATAAAATACGTGAAAGTGTTGTTGGCAGGAAGGCTACTATTTTAACGTCATTATTGTCTTTTAGGAATTCTGCTTCAGCCAATGTTTCATTTAGTCCTTCTTGTTCAACTGAAGTTCTTTCGCCTTTTTCATCAAACACAAAAAATTTTTCATTTGAAAAATTGATATCACTCCAAAATGTAACTATTAGTATTTTCACATACACATACTTGGCATAGAGGTAAAAATGGTTAATCGAAATTTATTAAACCGTTTGAAGATAGTTAATTATGTTAAGCGAAATAAGAAAAGAAATATCTGAGTTAAATTCACGTATTTTATCTCATGAACTTTTCAATTCGATTGAAACTTTAAAGTTATTTTATGATCAACAGTGGTATATAGTTAACCACGATTTAAGGTCATTAGCAATAATGATTTCTAGAGCGAAGGAACAAGATGAAATTGATTTCTTTGTTAGTGCACTTCAGGGCGACTATGAAGGTTTAAAGATCCTTAGAGAGATAGCAGAAAAGAAAAGGGAGCCCATTCCATCAGTTGTCTCTTATACTCATTATTTAGCATGGTTAGCTAATTATGCTAATCCTGGCGAACAAGTTTTAGGTCTAGTTGTTAACTTGCCAGTATGGTCTTATAACTGTAAAAGGTTAGTTGAAAAATTTAAAGATAAGTATGATGTACGTTTTTTGGAACTGTTTGCTAATGTTAAGGTTGATGAGAGAATGGCTGAAGAAATTATAAATAGATATAAAGGAAGATACTTAGAAATTGCAAAGATGATTCAGTATTACGAATACGAATTTTGGGAGGGATTAAAGAATGTCGAGAAAAAAGGGAATATATAACATAGGTCTTAGTTATATAGGCAGAGGAGCCCTCTACCTTTTCATATTTGCAATAATCTTCGGAATCTCTGAGTATTATAACATTTTATTAGTTGTAGCGATGTTAATTACAGTGTTAGCTGGATTAAGTTTTAGACAAGGTTTCTCAAGGTTAAGTGCAGGACATAAGGTGGGATACATATCATCATTTCTGATCATTATTGCTTCTCCACTAATAATTTTATCATTGGCTTTTCCGCAAATAGGATTGCTGGGCTATCTAGTTTTAATTTCTGGGTTTGTAGGAATAAGTTTTGAATATTATTGGATATATTTTGACTATCGTACAAAAAACCTAAATTATGCTTCACTACTTTGTTCTATTTCTATATTACTTCTAGTACTTTTAGGTAAAGTGCCATTTTCATTGCTTTTTTTAATAGGCCAAGCTGTCGCTGTTAGGTCATTGAGATAATTTATGAAGGATTTCCTTACCTCTACTGCTAATTCTATTATATCATTTGTAATTTTCTCTCTAACCTTAGTATTATCAACATAATATACGTACTGTGGTTTTCCTCTTCTAACTATTCTTACATCTCTTTTCTTTAATATTAGTCCTTTATTTTCTAGCTTTTTAATATAACCCATGATGCAAGATCTACTTATATTTAATTTTTCTGATAATTCATCTGCGTTAAGTTGTTCTTTGGTCTTTGCTAAATATAGGAAAATTTCTAATTCTCTTTCATTTAAATCGTAAATAAACGTTAAAGGCTTGAGCTCTTTTGGTATTTCCATTTTCTCCATATTTTCACATATTTCATTGCTTGCTTAAATTTCTTTCTCCACTTGATAATTATAATTTTAAATATAAACATTATAAACATTATACTATCCTTCATTTTAAAAAGTATAAATTATATTGTAATGTAAAAACAGTTTTAGATTTCACTAGACATAATTTTTGTAATGATAAATATTGCTTATGCCTAGTTATGACTTAAATGTGTTACATACTTAGCTTAAAATGCTTGAGTTTACAACTGATGAGGGCAGCAATATCCCTAAAAATCTTCATCAAGCGAAGAGAAGACATTGCCTTTAAAATCTCAGAAAGTATAAAAAGTAATAATAAACTTTTTAGAAAAAACTTTCACCTTACGTTAAAAATATGTCAGGTAAAACAACCTTTAAAATGAAAATAGTTCAATGATAGGTAATAAAAATAAGAAGCAAAAAATAAAAGTGATATTAATTAACGGGATAAATATTGTAACTTTTTACGGTAAAAGAATATTGCTTAACCATTGAAAGAAGTATTATTGTTTATATATCTGTATATAGTTTATTTACATCTATGTAGATTAAAAAATTTACATAGATTATAAAGATAATTATTATATAGTTGTAATGATTACTAATCGTGAGAGAATATGAGTTTTAACGGAATATCTGGAGCAATAAATGAACCAGGACAAATTCCTTGGGAAATTGTTTTAATATACTTCGTTATGGCGTTAATTTTTGTCTTTTATTATGGAAAAAAGAATGGAGGTTTGAAGGTTTTCTCTACGCTAGACTTAGTCTATATAGGTATTGGTGCAGCATTCTCAGTAGCTTGGGAGTTTTTTATTGGTAGTTATATAGACAAATTCTTGCCACATACGCCTTTTATTAATGTAGGATTTTGGGGAAGACTAGTAATTGTATTTATTGTAGCTGCATTAGTCAGAAAAGTTGGTGCTGGAATGCTAACCTTACTTATATTTAATTTACTTAGTGATGTCTTCTACTATGGTTTCGGAGGTGAACCAATGTTCACTATATACGAATCTTTGACTTATGGGCTCTTCGTAGACCTAATGATAGCAGTTACTGGAGGTAAAATTTTTGGAATCGGATTTGTTCCTAAAAATGGAGGAAGTAATGTGCAAAGAATCAATTTAATCTCTACTATTTTAGCTGTCTTTGAAGGTGGGATTTTAGGATTATTGTGGGCTATGCCAGATCCAATATTTTATTCCGGTTTCTTCGGTCCGTTTATATATGGTTATGCTCCTAATTGGGCACGTATTGAATTTGAGTTAGGTGCCTTTATAAAGTTTAGGGGTTCAAAGGGGGCGAAAAACCTCGCCTTTTAAGGCGGGGATGGATAGCCCCCTTTGTAGAAATATTTTTTAATCCACTCTCGAACATTTTATTAATGCCCAACGTAGGGTTCCGCTTTCGTGCATATGCTGACGATCAAACAATTAGGGCGTTAAAAGCCCAGTTGAGGTTAGCATGTGAGATGTACAACACCCTACGCTGGGCAGATATCTATTTCTACCAAAGGGACGGAAAGGGTCTTACACAAACGGAGTTAAGACAGCTCGCTCTAGATCTAAGAAAGCAAGATAAGGAGTACCAACAACTCTACTCACAAGTAGTACAGCAAATTGCCGATCGTTATTACGATGCTAGGGATAGGTTCTTCAAAGGTCTAGCATACTTTCCTAAGGAGAAGAAACCCCATAAGTACTACTCTCTTGTTTACCCACAAAGTGGGTGGAAAATACTTGAGAGCAGGGAAATAAGGACTAAGAGTAGGAAGAATAAGAAGAAGCTGGTGTTATTGAGGTTATCAAATCTCGGCGTGTTTAAGGTCATTGTTCATAGGGACTTCCCGCTTGACAAAGTAAAGAGGGTGGTAGTTAAACTAACACGTTCAGAGAGAGTATATGTCTCCTTCATAGTTGAAGGTGTTGGATTCTCTCAACTCCCAAAGACTGGTAAGGTAGTTGCAATAGATGTTGGGATAGAGAAACTCCTAACCACGAGTGATGGATTCTATTTCCCTAACTTGAGACCTTATGAGAAGGCACTTGAGAAGATAAGGAAACTCCACAAGGTTCTCTCGAGGAAAGAGTTCTTGTCGAAAAATTGGTTTAAAGCAAAAGTGAAGTTAGCTAGGGGTTATGAACACTTCAAGAACTTGAGACAAGACCTCTATATGAAGTTGGGTAAGTGGTTCGCACAACATTATGACGTTGTAGTAATGGAGGATATAGATGTTAAACAACTGGTGGAGGAGTCAGAAAGGAAGTTGAGGATGAGGTTACACGATGTTGCATTCCATGAGTTGAAGAGAATACTAGAATATCAGTTGGAAAAATATGGAAAGAAACTGTTGTTAATAAATCCAGCATATACTTCAAAGATGTGTGCCAAATGCGGGTACGTAAAGAAAGAGTTAACTTTGACTGACCGTGTGTTCAGCTGTCCTAAGTGCGGTTGGGTTACTGATCGTGACTATAATGCTTCTTTAAACATATTGAAGAGATCGGGGTGGGAGCCATCCTTAGTGCCTGTGGAGCTCTACCCTCTACCCGTAGCGAAAAGCTACGGGCAAGGTGGGGCTATGAAGCAGGAAGCTCCGCCCTTCAGGGCGGGGTAGCTCACTCCTGGAGATTTAGTGTTTGGTATTATTGCTGGACTTTTGGCCCTAAGAATTGTAAAGGCTGTGGGACAATGAGGTGTTAATGATGATTAAAGTAAGAGATTTACAAGTCACTTACCAAGGAAGAGTTTCTCCTTCATTAACTATTGAAGAGTTAAGTATTGAAGAGGGAGAGTCAGTGCTTATTGTTGGTAAATCTGGTTCTGGTAAATCTACTTTAGTTAACGTTTTAAACGGAGTTATTCCCAACATGATTTTTGCGGATGTTAAAGGAGAAGTAGAAGTTTTTGGAAAAGATCCTAGGAAAACGCCAATTTATGAACTTTCTAGATACATAGGAACTGTGTTGCAAGACCCAGAAATGCAGTCTTTTAACTATTCAGTTGAAGACGAGATAGCTTTTGGGCCGGAAAACCTAATGTTACCTAAAGAGGAAATTGGAAGAAGAGTTGAAAATTCGGCAAAAGTCACTGGTATCTATCATCTACTCGATAGGGATACTATGACTTTGTCCGGTGGCGAGCTACAGAGAACCGTAATTGCCTCAGTTTTAGCAATGGAGCCGAAAGCGTTAATCTTAGACGAACCAACATCCAACATTGATCCTAAAGGAACAGCTCAAATTTTTAATCTCATAAAATACTTTAGAGAGGAGAGAAGAACTCTAATAATTGTAGAGCATAAGTTAGAAAGGGTTCTTCCTTATGTTGATAGAGTTATTTTAATTGATAAAGGTAAGCTTATCTTTGATGCAGAGAAAGATGATTTAGTTAACAAGGCAGATACTTTATACGAGGCTGGGGTTGAAATACCAGAGTATTATCTCCATATGAAGAAGTACGGTAATGTTAAGTCTTATAGATATTCTCCTCCACCTAGAAAGGAAGGAAGGGAGGAAATTCTCTATGCTAAAGTAAGGGTTTGGGTTAGGAAGACTGGGAAAAATTTAGTTAATGCTGAGATAAGACTAAGGAAAGGTGAAATAGTCGCTTTAATGGGAAATAATGGTGCCGGTAAATCAACTTTGTTAAAAGCAATTATGGGTTTAATAGATGATAAAAAGCTAGTAAGCGAGACAGAAGTTGTAGTCAAAGGTAGGAACATTTCAAAGGCCAGCATACCAGAAAGAGGAATGTATATTGCTTACTTACCACAGAACTTTGATGTTATGTTAGTGAAAAGGACTGTTGAAGATGAGGTCGCTTTTTCTATGAAAAATAGAAAATCTTTCTCTTCAGATAGACTAAACGAAATATTAAAAATGTTCTCCTTATATGACATAAGAAAAGAAGACCCCTTACTTTTATCCATGGGACAAAGAAGAAGAGTTGCAATGGCATCAGTTATTGCATCTGGTGCTGATATAGTTTTTATGGATGAGCCAACTAGTGGACAAGACTGGTATCATAGATATATGTTAGGGAAGGAGATACAAGAATTAAGGGATAAAGGCTTTACTTTTTTGATTGTAACTCATGATTCCCGTTTCGTAGATAGATTCTGTGATAGGGTTTTAGTTATGAATGAAGGTAAGATTATTGCTGAAGGTAAACCCGAGGAGGTTTTTTCTAAAGAAGATCTTGATATTTATCCTCCTACGGAATATCTGGTGAGTAAGCATGGATCTCTCTTTTCTTTATGAAAATCCCATAACTCAGAACATAATAAGTTGGTATTTAGTCCTTTTCGGCATAGCCTTACCAGTACTTTTAATATTCTGGTGGATAGGATTAAAGGGGTTTGTTGAACTAACGAAATATGAAAAAGGAGAATCATTTTTATACAGATTAAATCCCATTACTAAGATACTCTTCGGAATAGTTATAATGGCAGTTGCATCAACTACTGTATGGTGGATTGGAGCTTTATTAACATTTGCAATATTACCACTTTACCTCACGTTAAATAACGGTTTAAAGAAATTTGGTTATGTCTTGATGCTTACATTCTCATCCTTAATAGGTTCTACGTGGGCAATAGCACCATATACACCACCATATATTCTTAATGAAGTATTCCCAAATCAGAATCCCATTACACTATGGGTTTGGCCAAATTACTTTACAGTTATGGGGTATGTCCCTGATCTAACATTGCAAGCGATCTATTATGGGTTACAGACGGCATTTAGAATTACTGTAACACTAGTTTCAGCTCTCTTATTAGTTGTTTCTACTTCAGTATCCGACTTATTTAAATCATTTACCCAAATTAAGGTACCTTTAGCTATAACATTTTCCCTTATGGTAGGTTTTAGGACAATTCCAAAGATTTTTGAACTGTTGGATACATCATTAAAAATGCAAATTTTAAGAGGTCTTGGGTATGGTAAGCCTAGAATATTAAGGTTATTTTATTACATTTTAGGTGGAGTTATGGCTATAGTACCCACAATGGTTTATCTTTTTAGGGGTGCTAAGAGTTTAGCAATTTCAGCAGATACGAGAGGATTTAGGGCTTATCCAAAAAGAACATTATTAAAAGAACCACAAATAACAAAATATGATTACATAATGCTTGGCATAATTATTAGCTTAATAATTTTAGATATAGTAGCTAATATGATGGGATTTGGTAGAAGTATACCGTATGTAGGATTATGAATAGAGGTGATAGTGACGAAGAGATATCTAGTTGTGCTTCTCTGTTCATTTTTTCTCTTAGCTACTATTTCTCATGCAAGTGCTACAAAGACTCCTATTCAGCATGTTATTATAATAATTGAGGAAAACCATTCTTTTGACAATCTCTTTGGTACTTATCCCTTTGGTTATCCATCAATAGTTAATAATGTGACCTTATCGGTAATGTGGGTAGAAGGGCTATATAATAACTATACTCAGCTTGAGGAAAGTAAAAATGGTGTATTGCAATGGATTAGTGTACCCGATGTACCTTGGTTACCAGGATTAGGTTATTCTCATCCATATTATGCTGACGCTTACGATACTGTCGATCCATATGAAGGATGGAACGCATATCACGGAGATTATTGGTTTGGTAAACCTATAGGTTTTGTTTATTATTCCGGGTCACAATCAATGGCTTACTTTTCATATCAACAAGCTTGGATCCTATGGGATTATGCTGAAGAATACGTTTTAGCTGATGATTATTTTGCTCCAGTTTTAGGATTAACGGAACCTAATAGAGTTGCTTACCTTACTGGTTTTCCGCCAAACTTCTATTCAGATGAAGCTTCATATGTAATCCCCTATAACGATACAATATTCTATCAGCTCTCCTCTCATGGCATAAGCTGGGGTTACTATGTTTACGACTATAGAGGAGGTACTCCTTTTCCATTAAACGCTTTTATTGGTATAAACCAAGCAAAAAGTCATATTCATTCTCTCTCTGATTTCTTCTACGATTTGAAGTCTGGCAATTTACCAGCAGTAAGTTGGGTTATGTTAATCGGTTGTAACAGTGATTACTACGATATGCACCCACCATATAATATAACTGCCGGTGAGATTGAGTTAGTAAAAATAATAAATGCTGTAATGGAGAGTAAATTCTGGAATTCTACCGTTATTTTCATAACTTTTGATGAGGGTGGGGGCTATTTCGATCAAGTTGTACCACCAGCAATTAATCATTATGGCTTAGGTCAAAGAATACCGCTTCTAATCATATCACCTTATGCAAAAGAGGGATGGGTTGATAACTACACCCTAAGCGGTTACACTTTGTTAGCCTTTATTGATTATAACTGGGGCTTGCCTTGGCTTACTCAATGGGTTGAAAATAGTGATATACAAGGGCTATTAGAGGCATTTAATTTCTCCTCATCTCCTAGACCTCCAATAATATTAGCTCCAAATAATTGGACTTATCCAATTCCATTACAATATCCAATTCATTACGGTTATATTGCAACAGTACCTAACTATAAGTCGTATGCTCAAGTTTATCCAGCACCAGCAATGTTTTTCTTATTACCACTTGAAATAATAGTTTTTGCATTACTGTTTATCGGGGTTAAGAAGAGACTACTTGTACTATCCAGTTTACTACTTTTCTTATTGACTTTAGGAATATCTATGTACTATTATCAAGTTGATAATATATATTCATTTATTTCTCAATACTATGTTTACTCTTCATTGATTGGATTTCTAGTAACTGGAGTTGTATATTTGAGGAAGAGAGGAAGATGGATGCCTCAACAATAGGTTTTATTTCGTCCTTTTTACCGTGTAGTTTTGAAGGTTTTGAAATGTCAATGTTTTATTCCCTAGCTTATATAAAAAATAGAGCTAAGGCTAATCTTGGCGCTATTATTGGAATCTTTTCTGTTTTAGGGATGTTGTATTTAACATATCTTTTCCTACCAATTTTAATTAGTGATACAGGAGAGCATATGCTAAAACTCATCTTAGGCTTTACTTTTTTTGTATTGGCAACTTATTTCCTATATAGAGAAGATTATCCAGAACCTAAAACAGCATTTGTTACAGCTTTTATAGGAATAGTTGCTGAAGGAATTGAGGTTAATCTCTTTTCAATAAGTGCTTCTCTTATGACTGGAAGTTATATGGGTATTTTAGGTGGCATAATTGGTTTTCTATGGACTTTATTTCTATTTAAAGAATTATCCTTAAGGGTTCCAAAAAGGGTTATGAAGTATATTGCTATTGGAATACTTTATTCCGTAGGTTTTGTAGTATTAACTAGTGGAATTATTTAACTTACTATTTGAAGTTTAACATAAAAATCGTAAGCCATTTTCATAATAGGCACTACATGCTACGCACCTCTAACAGAGCTGAGTTTTGCAGTCGTGGAAACTGTAAAGGAGTAAAAGAAATAGTTTTAGCTTAAGCTAAAGAAAGTGAAGTAGATAATGATATTAACGAGATATTTTTGTATTATTAGACCTTGTATTCCTTCACACTTATAGTGAATATATTGCTAAGCCTTTCTTAATATTTCTGTAACATTTTATAAATAATTAAATCAAGTAGAAAATTCGAAATACTAACCATTAGGACTATTGCACTGTAAAGACTAAACTCTAACATAAACGCTATAATTAGAGAAGCAACAGAAGAGAATATTACATCTAAGAGATTAAATAGAGCAGAAAGTTTTGTACTAAAGTTTAACATCTTCATTATTGCTTGCTCTGCAGAAGGTCCCCTTAAACTCGATAATATATGGATTAGCGTTACGGCTGATAAGAAGATAAAGAGTGATAGATTATAAAAAACTGCTATAAATAAGAAAGAGGCTAGCTCTAAGACTGAAAGAATTAGATACACTTTGTTACTTATCTTATGACCTATAAAGAGGAAGGCTATAGCGGGTATTTGGAATAAGGTTAAATAAAGGCTTATCTGTTGGGGTGCATAATTCATGAATATTGAAAGAAGTATTAAAGAGATATAACCTTGGAGAAAAGTTTTACGTAGGGCAATAAGAAAATCTACAACAAAGAGAATCTTTCTAGAAGACTTTAGGCTCTGAAGAAAATCTTTTAAACTATCTTCAGGCTCCTTATATTTTATTCTAGTAGAAATTAGTACGTTAAAAATCAGAATAGGTAAGAGAATAAGTATTAACAAATCTGTACCTATGAATACTGATAAATAGTACAACCCAATTCCAGCTATACTTGTTATTGCAACTGACCCTAACATCAGTGAATAGTCCCTTTTAGTAAAATCTTTTTGGATTATAATAACAGCTGAGTAAATCGCACTAGATATGGCAGTGATAATTGCTATTAAAATAAAACTGTAAATATTTCTAAATAATAAAAAAACATCTGATATAGGTACTAATAATGCAGAGAAGATTATATTTCTTGGAATGGAAAATGTAATAAGTATGACGTAAGATAATGCTTCTGCCACTAGGTTTAGGGTTAATATTAATCCTACTTGAAAGCTACTTAAACCAACAGCTTTCATAAATGCTATATATGCAAAACTCATAAAACCTCCGAATAGAGAGAATAAAGCTCTGAACAACATTACGTAAACTTTTTGATTCAAAATTATTCACTAAAATTTCTTATTAGTGGAATTACATAAGTTATGTCTTCTAAATATTTGTAAGTTAAATATAGTTTATTTGATACCATATATCACTATATATATCTTTGTAGTTAATAATTTACACAAATGAAACGATTTATTCATTAAATCAGATCTCTGATTTATCATAAGATGTTTTTGGATTTATAGTTAATTACGAGTAATTTGAGTATTCTATAATATTGATTTAGAGAAAATGGAGCTAGATTCTTTGTGTTTACCTATGGCATAACTTATCCTTACTTTTTATTAGTTCTAATTTAGCCATGGGTAACCTATATAAATATAATCATAAAAAGATTGTATTGAGGAATTATTAAAAATAATTAAAAGTTACGTAAAGTTGTTACAGTCTAAGATAGATATGCTTGTCTCAAAATTTCATTAGCTGAAACTTATGTTTTTGTAGGTCTTATATAGATATTAAATCTTTTAAATAATATCATTACTTTAATATTTTAATATCTTCTGTGAGTATTTTGAAATATCTACTAAATGTCAATTGAGAAAAACTTTAATCGAATAATAGTGGTGTAATTATTGATAGTGTCGTCATTTGTATATAAATTTATTAAATGACCTTTCTTTATAAAGAGTATAAATATTGAACTAATATATTGCTATGTGCTAAAAATTTATAGAAATATAAATAGCTTAGTGACGACATTATGTAATTATTCAAATAAAAATCTAAAATGTAACAAGTAAAATTATATTTCTCGTTATGTAACCTAAAAAATTGATAGCTAAACTCTATTGATGTATTGTTAATATCATATAATAACGACCTTGTTTATATAGCAAATTCTCTCACTTTTATTTTCTTGGCTCTATATATAAATAATATTGAGAAAACCATTAATCCCGCGAAAATATATACGAACTGTTGCCCTATAGTAGATGGACTAAAGTATAATCCTAAGACAACTATAGCACCTAAACCTAGAGAAGATAAGACTGATATTATCCTATATATCCAATGAACGTGTTCTTTCAGACTTTCTCTACCCATAGGTTTGTGTTTAAACCAGAAGAAAACTATGCCAGAAATACTATCCATGAAGAACTCCATTGCTAAGAATATTCCCGCAGCACTTAATACTATTGTGAAGAATGATTGAACTGAAGGAGAAACTAGCATTAGGGTGTTAATTAAAATATTTAGCCCCGACATAATGAGTATGTTTGCCCAAGGACTTCTAAATCTGTTATGAAGCCAGCCAAAGATCGAAGGTAAAAGATTATCTCTGGCCATTGCATACCAGGCTCTGCTTAATATGAAGGCAGTTAACCAAAGAGAGCTTGCAGTAGAAGTAAGGACTGCTAGGTTAATTAACCATGCATATGAAGGAACTACGTTTTGAGCCCACGTGAACAATGGATCTACACTGCTTGACAGTGAATTTAAAGGTGTCTCTATTGTCATTAAAGGCATTGTTATTGCATATATTATAAGGACGCTAATTAGTCCTATTATGCCACTTAAACCGGGCCATTGTCTAGGCTTCTTTGATTCTTCTGAGGAGTAACTATCGATCTCCCATCCGTCAACTATAGTTGCAGCTACTATCATTGCTAATATTATCCCGCTCCAATTTACATTTGGATCAAAGAACCAGCTGGTGCTGAACGGATTCACGACTTTAAAGTTTGTAAAACCGAAACCTAAGAAAAGCCCTAAAATTATAAGTTCTACCGCTAAGAAAGTTTCAGTAAATCTCGCTGTAGGTTTAGCCCCTAAAATAAGGGGTATTGCAGAAATTATTACCCATATTATTCCAGTTAATGCAATCCAAAGCTGATTAGAATATACACTGTATGAAATTATCCTGAGAGAATAAAGCAAAGCAAGAGTGTATTCCCCTGCAGGAATAACTATGGGTGGAATTGAAAAGAAGTAGGCTAAAGTTACTACCCAAGCTTGAAAGGCTCCAAACTTTTTGCCTATAATCTTAGTGCTCCAATGGTATGAAGCACCTGCATTAGGATAATGAATATTGAACTGCCTGAAAATTAACGCAACTAATATAAAAGGAATTGCGGTTAAAAAAGTTGACATTATCGCTTGAGGCCCTGCTAAGGATACCACTACTCCATAAGCAGCGGCAATACTGAAAGTTGGAGCTACTGAGGACGTGGATAAAGGTATTAAATCCAGAATATGTAACACATTTCTTTTAAGATCTGATATATTGGTATGAATACTATGAATGGTCTTTCTTACCATATGTATATATCATTTAATAATATATAAAAAGTTTATTTTCGTAAGAAATCTTAGGTTAACATATTAACCTAATTAAAGTTTCTGCGATTCAATTCTGACTATAAGTTATCTTGCATATTATAAGGTTTAAAATATAGAGATAGAGGAAAAAAGTTAAGAGAAAAAAGCGTAAATTTGCCAAAATGTAAATAGAGGTGTTAAAGTTGCTGAAGTTATCACATATATCAGTAACCAAGTTCTGTCAATTTTCAATGAATGAAATGATGGAAATGCAGCAAGCAATAATCTGGGAATTGAAATTGCTGGTGTGCCTATAATAAAAAATAGCGGAATCATTACTGATAAAGAATAAATTAAATAAAACAATTTATCCTTATCCTTAAGTCTTAGCAGCATTATAGTTAGAATGATAAAGAAAATCTCAAAACTTAGATTCCTTATTAACCAATCTATTGGTTTTAGTTCAAAAGAGAGTATAGTCCAGTGCTGAGTAGTGAACCAACCATTCATTATCCAATTAACTTGAGCTAAAGGAGTGACAAATTTTACTCCCCAAATATTTCTCTCTAGTTCAAAATAGTAGAAGGGGTTACCAGTGGATAGATAGTACCAGATTAATATAACAAAGCCAGAAACTAACGGAATTATAATAAATTTTAGGAATAATTGTTTAAGTTTAACTGCAAATGATGGTAAGGTGAAGGCTATACTATAAAAATTTGTAATAGCAAAGCCCATTGCGATTGATGCAGGAAGAATTTTTCCCTTCTTTAAAAAGTAAAAGACTAACCCTACGGCTGTTAAATAGATAACGTCAGAATAAGGTAAAGTGGAATAAATTATGTAAACGGGGAATAGTTCCAGAAGTAAAGCTGTTTTATAGCCAAATACTTTATACACTATTATAGGAAATAAATATCCGAATATGTTTGTAACAATAAGAGCGCTTATGTAATAACTACCAAAAATAAAGTGGACTAAATGGATTAAGAAGGGGTATATAGGTGGAAAGGCGAATAAATAAGGTTTTATATAACCATATTTAGCTATCGTTTCAAAGAGTGTAGAATCCCATTTACTTGTTAATAGATAAAGGGTATCTGAGCCAGAGATAAAGTATGGTGGAAAAATTACTAGAAATTTCATCATAGTAAGAACTATAATTAACTTAGTAACTTTATGGCTAATTTTCATGTCTTCATATTTTATAGAGAGTGATTTAAGTTTAATCGTAATATCATAGAGTAAATCAAAAATGTAATCTATCATCATGTTATGATATTTTAAGCATTTAATTTCTATGCAAAAATAAATATTTTGGAAATTTTAATATGTTTCGATAGAAATCTACTAATAAATTCAATTCACTTATATTATCTATATTAGTCTAAATATAGCTATCACGATAGTTATATCAAATCATAAGCTTGTTAAATGATTATATCTATGTAAAGAGTTCACATATTAAATATAAGACTTTTATCTTTTTTAATTTATAGTTATTCCATTACCATAAAAATCGTAATATTCATTAACGAGTTGATAAGTATTTTTAATTCGATTTCTTATTTTATTTACTTAAAGATTTTCATGGTGCCGTCATTTTACAAATCTATTAAACAAGGTAAATTTATATAAACAGTAGATGCAAAATAAGGTTTTTGTGTAGCTTATTTTAACATAGAAGAATAAATAACTTGATAATAATACTATGAAGATTTTCTATTAGCTACTTTTTCTTATATGTTTAATATAACGTAAAAAAGAAACGATATTCTTATAACTGAAGATCCTTGAACAAGTTTTTATCATAGGATTTTTAGTATTTATTAGTGGAGTTATTGTTTCATATTTATCTGACTAGTACTGTGGGGTAAGCTCAATTATTGATGTAAATCTTTAAAAACTAGTTTAAATTCTATAATTTATCATAATTTTCTATTTTTATTTTATATAATATGTAAGATAACATCCATGTTATTGCAAAAGTGCTAACAATTATTATTCCAATGCTAGACCAATATGTTTCCCCATTTATTGTTGCTATCCAATTCCAGAAACTACCAGAAAGATTAAATTCTGATTGTATTAATCCTAATAGTTCAAAGGTTCCTACAATGTATGCAACTATTATCGAAATAGTTGTCATCGTAAGATTATACCATAATTTTCTAATTGGACTTCCCATAAATGCCCATCCGTAGGCTGAATTCATAAAGAACCCATCTGTAGTATCGATCAATGTCATTCCCGCTGTAAATAGGAATGGAAAGACTAATAAACTCCATAAAGGTATTTTAAGAAATACTCCCGCCGTAGCAGCGGATATTGCTAATACTGCTGTCTCCGATGCTGTATCAAAACCTAAACCAAATAAAACCCCTATTGGATACATATAATATTGTCTATCAACAATCTTGAATAATTTATTAAAATATCTGTTCATAAAGCCTCTCTTTAGTAGTAATTCTTCCAGCTTATTCTCACTAATTTGTTTTTCTCTGCTATATGCTTTATAAATATTATAAATCTCCAGAAGCACTAATAGATTTAAAAATCCTATAATATATAAAAATCCCCCACTAACAAGCGTACCCATAATAGAGCCTAAATTTTCTAATGTGGGTATGTCAGAGGTAATTATTCTGGTAGCTATCATTAATGCTATGCTTAAAAGAATAACAATTGTAGAATGCCCTAAAGAAAAGAATAACCCAGTAAAATATGACGATTTTTTCTCCTGAACTAATTTCCTTGTAGCATTATCTATAGCTGCTAAATGATCTGCGTCAACAGCATGACGTAATCCAAATAAGTAAGCTAATATTCCTAGAACTAAAAACGTTGCCTCTGTATGTGCTTCTTTAATAGTTATTTTTACTGAGGGGCCTATTATATTAGATAAAGAGACAAGCCATAAGAATAAGAAAACTGTAATGATGATTTCTAAGCTATAAAATAAAATCATTATTCTTAGCGGTATAGGGATCTTCAATCTATGACCCCTAAATTATAATTATCATTTCCATTTTAAAAATCTTACTACTAGTTATTTCTTCTATTCATACCTATCTAAGTAAATAAATTTGTAATAAGATTAAAAAAGGAAATGTTTATCAAAAGATTTAAAGTTAAGTTACTCTATAAGAATATATGGATTATTGTGAAGCGTTAGAGAAGATATTAAAAAGTAATATTGTTTGGATTGAAGCTCAATCTTGCTCTGGCGAAAGTATAAATATATTAAAAAGTGGTTGTAGATCATTGGAAAATTTATTCTTTAATTCTTCTCCTTTTAAATTATATTCGACGATGTGTGGAGAAAAGTGTGGAAAAGACTATCTTAATGAGTTACTTTCCCAAAAGGACTTCGTTCTTGTTATTGAGGGTGCAATTCCAAAAGGAAAAGACGAGCTTTGTTATGTTGGAGAATATACATGCTCTCAACTAATTTCTATGTTAGCCGAAAAAGCTAAAGCAATTATTGCAGTTGGTTCATGTGCAGTAAATGGTGGTATTATTAGAGAATTAGGGTATGTAGGGGTAAGTGAGTTTTTAGGTAAAAAAGTTTATGAAGTTCCTGGTTGTCCAGCATCTGAGAAAATGATGATTGCCGCAATTTATTATGCCTTAACTGGTGGTGCAAAGTGAAGATTGAACCCATAACTAGAGTTGAAGGTCATTTAGGTGTAGATGTAAATATTGAAAATAATGTCTACACTGACGCGAGAGTAAAAATAACTATGTTTAGAGGTTTTGAACTTTTACTGAAAAATAAAAAATTAAATCTAGCTCCAAATATTGCTGGCAAAATTTGTGGAGTTTGCGGTGCTACACATACTTTGGTTTCTATTGAAGCTTTAGAAATGGCTACCGGAGTTTATCCCTCTTCTGGTGTTATTGATTTAAGAAATGTTGCATATGCATTAGCTGATATTATGTATAATAACGTCACTGTAGCGTTTCTTTTTGAAGGTATTGATTTCTCCTCTCCCATAGTGGCTTCTTTTACTCCTTCTCAATATGAAAGAGCATTAAATACTCCGTGTGTTTATAAAGATCGTCATGGTTATCAAAAAGTTTCTGACTTAATGGATAATTTGTATTATAAAGGAGAAATATATAGGATTTCGTTAAAGATTTCTACTAAATTAAGAGATTTAGCTACTCTAATTTGGTTAAGATATCCGCAACCAGTATCTTTAAGGATTGGAGGAATCGAGGTTAGGGATCTAAATGTCGTTGATAAAATTAAACAAGGACTTAGTGAAATAAAGAACGATATAGAGAAATTATTCTATGTTGCATTAGAACTTAGAGAATTTTATAAAGGTATATATAAAGATATAGGTGCAAATTTCGTAACTTATGGTCTTTTAGAATCACATGACTATAATGCCTCTTACGAAGAAATGGATAAATGGGGTTCAAAGAGATTTATTCCACCCGCACTAGTCAAAAATAGTGAATTAGTTTCAAGTAATTTAAGAGATATTTTACTAGGAGTTAGGATTTATATTGAAGATTCAGCGTACGATCAATGGAGTCAAACTGTATTTAGTGATCCCTTGGGGAATAAAGTTGATTTACATCACCCATGGAATAAGGAGACTAAGTTGAAGAACTTTAAAGGAGACTATTTATTTACGGTTAAGCAGGCTTTTAACTCAGAAGAATTCATGCCATCTACTGGAGATATAGCAAGGCTTTATGCATATAGAGTGGTTAAAGGAAAACCTAAAGCCTTTGATCACGAGTGGGAATATGTTGCTAATGATGTTATTGAAAGATTCTTTGCCAGAGTATTTACTATAGGTTTACTCCATGAGTACTTATTGAATGTGGAGGTAAGTAAGGAGATAAAACAGAATAAGAGAAAAGAGAGTGAGTTGGCAGTGGGAGCACATGATGCACCTAGAGGTGGTAATGCTCATTGGGTTATATCAAAGGGTGACACAATCACAAGATATCAAATTATAACTCCCACAGATAGGAACTTTAGTAGCAATGACGGACCAGTAGAAGTAAGCATCATTGGGCAAAGAGTTACTGAGGAAGTAGAAAAACCTTCTGGTTTAGATGTTTTACGTGTGATAAGAAGTTTTGATCCCTGCTCCGCATGTGCCGTACATATTATAGGCAAAGACTACGTTTTGGAGAAGTTAATATGAGCAAAATAATTATAGGCGTTGGTAATAGGTTAATGGGTGATGATGGTTTTGGTTCATGTCTAGCTGAGATACTTAAAGAATTTGTTTTTGATGCGGATATAATTGATTTGGGTTTGTCACCTTTATTCGATATTGAGTTAGATAAATATAGTACTATAATTATTTTAGATATAGCTAATATAAATGATGAATATGGAATATATGAGCTTAAAGCTAGTCAAAACTTAGAACCTTTATCTCATGATTTAGGTCTATCTATTTTGCTTAAAATGTATGATAATAAGAAGTTTTATCTGATAGCTTGTAAGCCAGAAAGCATAGATATTAGGGAAGGATTATCACAAAGATGTATAGACAGAATCGAAAAATTATTACCAATTTTTAAACATTTTTTAGAGGAGCAGGGAATAAAAACGAACTTTAACATTCCAGATATTATAAGATATATTAAAGAGAAATGTGTATATAACCCGGAAAAGAGTGAATAATTATGGAATATGATCCCTATGATATTGCACATGTTGGGAAGATCATAGAAATTCAAGGTGAAGAGGCTAGGGTTGATTTTAATGGAATTATTAGGAATGTTAAAATTTCTTTAGTTAATGCTAAAGTTGGTGATTATGTTCTAGTCCATGCCGGTTACGCTATTAAAGTTTTAAACGCCGAAGAAGTTGAGGAAGATTTAAAGAATAAACTTAAATCTCTTTTATCTGATTAACTATTTCCTCTACTTTTTTCTTTATATCATCTATTTTAACTTCTTCTCCCAACAAATAGTAGAATATCATATCTAAAATCTGTGAATAAAGAGGGTAAAGTTCTTTATCATTCCTTATAGTAGCCACTAGCATCTTCTTGTAATCTTGTGATGAATCATCTAAATTATATTTATAAGTCGCAATTTCTTCTATGCATCTCATAATAGCTTGCATTTTTACTGTATTGTCATTTGTATTTTCAGATATTTTAAGTAGTTGTTTGGCTAGGTAAGCGTGAGAGTTCATTTATTAACACCTCAAGCCTTTTATTTATCTCCTCCTCAAGGTAGTAATTTTCAACCTTAACTTTTGCCTTACATTCTTTCAGTATCTGAATTCCAACTGCAATTACTAAAATTGGTGATGTGTAAGCAGAAATTGGTATATAATATATTGTAGTTTCACCGTTCTCTTTACTAACTCTAACTAAGCCTAAGTCTACAATTGATATTCCAGTTTCTGGTTCTACTACATTTTTTAAATTTTCAAGACATTTTACCAGCTCTTCCTCCAAATTTCACCGCCCTAATATATCCAGCCCCAGGCTTTCTTAAGTCTAATAAAGTTAATTTATGCTTTATTCCACCAAGTGTCTTAGCAGCAACATTAAATCTTGCCCACTCATCTAAGATTTCCATAAAAGCTCTTGCTTCATGGATACAAGCCCCAGCTGAAAAAGCCCCATGATTTAATGTAATTACTACTCTAGGTACTTTCATTCCTACTCCTTGGAAAGCTTCTCCTACTGCTTTAGCTAATTCTTTAGTTCCAGGATGATAGTAAGGTATAATCTTAACTTCACCCAAAATTGCTGCAGCTTCTCCGTGAGTAGTTTCTAAAAAGCCAGATATTGTTGCTCCCATTACGTATGGTACATGAGCATGAATTACTGCATTAACGTCTGGCCTTTTTTTGTATACTTCTAAATGTGCATATACCTCTATTGATGGTTTTAGATCTCCTTCTATTACATTTCCGTTAATATCCACAGCAATTAAGTCTTCAGCAGTTAAACTCATCCTTGGATAACCTGATGGAGTAATCCAAATTTTATCACTACCGGGTAATCTAGCACTTTGGTTTCCACCAGCGTTAGTTACTAATCCTTTATAATAGAATGCCCTTACAGTTTTTACTAACTCTTCCTTTAGTTGTTGTTCATTAGTTTGACATAATTTACAATAAGTGTTTCCTATCATATAAACCGTATTCTCACCTCTTACATTTAGGTACTAAATTAGTAATTTTATGATGAGCCCATATCCAACAAGTTCCTTCTTGGGATACCATTGGTGCGCCCTTAGGATCTTCTGGTTTACAAACTTTCATATATAATGGACATTCTGGTGGGTCAATTAGCCCCATTACTACTTCTCCACATCTGGCCCCAGTTACATACTCATCCTCAGTGGATATACCCTTCTTTAACCCATATCTTTCCCTAGTATCTACATGTTTAAATTCCTCCTTAAGCCTAAATCCAGCCTTAGGAAAAACAGCAACTCCTCTTACATATCCGTCCTCAAGATCAAATACTTTCTCCATAGCAGTTTGAGCTTTAACATTTCCTTCCCAAGTTACAGCTCTCGTATACTCATTTTCCAATTTGGGTTTATTCTCATATATTTGTCTTAATAACATATACACTGAAAGTAAAATGTCCAGCGGTTCAAAACCAGAAAATACTACAGGTTTTTTAGTCCTTAAAAAGTACTCGTAGTAGGGTTTCATGCCAGTTATAGTTGCTGAGTGCCCAGCAGAGATAAATGCGTCTATTCCCAGCACGTTTGACTCCATAACAGAGCCTTGTATTGATGGCGTATATCTATAAGAAACTAGAAAACTTAAGTTTGGTGGGACATTAGAAAGTATTTCATAAGCCGTTGCTGGTGCTGTAGTATCCATTCCTACAGCGAAAAATACGAACTCTTTATTTGGTTCCTTTCTAGCCATTTGGACAGCATCTTGGACTCCATAAATTATTCTCACATCAGCACCTAATGCTTTAGCATCTTGCAAACTCATTTTAGTTCCTTTTGATCTACTCATATCACCATATGTCATAACTACTACACCGTCTAAGGCCAATTTTACAGCATCATCAATATCTTTAGCTGGAGTTATACATACTGGGCATCCTGGTCCAGCCCTCACTTGGACATTTTCGGGTAATAATGCTCTTATACCATAATGTGTTATTGTCCATTCATGGGAACCACAGACATGCATTATTGCAATGTTTTCTTCTATCTTTCTTGCTAATTCATTAATCTTCTCTGTAATACTCTTTGCTAATGTAGGATTTCTATAATATTTTAATATTTTCGGAAGATCTTCACTCATTTCCACCACTCCCTATAGCTTCATAAAGATCTCTCTTTTTCTGTTCCTCATCTAGTTCCTTTGTCATTTCTTCCCACATTTCAATAGTTTTTTTAGCCTCCTCTTCATCCACTACTTGAATTGCATAACCAGCATGGACTAGAACATAATCACCAACTTTAGCATTAACTAAACTTATTAGTATATTATCTCTAATTGTACCAGCACCAAAATCTACTTTAGCGAATTCTCCGTTAATTTCTATTATTTTACCCGGATAAGCCACACACATTCTTATTCACCAGAATAAAGTTTTCTCATCTCCTCAATTTCCGTCTTACTTAACTTACTAACCGGTAGATAATCTTCATCAACATAAAGCATAGGAATCCCACAATGCTTTGGGACTACAAGCTCTTTACCACATACTTTACATTTAAGATATTCTATCTTTCTAAAGGTTCCTTTTAAAACGTACTCCATTTCTATTCCACAGTGTTCTGGTACTTTTTCCTCATGCTCACAAATCATACAAACCAATTTAGCCATTAAAATCACCTTTAGCAAATTCTGGGTACGGGGTCTCCAGTAGGTCTAGTTACTAATCTTTTACCTCCAATTACAGTTTCTAATATTACTCCTTCAATATCCTTCCTAACTTCTCCTATAATATTTGCATCTTTACCCCATGGTGTACTACGGAGAGCTTCTAAAACATCTCTAGCCATTTCAGGCGAGACAGCTAAGACGGCTTTTCCTTCATTTCCTAATTCAAGCAAATCTAATCCGAGGAATTCTATTGCACTACTAACTTCTTCTTTTACCGGTATTTCACTCTCTCTAATATAAATTCCTAAACCTGATTTTTCAGCCCAATCATTTAATAAATCTGCTAATCCACCTCTGGTAGGATCTTTTGCATCAGCTACTCCACCAACTTCTAGAACTGTTTTCATCATTTTATTTAATGGAGTCACATCAGATTGAATATTTGACTCAAATCCTACGCCTTCCCTAGATGATAGGATCGCTATTGCATGATCCCCTATAGTTCCTGAAACTATTATTTTATCTCCATCTCTAATATTCATTGGAACTAACCATTCATGTTTAACATTCCTATTTTTCCTCAACACGTTAAAGTTGTGTTTTAGTTCTTCAGATGCTACGCCAATTCCAGAGGTATTTATAACAATTTTATCTAATGCATTTTTTTCCATAACTTTTGTGTCACCAGTAACTATATGCACATTGGCTTCTTCAGCAGTTTTCTTTATACTTTCCACTATTCTGGCTAAATCTGATTTTGGGAAACCTTCTTCCATTACTATTGCCAAGCTTAGAGCTATTGGATCTCCCCCCATCATTGCAATATCATTTACAGTTCCGCTAACTGCTAATCTTCCAATATCTCCCCCTTTGAAAAATATAGGTCTTACAGTGTAGGAATCAGTAGTAAATACTACTCCATTTATAACAGCCGCATCATCTAGAACATCTAGCCCAACTTCTCCAAAGCCGTCATATAGCTGAAGAAAGTACTCTTTAATGAGATTGTGCATGTAAGCTCCTCCAGCTCCGTGAAGCAAAGTTATTACACTTTTAGGATCACTCATATTATCTCTCATTATTAAAGTAGTTTTACCTAATATTTAAGGATTTCCTCAAAAATTATATTATAGTAAATATTGATTTTTAAATAAAATAAATAAGATTAGAGTTAAAATCAAATAAACAATAAGGTATTTAGAATTCGTTAATTAACCCGAGAAAAAAGGTAAAAAACTATTTCTTATCTCACGATCTTTTATAACGTTTATAACTTCTATATTGTTATAGCTCTACAAATTTGTGCTTAAAAGCTAGATGTATTGGATTTAGTTTGAGATGACTCAATTGTAAAACCTTAATGGTTAGGCTTTATATAATGTAAAGTTTTATATTATAATTTATGAAAATTATATGATGAAAACAATTTTATGGCTTCAAGGCGGTGCATGTGGTGGCAATACTCTCTCATTCCTAAATGCAGAGAATCCTGACGTATTAGAATTCTTCAGTTATTATGATGTAAAAGTATTATGGCATCCCTCTTTGTCTTTAGAGTCTGGTGATAAAGTCAGAGAATTATTAAACAATATAGTTGATATGAAAATCAATCTAGATATATTTATCTTTGAGGGTACCGTAGTATTAGGTCCTAATGGTTCTGGGAAATTTAATATGTTTGCTGGTAGACCAATGAAAGACTGGGTTAATGAAATATCTAAAGTTGCTAATTACGTCGTAGCCGTGGGAGATTGTGCTAGTTTTGGAGGAGTTCCTGCTTCAGAACCAAATCCTACAGAATCTACCGGGCTACAATTTCATAAAAAGGAAAAGGGAGGATTTCTTGGTAAGGATTTTAGATCTAGAAAAAATTTGCCTGTAATAAACATCCCAGGATGTCCTGCTCATCCTGAATGGATAATTACCACTCTTTCTATGATTATTAATGATAAACTAACAGAAGAGGATCTGGACGAATATCAAAGATTAAAAATTATCTATAGTACAACAACACAATTTGGTTGTCCTAGGAACATATATTTCTCTTATAAAGTAGCTCTTAAGGAATTTGGTCATAGGGAAGGATGCTTATATTTTGATTTAGGTTGTAAAGGTTCATATACTAAGAGTCCTTGTAATGTTATCTTATGGAATAAGCAAAGTAGCAAAACTAGGGTCGGTACACCATGTTTTGGCTGTACTGAATTTGATTTCCCAACATTTAATTTCTTTGTTACAGAGAAGAACAGAAGCGGGATACCGAAGAGATTACCACTTGGTGTTAGCAGAGGCGCTTATACAACACTTTCAGCAGTAGCTAGAGCTTCAGCACCAGAATTTTTAGTAAAGCCACTTATAAAGAAAAAAGAAGATAGGGGGAATTGGCTTGAGTAGTAAAATAATTTCTCCATTTAATAGGGTTGAAGGAGATTTAGATGTTGAGGTGAAATTTGAGAGAAATAAAGTTGTTGATGCCAAAATTATCTCAAGATTGTTTAGAGGTATAGAAATAATTCTCAAAGGGAAGAATCCTTTAGACGCTTTGGTTATTACTCCTAGAGTTTGTGGTATTTGTGGTGCCTCGCATTTATATGCATCAGCTTCAGCCCTTGACATGATCTACAATGCTGAAGTTCCAATTAACGCAATAAGGTTAAGAAATGTATTAAGTATGGCAGAGACTTGTCAGAATGATCTTAGACATACTTATTTTATGTTTTTGATCGATGTTCTAAATAATAAATACCGTGATTATGCGAATTTTGAAGAAGTTATAAGGAGATGGGCTCCTATTCAAGGTTCGTCTTATAAGGAATGTTTTAGATGGTCGAAAAAATATACTGAGGTTTATGCTATATTTGGTGGTCAATGGCCTCATGGTTCAGCTATTGTTCCAGGAGGTATAACAGCTGATCCTTTACCAAATGAAATTCAGAGAGCTATCTCCATACTGTTAGATATAAAGAGGAATTATCTAGAAAAGGTAATTTTAGGAGGTCCTATAGATCAATTCTTAGATACTGTTAAAAGTTATAATGATTTACTACAATGGGCTGAAGATTACAAGGAGGGAGATTTAGCTAAAATACTGGAGTTTGGATTAGAGGCTAACTGGCATAAATTAGGTTATGGTTCTGGAATAATGTTGAGTTATGGTCATTTACCAATTGAGGAATATGTTGGTATTCCAAGAAAGAAGTATTTTAAACCTGGAATTTATTTTGCAAAAGAGAAAGAGTACAAAGAGTTTGATCAGCGTAATGTTCTAGAGTTCGTAAACTCTTCCTATTACATTTATAGTAAGGGAGATCAAGCGGGTTTACACCCATTCGAGGGTGAGACGAATCCCAATTTAGATGAGAAGAATAAAAACAAATATTCGTTAACTAAATGCTTTAGATATAAACTGGATGGTAAACTTATAGCTCCGGAAGCAGGTGCTTTAGCAATGTTAACTGTGTCTGGTAATCCACTAATTTTAGATCTTATAGATAAGATAGGACCTAGTGTTCTTTCTAGAGTTATAGCTAGATTAGTTAGGGTTTTAATTTATAACGAGTTGATGCTTCAAGAGCTAAATAGTTTTGAGTTCGGTAAACCTACATACAAGAAGCCTTCAGAGGTTAAGGAAGGTATGGGTTATGGTTTGGTTGAAGCACCTAGGGGTGCTTTAGGACATTGGGTTGTAGTAAAGAATGAGAAAATTTTGAATTATCAAATTGTGACTCCTACACAAATTAATATGAGCCCTGAAGACCCTTTAGGTAATAAGAGTCATATGGCTTTAGCATTAATAGGTACTGAAGTCTCTGATGTTAATAATCCTATAGAAGTTCATCACATAGTTAGGAGTCATGATGCATGTATGGTATGCAATGTTCACATGTTAAAACTTATTTAGCAAAATATTAATAGATATTCTTATGGAGGAATGTTGCTTTAGAGAAGATCAAGAATTATGTATCTTTTATTCCTCTAGACTTTTAGAATTAATAATGAAAAAATATACATATGCTATCCTAGTAGTTTTAGATAAATATGGGAAATTAAGATTTAATGAAATACAGAGAAAAATTCTAGGTTTAACACAAAGAACTTTATCTATAAGATTAAAAGAACTTGAAAAAGTGAAGTTAATCAAGCGAGTCGTAGAGCCTTCAGAACCAGTGAAGGTGTATTATACTATAACTACTGAAGGGAAGGCAGTTAAAAATGCAATGCAAATTTTAGTTAGCTTAGCTAATTTATTAGATAATAATAAGGACGCTTACTTATGTTGATTGTTACCTTTTTCTATTAAAGGTCTTGTAGATTTTCCTAGTTCTTTTAACATATATTGTAAATATGCTAAAGTCATTTTTACATCTGGATCATCAAATGATGCTAAAAGTTGGACTATATTAGATTCACTATTTTCCTTGATAATTTTCTCTGCGGCTTTTGATAATCCGTTAGTAACGACGTCAAGAACGCCATGTTTATCTAAAGTACTCACTATTTTACCCAGTTTATCAAGATGTTTCGCAATTGCTATAATTCCATTTATAAAATCATCTGAACTAACCTCACCAGAATCTATCATTTGTTGTATATCACCTAAGAGCTCTATTACTGCCTTAAACGTAGGCGACTTAATTATTTTTATCAGTTTATCAGATTTTAAGAAATCTAGTATAGAATCGAGAATGCCGCTACTATTAAGGTAAATTACAATTTCCGCAAGCTTTCTTATTCCCTCCTTATAATCTTCATCTTCAAAATAGTTTTCCGCCATAGCTATAGTAGCTTTACTATCAAAAATATAAATTTTTTTATTAGTATATTAAGGTGTTCAAACTTTAGTAATTAAAATGAACTATATAAACTTATAATTTAAAAGATGCGAATACATAAGTAGAAATTGGCTAAATGTTAGGTAAGAAGGTAAAATTATGTGGCGTTAAGAACACAGCATGTTAAAATCATTTATCAGAAAAATAAATGTTTATAATTTTAAAGATTTCTTAATTTATTTCCTAGTATCCTTATTGATAAAATACATAGATTTATTTCCATAAAATTCTATTCAGTACTAACTGCTTCTATTAACGTTTAATATCCTCTTTTTGTTAAAAACTAATTATGGAGTACAGTTACAGAATTATCATAAGCGGGATTGTTCAAGGCGTGGGATTTAGACCGTTTATTTATAGAATTGCAACTAAGGCTAATGTTAAAGGTTATGTAAGAAATTTGGGTGGAAGTGAGGTAGAAGTACGTATAGAGGGTAATAAAGAAGGGATAGCTGAATTTATGAGATTACTTTTTTCAAAATTACCACCAGTAGCAGAGATAGAGGAAATTAAGATAGAAGAAAGTGAATTTGAATCATTTAATGATTTTAAAATTCTAGCTAGTGGAAATGAGATAAGAACTCCTAGTCAAATTCCCCCAGATTTCGCAGTATGTGATGAATGTATGAAAGAAGTGTTAGACCCTAATAATCCTAGAAGGTATAAGTACGCATTTAATAGTTGTGCATATTGTGGTCCTAGATTTTCTATGATGTACAAATTACCATATGATAGAGAGAACACATCAATGAAGCATTTCCCATTATGCGATGAGTGCAAGCATGAATACTATGATCCTAATAATGAGAGAAGATTTGATGCTCAAGGAATTAGTTGTAATAGGGACGGTCCACGTTTATATCTTGAAACTATAGATGGTGAAAAAGTTAACGGTGATCCTATAGAGCTTACAGCGAAAATAATAAACGAAGGATATATAGTAGCTGTAAAGGGGATTGGAGGTTTTCATATTGCTGCAAATCCCTTTGATGATGATGTAGTATTAAAATTAAGAGAAAGAAAAAATAGGCCTCAACAACCCTTTGCCGTAATGGCTTTGAATCTAGATATAATTGAAAAATATACTTATATATCGTCTATCGAGAGAAGCTTATTAACATCTCCTCAAAGACCTATAGTTCTTCTTAAGAAAAGAGAACCATATCAGTTGTCTAAACATATTTCACCAGGGCTAGATAGAGAAGGGTTCTTCTTATATTATACTCCCCTTCATTATTTACTGTTAAGCAATGTAAAAAATAATATACTTATTATGACCAGTGGGAATAAACATGGTTTTCCTATGTGCATAAGTGAGGAGTGTGTAAAAAAGAAACTCAAAGACGTTGTGGATTATGTTCTTTATCACAATAGAGAAATTGCAAATAGAGTAGATGATAGTGTTGTTCGTGTATCTTCTGGTAGAATAATGATGCTAAGAAGAAGTAGAGGTTATGCACCAACATGGATAAGGTTAAAAAGGAAAGTCAAAGAACCTATAGTTGCTGTTGGCGCAGAGTTACAAAATGTTGGTGCTTTAGCCTTTGATGATAAAGTAGTCTTAACTCAATATATTGGAGATACTGACGAGTTAGAAACTTTAAACGAACTTGATAAAGCTCTCTCTCTTTTAATTTCATGGTATAACATTAAACCTAAAGTAATTATTGCTGATAAGAATCCAGCGTATCAGAGCACTTATTTAGCTCATAAGTTAGCTGAAAGATTTTCAGCAGATTTAGTACAAATTCAACATCATTATGCTCATATATTAAGTGTTTCTGCTGATTATGGTTATGAAGAAGGAGTTGGAATTGCTATTGATGGTATAGGTTATGGTGATGATGGGAATGGTTGGGGAGGTGAGATAATTAAATTTGATAGGGAAAGATATGAGAGAAAATATCATTTAAAGTATATTCCTTATGTAGGAGGTGATGTAAATGCTCTTAAACCAGAAAGAATGTTAGCATTATTTTTATCAACTTTTATGAACTGGGATGAAATTAGGAGAATTGTTAGTTTAGGCGATAGAGAATTAGAAATCCTAGAAAAGATTAGTAAAAGGTCAACATTATTTACGTCAAGCACCGGTAGGGTTCTAGATGCTGTATCAGCATTTCTAGGAATATGTAAATATAGGACTTATGAAGGAGAACCAGCAATGAAACTCGAGGCTTCTGCTAGAGGTGGAAAGATTTTAGATAGCCTTGAAATACCGATTGTTGGAGAGGAAATAGATACTACAGTAATATTTAAATGGCTCTTACAAAATAGAGATAAGCCTATAAATGATTTGGCAATTACTGTTCAATATAAGCTAGGTGAGAGCTTAGTTAAAGCTTCTCTTAAACTAAACCCCGAAAGAATTTTAGTATCTGGCGGTGCAGCTGTAAATGAGTATATTCTTAAAGGGATTATAGATAATTCTGAAGGAGTAGAAGTATTAACTCCAAGAAGGATTCCAGCTGGCGATGGTGGAATAGCTTTGGGACAATCATACTATCTTACCTTCTTTTAGCAAAAACCACCAATTCTTTTTGTAGTTACAATTTTTTCGTTTTCAAACACATTAACTCTAGTTATAAAACAAGTATCTAATGACGAGACTGTTAATGACAACTCAATAGGTTCTTTAGGATTTCTTATAGGCAAACCTACTACTGCACTTTCTAATGCTCCACCAGGGGAAGCTATAAAAGTTGTAGGTTGAACTATCTTATACTTAATAATCTTGCCTCCTTCAATTTCATAATTATGTATTAATGAACCTCTAATTGATTCCGCAAATGATATAAATTCTCCCTCATTAGCTACAAATGTACCAGTATGAATGTCAATTTCTTTAATGTCACTTAATAATTTTGCTAAAATTTTAATCCTTGCAATTTCTCTAAGTAATGGTGAAGGTCCATATTTATTAAAGTAAGTTTTTATTAGTTCATCAAAAGTTAATGCCTGAGCTAAAGGTCCTACTTCTACTTTCTTATTATTGTACATTACTTCAATACCCTTATCTTCAATTTTACCAAAATCAAAACTACCATTAAATGGATAGCCTACTACTAAATAGTCCCTTAATCCGAAGCCCCAACTAAGTGCGTCAATTCCCTTTTCAACTAATAACTTAAGATCACCCCTAAGTTCCTCTAATCTTTTTACATTCAAGAAATCCTCAATATTCATTCCTAAAACCTCGCTTTCAACGAAATTTATTACGTCTTTCAATTCCTCTTTATTAAACTTAATCTCTTTTTCTTTCCTTAAATAATCAGTATGTGGCCATTTACCCCCAATTTTTTCCATTATTTCTTTTATTCGTCTAGATATTAAACTTACTTTTTTGAATTTTGAGCCCGAAGGGAAAGAATATTCTTCGTTTTTAATTAAGTGTGGAAACCAATAGGCATAGGGATGTTTTAAGTGACTATCTACTATTTCTAAAGCCATAAGTAATTCCGTAACTTTTGTATTAATGTGTGGCTTTATATATACGTAAACGTGAGATTGACTACAAGTAGCTAAGATTCTAGGGATTATTTCATAGAAAGTATTTGCGTCTTTTCCAATAAATGATTTTTCAAAACCTCTTATTTTATTCCCAGAACATCTAGCTCTAACTATTTTTCCTTCACTAACATAAACGTCTAAATCAATTATCTCTAAATCATATAAACTCATAAAATATATGAAGATTTAAAAGTATAAAAAACATTATTATATTATGTGTATAAGTTTACCTGCGAAAGTTGTTCAAATTGAAGGAATGATTGCTTTTGTAGATTATGGTAATGGTGTAATAGAGCCGGTGATAAATAATGTTGATGATGTAAAAGAAGGAGATTACGTTGTAGTTAGCTACGGGATGATAGTAAGCAAGATTTCTGAAGAGGAATTTAAAGAAATGATAGAATATGAGATCGAAATGAGAAGACTACTTTCTTCTTCTCCTCAGTAAATAGATGACTGGTATAACTAATAAAAGGATAGTAAGATACGAATAGTTGAACAAAATGTTGGACTTGCTGGTAATTGTTATAGGAGGTACTAATCCGTTAGTTTGTTCTGGTAATGTATTATTAAATTCATAGAAAATATTTGCTGTATTATTTATAAATGTATTTTTATTATAATTAAATATATTAGGGTAATATTTAATAAGTACGCCAAAGTACCGAGAGTTTTGAATTATATTATTAATCAGATTAAGACTTCCAATGCCATCTCCCAAATAAACACCTACTAAATCATTTTTTATAACATTGAACTCTAATTGGATATAACTCCCATATTCAATTTCTAATCCTATGTCTGATAACAAGATTGTATTATTTATTATTTTAATGAAGTTAGCTTGATAAAGATAAATTGCATAGTAATAAGTCTTAACTATACTGTTATTTAACATTGTAACATTAGAACTCATAAGAATAAAAATTCCATAACCATTATTTGATAGAATATTATTGGCTATAATTATATGATTACTATTATCCCATACAGATATTCCGTTACCGTTAGAATTATTAGCTATAATATTATTTTCAATAGTCACATTCTGTGATTTTCTGATAGAAATACCATCATAATAAGAACGATCTATATGATTATTTTCAATAGTCACATTTTTTGAGTTATATACAAATATTCCAAAATAAGAGCCGTTGTAAATACTATCATCTTTTATAATTATATTACTGGAGTTTATAATTGTTATATTCCCATTAATTACGTTAATCCCAGAAATTACCAGGTTTTTCTTATTGATTATCATGAGTGAATGATTTATCTCGTATAAACTCGCATGAGAAGTAAAATTTAACAAAAGAATAACAATAAAGAGTATGAGTAGTAATCCTCGTAAACGCATATTTACTTGTTATATTAGCAATATAAAAATTTTCGTTAAATGAATAAAGTATTATGCTAAAATAAATATAATTAACTCTCAGCTGTAAAGCAAGAAAAATTATTCTGAGTAAATTAATTTCTTCTTTTCTCTTTGTATACTATGCAAAACGTAATACTTAGTAATGACGCCAATGAAAGTAAATCAAGAATTATGAATTGGCTAAGGAAATATGATCCTTCATCAAAATAGATTATAGGTGGTATATTAGATAATAAGGTAAAGAATAGATTAGCGAACCATATAGCAAAAGTAATAGAAGCTAAGATTTTCGATGATGTTAATTTATATGATAAAAATGGTACAACAAAAACATTAACAACTGGTAATATGAGAAGGAACGATAAGTATCTTGAATATCCGTCCACAATAGAATATATTCTAAAAATTAATATGCCAATTGTAATCAAGCCAAAAGCATAGTTAACAACAGTTAAGGGAGATAATAACGTATTACTAAGTATACCCCAAAGTTGGTATATGAAAAGTATTTGGTCTAATGCTATTAATCCAAACAATACCTTAGTTAGGGAATAAACCATATAGCTCACCTAAGAGTAACGCGTATTTAGCTTGATTAAAGTAAGTGAAAATACCATACGAATTGAGGAAAGAGTCAACTATTTTTCTAGCTTTATCTAAAAAACCTAGATTTATGAATGTCTCGGCTAGAATTGAATTATCGTATAAGAAATAATAACGGCCAATTAAGTTATCCTTAGCATATTTTAATGTTACGTCATAATATGCTTCTGTTCCCTCATAATCATTTAAAATCACAAGTAACTTTCTCGCTTTATTCTGGTCAATTTTTGATAAAAATCTCAGATAAGAAGCTATGTCTATTAGATATGGAGTAGTCTCTTTATCAAGTCTATGTGAAACTATCAATTTTTCTTCCAAATCCTTTGCTATTTCAAAGTACTTCTTATTATCAGTAAATTTATAGGCTTGCAATAAAGCATCACCTACATTGGCATTCACATTTAAAAATGGCCTTTTGTCTTCTTTTCCTTGAAATTCACAATTAATAAAATACCCTGACTTTCCTCTTCTTTTTATCATCCAATCTACAGTTTTTATAGCATAATCTAAGTATGTATCCTCTTTTAAAACCTCATAAGCTTTAAATAATGTCTTACTCATTTCAGCATTATAATCTAGTAGTTTTGCAGTATAAGGTTCTTTCCAGTCAATAGATTTAGAGAATAAATAGAAGCCATCATTCCATAAGTATTCAATAGCATTATCTAATGTTACTTCTACCATTAATTTATGATAATAATCTTTAAAACGTAAAAATAGTTGTAAAACTTCTGGAGAAACGTATTTTGGCTCCTTTTCAAAGCCTCCTTCCTTCCAATCGAAATAACCTTCACAAACCTTCAGTATGTGATTTAAAGCATATTGCGGAGAAAACTTATCAAGCCTATAAGATAATTTTGGTGGGTTTACAATTTTACCTTTTTTATCAATTAGGTCTAAAGCTTGTTTAATCATTTCGTGAATTTTTTCCCTTTTTACTAAACCGTAAGTTCCGCCTAGAACTGATTCTTTATGTATAAAACTAATACAAGGATATATCTGGGGTGTATAGCGAATTCCTAAATCTATTCTTTCATCAGCATCTTCTTTAACTATACTAATTCTCTCATTATATACACCTTCTAATTCTCTTTCTTGTTCTTCACAAGTTTCACACCAACTCGTTGTCATGAAAAGTAAAATTAAATCTTTATTCTCATTAATTGCTTGATTCCAAGAAAGAAAGTTCATAAATATAATTTATTTTCGAGGTTAATAAGCAATACTAGGTATATTATAGTAAACTTTATAATTATTTCTGTGAAATGTAATTATATGAATGGTGAGACCCACTCATTAATTATCCTTTATATAATCTATATACTACTGATGACTATAATAGTCACTATATCTTATGAATTCTCTCTAAAGAATAAGATAGGATATTTTATTCTCTTAGTAAGTTATATAACTACTGCTATATTTTTAATTCTTCTATCACCTCAAGACCTAGTTATATCATCGCTTATTTCCGTCTACTTCTGGTTGATTATGCAATTAGGTTATAATTTGGGAAAATATAAATTTGCAATAGTATCTTCAGTAGTATTCCAAGAAATTCTTATGAGCCTACTCTATTATGAAATTGTTAGAGGAGATTTAACTAACGCATTATATAGTTTATATTTTTATGGAACTGATATTCCAAGCTTCTCATTACAAATACCGCAGATTATAGTTCCAGCAGTTTTAGAGGTTGTAAACTCTTTCATGTTCTTTCTTATGATCTTTCCAGAAATCGCTTATTTAAGTTACAAGTATCGAAATAAGTATGTGTTGTTTCTTTCGTTCTTAGTCTTTGCAGGCCCAAATATAGCCTCGGAGATGACTCATTCAATTTTGCCACTATCTCACGATCCTATAAATGAAGCATCTTTATTAGAGTTGTTTATCTCCGTTTGTTTATCTATATATTTTTCTATTAATTATATAAGAGGAAGAATAAATTTCTTTTATTTTCTTCTGTTTAGTCTGCTAACCATTGCAATTTCAGTAACAGAATTTTATTATTCATTAACTTTAAATGAGATACCATACGCAGTAATAACCTTACTAGGAATTGCATTATTGTTTTATTATGTTGATAAAAAAGATAACGTAAATGATAAAAAAATACTGCCCTATTTGTGTTTTTTACCATCGATAGCCGAAATATTTTACGGTGCCTCAGTTAGTTATTTTTATAATTTGGTTTCTATAACATATGCTTTATCTTCTTCGTCTTTCATTATATCACTTTTACCTATACTTTATTACTATTTTAATAAATTTCAATATAACTAATAAAAAATATGATATCCTAAGTTTATAAGAAAAATTTATAAATACACTATACTATAATATACCTAGTAAAGGGGATTAAAGTGGAAGAGCCGAAGCCTAAACAAGTTAAGGTAGGGATAACCAGAAGAGACTTCATGAAATTAGCTGGCATAACTGGGCTTACTGCATGGATGGTTGAAAAAGGATTAACATGGAAGGACTTATTTAACATGGCTAATGATGCATTATCAGATCCAATAAACATTATATGGACTGGGAACGGATGGTGTGGAGGAAATACTATAGCATTTATAGATGCGATGAACCCAGCGGTAGAAGATGTAGTAACACAAGTAACATTTAATTTACAGCCAATAACATTAAGAAGTCCATCAATAGCGAATGTTGGAAACATAAACTTAGTTTATCACCCAATCTTAATGCCTCAAGATGATATGGCATATCCTACAATGGAAGCCGCATTAGCTGGAGTATTTGATCCTTACGTATTGGTAGTAGAAGGTACAATGTTTGATGAATTTGGACTATATTATAAAAAACCATCAGATTCTTTCTGGTGTTCTGCTGGAAGAACACCAAGTGGTCATGTACTATTATGCGATGAATTTGTGTTTAATTTAATGAAGAGAGCTGCACTCGTTTATGCTACTGGAGCTTGTGCAACCTATGGAGGAATTCCTGCTACAACTAATGGATTAGGATATAGATCCCCAACATATGCAATGGGCATGTTGGATGATCCTTATAGGGGAATATTAGGTTTTCCAGCATATTTACATGAAGTTTACGAGAAAGACTTAGGTTACTTTAGAGGTGAGCAAGTTATAGATGAAGATATATATTCTGCTACTAATTCTCCGTATAATACTGCATATCCAGGGCCTAGTTATCATTGGCAAAGTAAATTAGGACAACCAATAGTTGCCATAGCAGCAGATCCTCCAGCGGGTGACTGGATAATGAGAACTCTAGTTGCTGGAGTTTTATATGTTAGAGGATTAGCTCCTCCACCATCTTCAACTATTGACATATTTAATAGGCCAAAATATTTCTACGGTAACGAAACTCATCAAAATTGCCCCAGAGCTGGATTCTTCGCTCAGGGTATATTTGCGAAGAATTTCGGAGATCCACAATGTACATATAGCTTAGGATGTAAAGGTACAGAAGCTAATAGTCCAGCACCACGTCTAGGTTGGGTTGGTGGTGTTGGTGGATGTACTAGAGGGGGTGTATGTATTGCTTGTACTGCACCGGGATTTCCAGACTTATATGAACCCTTCTATGCTCCACCTAATGCACCAACATTACCATCTACAACTTTATTAGCTGCAGCTGTAGGTGCCGGTATAGTTGTAGGTGTAGGTTCTTATTTCTTATCTAGAAGAAGAGGTAAACCCATGGTTCCTAAAGCTAAGGGGGTGAGTTAAAATGGGTTCTTCCTATCTATTTAAATATGATTGGACTAAACCAGTTGTAATAGAACCAATTGTTAGAATTAAACCAGAGTTAGGTATTCAAGTTAGTGTAAGTATAGAAGGAGAGAATCAGGTAAGAGCTACTGAAGCGTATGCTGGAGCGGGAATGTTTAGAGGATTTGAAATCTTTATGAGAAATAAGCCAGCACCAGATGTAATAATGTTAAGCTCAAGAGAATGTGGAATATGTGGAGAACATCATCAGTTCATAGAGAGAATAGCACAAGAAATGGCAATGGGAGGATATGCACCACCACCATTAGGACTAGAGACTATCATGTTATCTAACGATGCTGCAATGGTTTATGATGCTACAACTCATCTTACAGCTTTAGGAGGACCAGATTGGAGCTCATTGTTCTTTAAGATTGCTGGTTATTATCCCCCAGAAATTTACCAATTAGCACAGCAAACACCTATAAGTAAGGTTTTAGAATATTCTGAGGCTTTTCCAAATGGAGCACCTAGTGAGTTAAAGTTTAGTGGAGTTACAATGAGGACTGTAGCTGATATAATGGATGGATTAGTGCCAATAATAGGTGCTATATGGTTAGAAGGAGCCTATGTATGGAGAATAATGCACGAGGCAGAATTGTTATACTACTTAAGAATTCCACACCCCATAACTATGGTCCCAGGTGGAATAGGAGTTCCAGCTACTGTTGAGAACCTACAAAGATATTTATATAGGTTAGTTGATGGTACTGCATATGCAAAGAAGCAAGTGGCTTATTGGGAAGTATTAAACTTGTTCCTAAATGATTATGGTAATGTTTTCGGTGTACAAGCATATTATGATAAATACTTTAACAACTTAGGTTTTGCTGAAATGGGTAATAGGCCGGGTAATTTCTTATGTTACGGACAAAGCGATGTCTCTGAAGCTCCTAGTGTCACGCCGTCTTCTACAAGCGTCATGCCTTATGATGCAACTTATGAGAATATGGGTGCATGGGGAAGGGCAAGAGTAGTAAAACCTGGTTTAGTTATACAAAAGAGTCCCAATTCACCACCAGAATTAGTGACTAATAGTCTAATTGATATTACTTTAGGAATGAGAGAATTTGTTGAGTCATCATTTTATGAAGACTGGGTAAATAATTCAGAAGTTCCACCAGAAGTATCTGGTATTTCTCAAGATCCTATTGGTAATTCTGTAAGTCCTTATCATCCATGGAGGAAATGGACTATACCAAATCCACTAGCTAGAGGGTATCCATTTGGTAGTGGCAATTCACAAAATAAGTATAGTTGGGCAATGTCACCTAGGCTTGTTCCCTATGCGGGTCATAAACCTGTTATGAATTATTTCTTTAATGTTGAAGCAGATCCACAAGCAGTAATGTGGGCTCAAGTATTACAGCCACAAGCACCAGAACCAATTTATACTGCTGTATATTCTTCTGCTGGAATAGAAATACAATATAATAGTAACGAACAGTCAGTTACATGGAATTTACCACAAACTATCTCATCAAGAATAGCTTTACCACAGGAATTACAAGGTGAGATAGAAATTAAATATGTATCTCCATGGATGGTTTCATCTAAGTTATCTAATGGAAGTATTACGGTAACAACTAACGCTGTAGAGAGAATGAGAGCAAGAGCTCATGCATGTGCATTAGATGCTGGGGGAGCCTGGATTGCTTGGTTCTCAGCAGTTAATTATATCAAAAATGGACAGACTGCTGTAAGTAGAGGTAATCAATATGATTGGACTTATAAGAAGAATACTAATACAGATGTTGCAATAGGTGTTGGGCTTAAAGAAGCTCCTAGAGGAGCTCAATGGCACTCAGAAGTAATAGCGTTAGGTAGTGGTCCAACAGTACCTACTATAAATCCACAACAAATACAACCAACAACTGTTAATTCAGGTCCTAGAGTTAAGAACTCCTATTCAGATGTTATTGGTACAATATCGCCATATCCGTTATTAGCGCAAAATGATGGTGCTGGAACATTTGAGGAAGTTATTCAAGGAAATCCTGGGTATAACATAAAAGGAGTACCAAAACTAACGGTAACTCCATTAGAACAGTGGGATGGGTTTGAATTTGCAGCTACATTAAGATCATTTGACCCATGTTTCGTTTGTGGTGTACATGTAGTATTACCCAATGGGAAAGTAAGATATATAACACTAGGTGCTCCAATAGACCTAAGTGAATCTATAAAGGCATTCTACAAATTTGCAATGAGGGTGAAGTAATTGATAGTAGTTCATGCGGCAATAGGTGCTAACGGGGGTCCAAGCACTCCATTAAGCCTTTATTGGTGGGGGTTAAACGTAATTTTTCCATTGGGAATAGTATTTTTTGTGTTCGGCGTAATTTATAGAATAGCTAGAGAATTTTTATTTTCAAGAGCTAGCGTTAAAGGGGAAGTAGGATTTACTAGGGAGTTTAAAGAAGCTGTAAGTGCTATTCCTAGACCATTTGGAAGAGCAGCGAGAAGGGATCCGCTACTTATTATAGAGACGATCTTTAACCATATCTTTATACTAGGATTAATTATAGTAGTGGGTATTCATATAATAGCATGGAATTATATCTTTAGTGGGTTAACTGGAATTCAAAATATTCTAGGTTGGCTGATGCCAGCTTCGGTTCCAGAATCATTTACATCTGGGTATCAGTTAGGCGTTTTAGGTTCCTCTTCATTTACCCACGGTGGTATCTTAAATCCAGTAGGTGCGTGGAATTCAGCCGAGGTAGCTACAAATACCATATCCCCATGGGGTATATTATCTGTAATTGTTAATGGTAGTTTTATGGCATTATTGGCTTTAGCCGGTCTAGTAGGTTATATAGTAACTAGGGTCATTGATGACGCAACAAGGCATAGAGTTATAAGTAGTGTTGGAGATTATGTATTCTTAATCTTACTAGCTGCAATCATAGTTACTGGATTAGGAGCTGCATACGACTGGTCATTCCCATATCTAGGAATACCAAATCAAGCAAACTGGTATGGTTTACATATAGCTCTAGTGGGAATATTTATTGGGTATACACCATTTAGTAAAGCCTTCCATATGTTCTGGTATTATGTACAGAAAGGGTTTGCTGGTAGTGTATATGGTAAAAGAAGAGTTTAAATGTGGGGGATTTAGAGTGAGTAAAGGTAAGATTGAAATAAATAGAAAATTAGCTTCAAGATCCCTAGATGAACTATCGCCCTCTGATGTAATGGGTATTGAAAATTGTATGAGATGTGGAATATGTAGCTATAGTTGTCCATTCTGGTTAGAGACTAAGAAATTTTATGATGTCCCAGCATGGAGGACCTATGAAATTAACAAATTATATTCAATGTTCTATACTGCTTATGGTATAGTAGCTAGGTACCTAAGACTGAGAAAAATAAGTGGTAAAGAGTTTACTCATTGGACGGAATCTGCATATGATTGTACCGCATGTGGTGCATGTACTTTTACATCTCCAATGGAAGTACCTAATTGGTATACAGCACTTTTAATGAGAAGAATACTTCATTACTCTGGATTTAATTACGAAAGTGCTGAAAAATTGTCTAAGAATTCTAAAGAGATAAAGAACGCTTTGGGCATAGATATGGGTAAGTGGAGCGAAATTGCCAGCAAAATAGGTTTTAATGTTGATAAGAAAGGTAGTGAGGTATTATTTGTTCCATCACCATTAGAAATTCAAGATAATAATGTATTAAGTTCAGTGTTAAATATATTTAATAAATTAAAAATAAGTGTAACAGTTAGTTCTAAAGTCAGTGATCCTGGATACTATGCATATTTCGTAGGAGATTTTGAGACAGGTAGAGAGCTATTAGAAAACACATATAGTGTTGCTAAGGAATTAAACGTGAAGAAAATAATAACTACTGATGGTTCTGCCTATTTCTGGTTAAGATGGCAAGGACCTAAAAGTATAAAAGAGAATCCTCCATTACCAGTTGAACATTTAACTAAGAACGTATATGATATGTATAAACAAGGAAAAGTAAAGTTAGAAAAAGCTGACATAGCTTCACCTACAACTGTTCATTATTCAGAATTCCTGAGTAGATTAGGAGGAGTAGAAGAACCACCAAGAGAGATATTAAGGTTAACTGCACCACAATTTATTGAACCTAAGGAGAGTCCTTCATCAGACAAACTATATACTTGTCCGCATCATTTAGAATTGATTGAAGAGAAGAAGGATATAGTTAGAAAAGTAAGGAATTACGTAATTACGCAATTGAAGAGATGGGGAGGTAAAAGTGTTATAGTGTTTGATCCAAATTGTAAGTTATCCTTAGAAAATGCTGTTAGAGAGAAGCAAGCTGATTTTAAAGTAGTGTATTTCACTGAACTTATAGATAGGGGTATAAAGGTATGAGTGATTTTTTATTTCGTTTTTTAGGCGTTGATAAAATAATAAAAGACATAGAAGAGGAAACAAAAAAGATAATATATCCTATAAAAGTTTCAAGAGAAGATTCTCTCTTAATTTTAAAAGAAATATTGAAGGAATATAATATAAATATTGAATTAAAGGAAGGTGGAAGTTTAATTGATGAAAGAAGGAGACTAACCTCAATAGCTTCTAACATGACTCCATTAAATATTGAAAACCCGGAGGATATATTATGGCAGATTGCTCAAGCTATAAAGCCTAAAGGGTTGAGGAAATGCCAAAAATCGGATCAATAGGTTATTGGTATAAGGGAGATTACCAAATACCATTACTAGTAATGGAAGAATTAAGAAAAGAAAATATAGATGTAATTGATTTCAGTTTAGGAGCTATTAAGGCATCCACTTTTTTATCTGAACTTGATATTGATAATCTTATTCTTTTAGCGAGTGAAAAAAGAGGTAAACAAGAATTAAGGATTTATAAGCCTGAATTTGAAGACAGTGTTTTTTCAGATTTTCTTGATGTATATTCTAACCTAAAGGCATATTATATGGACGTGGATAGTTTTTTACGAATGGCGAGAGTCTTAGGAGCCCTTCCTTCAAATTTAACAGTTATTGAATGTGAAGTTATAAATGAAGAAGGAGAAATTAGTGAATGGGGTAAAATATGCAAGGAAATGATGAAGAAAGAAGTTTTGAAAAGAATTCGAAAATAAGGGATCTTGTCTACTCTATTAACTTTGTAAGGCCTCTTCCACAAAATCTTTTTAGTACAATTTTTATGACTAATTCACTAGAATTCAAGATTGGCAATACTAATGTAAATTTAATGTTAGATGAGAGAAATAACAATTTTGTTAAGCAAATTATTTTTACTGGTGATGAAGTTCAAAAATGGGTTGAATATTTTCTAATATACTTAAAGGAAAAATTTTCTCTGAAATTAGAAGATATCGTATGGTGTTATGAAGTTTACTTAGAACTAGAAAGTGATTATAATAATAAGAAAATTAATTTAAATATTCCTTCCGTGCTCCCATTAATTGGAAATGTAACCAATTATGGAATAATCATAACTAACGACCAAGATTTTAAAATGATCTCAAGGAATTTCACTACAGTTCAGATAGATAAACGTATTAGACTTATTAAGAGATCACAAGACTATATTAATATTTCTTCCTTGTTACGAGATCTACAAGATTTATTAGATAAATTAAAAATTTAAAAAATTGAATGATAAGATTATATATTACTAAGAACAATATAATTATGATGTCTGGTATAACTCCCTTTGACATCCAAACAAGAAAAGTTGATGTAAATAAAATGTTTGAAGACTATCTAACTGAAGCGAGAAGAATATATGACGCATGTAAAAAAGAAAATGTGAGAATACTACTTTATGGTTCCATAGGAGTTTATCATAAAGTAAAAGATAACCCATTAGCATCTCAAATTATTCAACTATATAGAAGAAGTGGACCACAAGATATTAATTTTTTAGTAAGAAATGAAGATAGGGATAAGTTTAAGCAAATAATGTATAGCCTAGAATATACACCATACTTCCACTTGGAAAAAACTATGGGCGATGTGGCTGGAATGTTTTTTAAAGAAGAGAAAGTCGTTAAAGTTTATTACTTTAATGAAATGAGATTTAGCCATATAATTCCTGTTGACTGGAATTCAGAATTTACATTCAGTGAAGAAGATTTACTTTTATCAAAGTTACAAATTCACTTCACATTAGATAAACATTTATCAGACGTTATAGCTTTACTCTTAAAATTTAATGTGGAAGGCAATAAGATAGTTGAACTAACGTCATCTGATTGGGGATTATGGAAAGATGTTACAGATAATTTATTAAAAGCAAGGGATTTAATAGGAAGGTTAATTGCAGATGAGGTCAAAGAAAGAGAAGAGTTAGCACCAGTTATTTCAAGACTTGTTAAACTTCATGGAAGAATTATGAATTATCCTAAAAAACTAAGTTGGAAACCCATACCGGAAGGCGAGAAATATTGGCGTGATTTTTGATGAGGAGAATAGCAATTGTAGGAATAGGTAATAGGTTAATGGGTGATGATGGTTTCGGGTCTTATTTAGCAGAGGCATTAGAAGGAAATGTTAAGGGTTGTGATGTTATTGACTTAGGCGCTTCAGGAATATCATCATTAGAAATATTAAAAGACTATGATGTTATTATACTAATAGATGCAATAATGTTGGAAGATAACAAAGATATTTTTATAACAAAAATGGATCAAGAAATAGATAGTGAGGAAATAACTTCTACTGTTGTTGACTTTCAATATTCTGGTTCTCATGGCCTAGGAATTCAAAGTGTAATTACTACCTTAAGGATTTTAGGTTATACACCAGAAGTGTATGTCTTTGGGTGCAAGCCTTATGTTTTAGATGTAAAAATGGGTATATCTGATGAACTAATGAGTAAATTAGATCAAATTGTTACCTCTTTATATAATTTTTTAAAGAAATTTGGGATTGAGTTTGATACGCAAAAAACAATAGAAAAACTTAAGCTGGTGATAAAGGATTCTGGATCTAACAAATGATAATGATAAAATTTTCGATATAGTTGGTGAAATTCCGTACAATCTATTACTAATATCGAACTATAATTTTTGGACTATAGAAGACGAAATTGTTAATATTATATCTACTATTCCAACTGCTAGATATTTAATCGAATATGTTCCTTCAGAAGTTATATTAGCCCAAATATTTAATGATAAAATAAGATTTGGAAAATTAGTGATTTCTATATCTAAACCTAGTATTATTATTGCTCCTTACTATGTTATAAAAACACTTAAGGAATGGGATTTAATAATTCATAATGAGAAAATTATTAGTGAGCAAATAGTAATTACTTTATCTAAGAATATATGTGAAGAAAAAGTTATAGCAATAAACTCCTTTGATTTATCTTCCAAATTATTTCAAAAGAAGTTAATAGCTGAGTGTGGTAAAGATCATAAGACTGATTTTAGTTATGTCAAGATTAGAGAATTAACGTCTAACATTCCTAAAGTAATGTATAAATCTGAAGCTGAAAAGCTAGGATTACCATATTCGAATCTGAATATTTCAGTTGACTTTTATATTAGTCTTTTTAAAAATGCTAGTAAAATTGAAATAGAGACTTACGAAAAATTAAGAGAAGTTGTTAAAAAGTTAAAATAATAAATTTAAGATAAACCTAATAAAATTTTTATTTTTTCTTAACAGAATATATATTGATGCTTGAAGTTAAAAAAGAAATTATGATTAATAAATCATTAGATTTACTATTATCCTATTTTATGAATCCTCGTAATATCATGAAATACATACCATATTTTAAAGAGATCCATCAAATTAATGAGAATACGTTTAAAGTAACATTAAAATGGTTGTTCTCTGTAGACTTTGAAGTTATAAGGATCTTTCAGAAATCTACTAATGAGATAACATATTTAGTAAATAGAGATAGTATACCTAGAATACATGCACAACTCACACACTTTTTAGCAAGTATAAAGCAAAGTACAAAAGTAATAATTATTTTCAAATATCAAGGACCATTTGAGTTTTATGTAAGGAGAGAAGCACAGAAATTCCTTGAAAACCTAAATGATAAGATCTTTGAAGAATTAAGTGAATTAAACATGATAGTAATAAAAGAGGGTGTAATTAAGGATGATAAATTTAAAGATGTGATAGATCTAGCGTCAATTGAGAGTGTAAATTCAGAAACAGAATTAGTTTTATCTGATGGTGATACAATAGTTAGAATATCTTTTAACAATGGTAAAGTTATAAGAACTTTAGGAGACATTAACCTGTTGAGGAAAGGAGAAATAAAATATTTAATAAAGAAGAAAATTTAGATAAGCCTATATTAGCTCTTTCTCTCTATATAACCAAAATCATTTTACAGAGAGCGAAAAAATATATTTATGCAAAATCTGGAATACGTATTTGAGGACGTGGTAAGGATTTATGATACAGATGCACAAGGTATAGCACATTATGCTGCATATTATCGTTTCTTTACAAACACTATTGAAAAATTCTTTAACGAGAAAGTAGGAATACCTTATCCTAACGTTAATGAAGAACTTTGGTTTGTGATGGTTGAATCTCATGCTGTTTACCATAAGCCTGTAAAACTAGGGGATAGATTAACAGTGTTACTTAGCGTTAAGTTACTTTCAAAGAAGGTTATAAGATTTGATTTGAAAATATTGAATAAAGGTGATCTAACTACTGAAGGATATTTAATACAGGTTGCAATTAATCCAAAGATCTGGAAATCTGTTGAAATACCTAAGGAGATACTAGACAAGCTGTCCCTAACGTAATTTTTCAGAGGAAACTTATAGAAATTGGGGTTTAAAGGGGACGGAAAACCTCGCCTCTCTGAGACTGGGATGAATAGTCTCCTTTGTAGAAACATTTTTTTAACTCACTCATAAACATTCTGTTAATGCCTAGCGTAGGGTTCCGCTTCCGTGCATATGCTAACGAGCAAACATTTAGGGCGTTAAAAGCCCAGTTGAAGTTAGCATGTGAGATATATAATACCCTACGCTGGGCAGATATCTATTTCTACCAGAGGGATGGAAAAGGTCTCACACAAACAGAGTTAAGACAGCTCACTCTGGATCTGAGAAAACAAGATGAGGAGTACCAACAGCTATACTCCCAAGTAGTACAGCAAATCGCCGACCGTTATTACGAGGCTAGGGATAGATTCTTCAAAAGTCTAGCACGTTTCCCTAAGGAGAAGAAACCACATAAGTACTACTCCCTCGTTTACCCGCAAAGTGGGTGGAAGATAGTAGGAACAAGAGAAATAAGAGTAGGAGGAACAAGAAGAAGCTGGTACTTTTGAGGTTAGCAAACCTCGGTGTGTTCAAGGTGGTAGTGCATAGGGACTTCCCGCTAGATAAGGTTAAGAGGGTGGTAGTTAAGCTAACACGTTCAGAGCGAGTGTATATCTCCTTCATAGCTGAGTTTCCTCAACTGGAAAAAAACGAACAAAGTAGTAGCCATAGATGTTGGGATTGAGAAACTCCTAACTACGAGTGATGGGTACTATTTCCCCAACTTGAAACCATATGAGAAGGCGTTAGTAAAGTTAAGGAGACTCCACAAGGCTCTTTCAAGGAAGAAGTTTCTTTCAAAGAACTGGTTTAAGGTAAAAGTGAAGTTAGCTAGGGCTTATGAATACTTGAAGAACTTGAGGGAAGATCTTTACATGAAGTTGGGCAAGTGGTTCGCACAACATTATGATGTTGTAGTAATGGAGGATATAGATGTTAAACAGCTTGTTGACAAGTCGGAGAGGAAGTTGAGGATGAGGTTACATGATATAGCATTCCACGAATTCAAGGAGATGATAAGATATCAACTTGAAAAATACGGTAAGAAGTTAGTCTTGGTAAACCCAGCGTATACTTCAAAAACTTGTGCCAAATGTGGGTATGTGAAAAAGGATCTAAGTCTTTCTGATCGTATCTTCATTTGCCCTAAATGTGGTTGGGTTGGGGACCGTGACTATAATGCTTCTTTAAACATTCTAAGGAGATCGGGGTGGGAGCCATCCTTAGTGCCTGTGGAGCTCCGCCCTCTACCCATGGCGAAAAGTTATGGGCAAGGTGGGGCTATGAATCAGGAAGCCTAGCCCTTCAGGGCGAGGTAGCTCACATTGTCCCCAACTTATTGAGAAACTAATAGATCTTGAAAATATAAGAATAGTGTGCTTTTTGATGCTGATTTTAAACTTTTGTATAAAAAAGAATAAAAATCTACATAAATTGAGGTATTAATTCTTTCTCAATAACCTTCTTTACTTCTCCTTCGTATTCCTGAATTTTTCCTATGTAGTCCTCTAGATTGGGATCTATCGGTAAATTTACATCTCCATTATAATTTCCAAACAGATTAACTCTTTGATCATTACAAGTAAAGTATGACATGTTAACAACTACTAGTGCTTTCTTTTTCCTCTCGTTTAAATAATCTAACAAGTATTTTACAACTTTTAATGATACTTTTGAAGGTGTAGTGACCACTATTGGTTTAAAATCGCTTAGCTCTTCAAGTACTAATATTTCATCGCCAAGACCAGGAGGTAAGTCAAAAACAACGTATTTTCCTTTTATGCTAGAATAAGCTATTAGCTCCTTCATAACATTACTTTGATTTCTCCCAGGTAAAATAACATATCTATCTCTTACTATTCCTGCAAGAGAAATCAAATTAACATTTCTTATTTTCACAGGCTCTATTCCTTCTTTGCTGACTTCTAAAGGAACATTTTCTACTCCAAATAATTTTGCTATTGCCATTGTATGTATATCAAGATCAATTAACGTTACATCTGAAGGTAAGGATAGAGATATCAACGCTGATATTACACTCTTCCCAACACCACCTTTAGCACTCATAATAGCAATTACTTTTTTATCTTTTAGTTTCTCTTTAGCTAACTCTCTCAACGGCTCCATATTCTTCAACCTTTTCTATATAAATTTCTTGACCTATTGCTTCAATATCATGAGATCCACAATAAGGACATTTAATAAATGCTGGAAGCAATTCTGGCATTAAATGTAAAGGATATTCCTCACCATACGAATTTTTAACCTCGCCAACTTGTTGCTGAATATCCGAGAATTTAAATTCTCTATTACAATTTCTGCATCTGAAAGTAGGTTCTTGGATTTTAACCTCTAATTCAGCATTCTCCACTATTGGATTCTCTTTCTTCAATTCATTGAAAGCTTCCTTTAAAATTTCTATATCCAGAAAGGAAAACAATGGAATTACTAACGTGACTTTAGAAATCTTTTTATTAAAATTTTCTGTCAAAGTCTTAACTACCGAATAAGCTATTGACCACTCATGCATAAATTATATTTTACCTCGCAGCATATTATACCTTTTTATTCACATAGATAATTTATAATATCCTCAACATCTTTAAAAGTCGAACTAATTCTATCTTGGTTTAAACTTTTATCTCTGTAAGTTACACTTACGAATGTCTGATTTAAGTTGTTAACTACAGGTTCTAATATAATTTCCAATAGGTCTTTATATCTAATATCATCTGAGGAATCTTGCAATCCAGATATTATTCTAAATCCCATAATTTTTGGATTATTCAGAGATGGCATTGAAATTGGCAATCCCTTTATTCGTCTTTCCACTATTCCAGAAAATGCTAACTCATAAGTCATAATGTTTTCTCTAAATACATCTTCAGCTAAATTTTTAACTTTTTCAAACCCAGAAACTAAATCCTCTTCTTTAACTTCCTTTCCAAAGGATAATTGAAGAAGCGATACTTGATCCAGGTTGATTAGATATAGTGTTGAGTTTTCATAAGTGTAAAGCCTTAGTAAATTTTGAAGTCTTGTTCTAGTAGTTATTAAATTAAGGATTAGTGGTACTAACTCTTGCTCTATAACCCCTTTGTTTATTAGTATGGCAACATCATTTTTGTTAAAATTTCTATTAAATATTGCCGAAATAGAAGCATTATTTATTTTCATAAAATGAAAATATAGTTTGAGTTTTTAAATTCGACTATTAAAAAGTGAAAATTTCTTTTCTTAAAAAGAGTTTGTTAAGTAAATATCTAGAAGAAATCTCTTATAAACCGTTCGTATTCAGATTAAAGAAAAAATGATTAGAGGTGTAGGGAGAGAGAAGATTTTAATCCATGTTAAACGAGCAAGAGAAATTCTTTATTAAATATTTTTAAATTGAGAATTCTTTAACAACAATTCATAGAATAATTGGGAAAAATAGCATTGGCTTTAGGAAAAAGAGAACTTTCAAAAATATCGATTGATAAGGATTCATTAGGTAAGACGTTATTGAGTAAGATGATAGTATCGCACGATCAATTTAAGAGAGCAGTTGGCCTTTTATTTATGGGCTTCCACTAGATTAAAGTAAACAAATTTTTAAGTATTTGTGGAATGTAGTTGCACATAATAGAGTAACAAAATCTATGCGGACTTCACAGAATTAATTAGGGGATGAGAAGTATTATAGAAATCATCAGAGATAAAAAATAAAATGGGATATTTCCCTTCTAGTTTCTCTCGAACCTTATCGGATCTAGGAATATATCTATGGAACACTATATCTAAAGAGTTTCTCAGATCGTTAAATTTTATAACCAACTTTCAAGAACTAGGAGAGAAATAATTGATATTACACAACCTATATCTAAAGTTATCATTGAAAAAGTAAAGCTCTTAGTTAAGTATAGTACTAATCCTATTACAGTAGGAGCAATCATTGTACCTATTTGGGATACTGCATTAGCGTAACCTATTGAAGTCGCCGCACTACTATTTCCGGCAATTTTCATAATGAGGGAATCAGTTGGTGGTCTATATAGAAAAGAAAATATGCCCAACAAAAATGCTTCTGATAGTATTAGAAGACCATTCGATATTGTAAGCACTAAGGATATTATAATAAAACCGATTAGATTAAACAATATAACCTTTACGATTCCTGCTAATTGAACTAACTTATCCACGTTTATTATCCCTACTAGTTGACCTAGCCCAAATAGTAAAAGGAATAATGCAGATAATGATGGCGAAATGTCCCTATAGAGTACTAACATAGGAAATATCCATGTTGTAGTACCCCATGTAGCCCATAACTCTCCTAGTCTAATGAGTGTTGATAGAGCTATTCGTTTATCAAATATGATTCTTAGTGATCTCTTTATTTCAGTAGATGTGGCATTTGAATTAATCTTAGAACTGAATATTCCAAGTAATAGGAAGCCTATTGCCATTAGAAGATAGATAAACTTCCATAAGTGTAGCAATATGGTTGCGATAAGACTTAATACTAGGATAGTTATAGGAGCTGCACTTTCAACTAATGCTACGTAAAAGGTAAATTTAGACTCACTAGAATGAGAAATGGCAACAATCTTCATCGCAGATGGAAATATAGCAGCAGCGACTACTCCATCTATTAAATATACTATAACAAGAAGAACGTAAGAGTTAAGAGAAAAGAATAATAATAAATTGAGAGGTACTAAAATTAGTGCTGAAATCGTTATTGTCTTGTTAGGTCCTATTTTATCTATCACTAACCCCCAAGGTATTGATGATATTACATATCCTACATAGAATGATGTGGCTACGAAACCTATTTCTACTGTATTTAAATGAAGAAGAATTGCTATAGGAACGGATATAACTCCCCAACTTAACCTTAAGAATAATTGTAAGAACGTACCGAACCAGCCTAGTATTATATTCTTATTCATCAACTCCTACTGAGAGTTATAAAAATTTATGATTAACTTTAAATGACAAATGATTTTATAATTATTAATTTTACCCAAAAAATGAATCTAAATATAGACAATGGTTGAATCGAGATTCTTATCTAGAAAACTTAAATAGTTTTTTAGCAATACTAATGACACTAATTTCATGGTTCGAAACAATAATGAAAATGAAAGAACCTTTTTAAGTAACTAGTAGAGCTCAAGTTATATTTGCTCTTAATTTAAGTGACTACTCTCACTCCGAAATTACATAGAAAGCCAGGAAATTCAGTCCTTAAAGGCTGAGAAACTGGTTAATTAATAATATAAAATTGTTCCATTTTTATTCGATTTTTGTATTCATCTCATAAAAAATATTTCGTTAATTTTCAAGATCTTTTAGTTGGTTATAGGCCTAAGTAAATTCATACTGATTACACTAATTATTGATGCGATAATTAGCACAATTCCTAAAGAGATCTTTAACGGGAATGGTAGTAACGTTACAATGAAAGTACCAAATCCTCCACCTATTATTCTACCTATCAGCAAAGCAAAATTGCTCCCAGTACCTCTGACTTGTGGTGGATATAATTCACTTAACCAAACTCCGAAGAATGCAAAAAACGCTGAAGAGAAATATATCGTTAACGCTAAAATGTTGGAAAGTAAGAAAAGAGCTGAGGAAATTACAGCTAAAATACCAAAGATTACGGCAGAAAATTTTCTTCCTTTTATATCTGAGATGTAACCAGAAAGAGAGAAGGATAAGACAGCAATTATATCACCTATAGCTACTAATACATTATTCTGAAGTATCGTAGGGAGGAGTTCAAAAGCTGAAATAATATATAAAAACGATGTTAATGATGCTATTGAACTTATTGTTGTTAGCCCTATCATTTTTTGTGAAAATATATCTGTTAATCTACTCCTACTCTCGTACTTCACTTTTTCTTCTGGAATAAAAGGATAAAATATAAATGATAAAAGAGAAATAATACCTGCTATTAAAAATATCAATAAAAACCTATCACCCATGAATGTGGCAGTTATAGCCCCTAATAAAGCCCCTAAAGCGTAAAAACCTTGCATCATTCCACCTAAAAAACCCCTTAAGTTCGTTAACCTTAACTCAGCTACTATAACGTAACTAATACCGTTTTCACCATTTACTCCAAAACCTATTATGAACCACAATATGTAAAGTTCTAATAAATTATTAACAAAATACAATAATATAGCGGGAATAGAGAAAAGAAAGAAGGAAATTATCAAAGCTTTTTTCCTTCCTATTAGATCTGAAAGTCTTCCAAAAACAAATCCACCAATTCCTCCACCAATCCATGATAAGGTTATTGCGAAGACAACATTAGGAACACTTGTAGATAGGTAATGAGCTAAAGGTACTATTACGAAAGAAATTGTATACATCACATAAGCAGATAGTAGGAATGGGATTAGGACTGAAATAGACGAAAGAAACTTTGACATGTTATAAGGTTATCCTTCTATAGCTAAAAAGTTTGCTTTCTAACTGTTAAGAAATGTAATACTTATTCTGTAAAAATCACATAATCAATAAGGCATTGGTCTTTATCTAATTTTTCGTGAATTATTTAGGGTAAGGAGAAATTAGTTGATTTTTCAAGAATTTGGTGACAAATAGGAATTTCTCCCTTATACACTATATTTTCTTTATCTAATTGAAACACTTTAACTTCAACATTTACGCCCTCTTTTAATGCTTTAATAAATGTATTAGAAAACTCTCGGTCTGTATCAAAATTAGGAGAAAAGCACACAACATCAGTTCTAAAAACGAGAATCATGAGTAAAACTGAATATCCCTTTCTCTTAAGCTCTATCAGTTCATCTAGATGTCTTTTTCCTCTCTTAGTTGGAGCGTCAGGGAAAAGAGCTATACCATCTCTCGCAAGAGTACAACCCTTAACCTCAACATATGTATTATCAAATGCAAAGTCAATCCTACTTTTCCCTACCGTTACTTCAGATTTAACATCAGTGGGTAAAAACTTTCTAGCTATCTCATTATGTATGCTGGAATCTGTTACAACCCATTCTTTACCGCTCCATGCAGCTGTAACTTGACAATTGGTTTTTCTTTTTCCGTTAACGTTTCTTATTAATATCTTGTTACCAGGGTAAATAAGCTCCTTAAGTCTTCCAGGATCGTGAAGGTGACAAATTTTCTCACTCTCTGTTACGACTGTAAAACGGTTAACCCTAGCTTTCACAATCTCCTCATATAGTGTAGGAAAAGTATAAACAATCATACACTTAATCTTTTGTGAAAATCAGTAAAATTTTCTCCCTTAAAAGACTTTAAGCATTAACTTTGTTTAAATAGATAAAACTTCAGTTAGCATTTATAGGAAAATCCTTGCAGTTTAAGGGCACCTTGAAAACTTTTTAAAAATTAACCAAACAAAATATCGGATGAATACAAACTCATTACTCCAAGCGTATTACAATGCACTTCAAGAAGCACTCCAACAAATATTCACCGCCTTGACTAGCTTGAGAAAAGACACACTAGCAAAACTAGTACTTGGAGGAGTAATGGGTGGAACAGCAACAGAAATAGCCCAAGCAACGGGCATGGACTACGAGACAGTACTAAAAAACCTTAACAAACTAGCAAACAAAAACCTGATCAAAATAGTAAAAGAGATAGTACAAGACCACCCAGTACAACTAATAATAGACGACACACATGATCACAAACAACACGCAAGAGCACTACCAGTATCAAGAAACGGAGCACAAGTCTTTTACTGCAGAGAACACAAAAGATACGAACCAACAATACAACTACTCATAATAGCAATAAAAGACTTGAAAACAAACGAAACCTACATAGTAACAATAATACCCTACATACCACAAAAGGTTGTTGAGATATTAAGGGAGAGGGGAGAGGAGGTTGAGTTCAAGACAAAGATACAAGAATACTTGGAAACATTGCCAATTCTCGAGAAGGAGTTTAATGTTGTGTGCAAGGTTTTTGATTCTTGGTATGTTAATTCTAAAACTCTCTTGGATGATACCGTCGGGGAACTCAAGGCCAACTCACGGGTCACCGAGGGTGGTAGGCTTGTGCCAGTTGGCGAGTTCCCCGAGGGGGAATACCTAGTTGAGTATTTAGGTATTCCCATAAAATTACTTGTAATAGATGATTATAAGGGTTTTGGAAGGAGGTACTTCTTCTCCACAAACGTTAATGATACTGCGGAGGAAATAATAACTACATGGGAGAATCGTTGGGATATTGAGGTTTTGATTAGGGAGCTTAAAGCCTTGGGATTGGAGAAAGGTTCTTTCCTCACTTGGGTTAGGAATAAGGGGTTTATAACCCTTAAGGCTCTCTCCCTGCTCTTGGTACTCTTGTTTAAGTACTCTCTTGGTTTGTATTTGGGTGCCAAGAGGATAGCAAGGGTGATAAAAAGTATTTATCAATCTTTGGGCGGGATTAAGAAACTTTTTAAGAGAAGGAAAAAGACGTAAAATGCTATTCAGTCTTATGTTATCTAGCGTAAGAAAGCTCATTATGCCATACCTATGATATACAATTTTCGAATAGAAAATCATTTTATATTTCTTAGAATTTCAAAATGTAAAATATTCTTATTGAGATCTTATGCGAATTTAGAGATACTATTATCTTTAAATGATTTATAAGCAAATATATAATTCTTATAAACAATTATGTTAATATTTAGTTCTTATTTAGTGATAAGAATAATATTTAGTCTTTTCAAGATAGAAACTTATACTTAAAACAAGAAATCTTTTAAAAACTATTAAATATTAAAATCTAGATTGTGTAGTTTCCATGATTTTAGTGAATTGTGAAATAATAGTAATTTATGAAATCCTAAAAACACTAAATTTTCAATATTCTTTTAGCGTTATCTCTCATGATCTTTTTTTCCTTCAGAATACTGTAAACTTGAAAAGCATATTCAGCTAAATCTTGACCCTTAAATGCAGGAAAATCGCTACCATAGATTACTTTTTCAGCAATCTCATTTATTCTTGGCAACAATTTCAATAAATTCTTTGGAGGTATTGATGAAATTTCTAAGTATACGTTATTTAGAGATTTAACTAGATAGAATGCTGTCTCATACCATAATGGCCTTCCGGCATGGGCTAAGATTATTTTTAATTTAGGAAAATCTTTAGCAACATCGTCTATGTAAATAGGATCAGCATATTTATTCCTGCTTCCAACACCTATACTAGTTCCCGTATGGAACATAATTGGTAAGTCATGGTCTTCAGCAAATTCGTAGACGAAGAGTAAACTCTTTAATCCGCCTTCTTCCTCTCTATAAGCATTAGGTTTAAATCCCTTATGTACTGGATGAAGTTTTATGCCTATTATACCCAAAGAGTACTGTTTTCCTAGCTCTTCTTTAACGTTACATTTTAATGGGTTTACTTCACCCCACTGTAAATAGAGATCGGGATTTTTTCTCCTTTCTTCATAATCAATGTAAAAACCATCTGAGCATTCATCACTATGGCAAGGATGAGAAGGAACCAAAATAATTTTTTCAAGCTCGACATATTCATTCTTTAACGTATACTTTGTCCCTTTAACATATTCTAAAAACTCCTTACAATGATCTGGTATTTTTCCGGCAAAAATATGATAATGAACGTGAGCATCAATTACTTTAATCATAAGATACGTGTTAATTTTCAATACTATTAATTTATAATGATTATTGGTAGATATAAAAAGAACAATCTATTGTTTTCAATAATTTCTTTTATTAAAATATGCAATTTATATCTATATTTGCTATTAAGATAGATAAGGATAATTACTTCGGTTTCTTAAAAGTTCTCTTCATGTCAATTCCGAAAGGGATAATTTAATGTCTCATATAGATCTTCTAAGCTAATGACATTTTTACTCTAAAAAACATATATGAAAGATCTTCTACTCACTGAGAAAATCTATATGATAAGTAATAAAAATAAGGGGTAAATTCAAAGTATTTATTATCTCATGAGTGAATATTATGATTTTTATGGCTAGGAAATTTCCAAACTACTGTACGAATATTAGTTAATCGACATACTCCAGTTATATCAATATTTAATACTAGTTCTTATGATATCGTACTTTAAGGCTGATCGATATATCACCTAGAAAGATTTATATCATTTAATACTATACATATATTATGAGATCAAGTTTTAATTTTTTAAACTTGTTAGTTTCAGATAAAATGATTAAAAAAATAGAAATATTAAATAATCCGAATGTGGAGGAATTTATTGAAAAAACTGCCGAATTATGTAATCCTTACTCAATATATCTGGTTACCTCAGAAGAAGATAAAGATTATATACGAAGAAAAGCGATAGAGACAAAAGAAGAAATACCGTTAAAAACTTTAGGGCATACAATACATTTCGATCATCCTTTAGATCAAGCTAGGGCTAGAGATGATACATTTATACTTACTGACGAGAAAATTCCGTTTGTAAATACTAAAAAGAGGGAAGAAGGACTAAGAGAGGTTCTTTCTCTGTTAAAAGGCTCAATGAAAGGAAGGGAGATGTATGTGGGATTTTATTCGTTAGGTCCCAAGAACTCGATTTTTCAGCATTTAGCTATTCAAATATCAGATTCTCCCTATGTGATTCATAGCGAGAATATCCTTTATAGACTTGATTTTGATGATTTTAAAGGAAATAAACAATTTTTGAAATTTGTTCATTCTAAAGGAGAATTGAATATAAGAAAGAGAAGGATTATGATAGACCTTAAGGAAGATACTGTTTATAGCGTAAACACAACTTATGCTGGTAATAGTGTTGGATTAAAGAAATTGGCATTAAGGTTAACCATTAATAAGGCTGTAAAGGAAGGATGGTTATCAGAGCATATGGCGATTATAGGCTTTGAAGGTGATAAAGGAACTCATTATTTTACGGCCTCTTTTCCATCTGGCAGTGGAAAGACGTCAACGTCAATGATGGGGAAACTAATAAGTGATGATCTGGCCTTTATAAGGGAGATTGATGGAGTAGCTAGAGCTGTGAATCCAGAGGTTGGTGTATTTGGGATAATTCAAGGGATTAACTCTAAGGACGATCCTATAATATGGGAGGTTTTGCATAAGCCTAATGAAGTGATATTTTCAAATGTATTAATGACCGAGGACGGTTCTGTATATTGGGAAGGTAGTGATGATAAGAGACCGGAAAGGGGGATAAATTATGAAGGTTTTTGGAGTAGTGACATGAATAAACCTGCATCTCATCCGAATGCAAGGTTTACAGTACCTTTAACGGCTTTTAGGAACCTTGATGAAAATTATGATAACCCAGATGGGGTTGAAATCGAGGGAATAATATTTGGAGTAAGGGATTATGACACACTAATTCCGGTTATTGAAGCTTTTTCTTGTTCTCATGGAGTAGTAACCATTGGTGCATCAATGGAATCTGCAAGGACCAGTGCTGTAATAGGAAAAGGAGATGAATATGAGTTTAATCCCATGGCTATACTAGATTTTATGCCTATTCATTTAGGAGAATATTTGAGGAATTACCTAGAATTTTGTAAAAAACTTAAAAAAGTCCCTAAAATTTTCGGGTTTAATTACTTTCTTAAAGAGGGGAATAGGTTTCTTAATACAAAAGAGGATAAAAAAGTTTGGATAAAATGGACTGTAAAAAGAGTTGAAGGGAGTGTAGATGCAATTTATACACCTATTGGGCTAGTTCCTTATTATGAAGATCTAAAGATATTATTTAGAAATATGCTAAATAAAGAATATAAAATAGAAGATTATGAGAGACAGTTTACTCTTAAACTTGACAAATATTTAGAGAAAACCGAAAGGATTCTCAAATTATATAAAGATATTCAAGCTCCTAAAGAAGTTATAGTAGAATTAGAGGAACAGAAGGAAAGGATTCTCAAATATATAGATAAGTACGGGAAAAGAATATCTCCATTAACTCTAGAATAAAAATAAAATAAAAAAATACCTTATTTTATTTACATTTTAAGAGTCTCCATCACTTTCTCCTTCGTATTTTAGCAATAGAAGAGGTGCATTACTCACTGATTTAGCCTCTGGATTCTGGGATACTGTGTATGTTATTTTTACGGTAACAGTATATTTTCCAGCAGTTAAATATATTTGATAATCGTTATTTTCATGTAATTGTAGAGTTATGGTATGGTTTCCAATAGTGATTGTCGCTATAAATTGAGAAAACACATTATCCAACACATCTTCTTTTAATTCTAAATCATAGGTACCGTTGGAAGGTATGTATACTGTTGTAGATCCATTAAGACTACCACTTTGCCCAGCAGTTATATTACCCAAATTAAAATTAATAGGAATTACTTGGATTTGTTGATTGCTAGAGTTATTACTTATTACGTTATATGATACTGTTGCTAATGTTCCATATATTTGTGCAGCTATTACTAGTCCGCTTACTGCTAATATTGCTAGGGATAGGCCCAGTAGTAGTGGTTTGTTCATGGCTAAAGTAAGCTACGCGTTTCATCCTTAAAAGATACAATTTCGCTACTATAAAATTCTATATGTTTCAAGCGTTTCACTATATTCGAAACTTTTTCGTTATTCTTAAAACTTCAAAAAAGGAGGCTTTAGAAACGTGTCTCTTAAAAGGAGCATTTTCGGTTATTAACTCGATGGAAGCCGTAGAAAAAGAAAAAGATGTAACAGAATATTGGATTGATACAAAACTAATAACAATAGGGTTAATAATAGGTGTTGCAATAGAAGTGCTAATAGATCTAATAATTATAGCGACATCTGGACACAAGGTATTTTTCTAATCTTTTTTCTTTAATACATATCTAATCTTACCTCTCTCTCTAACCTCTTCAACATAACCAAGTTTAACCAATTTTTTTAACCTTCTATAAGCTGTTGCTTTAGGTAAATTAGTTTTTCTTATAATCTCAGCTAAAGTGGAGGAACCGTCTTTTAATGCGTTAAGCACAAGCTTATCTCTTTCATCCAAAACATCAGTAACTAATTCTGTATTTTCTTCCTCTTCTAGTTCTACTTTTCTTGCTTCCTTCCTTCGTCTAAAGAAGAAGTAAACTATGAGAGATATAAGAACAATGTCTGCGATCAAGAGTAATATAATAAGTTGGTACTCAGTACTCTCACTTTTTTGCGTTGGTAAAGGAGCTTCTACATAAAGTAATATAACCTTAGAAACATTAACAAAAGTTATATTATAAAGTCCGTTTATAGCAGTAAAACTATAAGGTTGTGGTGTTACATAAGTTATAGTCGAGTTTGTAGGTAGATAAATGCTTATGGTAAAGTTATTATTCTCCTGGATTTGTATAACTCCTTTTGGTAGAGTGGCCCTATAGTACACATAAATTGTACCATTTCCTTTTAAAAATAAGTGTCCATTGGACAAGTTGTATTCTGCCCCTATAACTTTTAGACCACCAGCGTAGTCACCTATAAGGTTAAACTCACTCACATTATGAAGTTCAGCTACTACTGTACCATTATAGTAAATATTAATTATACCACTGTCTCCTTTTGTAAGGAGAGCAAGCGAAATTAAGATGATAATTATAATCAATAGAAATTTTATCACAAGAAAACCTTTTGGCTAGAGGTTTATTAGTTTAGTGTTTCACTCTGTTTCATTCTGAAATGGAACTAAGGTTTAAATGAAATAATGAGATAGATTATACATATGGCAAGACAATCTTTATTAATAAGTTTACTTATAGTGACATTAATTGTAAATGTAGTATTAGGAATAGAACTTTACACAGCACTTCACCAGTCATCAAAACCAGTTAGCCAAGTTCCTTTGAATTTAACCGGTGTCCAGATAATAACTACAACAACTTCTCAAAAAAATACCACATCAGTAACGCAAACAACAACACAATCTATAACATCTAGTCTAACATATAACTTCTCGTTTAAAGTTAAATTCCACCTAAAGGTTGATCAGTCTGGAATCTACATCATAGGAATAAAACCTAAAGTGAACTTCTCCTCACTATACGTATTGTTATATTTCGATGATGGTAAAACTGTATCCTTGAACTTAAACATTACTTCAGCTAACATAACCATTACAGATAAAGAAGTCGAAGTTACAGCTTACATATACGGTTCAACAAATGAAAACTTAACTCCTACACAGATAGTTAATGATTTAGGCTTATACTTACAGTTTATCTCCCCTGTTTCTGGAGAAGGAGAAGATTAATTATCTTCTTACTCCTTCATTAGTTTATGAGAATAATAGATTTGCATGAAGATTTTGCGTATTCACACCAGATTGGTATTGATGTGATAAACGGTGACATTCAATCAAGTATTAAATTACTAAAAGAGTTCGATCCTATAATTTTTGCATCAATATTTCCCCATGCATCTAAAGGTTTTTCTTTAGAACTTCTTCTAGATCAAATAAAATTCTATTATGATTTAGAGAGGAAAGGTCATGTGAAAATAGTAAGAAGTATAGAGGACCTTAACAAACCTGGAATTAAATTTCTTCTCTCTCTAGAAGGATTAGATTCTTTGAGATCTAATGAAGATTTATATATATTGAAAGAGCTTCACATATACAATATCGGTTTAACGTGGAATTATGATAATAAGTTTGCATCATCATGTTTTTCAAAAAAAGATTACGGTTTGACTGGTGAGGGTGAAGAGATCGTTAAATTAGCTAATGAACTTGGAATGCTTATTGACCTAGCTCATGCGGGCAAAAGGACAGTAGTTGATGTAGTATCAATATCTAAGAAACCGGTAATTGTTTCTCATACAAATGTGAAGAAGTTAAAGGATCATAATAGAAATTTAGATGATGAAGAAATCGAGTTAGTTGTAAAAACAAGAGGAGTAATTGGAATTAGTGCAATTCCTTATACTCTTAAAGAACCTACAATTCAAGGAATGGTTGAAAGTATAAAGTATATTGGTGAAAGCTACGGATGGGAATATGTAGCAATTGGAACCGACTTTTTGGGAATTAAAGAAACGCCTAAAGGCTTCGAAAATATACTAAGTATTAAAGAACTGGCAAAAGCAATTGAGGGTCATGAGGATGAAGTATTATGGAAAGACGCTTATAGGGTCATAGTGGAATTGATAAGATCGTGAAGATAAAGATGTTTAGTAAACTATTTTGAAATCAAAATAGAATTTAAATACCTTAATATTCTTATATTATTTATAAATTATCCCGGTCGATTAGTAATATTAATTTAGAATATAAGTTCTACTATTTTGCAAATTTTCTTAAAATTTTATCCGCTAATTACTATGATAAAATTTATAAACTGAAGCCTTAATATGTAACCTATGAGAAAGAATAAGATATTAGCTCTAATGCTCTTCTCAATAATTTTCTTAAGTACTTCTGTGGCCATAGCACAAGTTTCTCCTCAAATGAATCTGATAGCCACTGAGACTATTAACACACCCAACCTTTCTATACAGAGTATGATACCTTATGATAACGGCGTTGTAATTGTAATGAGTTATGTTAACTTTTCTATTACGCCCGGTGGATTTAATCAAAAACCTTCCACAGTCTTATACATTTACTTCTTTAATTCTACCATGCACTTGCTATTATATGAAGCAACTTTAACTAGTATTTCAGTAGTGATACCATTCATCAAAAACGGAGAACTATATATAGTAATAGATTCTTCTTCATCTTACCTCAATCAAGAACAAGTTGAGAGTTACGTATATGTCTTTAATGGCTTGAAGCTAGTCAATACTTACACAATCAACGGTTTGCTATTAAATTACGGAAAAGAGTACGGACTTCCTCCTTTTAACTTATCTTTCCCTCAAATTATTAAATTAAACACGTCATCGCCAATGAGATTTTCAATGAGTACTATCATATTACTTAACAATACTAACATTACTCTTGTTAACCAGTATCCATTTACAGAGATCCAGTTACCACAAGGAATCCTTCTACTATCCGAAAATCTCTCAAATTTTTACAGTTTTGGTCCTTCTAAACTCCTACTATTCAACATTACAATGTTTAACTATAACGGCAAGATAATATGGAGTGAGAATATTACGTTATATAATCCTTTACTCTTAGGTACCTTCGTTTTTGGAAGTTTGTCTACTATAGCAAACTCAAACTTATATACATTAATGGGTCAAGCATACACTACTGTTGTAGGAGATCAAATATTTATTATTAACACCACACCTATACCATTATTTACCAGCTCGCCAGTCATTAAAGTTAATGTAACAATACTTGGAGTAAATCTCAATAACGGAAAGATAACTACTAGGTTACAGTTATACAACATAATACCTAACATAGCGTTATTAAACCTTGGTGGGAAGCTTTATGTAGTAATAGGTGGCGAGAAATCTGTGACAATAGAGATGTATAATGGTACCAATCTAACTACAGTAGCTAAAATTCCGCTTACCGTAAAAGTAGAACAAGTAACTGAACAAGTTCCGGTCACAAATAATGGCCAAGTTCAAATACAGAACGTTACGCGTAATGAGACTTTCATCTTATCTGGATTCTTCTACGATTATGGTAAGTATTTGTTAATTACAAATCCGACATCAAAAGGAACAAATGTAACAGATCTTTATTATGGTGGAATTACAAATTATGCCTTAGCCGAAAACGTAAGCAATTACGAAATAACACCAGAGAACTACGTGTTATTATTAAATGAGTCTGATAATTTCTCTCTGATATTCTTGAACAATAACGGTACTGTGAGAGGTAGTGTAAATGTAGGACAACTAGGTATTTCATCAATATTTGGTATAATCTCTTCTCCTAACATACGCGTAATCGAAGTTAGTCCATATACATATTACATGGTTAAAGCATACTATAACGTAAGTATGACAAGTACTACATCTACAAAAGGCAATACAGAGCTTCAAGTTTATGAGGTTAACTTCCCCAAACCCTCTCCACCAATCGTAACAACAACTTCTCAAACTACTACCTCAGCTCACATGTCTTCATCATCTTTGAGTATTCCTACAACACTAGTAGTCGGTATCATAGTTGTAGTTGTAATAGTAGCAGCTGTGTTATTTATAGTCTTTAAAAGGCAAAAGTAATTTCTTTTTTCTTAATCAATTAAGATAGTAATATTACTAATATAGATTGAAGTCTAGAAGATATCTCGATACAGACTGAGAAAAACTCTTTAAGGCTCTCTTCTAAATCGATCGTAAAACTTAATAATTCGCCATCTTTATAAAATTTATTCTTAACTGCTCACCCATAACAAGGGATTGTTTTTAGAATTGCCCTAATTCTGCAAACCCCTTATAAAAATTAAATTTGCTGTTTGCATTAGTTTAATAGTCCTAAGTCCTTTCCTATTAGTCTCATAAATAAATTGTGGGTATTATATTACGTTTAGATTGCTTTTAATTGTAAAGCAGTTAAAAACTCCCAACTTCAGTTAATAAGAATTATTTCTTTTTTAACGTAACGTAAAAATGTAACGATCTTTCTAAAAAGTACTATTCGATTAGCAGTTTACGTAAAATCCTAACTATAAGATAGTTTTTAAATACATCAGCTTCAGTAATGAATATTATTACTATAAAAACGATATAACTTATCCTATTTACTAAATTAGATATAAGTATTAAAAAATTCTTCATAATAATTATTTGATGCATATCGATTTTCCGATAAATGCTGTTAGAAATTTTGAAGAAACCTTTAAATCTCAAGGCTAAGGGTTGTAACCCTTAAGAGGAGTGAGGGTGCTTGTTGTGTTTTTTACCCTAACTATAATTATACTAAGGTTGTGAAATTAAAATAAAGTCCTACCAACCTATCCAGATCCACCAGTTATAAATCCATTCAGAGATCCATCTATCTGGATCTGTAGGCAAATTCTTACCAAAATCTGTAAGCTCAAAATACTCCTCATTACCTTTCATATATTTCCTAACTATTCCATATGTTAACAGATAACTTATTGCAAAATCAAAAAAGCAACCATAAGCTGTAGTTTTTTCCCTAAGCTCACTTACCTTTAACGGGCCGTCCTTTAAAGCAGAATATATTTGGTTAACTATAATTCTTAGAGGTCTCTTAGCCATTATATATCACCTGATAGTGTCCAGTTTATATATTTCTATTTTTTCTTCAGTAAATTTTCTATTTTTACATTGCCGCTACTGCAGCACGAAGAGGATGATGAAAGTATATCTGTTATGCTAGATGCACCAGGAGCTAACTTTACCTCCATATTATCTTCAATACTACTAGTGGTAGATTTAACCTCTTTTCTATTTGTTATTTTCATACCTCTATCCTCAATATTTTATCCTAGATTCTAATATTTAATAATGGTTATGAGTTCATTTTTTTGAACTATCAAATAACACTATAAGAAACACTTTAACTTTTTTATATGGATAAAGTAAACATAGCAAAGCTTGGGTGTGATGTTCTATACAGGAAATAGTACTGTCATTAGTATATAAATTTATTAAATAAGAGAAATCTCTACAAATAGTAGGTTCAAAATAACGCTTTATTACGCTCTATTCTAATATAGAAATATAAATAGCTTAATAACGACACTATCGAAGCCGTTAAAAAGTAGAGAGAATTTCCCTATAAAATTCTTAGCTAACATAAGTAAGAAAAGCGAGACTATTTCTTCTCCTTCTCTTTTATATTCTCAATTATTTCAAACAATTTCTCTACTACTTCCCTACCTTTAGGCGTTATCTCTACTACACTAATTACACCCTTTAGCGAGAAAGCCTTTTTATATTTTATCAGTCCATTATCTGCTAGAATTTGTAAGTTTACATAAAGAGTGTTCTTTTTCAAAGAAGTATAAGCTAACAGTTCGCTGAAGGTGATTTTGCCGTAAATATAAAGGATAAGGAGTATACTTAGCCTAATGTTAGTAGTTAATGAATTATCCTTTAGAAGATCCATAATTTCCTTAATTGTTTGTGCTTTTCTCTCATCACTCATCTTTATCAACCTCCACTAGATCAGTCATTGAGAGTGCAAAGAATATGAGCCATAAAATTCCGAAGATATAACCTATAACTATTGAAGTAAAGTAAAATAGAGTATTTTCAGATATATAGTATAAGTAAAAGAAGACTAGCATAACTGGTATTAGATTTAGCGTATATATTGCAATCTTATCGTAGTACTTTCCCATAGTAATTCTAAATTCATTAACAAATAAATATCTATAAAGATTTCTTTCAATAACTATAAATAATGGTATTGACACCATTACAAATAAGAATAAGAGAGGTTTAAAGAAGTAGGAAAGAAGTATAACAAGATACGTGATTATACTTCTTATAATATAAGACCTAACGTAATTTTTTCTAAATTTTCTTTCTGCAGTTATACTATTTATATAAAGTAATAGGTAACTCCTAATTGATATATAAAATATTTTTGCAGTATAATAATTAGGTATAGACATAAGGATTAAAATAAAGAGAAGAACGTAAAATTGGGGAATTAATGAATATGACAGTGGAATACTAACAGACAGAGAGAGAGTAAAGACCCCACATCAAATAGTACATAGAAATTGTTTTTCTTCCTTTACGTAATAAGAACTTGTAAGTTTGTTTCTTAGCTTCATCGACAATACCATAACTCATTGTAAACCTCTCTTCTTCCTATTATTTAAATTGATATACTAATTCATATTTTTGAACTATACGGTCAATTTTTTGAACAATTTTGAACCATTATATATCCAGATTTGTACATTATATCATGATGATTGAGTATCAAAACGTTACAATAAGCTACTGGAAATGGAATGTTATAAAAAATCTAACGGCAAAAATAGATGGGAAAGTATTCATCATAGGTAAAAACGGTTCCGGAAAGACAACACTAATTAAGGCTACTGTTGGTTTACTCCCATATAAAGGTTCGATACGTATTGACGGAAAAGAGGTCAGAGAAATTAAGAACTACCTAGGTCTATCTACAAATCTAGGAGAAGTGTATAACCTAGGTTATAGCATTGATAGCATATTGGACATCTACTCAGAAGAAATGAACGTGGATAAAGAGCTCTTCTCAGAATTGTTGAAAGAGGTAGAGTTAGACATTGATTTAAAGTCGCCGCTCTTCAAGCTTTCAACTGGGCAATCTCTGTTACTGCGCAATATTTTAACTTTCTCGTCGAAGCCAAGGATCATCTTACTTGACGAACCTTTCGAAAACATAGACCCTGCAAGGAAGATTATAGTAGCCGAGTGGATAAAGAAATTTGGAGAAGAAGGAATAATTACAACTCACAACTTGGATATACTAAGCAAGTTCCCAGACTATAAGCTCTATGTTTTATCAGATAGCAGTCTTTATGGTCCTATAACGGTTAAAGACTTCTTAGAGTCTTCAGTAATAGAAGGGGAAAGCGAAGACGCTATTTTAACTTTGCAAGTATCTGGTAAGAAAGTGTCCTTAGTCAAAGGTAAAGAGGGGATAAAAATAGGCTTGTTAGGCACTATAGATAGACTTTACGGGGTGTGAACATGAAGAATCTGTTCATACACTATATAAGAAGACTCGTACTAAAGGCTAATCTGAGTTGGGTATTAGGTTTTCTAATATTCTGGAGTATTCTTTCAATGTTACTTATTAACGTTTATAAGCCTTCAAATTTCAGAGAGTACGCACTTTACATCTCTTTAGGATATAGCTCGACTACGTTAATAGCTCTTTCTACATTCGCAATAGGCATAGCATTTGCAATATTCTTTAACGCGCAAGCTTTACCGTTTATGTTTAAGTTTTCTAAATTAACACCACTTAAATACATACTAGCCTTCTATTCAGCAAATCTTCTAGATGCTGAAATTATTGGCATATTTTCAATACTAGTATTTATAATACTTACTAAGTTGGAGGGTAATGTTGTCTTGCCGTCAAATGCTGGACTTTTAATAGTAGGCATATTCTTTGAGGGATTGTTCCTAATATCTATAGCCATTCTTATTGAGCTGTTCTCTCTAATTAAAATAAAGATATTACAATACTCACTCTTCTTACTTTATATACCAATGTTTATAGCCATAGCCTCGTACTTCTTATATACTGTGTATCCTTACAGTAACCCAATAGTGGACTATGCAAATCCGTTCTTATCATCAATGCTTTTAACCGTGTATTCCTATTATGGCCATAGTTTGCCCATAAGTGCACGGGACTATAATTCCACACTCTCGATCCCCTATTTATTCCTCGGAATCTTACCGTGGGTTTTGGCACTAACTGCAGTCGATATATTACTGCTAAGAAAAATATATCTAAGACAAGCAGAAGAACAAAGAATGTTCTGAATTTTAAAAAACAGTAGGAGAATATTACGGGCATAAGATTTATATGAACGCCCATTCCTATATTTTTGTCAATTACTTTCTTGCAGTAAATACTCTATATATAGTTGGGCATGAGAAGAATGAAATTTTTAGTGCAACTCCTAATTTGCAAAATCCAAGATAGGACTTGTAGGAAAATCTTACATTTTTACGTTAAAACATATAAGAAAGATTCTCTCATTTACTGAAGATTTCTTTTCATTAAGGGATAAAGGGAACAAATTAAAAATATTTATTAGCTCATGAGAAAATATTATGATTTTTTATGGTATAAATCAAGAAAATTAGAATTTACGTAAATAATAAAAAATCCCTAATTTCACGATACAATCCACGAATTATTTCCATATTCATATAGATAGGTTTCTTCAAGTGTATTACTACTATAATACCAAATAGCTGCGTTAATTTGAGTAGGGGGAGGATAGTAAGGTGATACAAAGTACCAATAACCAATAGAATAAATAATTCCTGAGCCATGACTTATGATCCAGTAAAGATTATTAGTATTGTTATAGTAATATGGGTTAATTAGTAATTGTTTCGTAATGTTATATACTAAGTTGAGATTACTGCTAGACTGAATCGAAGACATAACTACTTGAGATATAATATTTACTGGAGCTGTTGTGTTTCCGAACTGGACTATTGAGGCATAACCGTTTCCACTACCAAGATTAGGTAAGCCAAAGTAAGATGGTGAAACCAATTGTTTACTAAGTAATTTTCCCTGAGAAGTATATAGGGTTACACATATAACGAGTCCAGGCTTAACTAATTGAGAACCAGTACTAAAATTGAGAAAATACCACTGGCCTTGTTTAAGACCGCTGTAGAGTGGGTAGAATGTTGTTGGTAACGACGGAAGTATTGTTTCAGAAATATATAAAGTATTGCCTTGTGTGAAGATCTCTACTGATACGTTTTCCTTTAAGTTATTTATATAAAAGGTTATGTTAGCCAGTAATGACCTGGAGTCAGAAATTAAATAGGGCTCAAACCACATGCCAAGCATAAGCCCTTTATTACTCGAAAAGTAAAGGGGTGGCTTTACATTAATCTCTTTATTATTTCCATAGTAATTACCAGAAGAAGAAGTTATGAAGAGTCCTATTCCAGCGTCTTCTGGAGTTATATATGTATATCCTATTCTATAATATTCACCATGATAATTTATAAGTACCCATAAGACTATTATTTCTGTGTAAGTTACGTTAGCACTTACATTAAATACTTCACCATTGTTTAACTGATAACCATTTACACTCATAGATCCTAATAGTTTACCATCGGGTAAATACACATTTCCGCTAATTTTTACTAAGCCTTTGTTATAATTTATAGTGGCGTTTTGATTTCCAGAAGGAATTAAATAATAAAGGTTCGCAACAGGTTTCGTTACAAATGCTACTAAAATAAGTTGTCCGTTAAATTGTTTAACAGAAACCGTAGCTAGAAAAGTTACGTTAAATATTACGTTTTTAGTAGTGAGATACGCTTTGTATGCGAGAGGAGAAATGCTGAACTCGACTGACTTTGAAATAGCTTCTAAATTGTTTGTAGTAGTCAAGTATGCGTTAGTATAAGGTATGTAAAAGGAGTAAAGACTCAAAACTACCAGTGAAATAAGAAGTGTGGCGATAACGACCATCAGCGTAGTAACTGAGTTTTCCATAGATCTTATTTCGAAAAATTTATATTTATATTTATCGGATAAACTAATATGGCAGAAGGAATAGTAACTACATTTATGATTGTTATAGCAGTTCTGGTTATTGGTCTAGTAATCTTCGGGTTTTCCTCAGCACTCTTAGCTCCTAAGGAAGCATTCGCAATTGCTCAACATCAAGCAGCTCAACTTGCCTCACAGACAACTATATCAGTTGGTCCTTTTCTAGTCTCTAATAGTCAAGGTAGTCTTGTTATTGAAGCTTATGATCCTTCTTATTCTGGGAACTATTATGTTTATGTATTTCTTATACCCTCATATCTAATTACTTCTGCTGGTGTGGTTACTCCTAATGATCAGTTTGCAGTCAATTTACCTTTCCAAGTATATTTGGCTAATGGAAACTTGGCTACCCAGACCACGATAACTTCAGTATATGATATTAACGGAAATGAATTATATCAAGGATCTTTAAGTGTTTATGAAATCCCCTCAAATACTCCAGTTACCATAAATATTCAAAATGTGCCTAACAGTGGCAACGGGTATTATATTATCGTCTGGCTGATTTATACTAATGGAATAAACAGTTTTAGAATAGGATATGCATATACCGGGTTACCGGGAGTGACATGAGATGAAGGCATTAGCTACATCAATAGCATTACTTATACTTTTAATAATACTTCTTTCTGTCTTAATTCCTTTCTTTATCATAATTTATAATACACCTTACTACTCTAATCAGGGAGGTGTTGCTGCTCAAGCTTATCAACAGCAGAAGGAACTTGAATTAAATAATGTGGAGAAGGGGAATCCAATAATATATTACAGCTCTGGTACTTCACCTTATGTGGAAATAAAAGCACAGACTGTAAGTACACCATTAAATATAACACAAATTTATTACTTCTATAACGGTCAGTGGATTCCAGTACTTAACAGCTCCTTGATATTATATTTACTACCCGGAAATCAGAACATTATACCTTTACCTAAACAAGCATTTAATCAACCTATAATTTTAGTCAGCGGTCTCGCTAATATTTACTTCTTGAACCCAAACACATCAATTACTACATCTACTATTAGTGGCCCTACGGGAAAGATTCCAATTTATATAACTTCTTTTGCGTATAATAAAACCTCGAATTCATATAATATAATCCCAGTAAGTGTTCCAGTGCAGTTTGCATCCTCTATATATAACACTCCATTCATACTATATGTTAACCCCGGTACTTATTCAATTTCTGCAAAAGAAGTTGAGGTTTACCTTAGCCAATATGGACTTACTGGGAAATTTGCACAGTGGTCCTTAGCTGGATATGGTTCACTATCATCTCCTAATGCTGCTTCTACACTAGTTACAATCACTGGCCCGACTGTACTGACTTTGATTTATAATGTGTCTCTCCAAAAGTTTAACGTTAAGATAGTATTTTCACTTCCTAACGGCCAGCCTATACCCATCGGAAGTAACACTACCGATCCTAATACTGGAGCTACTCTGACTAATGTTAATAGTTCAATGACTGTCTATGTTGATAGTAAGCCATATCAGATTAACTATGAAAATTATGTGCTGAATTTAACTCTAACTTATGGTTATCACTTTATAAACTATTCACAAGTCTTCAATCTAGTGTTTAATTACAGTTATAGTAACTTCTTTGTGCCATATGGAGAAATGATAAAGTATACGTTAAAAAGCATAACAAGTAATGCTCAGGGTATATTAATATGCAATCCGTATGAGATAGACGTGATGTCTAACGGTACAGTATATGTAGAATTTCAACCAATAACTTACTATTACTTAGTTTTAGTGAATAATAGTTTTAGTCTTCCTTCGAATGTGCAGTTGGTGTCTAACTCAACACCAGTCTTAGGAGATATTGCAGGTCAACAGTTAAATGTAACTATTATTACATCTAACTCAAGTCAAGCAGTCGTGTTAGGACCAACTAAAGCTTATACTTATGAGAAGTTATATTTATCTAATGGTACTGAGATATCAGTTAATTATGTATATCTACATGTATATTTCGGAAATTTCACGCTAGAATTTTTGAATTCTTTCGGTTATGTAGATCATACATACATTTCATTAATTGCGGAACATGCTGAAATTCCATACACAGTATATAACGTACTAGGTCTATGCGCATCCCCTTCCTCGTTTCTTATAATATCTCCTACATATATCACGGTTTATGAAATATGGGAGTGGGGTGAACTCTCTAATGGCTAAGAAAAAAGGTTTAACATCTACTATAGCACTACTTATTTTAATAATTGTGTTATTAGTAGTTATAGTACCATTTTTGATGTATTTACAATATTTACAACAGTCTTCTCAAGTATCTAGCGCAGTTGTAAACAATTATGCGGTTTTAAAACAATTGCAACAAAGTGCAGTGGTAAGTGGACATCCTGCAATATATTTTGAAGGTGGTACTGTAAAGGGTTCTATATTTTTCGAGTATACAAACGGGACTTTTGTGCCTCCAGTAAATCTTACTGTAATAAGTATACTTTATTTAAATAACGGTGTTTGGACAAATATTACTAGTTTTAAATATCCTATTGTGATAAACCAGACTGCAGCATTATCGCTTCCTCCTTATGCATCCAACGTTCCAATAGTTATAGTGACAAGCTTAGGTAATATATTCTACTTGACCCCCAACTCTTCATTAGGTCCTTATTCACCTGCCAGTAAAGGAGGAGTAGAAATAGCCGCACAGATTTATATGAAGAATAATATTTATTCTCCAATAGCGAATATTAGTACGAATATAACGGGACAGTTCAAAAACTATTCTCTTCCAATTATGTTTCCAAACCAGACTGGAACTTTTGCAGCTAAGGTTCCTCAATATGTGTACTATGAATTGCCCAATGGCACCGTAATAACAGGAATATTTCATAATTGGTATGTCATAGGAAAAGCAATCTTAAATTCCAGTTCTTCAGAAGGAATTAAGGTAACTCTTGAAGGTTCTAGCGTAGTGCTTATAGCGAATTATACGGAGTTAATAGTTCCTATAACTCTTAATGTTCAAGTCATAGAACCGAATGCACCTTCGATAGCTCCAATTACAATTGAGATTAATGGACAATCCTATCAAGTCCCAGCTAATATTAGAGTAGATGCTGGGTATATATCTGTATACATACCACAAAATTATGAACTATTCAATAACACACTTTCAGAATCAAATGGATATATATATGAGTACAAATACCAATACTCAGAATATCAGAATAAGATATATAATATTCCGTCTTACATATTGTTTATATCCCCTACAGCCTCTAATCCTACGTTATACATATACTATACTGAGTATGCATACTATGTTTATATAACAATTAATTGTGTGAATGGCCCTGGTGGAATGGTTTTACACTTAAACGGTACACAGTATAATTACGGAAAGTCTTATTGGATAATGGCAGGATACTATGAAGCTAATCCAACCGGATCCTTTAATTCTTATTCTGGATTAGCCTATAATCCTTCATATATAACTTACTTAAATGAAAAAATATCACTAGAACCTCCCTTACTAGTATTTCCAATAGATATTACAGAACCAGGTACAATTACCGTGTATTATACAGAGGTGCAATATCAACCTTTGTAAGGTGATAAAATGAAAGCTCAGTCAGAATATATAGGTTTCGTAATTGCACTAATAATAATAACTATTCTTCTTATCCCGCTAATGTTTTATCTAATTACCATTTCCTCTCCTTCAGCTAAACCGGTAAATTACAATAGACTAGCGAACTTACAAATAAACGGTGGCTCAGTTTTGCTTTATTATAATTCTTCAAATAATCCTAAGTATAGCTATATTATTGTCTATAAACCTAATGGGAACTTTACCCTAGATGCTGTATATTACATCTACAAGGGGGGTATAATCAATATAACAACCCGAGTTTTAGCCGTAAATCAATATAAGCAAATAATTGGAAATCTACCTAAGCCCCTAGTTTATAACTTCACAATTCCTACACAAATCTTTTCCTATCCGCTTATACTTCAAATTACAGCATATAATTCTACGGTATTTGTTCTTCTCCAACCAAACGAAACTGCCGTAACTTCATAATTTTTTTAATAACTATTATCTATCTAATAATATCATTGTTTCTATAAAAATCCTAATATTATTAAAAGACTAGTAATTATCAATAGATTCTAAGTTAGTTTAAAAAACTCTTAGTCAACGCAACAACTCATTTTATCCACATCTCTGTAAAACGACATTGCCGCTAGTTTTAAGCTTTCAGCCATTGTAGGGAATACGTGGACAGTGTCTATTATATCATCTATTGTCGCCCTTAATCTAATTGCTAATGCAGCCTCATTTATTACTTCTGCAGCATACTTTCCAAACATCTGTACTCCCAGTATTTTCTTTGTATTTCTCTCAACATTCATTTTTATTAGCCCTTGGGACTCCCTTAATATTCTGGCTTTAGCAACACTACTCATCTTAACTACTCTTGATTCGACTTCATATTCGCGTTGTGCCTCAAGATAGGTAAGTCCTACTCTAGCGGCGTTAGGTTCTATGAATATTACTTGTGGTATACTAAGTCTGTCTATCCTTTTACCAGAATTTAATATAGCGTTTTCAGCAGCTACTGAACCTTCTTTACCGGCTAAAGATTCAAGCATTAAATCTCCAATTACATCTCCAGCAGCGTAAATATTAGGGTTTGTCGTTTGAAGCGTTTCATTAACCAATACCCCTCCTTTATCGTTTAGTTTTACTCCTGCTACATCTAAGTTTAAGTCTACATTAGGTCTTCTTCCGGTTGCAACTAAAATTTCGTCTACTTCTGCTTCTCCCCTATCAGTTACTATTTTTTTCCCTCCTTCATCCCCTTTTTTAATTTCTTTAATTTTAACGTCAGTAGCAATATATATGCCCTCTTCTTTTGACAAATAGTTTTGGACAGCGAGTGCAATTTCCGGTTCCCAATTCGGTATTACTGTTTTGCTTCTTTGGAGTACTAAAACGTCTACTCCTAATCTTTTATACATCTGTGCAAATTCTAGTGCTAGAGCTCTTCCACCAATGACTGCTAGTGAGGAGATTTTTCTGTCTGGTGACAAAGCCTCCACATTAGTCCAATAACCGAGTTCTCTTAATCCCGGTATATCTGGTATTTGAGGAGAAGAACCCGTTGCAATTATGAACTTATCCCCCTCAATTATTTTACCGTTAACTTTTACCTCCCTAGGAGATATAAAGTGTGCTTTTCCCTCTACATATTCCACGTCATAGGAGGACAAAACGTCTATATATTTTTCTTTTCTCAAAGTCTCTACTATTTCCTGTTTATCTTCAAATGCTTTGAAAAAATCTGGGTATACATCTTTTCCTAAAGTTTTTCTTGTGTAGTCGTATATTTCACCTATTCTTAACATTCTTTTTGAAGGTACGCAACCCACATTAACGCAAGTTCCGCCTATAGTTCCGTAACTAATCATTACTGGTTTAACTCCAAGTTCGTTAGCCCTTATTAATGCTGCAAATGCTGCTGCCCCATTACCTAATATTACTAGTCTCATTTTTAGTCACATTTTAATCCTCTGTTCATATTTATCAGCACAATGCGAACAGCAGAAATAATGTTCTTTTCCATTTATTACTCTAACATAAATATTGTCTTCAGTTAGTTCTACGCCGCAATTTTCGCATTTTAGTTCTGAGGTATTTATTCTGAATTTCATTCTTGGTCATAATACTCTTTGTTTAAAAATATTTAAGTTTATCATATGAACATTTGTTCATACAAATATTTTTTAAGTTCTAATTAAGATTATACTTGTGGAGCCTTTACTAACTGAATTGGAAAGATTATTCTCTGCTTTGTCAGATAGGACTAGATTAAGTATAACACTTTTACTTCTAGAAAAAGGAGAGTTAACTGTAGATGAGATCAGTAAGGATCTGAAAAAGTCTCAGTCTCTAATTTCTCACCATTTATCTTGTTTAAGGAACTGTGGGATTGTTAAGGTGAGAAAAGACGGAAAGTATTCTTTGTATTCTATCGCAAGTGACAATGTTGCAGAGTTGATAAAAGTGGCTATGAGGATTATAAAGGATTATAGTGAGTCAATATTGGGTTGTGAGGTTTTAAATGAAGAAAAGCATGTTATAAAGTCCTAGTTTATAGTACTTTTGTATAATTTTTAACTATTATTTTAATCACCACTTCTCATCATTATGTATATGTTGTTCTTCTCAACTCGCTCCAATAAGTGGCTGTGTATGATCTCTAAAGAGATACAAACCGATTGATTCAAAGTAAATTATGCCCGCGTGAATACTTATCTGATAAAATAGAATCGTTATAAACTTCTGATGAGTTTTATTAATGCTCTCTCTTCATCTATCTTATGGATAAACTTCTTATTGTTCCAGCAATTCTGATCCTTATATTACTCTCACTTATCGCTGCGAGTTATTTTTATCCTTACTTCGTTAGTATAAAAATAAGTATTGAGAATTCGAGATATTTTTATGATCTTGTTTGCTTTACGTTAAATATTGATGTTAAAAAACCCTTCGATTGTTACTACGTGGTAAACGTTACTGATATTGAAGTTATGGGTAAAGTGTATAACATTTCTAAGTCCTACTGTATTTACACAACTTCTGCCTCTGAAAAGATAAATGTTAATATACCAAATTCTGTTGCTGATCAAATAGTTAATCAAAGTTGGGTAAACATGACTGTTTTAATTACTGTAAATATAATAAGTAGTATAAATACTATGGTAGTTAGGCACTATCATATAACTGGAAATTTCACAAATGAATACCTTAACTATCTAAAGCAGATATATGCATAACTTACTGTGTCTGTGTCTGCGTAAGTTGGTAACCACAGTTGGAACAGAACTTTGCTCCAGCCTGATTTACATAACCGCATTTAGGACATTTTACTGGAGTTAATGATGCACCACAATAAGGACAGAATTTTGCATCAGCATCAACTTCTTCACCGCATTTCCAACATTTTATCTTTTTTACTTGTTGTTGTGGCTGAGGTACAACTGGTTTTTGTTGTTGAGGCTGTTGAGCTGGGTATGCAGGATTAGTAGGTTGCACATAAGGATTAGGCTGGTATCCAGGTTGTGGATACATTCCTGGTTGCTGATACATTCCACCTTGCGGGTACATTCCTGGTTGTTGTGGATACATACCAGATTGATAAAGTGGTGGTGCACTCATTAGAGCCATCATTACGGTATTAATTAATTGTTGCTCATTAGCATAGTCTTTATAAAGATTGTAAGCATCATATGCCGTAAGACCGCCACCCAATAGTTCTACCAGTTTATTATGAAGAACCTCATCACCTAAAAGAAAAGTTCCGCCACCAACACCAGCTAAAGTTAGTAAATCTTGCATTAAATTAGTTATTCCAGTTTCGACTACAGCAACCCATTGTCCACCCATATTGCCTTGGCAAATTCTTATTGTGTAGCTCACGTTTTTATCAGTTAACATTCCTAGTAAACTATTATGTTGCGCTTGTATAACAGCCATATTTTGACCTACGAAGGGAAAAACGTTAAAACCTTGACCCATTAAGTACATTTGGACTTGTTGGACAACATATTGTAAATTTACTGGGTATTGTAATGGTACCATTTGTTGTTGTCCACCTAATCCCATATTTTGTTCGCACATAAATATTGATGACGGCTGTCCGTAGGGCGATTGTCCGTAGGGTGGTGGATAACCGCCTGGTGGCTGTTGTGGTGGTGGGTATCCTCCATAAGGATTGTAAGCCATTGGTTATAATATGATTTTTCTAGCTTATATTTTTAGCTTAATAAGCTATAGTTTATTTACTTTCTCGGTCAGTTATTCATATGAGCTGGAATTTTAAATCTGGTAAAATATCCTTAAACTCTAAAAAGACATGTACAGTAGATGAAGTTATTGACGAGCTAAAAAATAAGTATAATCTTGAGATCTCTACTCTCTCTGAAATAGTTAATGACGTATTAATTAAACACTTTACGGAACATAAAATGCAACTCGAAGATATTAAGAAAAAGTATGCTAATGTGAATAATATTGATGAAATTCTACAAAATATAGTGAAGATATATAAAGAAAAGCAAACATAAGCAGATTTTCTCAACCCTTAAAAGATAAGATTTTCTATTTTTAGAGTGCTGCAATATCATTTAAGATCAGTTTTATGGATAATCTCCTTTCTATTTGGTGCAGATCCAATATCTTTTTGAGAATAATTTATTAAAATTCTATGATGAAAATTATTATAATATGAAATAGATTATTAAGGAGCACCAGTATTATCAATTAGTTAGGATCTGATGGTTGCAAGCTTATAATGTTAGATGAATTTTTATAATGGCTATCAGCAATATACGGAAGTATATATAGAAATTGCCCTAAACAAGCTTTCCTTAATTTATTTTCATTCTGCATTAAGCACTGAAGAAAAACTTATCACTAAAGATTTAAGTGGTTATGGTTTAATTTAGAATGTATGATTGATGAGAAAGCGTTGAAGGAGTGGATTGAGAGGTTTAAGGAGGCTAGGGAGATTAGGAGGAAATATGCTGACTGGGATTTCATAAAATCACAACCAACAAAAATAAGAATAGCACTAGAATACTATATAGAGACGGGAGACTTATATAATGCATCAAGACTAGCCGGTATGACAATGGAGGACTTTAATGAACTTAGAATAAAAGCGAGGATACCCAGTGTATGATTGCAGTTGCAGATACTTCATTTTTAATAGATTGGGTTAGATATTCGAAACGCGATCTAATTTTCAAACTTTTTGACCTCATATATCTACCGGACTCGGTGTTTAATGAAGTAAGGAATGAAAGAACCCTCTTATGGATAGCTCAAGGTTTAGAAAATAATAATCTTGCAATATATCCCGAGTTACCACAAATAAGGGAAGAAGCTTTAAGGTTAGTTTATGAGACTAGAAGACTTCCGATAAGAGCAGTTGATTATCCCGAAGCTTATTGTGTGGTAATAGGTAAGGTAGAAGGTTATACAGTGCTTACAGAAAACGGTGGTGCTGTTGCTTTAGTAAATTACTATAAAGAGTATGGAGACGTTAAAGTAATGAGGGCATTAGAAGTTCTAATTCAACTTCGCAATAAAGGTTTAATTACGGATATAAAATATGAGATCGAGGAGTACAGTAAACAAACTGGGCACAGATTTTCATCTAAAGATTTAAGTGGTTATGGTTTAATTTAGAATGTATGATTGATGAGAAAGCGTTGAAGGAGTGGATTGAGAGGTTTAAGGAGGCTAGGGAGATTAGGAGGAAATATGCTGACTGGGATTTCATAAAATCACAACCAACAAAAATAAGAATAGCACTAGAATATTATGTGGAAACAGGTGATTATAGGGGTGCTTCACAGTTAGCAGGAATGGCTGTAGATGAATTTGTGGATTTTGCGAAGGATAAGGCAAAGATACCCACAGTTTTGTGAACCCGCAAAACTAGTTCTTGAGAGAATTCCAGTAATAGAATAGGAAAATTAATGTTTATTTAAATGGAATCTAGCTTGATCATTATTGCTTTTAAAATATAAAGTTTTTTAGAAAATAAACCAATCTCTTTCTATAAAATATAATTTAATAGAAAATTAAACCAATATAATCAAGTAATCATAGAATTGGAAATCTATTTAACATATACATATTAATCTTCTATCTTAGTAAACTTTAAATTCATATAGATATTTATAATATTCATGAGCTTTAGAGAAAGCGATATTCTGATTACTACTGCTCAAGAATTACCAGGGTATAAGATAGTTGAAGTTAAAGGAGTTGTAATTGGAATAACAGTGAGATCTAGAGGGCTAGGAGGTAATATAGCAGCTTCTTTTAGAAGTTTAATTGGAGGAGAGATTAAAGAGTATGTGGAGATGGCTGAACAAGCAAGAATGCAAGCTTTAGAAAGAATGATTGAAAGAGCTAAAGCACTAGGAGCAAACGCTGTAATTAACGTTAGGTTCGATTCTAATGAATTGGCTCAAAATATGGATGAGATAATAGCATATGGAACTGCTGTTGTTGCTACAAAAAGTATTTAATTACTTTCTTCAGAGATAGATTTAAATCACAATATATACATAGAACTCTTTAAGCCTTCAAATACGTAAAATAGTCTATATATTAACCGATGGTAAATTGTAAATTAGGAATAGTAGAATTATAATCTTTTTTATAGTAGTTGTAAGGAACAAGTTTTATCTTAAGACGTTAAAAGTGGGCTAAACAATAGAGGCGACAAGATATGCTTTGTACTGATAAACGTTATTTATCCTTCGCATTTACTATGAAAAACACTATACTTCGTCCTCATTTCATTATTCTTATACCGTGAAGGCTTAATAATTTGCATAATTACTTTTTATTATGTTACCTTCAAGGAATACGCTAATTTTAGGCTTAACTTCAGCTATACCAACTTTCTTCTCTGCTTCATGGATGTTCTTTTTTACAAATTATATTTAAACAAATTGGATACTCTATAGTCACTATAGGTATATTTTATGGGGCCTCTACTGTATTATCCTCAATTCTTTCCGTTTTTGCTGGAAGATTAGTTCTTAAGATTGGGTTCGAAAAAGGGGATTATAATAGGAGGAATGATCAGATCCATTTCAATTCTCATGATATCACCTTCTCTCCAATCCTTGTACCTTCTGGATTCATAATAGATTTGGGAATAGGTTATCCTCTTTCAAACGTTTCTAGACAGTATTTAATAATGAAGGATGAAGAAAATAAACAGGTTACTAACGTAGGTTGGTTCATGACAATTGCCGGGCTACCGGTCATATTCTCGCCTCTTGTGTAATATTACTTCTTTCCAAACCGCATTTCCTAATTCAAATAGCAGTTTACGTAAAATCCTAACGATAAGATAATTTTTAAATCATCAGCTTAAGTAATGAATACTGTTACTATAAAAACGATATAACTTATCCTATTTACTAAAATTAGATATAAGTATTAGAAAATTCTTTGTAAGAACTATCTTGTGCAACGATTTTCCAATAAATGCTAATTAGATATGAATCGATAAAAAATCTAGTTTTATACTAAAGACATACATGGAAAATAATTTCACTTACAAGAAAAGGAATTTAGTAATAGGAATAAAAATTAAAATAAAAATATTTATTAACTATTAAATAAATATTATTAATTTTTATTATGAAGAAATATATCTTTAAATTATTATACTTTGATTAAAATCATTTATGTTAATAGATGTGCGTTTCAACGTTTTATTATGAATTGTAATATTCTCTTGCTTAGTATAATTGTATGAAGAAATAATTGATGAGATGTCATTATCCCCATTAAGTCTGTGGTATAAACTCCTTGGTCTCTCCAATTATCAATGTACAATCAATTATTCAATCTCGAAATGAGAAAATAAAGCGAATTCGCAAAAGAACTGTAAACCTCTATGAACTTAAATGATAGGGCATTTTATTCTTTTGCCTCATGTCAACAATTACATAGTTTAAAGGTGAACAAAATCCTCTACATTATACAAAACTCCTTCTGAGAGAGAAGATCTTATTGTTTAAAGTATCGGAAAGTATAATAGAAAATCTTCCTAAATATCTTAGTAATTAGAATTTCGGATTACCCTATCATGCACGTATACCCTTGCACTATCTGAGAAGAAAATTGAAAGATCCAATAAAGCACTAAAATAAAATCTTAAAAATTCTTTATTTTCCATTTAACTACTCTTCACTTTTTCCTTCTCACTATTATGTATACTATAGGGAACAGTACAATGACCAGTACTCCAATTATAATATCTACTAGTGATGATGATCCTCTTGAAGAGTTCTGTGTGTTAATTCCAGCAGCTTGACTTACAGTAGTTGTAGTATTCTGGCTCATGGTAGTTGTAGTAGTTTTATTTATAGTGGTCGTCTTTACTTCGGTTTGCGTAGGATAGTGAATGACTACTGGGGATATTGAGTTTACTACACTATATTCAAGATCTGGAGTACCAACTGTAACTTCAGCAATTCCTTGACTGGTTATTGTAACATGAAGGTTTCCAGTAGCCTCTGCTGTATCAGCTCCAAAAGTATAATAAGAAGGGAATTTTTCATAGTCCGTCCCGTTAAAATAGCATAAGGAAAGGGTAGCTATTAGTGACTTGAAATTAGTTATTTCTCCATCTGCGAATCCTCCAAACACAAGTTCTGCATCATAAAATGCTCCAAAACTGCTTTTTACTCCAGCTGGAGTATATTGAGACCCATCAACTAAGAAATAAGCTGAAGAGACGTTAGGATCTTTAACAAGCACTTCGTCAATTACTGCAGATGAAGACGTGTAAGTTCCATTTTCGACTTCAGTCTCAGAGAAGATAATTTCAACTCCTTTACCCGGCATAACTGTTTCGTTAATCTCTAAGAAACCAGAAAGAGGCAAATTATAGACCGTGTATGGTGTACCATAGGCGTAGAAGTATTGGTTTGAGGAATTGTATACATTCCCTTTTCCTATTATGCTTGAATTTATGACTGAGGCTGAAGGATAAGTAAAATTCCATATATTTATACAATAATTCATTGCTGATTCATTAGTAATGAAGCTTATCACGTTTTGTGCCCACAATATTTGCGAAGTGTTATCCTTATTATTAATAACTAATATAGCATTTAGCTGAAGCGAAGCACCATATTGTGGTACTATACTCTGACTACCATTATAGGCTAGGATACTCGAAATATTATAGAAACCTCTAACTGAAGTAGTATTTATAGAGTAAGTCTTATCACCAGTAACGCCATAAGATGCTATTCCGTATGGAAGGGCAGTTGTGTTGTATAAAGTCGACCTTAAATACGGATTAACGTATATTGGATATAATCTGTATTCGAAGGCTACAAGTGCCGGAGTTGTGCTAGGATTAACTATATATAAATAATACATTCCCTTAGGTAGGCTTACATTATAGTAACATGTGAACGAAGTATAATTAAAAGTAAGGGTTACTTGAGACGATTCAAACACTAATTGTGACTCATTATTATAAACTTCATATTTTACAGTCTCGTTTGATACTCCTGTTAGTAACAGTTGAGAAGGTGAGCCTAGTGTTGATAGGTGAATTGGCAATTTATAATAACTATTTCCCGGTATTGTTATGAACTCCTCAACATACATTGATGAGTTCTCAGCTTTAATTTGTGTTAGGTTATAGTAATAAGTGATATTAGCTGTTTGTGTAGGAGAGTAGACCACAAGATAGTATTCACCTGGATTCAGTAAAACACCGTTAACCACTAAACTACTGTTTTGTACCACCAAACCTTTCAATACACCCGTCTCATTAAAAGTATTAAACTGAGAAAGCGTCATCACTGCAACACTAACAGTAACATTACTCTTTGTTGCATATATTAAGGCTGATAGAGAGTTCACATTTATTGGTATATATAAAAAATAACCTTGAGGTAAGATTAAGGCGTAAGCCGAGATTAGGGGGATTAAAAAAACCGTTATCAAAGCCAACGTTAAGTATTTTCTCATGGTAGAGTTATAATAGCTAGGTATTAAAAAGCATTATTATCCCTAATAGCTGACTTTCTTTATATACGCCTGAGAACCTACTAATCCTTGGTTTGTTATACCAAATCTTGTATACTAAGAGGGTAATCCCTATGACAATCCTCAGTAACCTTTTATAATAGATTGGATTCCTCCCTTAACTTCTCCTACAACTTTTGGTGAATAATTTCTAACACATCATTTTCATTTGGGTTTTATCCTTTTTTTTCTTAACCGGCGGAAGAGTATTTTAATGCTTTAACACGACGATTTTAGAAGGCTAGGATGGGAATGTGTAAGCCTAATCTTTATAGAAAACTGTTACTTTGATTAAGTTTCCTTCCCCTAACCATTAAATTACTCGTTAGAAAAATGGTATATTTAAATTATCCTCGCTCAGGGTGGCAAGGCTTTTTTATCTTTTGATAGAAATTTTTCTAATTAGATTATTGCACAAAAATTTCAAATTACCTCATTGTGCACGTATCCCCGTGCACTCGTTTATTCTGATCATTGTGCACGTATCCCCGTGCACTCCCAAATAATAACTTATTTTAGGAAATATTTAAGCTTAAATATGTAAGATGGACATGCTTTTTAGTGTAAGATGGATAGGGAAATCCATATTTCAATTGATGAAGCAGGAAACCCAGCTGATGATAAACCTTTCGTAATCTCTGCAGTACTAATATATGATATAGATAATTATCTTAAACTGTATGATGAAGCATTAGTCGATGTGCAAAGGCTTACTGGTAAACACATTAAGTTTTTTAAGTGGTCTGAAGACCCGCCTAAACAACATAGATTAGGTAAAAACGTTAAGGGGATCTTCGTTAATAAGGTATTGTCAAACTTAACCGGGATTTCATTAATAATAGATAAGAAAACTGATCTTACTGCTCATTCAGCGAAAATATACGGGAAAATTATAGGGCTAAATTTGAGGAAATATGTTGTAGGAAAGAAGATTTTTGTTTATTATGATAGGACTCCTGTGTTAAGAGATAGTGATAAGCAATATATTCTTACTAATTTTCATAAGTGGTCTTTAGCTAAAGTTATGAGGATAGAGTTTACGGGGCATGATAAGTATAAGTTAATTCATTCAGCAGATTACGTTTCTGGAATAGTTAGAGAATATTTGATGGACATTAAAAAAGAATATAGATTTTATATAGAAGAATATTTTAATGTAATCAATAAGAATTTTGAAATCAGGCTAATTAACATAGAAGATTATTGAACTTATGTTCACTAAACTTACCGCGATTCCATATGAATATACATAGGCTTTAATACGTAAATTTCAAATTTGAGTAATAATTTCATTCACAATTTATTTAAAATTACCTCCTTTATAGATTCAAGTTGCCGTGAATCTCCCTCCCTTTTTAACACTTTGATTATAATACAATAAAAATTTAAATATAGATCAAAATTATAACATCCTTTATTATTAGATGACGGATCTAATAATGAATTGAAACTAAATTTATATTTTATATAATTTATATCGGATTAATAAAATTAGTGTCCACGACGATAATATTGTCATTTGTATTTAAATTTATTAGATGACCTTTCTTTATAGGGAGCATAAATATTGAATTAACACATTATTAACTGCTAAAGAGTTTTAATTATTCGCTTAGATAAGATATTGTGGCAAAGTGGTTTGAAAAAAGTGATAAAGATAAAGAGGTCGCTTATCTTCTTCTCGATAAAGGCTATTATCCGGAAGCTTGTTTCCATGCTGTCCTGGCTGTAGAACTGAGATTAAAAGGCATATTAGTTCAAACCACTGGGGGGAATAATTTATACACATTCGATAAAGAGACTATTGGAGGAGGTAGCAAAAATTAAAAATTTCCAATTAAACGATAAAATACTTGATTGTGCTAACTATCTCTCCCTAATGTATTTAGGTTCTAGATATCCGGAAGAAGAGATAATTGATATGGATAGAAGTGAAGGTGAGAAATGTGTCAGATGCATGGAAACGATTCTCTCTATTATCTGATCTACTAGAGCTCTACAAAAAGGAGGAAACACAATTCAAGGAGTACGTTTCCTATTTATGCGAGAGAAATTACACGGTAATACTCTTCGGTTCTAGAGCTAGAGGAGATTATAAAATTTACAGTGATTATGATCTTTTAGTTATAGGTGAAGAAATGCCAAAATTTCCACCAACCGATGCAATAGAACTTCATTTTGTTAAGAAAGAAAAGCTAGAAGATAAAATACGTGAGTTTAATACTATTGTTATTGATGCTTTTTACGAAGGCAAAGTTATCTGTGATAAACTTAACATTTATGAAGATAATAAAAGAAAAGTTCTTGAGAAGATTAAGGGACTTAAGAGGGTTAAAGATGGATGGGTTAGAGAAAACCAACACTAAATTTCCGTGATAAATTAAGGTAATTACATGAATATCGCTTTGTAAACAATAGTATATTATACTTTAAGAAAATTTCAAGATAAAAAGGATGTGTTTGTTTCATTACCATAAAAAATTATAATATTTGTTCGTGAAATAATAAAATATATTTAATTTAACTTCTTATTTTATTGCTTATTAATAAAAAATTTTCATTCAACAAGAAGAGATCTATTATATGTTTTTAACGTAATGTAAGACTATAAAGATTTTTCCTAATTTGCACTTCTTCATTTAGTCTTTTGATTTAGGTCAAAAAGGATGAATTTCATTTAGTCATTTTTATTTTTCATTGGATCAATATTTCATCCTCATTTTTATATAGATTTTATTGTTAAATATTATAGAGAAAATATCTTTTTATATTCTATTATTTACTGCAAAAGTTTTATTTTATATCTTCCTTATCCTAGAGACCAAAATTCCTACAAACATGAGAATAATTCCAATTACTTGAATGAATAGAGGAAGAGTTCCATATAATATATATTCCACTAAAGTAGTTATAATAGGAACTAAAAAGCTTAAAACAGTAACCCTTGAAATCTTCTCTATCTTTACTATCATATTCCATAAAAAGAACGATAATGCTCCTCCTGGTATGGAAGTATATGCAATACCATATACGAATTGCTCATTTAAATTAACTTTATAGTCTATCGGCAGTAATAATGTCAATATTATAGAACCAATGGCAAACTGGCTTGAGTTAACTACTAGTGGATTGTATTCTCTTAGTTTTCTATAATATACTGAAAAAGAGGCCCAAAATATTGCATTAATAACTGTTACAATTGATCCCAATAACGTAAACCCATGAATTAAAGGTAAACCGTAAAGGATCACTCCAGAAAACCCTATGATTACACCAATAATCTCAATTAGCGTAGGGTTTTCTGATAACACTAGAAGGGCTATTGGGATTGAAAATAACGGCATAGTATAACTTAACACAGCTGACTCAGCTGGAGTTACATAGAGTAATCCATATGCCCAAAGGAGTGATGAAGCAGTAGTGTAAATTGCTAATTGGATTATATCTTTGCTAAAAATCACTTTCTTAGTTAACAAGACAAATATTGCTGTAGATATTAAGTATCTAATGAGGTTAAAAACAATGGGTGAAGCAGAAGATATTGCTTCTTTGGCAAAGTAATAGTTAAACGAACTTATTAAAACGTAAGGGATTAAGTATTTTACAACTTTCACTTGCTACCCGTTTTATCCTTAAACTATAAAGTTATCTTTGATACGATGTATTAGTGAATCCTAGTGTAGTCGCTAAGCTATTTATATTTCTATAAACTGTTGACATTCAATAATGCCCTATTTTAATATTTACACTTTTTGTAAAGAAAAATCATTTAATATATAAATGGGAAGATTTAGGTTTCTTTGTGAATTGTAATTTTCTTTATCAGAAGGGAAAAATATAATTACTTAACCACATGAGAAGCTATAATTTCTACCCCTTCTTCCTCAAGCTTCTTCTTTACCCTCTTATCCACAAAGTTTGCTACAACAAATATTTTTACCTTCTTATCCTTATACTTTGCAGAGAACAACTTTTTTCTAACAATGATTTGATCATATGTACCTTTATCCGCAAAATTCTTTATCTCAAACACATAAACATAATCATTAGTCTCATAAAAATCCACCTCAAACACTTTACCCTTCTCAATTACCCCCTCGTCATCAACTATCTTACCATGAACTACCCTCTTAGGATCAACACCATGAAGCTCCAAAGCCTTCCTATAAAGCTTCAACATAGCCCTCTCCATACCCTTCCCCGCCCTATTAGTAAAACCACCCAACTCTATCGAAAGCCTCTTAACCTCCCTACCCAACCTAAGCACAGCCTTCTGCAAAGCCTCTATAGCCTCACCTCGTTTCTTGACTGCATCTTGTAAAGCCTGGATGGCTTCTCCTTGTTTCTTCACCGCATCTTGTAGAGCTTCTATAGCCTCACCTTGTTTCTTAACAATCTCTTGAAGTGATACTATGGCTTGGGTGTGTTTATCCACAGTTTCTTGTAAAGCCTGGATGGCTTCTCCTTGTTTCTTAACAGTTTCTTGTAAAGATTGGACTGCTTGTTGAAGTGATACTATAGCCTCAGTATGCTTATCTACAGTCTCCTGGAGTCTTTGAATGGCTTCATCTTGTTTTTTGACTACTTCTTGAAGTGATACTATGGCTTGGGTGTGTTTATCCACAGTTTCTTGTAAAGCCTGGATGGCTTCTCCTTGTTTCTTAACAGTTTCTTGTAAAGATTGGACTGCTTGTTGAAGTGCTTGAATTGCTTCAGTATGCTTTTTAATCTCCTCTTGTAAAGCCCTTATACTTTCACTGTTTTCTTCCAATTTCTTTATTACAATCTCGTCCTTAAGCTTACCATAAATTTTTTCAGCTAGTACTGAAAGTAATTGAGGATTATTAAGTATCTCATCAACAATTTTTTCACTCATATTTGATTACTTTAAAATTGGAGATTATAAACCATTCGGAGTAATCTGAAAATAATTAGGAGAGAGGTTACTTATTATACCTTTTATATAGATAAAAATCATCTTAATCCAAAATATAATGTCAGCTATATAACTATCTCAAGATAAAAAGTGATAAAAACTTTATTTCCTAAAAAAATTGTTATTATTATATGCAAGAATTACCGAGGTTTGATATTGAATATTATCAGAGAACTAAGATAAAGAAGTGGATTTGAGGCCAATATAGCTGAGGAATTTGCAAAAGAAGGGCTTTTACATAATGCTGCGAGTAAAGCATTCCAAGCATGGAAAGCTCTGTTAGGTGATATACTGGTAGATATAAGGGGAGAGTTGTTAAAGAAATATCTTGGCAAGAAGAAATTGAAAGGGAGGAAAGTAGTAAAGTTGGTTAATTGCTATTATACCTACTTCCTATATAGAGGAACTATCCCTCCTTTTAGGAAAAGATGTAAACTTAGTTTCCAAATTAGCCTTAGCACCTCATGAATATCAGTATAATGGGCTGAATCCTTTTTCACGTTAATAAAAATCTTTTTATATTAGTTTATCATCAACTATTTTTGTGGAAAGATTACTGAGACCTAAGGAGGCTTGCCAACTCCTCGGCATTTCATACTCAACCTTGTTAAGGTGGGTCAGGGAAGGGAAGATAAGGGTAGTAACAACTGAGGGTGGGAAGTATAGGATACCTTACAGCGAAGTTAAGAAATACTTAGAGAAGAGGGAGGAAATAAGGGCTGTAATTTACGCAAGAGTTTCATCAACTGATCAAAAAGAAGATTTGGAGAGGCAGATAAACTACCTAACAAATTACGCAACAGCAAAGGGTTACAAGGTAGTTGAAGTACTAAAAGATATTGCAAGCGGGTTAAACACACAAAGGAAAGGATTGTTAAGACTATTCAAACTGGTTGAGGGGAGGAGTATTGATGTCGTATTAATAACCTACAAGGATAGGTTAACGAGGTTTGGCTTTGAGTACTTAGAGGAGTTCTTTTCAACCATGGGAGTTAAGATCGAGATAGTTTTCGGTGAGGAGCCCAAAGATGCCACGCAGGAACTCGTAGAAGACTTAATCTCCATCATTACTTCATTCGCTGGGAAAATTTACGGAATGAGAAGTCACAAGAAGACAATCCTCGTTCAAGGTGTAAAAAAACTGATAGGTGAGCTAAGTGGAGAGGACAGTGAAGTTAAGAGTTAGGGTCGACTACGCCACATACTCAGCACTTAAAGAAGTTGAGGAGGAGTACAGAGAGGTTCTAGAGGATGCAATAAATTATGGACTTTCAAACAAAACTACCTCCTTCACTAGGATTAAAGCGGGAATTTATAAGGTTGAAAGGGAGAAACATAAGGACTTACCCTCCCATTATATTTACACCGCCTGTGAGGATGCGAGTGAGAGATTAGACAGTTTTGAGAAGTTAAAGAAGAGGGGTAGGACTTATACTGATAAACCGTCAGTGAGAAAAGTTACTGTGCACTTAGATGACCACTTGTGGAAGTTCAGCCTTGATAGGGTTTCAATTTCCACGAAGAAGGGTAGGGTTTTCATTTCACCAACCTTCCCTAAGATCTTTTGGGAGTATTATAATAAGGGCTGGAGGATTGCGAGTGAGGCTAGGTTTAAATTGTTGAAGGGGAATGTGGTAGAGTTTTACATCATCTTTAAGAAGGATGAGCCTAAACCTTACGAGCCTAAGGGTTTCATCCCAGTTGACATTAACGAGAATTCAGTCTCTGTATTAATTGATGGAAAACCGATCCTCTTAGAGACTAACACCAAGAAAATTACTCTAGGTTATGAGTATAGGAGGAAGTCGATGACTACTGGTAGGTCAACTAAGGATAGAGAAGTGAGGAGGAAGTTAAAGAGGTTGAGAGAGAGGGATAAAAAGGCTGATGTTAGGAGGAAGTTGGCTAAGCTAATCGTTAAAGAGGCTTTTGAAAGTAAGAGTGCCATAGTTTTAGAGGACTTGCCCAAGAGAACTCCAGAGCATATGATTAAGGATGTTAAAGACTCTCAGCTTAGGTTGAGAATTTACCGTTCAGCGTTTTCATCTATGAAGAACGCTATTATTGAGAAGGCTAGGGAGTTTGGTGTTCCAGTAATTTTGGTTAACCCAGCATATACTTCCACTGTTTGTCCAATCCACGGATCGAAGATTATTTACCAACCCGATGGGGGCAATGCCCCAAGGGTTGGTGTTTGTGAGAAGGGGAAAGAGAGGTGGCATAGGGATGTTGTGGCATTGTATAACTTGTTGAATAGGGCTGGAGATGTGAGCCCCGTGCCGTTGGGCTCTAAGGAGTCCCATGACCCATCTACCGTTAAGCTTGGTAGGTGGTTGAGGGCTAAGTCCCTACACTCGATCATGAATGAAGATAAAATGATTGAAATGAAAGTGTAGGGACAAACGGTTTATAGTTAACCTCTCCACAGTGATAATATGGTGGATAGGAGGACATGAGGTAATATCTGGAATCATACAACTAGGTGTAATAACCGCCTTTATAGCTTACGTTTCACAGTTCTACGGTCCCATAAATAACCTAAGCAACGTACTTCCATTCATTCAACAATCCCTAACTTCAGCTGAAAGAATAAGAGAAGTATTAGAAGTAAAGCCCGAAATAACTAATCCAGAAAATCCTAAGAAACCTAGTATGCCAGCGGAAATAGTATTAGATCATGTTTACTTCGGCTATGATCCTCACTTTCCAGTAATAAAGGACGTTAGTATAAGGATAAAGCCCGGAGAAAAGGTTGCGATTGTCGGAAAAAGCGGTTCCGGTAAGAGCACTATAGCTAAACTGTTGCTTAGATTCTATGATGTAAATGAAGGTAAAATCACTATTGGAGGAGTGAATATTAAGGAAATAGATTTGAACTACCTCAGAAAGAAAATAGCATACGTGCCCCAAGACGTAGTTTTGTTTGATACCACTGTGGGATATAACGTAGCTTACGGAGATGAAAACGTAAATGAGGTTGATATAGTTAAAGCTTGTAAGATAGCTAGAATTCATGACGAGATTGTAAGATTACCCTTTGCATATGATACCATATTGGGTGAAAGAGGAACTTACTTATCTGGAGGACAAAGACAGAGGTTAAGTATTGCCAGAGCAATTGTGAAAAACCCGGATATGCTTATATTCGATGAGGCTACTTCTAACCTTGATGTAGTTAGTGAAAGAGAGGTTTATGAGGCGATGATGAGTGTATCAAGAGGTAAGACTGTAATACTAGTTACTCATAATGTTCATGAAGTAATGAATGCGGATAAGGTAATTGTCTTAAATCAAGGTAGAGTAATAGAAGAAGGTAAACCGGAAGAATTACTCAACAAAAAAGGTGCCTTTTATGAGATGTTTAAGGAACAAATAAATGAGGAGAATATATTTAGGAAATTAGAAATTAGTGAGCCAAAATTCAATTTTGTAAACGATAATATAAAGATTGAGTCATCAGAGAGGAGAAGTGTTGTGAACGTTATTTATGATGGTAAGAAGTATAATGGACTAATACCTAAAATGTTATTTCCTATAACTAATCCCAAATTTATAGGATTTTATGATGAAAATGGAAATGAAGTATTCTTATTGGAGGACTATACTAAATTAGACAAAAATTCAAGAAAAATCTTGGAAACTGCGTTGGCTTACAATAATCTAATATTTTCTGTTAAAAAAATAAATGAAATAAATATAAAGGGTGATCAGTTAGAATGGGATTTAGTGACTGATAGAGGAGAAGTTACGGCTTATACTGTTGGAAGGAGGAATGTGATACTATTGGACTCTAAGGTAGTATTAATAGACAAAAATGATAACTTGTATGAGATTGATTTAAACAATTTAGATAAAAACAGCTTCAAATTATTAGCTGAGACTGTTTAGCAAACTCTATTAACACCAATTCATTACGCATATTTTTACTTTTCTTTCTTGGCTAGTAGTTATATTCTTTCTAAAATAACGCATTTATGGTCTCTTTCTCAAATTCTTGTTAGCGTATTAATTTACTCCCTCTATACAGTTTTTCACTACTTTTTAGTAGATAATCATATTAAAAAGTTTAAATGCTATTCTTCTAATGAGAGAAGAAGCAGTAAAGTGGTTTAAGCAAGCTTTAGAGGATTTGACAACGGCTAAGGATACTATCACAACTGGTCATTATTATGCTTCTGCATTTTGGGCTAAACAGGCTGCAGAGAAGGCTTTAAAGGCATTATTAATAGATAGGGGAAAGATTGAACGAACCTACGATTTAAACGAGTTGTTAAACATAATAAAGGAGGAGATTGGATTACCTGGAGATGAGATTAGAAATGAAGTGAATAAACTCACTTTACACTAACAATCTCTAGGTATCCCGATGCAGCAAATACTATACCATATTCACTTTATACTAAAGAAGATGCTGAGGAATTAATTAAGAAGGCGGAAAAGGTGATAGAATGGGTAAAGCGAAATCTGCGTTAAAGAGTCAGATTGAATTGGTGAGAAAAGCAATAGAATTCATAAATGATGTGAAAAAGGAAATTAGTGTTAAGGATGTATATGTAGTAGGCTCTAGAGCTAGAGGAGATTATTTAGAGGTAAGTGACATAGATTTAGTAATAATATCTCCAGATTTTAAAGGCTTAAGATACATTGATAGGCTTGAGAAATTGGGGAAATACTTAAGAGCACGCATAGAATTCTTTGCATTTACTCCAGAAGAATGGGAAAAGCCTTCATCACTTTTTATAAAGGAAATGAAAAGGGAAGCAAAGAAGTTAGAAGATTTGGCAAAAGAATTAGGATTAATTTAGCAGAAACTCTTGGAGATTCAGGGATTCTTTGCTAATTGTAATTTTCTCAGATTAGTATAATTCTATGAATAAAAATCCAATATATGTTAAGATTATGAGAGAAAGGCTTAACAGATTATACGCAAGTGGAGAGAGGAGGAACGCCTCCATAACCCTCTACCACGATAGTTTAAAGTTCTCTCACGGTATAACCTCCTACTCGCCCCCTAATTAATATAACTGAATGAACAATTAATTATTTTATCCCAAAATGTTAAAAAAATGAAATCGCAAAGAACTCCTGAATCGCCGTAAATAGCCTAATGATGGCACTATAAAGATTCACCAGATAACTAGTTTTTAAGTTATATTTATGACATTTTACTAGTTGAATTAAACTTACCTTGTAGTTTAACTCTCTCGTAAGTTAGACTTTAATAGTAGTTTAACAAAATACATCTCATGGAGGTAAAGGTTCATAAGAAGGGAATTATAGTTATCCCGGCTGAGGTTAGAAGGAGGCTTAATATTAGGGAGGGTTCTTATATGGAGTTAGAGGTTGAAGGTGATAAGATTGTTTTAAAACGAAAAATGACTCTCCTTGATGCTTATGGTATAGATAAGGGGATGGGAGATTTAGCTTTAAAGGAGTTGGAAAAGTTGAGGAAGGAAGAAGTTGAGAAAGAAAATAATATTTGATTCAGGTTTTTTCCACGTATATTTTTCTGGGCTTAATGACGAAACTAAGGAAACTATGGAAGAGGTTTACATGGGTAAGAGTCAAGGTTATACTACAGATCTCAATTTGGCAGAGTTTCTTTACACTTACGGTAAACTTAAGGGATTAGAGGAAGCGAAGGTTAGGCTTTCACTAATCCTAAATTCGCCAATAAAAATTATTAGCACTAAGGGAACTTGCCTTAAGAGCCGGAGAGTTAAAAGTTAAGTACCAAAACCTTTCCATAGTGGACTGTTTTATAGTGGCATTAGCCGAAAAAGAGAATGCGGTAGTATATACTACGGATTCTGGAATAGAAAGAGTATATAAAAACACTAAAGTAATTCTACATAGTTAAGGCTCTGTACTGAGCAATAATTGAATATGCTTATTTGTAAGAACGTGGGTCTTTCACGCGTTCTTCGCTAATTGTAATATTCTCTATTAGATTAGTATAATTTAATGCATAAATAATACAGAATACGTAAAATCATTACGAATAATCTAAATTATAGCCTCCTTATCATGCACTCTTATACAATCCACATATTAATACTGCTTAGTGTATACTTAATAACAATAACTTAACTCTATTTAGGCAAATGGAAATTGCAAACTACTCATGAATCTCCAGTAATAATTGTCTAGTGCTTCTATTTTCCTATTAGTGATACTTTTTGTACTTGTTACAACCTATTAAGTTCTATTCATAAAATCAGAATTAACATAGGGAGTAAGGAAAAATGATATTTAAAAATTATGAATCTTAGTCTCATAAGTATTATGTTAAATAAAAAATTATTATCTTTTCTATATGTATCTTCTCCTAATAATTTCAATAATAATTAATGATGCTACAATACTCCCTAGTATAGTAGATAAGATCGTCATTTCATTTGATGATCCCTTAGTGATCGTTACTTGGTACGAGGTAATTAAGAATCCATAATTTGTAATAGGTATTAATGTTAATCCAACCTCTTGTGGAGTTACCGGAGAATATAAGAGTATATCTATAGTTCCACTCACTCTTAACGGTAACTTAAATTCATTTTCCCCGGGGTTTAATATGAGTGGGAAAGCAGTTTCTGTAGAATTATACTTTATTACTAATATCAGATGTAATGTGCTATTTATTCCGTTATATATATCTATCTTTATCTTATTACCTTCCGACTTCACCTTTAGGAGTTCTATCTTTTCAAATTGATTCTTTACTGTAGATATTATTGTATGAGTGTAAAGTAAAGCTTGTTCTTTAAACCATATTGGACCAAATGCTGGTGGACCGGTTTGCCATGTCCAGTCACTGCCTTCAGTTACATAAAGGTAATTCCATAAAGTATCAATTAAGTTAGTAGAATTAGGCGTTGTGTTAAATGGTAAATAAACCAATGGAGAAATGTTATCTCCTAACGCTACAGTGTACGCTACCAAGTATTCCCTAGCTAAAGATACGTTTTGCCAAATCTCTGTTTTACCTATGTAGCCATTATTCCAGTAGTTTAGGTTCAAGTCCCAAGAATTGACCGGCAAGTTTGTAATAATTGAAGTAGGTTTATGAGTAGCTATTGCCTCGCTTGCAGTTTGAGTTATTAACCAGCTTCCTTGATATTCAGATAAAGCTTGATAGATTGCATATAAATCACTAGGGCCGGTTGTTGGATTAAATATTAATGGGTTTTCACCATCTAGGGCTACGGTAACTACTCCACCTGGATTATTCATGTAGATTTCAGCTAGTTGTTGAATTAGTTCTTGGGCTGTAAGCTGAGATGATTGACTGAAGAATTTAAAGCCGAACTCGTTAGATAACGTAGTATTTCTAAAAAGTACTACAATAGTTTGACCTAAATTATTTTCAACTATAAACGGTTGATCTGGATTTAAGGAACCATTTACTAACGTTACATAAGGTAAGAAAGCTTGCTGGTCTAATATAGTAAATGAAATTCCAGATTCGTTATAAAGACCTACTAAATCCATATCGAATGCCATTTCTGGGGTCCATGTTCCATTAGCCCATACTCCAAACACTTCATGTGTCATATTCTCACCCATCTCTATTTGGGCTAAAACATCGCTCCAATATCCATCTTGGAGTAACAATGGCTGTAAAGGATGATAGAATGGTACAGTTAGGACTTCTACTTTTCCCTCCTTCATTAGTGTTTTATATAAGTTTAGAGTATAGTTAACAGCCTCAATATCATGGGTCACATTAACTCCGAAGTTTGATGTAAAGGTAGCGTTTTCTTCATGAAGTATCGTCTCCCATTGGTAAAGCAATACTGGCGTAAAGTCTATGGTAACGCTTACATTAAATTGGTTAATTAATAGTGCTTGTAATTCATAAGCACCTACTAGACTACCATTCCATATGAAATCTTGCCCAGTATGAAGCCAAACCCAAGGTTGTTCCCAACTTCCATTAGGAGCAATATATAATGGCTGATGCATATTCCACACAATTACAAGGCTTAATGGTTTTTTACCCGTTGTATTTAATACGTAAAATGGAGATAAGGTTACTTGTCTTTGCAAAGTATTATTTACATATACGCTGAGTAATGGGCTATAAATTCCCTGAGGAATATTAGAGGTATCAATAGCAAATGATATGTTATTTAACCCAGGATTTAAAGTAGTTGATGTATTATAATAAAAGTCTGCTATTTTTAGAGAAAGAAAAGCATTGATGGGTATTGAGTATTCGTTATTTAGCTCCACATAAATATATGCTTTCTCTCCTTCAACATAAACGTACTTATTGTATGTTGCGTTAATGAACATTATGGGAGAATAAACATCTTGTATTGCAAAATTAGTTCCAGAAACGTTATGAATCCATTGATTAAGAGTTAAATCATGATAAACCCATTGTACCCACTGACCAGGTTTAAATGGACCTATTAAAATAGTATAGTTCCCCCAAAGCGGGTTATAAGTCATTAACTCGTCTGTTATATTGCTCCACGGAAGACCAGTTTGAGGACCAGTTGTAAGACCATAATGAATATCTATCTGATCTGGTGCTCTCCCAATCATAGTTATTAATATAGAACCGTTTTGCAATACAGTAGCATAAGTTTGACCTACATTAGGCGGATTAACTTCTAAGTTCCAGTTCCAGAAAGGGTGATTGTCATAATTTATCCATTGTCCGGTAGTATTATCGTAAAAGACCCATGCTATCCATGTTCCGTTTTCAAACGGTCCTATAGTAGCACTAAAATTCTCTCCATTCCATTTCATTTCTGTGTTATATATTTCAATCCAGGCTTGTTGAGGCCCGTTTTCAATTCCATAATGTAAAGTAATAGTATTGTTGCTAGGTATTCCTGCTAAATATATTGTAACTAGTCCGTTACTTGCTACGGTAAAGTTCACATTTAGTTGTCCCGCTGTTGAAACTGGTACTATCAAACTCCATAAAGGCAACATCATTAGTATTATTACCATAGCACTAAATTTTAACATAAAGTTCTTAACTTTCATTATATCAATCAATTTCTAACAAATATTTAAATTTTCCTCCATTCATAATGATTATTATAGTTTTGAATAATATTTTAGATGATATCATTATACTATTGTAATAGCTAATAAACAATATTAGATTACTTAAAACACCTAAAGATATTTAGCACTTAGGGAATTTCATAGAATCTAATAATAGTATTGTGAGAACGATGATTAAGTTTTGAGCATTTATTTTTAATTCATAATTTATTGCTATGTTGAGTTAGAGAAATGTATAAACTTTCTCATAATTATTTATGAGAATCTATAAAAATAATGACTTAAGTATAAAGTCCATAAATAAAAGAAGAAATTTTTATATTGGAAGAATCATAATGATAATTGGGTGATTGCTTGAAAAAATACAAAAGAGCAATATCTAAAACTATTGTAGCTATAATTGTAGTAATAGTAATAATAGTAGCGGCAGTAGGTGGTTATTATGCCTATATCTCTTCACAGCACCATGTAACGCCTACTACAACAACTCCTCCTACAATGACGTCTACATCATCTACTACAACAACAACGACTACCACATCTCCAGCTATTCTTAACACAAGTAATCCGCAAGTTTTAATGAAGTTAGTTGGACTTACTTCTCCACCATCAACTCCAGTTACAATAACGGTATGGGATAGTTATAGCACCTCTGAAAACCAGGCATTTAACGAAACATTAGCTGCCTTCGAACAAGCGTTTCCATGGATTCATGTTGAGGTAACCTATGGTGTTGGAGTAGGAACTTCTCAGTTCGAAACTGCCGCTGAAGCTGGAAAAGCACCTATAGTATATAGAGATACGAGTGATTCTGGAGGTGCTTTATTTGCAGCTGGTCTAGTATTGAATTTATCTGAATACCTCCCTCAAAGCATAACATCTTTGTACTTACCTACAGCTATAGATGATTGGACATTAAACGGTTCTGTGTATGGCTTACCAGATAATATAAACTACATAGTAATGTTTTACAATAAACAATTTGTGCCATATCCTCCAAACACTACTAACCAATTAATTCAGATAGCTGAGAATGTAAATAAGACTTATCATATTTGGGGAATTGCCTATGGTGCTAGTCAAGAATATGGATATAGATTTGCAGCATGGTTTGCAGGATTTGGAGGAAACATATTTACAACTACTAATGGGCAAGTTTACCCAGCTTTAAATAGTACCGCAATGGTCGATGCACTAAACTTCTGGTATAATCTAACTTATAACTTACATATTAATTATTTAGCACCAAGTACAGGAGCTGGAGGAGCTGAAGGACAATTATTTATAGCAAACAAGACTGCAATAATATTTGACGGACCTTGGGATCTAAATGCATATTTGCAAGCTTTAGGACCAAATTTGGGTGCTGCACCATTACCTATAGTTAGTCAAACAGGTTTGAGGGCCGCACCATTTATAGGTTCTACTGGATTCTTAATAGCTTCTCCCCAAGCTAGTGGAGCAACACCAATGCAAATAAAGGCAGCTTTAATATTTGTGTTATACTTTACTAGTTATCAAGCAGATCTAAGATTATGGGATGTAGCCCATGATATACCAGCTAATGTGCAAGCTTATAATGAAGCTATAACTGAATTAAATGAAGGAAAACTGCAGCCTTCATATCTAAATAGTATCATGAAGGGAATATTAGAACAAGCTCAATATGGCCAAAAGTTCCCCAACATACCTCAAATGGCTTATTATTGGAATTCATTCCACGAATATGCTAGTGAGTTCTTCGCTGGTAAGATAAGTGCTAATGCTGCTGCTCAAGGAATGGAGCAAGCTTTTGTACAGTCACTAGTACAAAATGGTTTACTTTCTGGATTGCCAATCTTCCCAGTATTACCACCGACCCAGTTCCTTTTGATAATAACAGCAGTACTATCTCCCTTAATAGTAGTATTACCGAGAAGATGGAAGTGGTGAACCTAATTGAGAAAGGATAAAATTTATCCGTTTTTTTACATCCTTCCTATTCTAGTTGTTACGTTATTTCTTTTTATATTTCCTTTAATATACTCACTGTATATTTCGTTTACTAACTTAAGTCTATTACATTTCTTTAAGTATGAATTTGTAGGCCTTAAAAACTATTTAATAATATTTAAATATGGTTATTTTCTGGAACTATTGAAAAATACACTAATATGGACTGTAGGAAGTTTAGTGACTATGATGTTATTAGGATTTTTGCTAGCATTGATACTTAATCAGAGTGATCTTAAAGGCAAATCAATATTTTATGCTATTCTCATTTTACCCTGGGCTTTTCCAGGCTTCATTTCACTTTTAATATGGCAAGGCTTATGGGTTGACCCATATGGTATGATGAACAAATTAATTTTACCCTTACTTCACTTGCCTAAGATAAATTCACTTACTTCTACCACAGACGCATGGATAGAATTGATAGTAACTAATGATTGGCTTTCATTTCCGTATTTTATGACTGTCTTTTACTCAGCACTCCAGAGCATACCCAGAGAACTTTATGAAATAGCAGATTTAGATGGAGCTAACGCCTTAACTAAATTTCTAAGAATAACTTTACCTTCTCTTAAGAAAACTATTGCATTCGTATTCATAACCAGTTTCGTATTTACATGGAATAATTTTTACCCAATTTTTATATTAACCGGTGGAGGACCCGGAATCTCAACAGAAACTTTCATAGTATATGCTTATGAGGAAGCATTTAGCTATAGTAATTTCTCTTTAGCGGCTGCTTGGTCTGTGATTTCCACCATTTTCGTTATAGTTCTTGCTATAATTGTAATTAAGTATACACACATATTAGACTCATTTACATGAGGTGAGTAACATGATTCGTGTTAGAAAAAAATATAAAATTTCTAAAATTATAAGATTAACAATATCATATTTTATCTTATTAGTTATGGCATTTTTCTCTATCTTCCCCTTATATTATGTTTTCATGACATCATTCAGCAACTCCCCAAGCTTAATATCTCTCAGTATATCAACATTATTACCTAAACATATATATTTCACAGCATATAAGGAGTTACTCTCAGCAAATTTATATGGTGGTACTTTTCCTCTATGGATTAGAAATAGCTTAATTCTAGCAGGATCTACCGCAATAATTTCAGTACTATTAGCATTAATAACCGGATATGCATTATCAAGATTAAATATACCAGCTAAGAAAATCTTAGCTACATTCATTTATATTGTAACATTCTTTCCTTATACTGCTACAGCGGTACCCTTATATTTATTATTCGCTAAACTTCATTTACTTAACTATATTGGTTTAATATTAGCATATACTCCCGGAACCTCAATATTTGCCGCTTTCATAGCAAAACTGAGTATAGACGCTATCCCGTCTTCTTACGAGGAGATTGCAATGGTAGATGGGCTATCAAGATTTGGAGCATTTTTAAGGATTATAATGAGACTAGCCTTACCCGTAGTGGCTTTAACCGCAATATTGGGCTTCAGTGGTGCTTATTTAGATTTCGCTTTAGCTTACTCCTTCTTGTTGCCTAATGTGAAAGCGTGGACTGCAACAATAGGTCTTTATTACATGGCCGGGCTATTAAATCCTGCTAGTGCACCAGCATATAATATATTTGCTGCAGGAGCAGTAATAATGGGTATACCTCTAATGGCATTATTTATAGTCTCCCAAAGAATGATGACACGTGCGTACAGTAGTTTAGCTGGGGTGAAACAATGAGTTATGTTAAATTAGAAGATATTTGGAAGGAGTATGAGTCAAAAGGAAAGAAAGTACAAGTATTAAGAGGATTAAACCTAGATATAGAGAAAGGAGAATTTGTAGTTATTCTAGGACCTTCTGGTGAAGGAAAGACAACAATTTTAAAAATTATAGCAGGCTTATTAAGGCAAGATAAAGGTCACGTATATTTAAGAGGAAAAATAGTAGATGATTTACCTCCTAAAGACAGAAATGTTGCAATGGTACCGCAAAACTACGCTTTATACCCCTTTATGTCAGTATACGATAATATAGCCTTTCCTTTAAAGATAGCCCATGTCCCTAAGGATGAAATTAAGAAGAAAGTAGAGGAAGTGGCTAGAATGTTAAGAATAGACGACTTATTGGACAGAAAGCCCAGCCAATTAAGCGGAGGTCAAATGCAAAGAGTGGCAATAGCAAGAGCATTAGTTAAAGGGGCAGATATCATATTAATGGACGAACCTTTATCAAACCTTGATGCTCAAGTTAGAGTTTTAGCGAGAGAAGAGCTAAAACAATTACAGCGTAGTCTTAAACCAACCATAATATATGTTACTCACGACCAGATAGAAGCGTTAAGTTTAGCCTCAAAGGTAGCAATACTTCATGAGGGAGTTATACAAGCTTATGGAGATCCCATGGAAATATACAGAGAACCAAATAATGCATGGGTAGCAAAATTCTTAGGTAATCCTCCAATGAACGTCTTGAAAGGAGAAATAAAAGATAGTAGTATAATCATAGGCAGCACTAAAATTGAGTTACCTACTAAATTCAGAAGTATAGTTAAAGAAGGGCAAAAAGTCTTAGTAGGTATTAGACCAGAGGACCTTTACTTAAATGATAACGGACCTTTAGAAGGTAGTGTAGAAATGGTGGAAGACTTAGGACCATATAGTATTATTCATGTTAAGATAGAGGATGAGACTATAAGAGTAATAGAAAAATCAATAACGAGAAGAGAGAGAGGCGAAAAGGTTAAATTAAGTATTGATACTAGTAAAATTGTTCTTTTTGACCAAGAAAGTGAAAAAAATCTTATGCTGTTGCAATCTAAAGTGGAAAGCAATGAATAAGAAACAAGCTCTTCCGTTACTAATATTAATAATTATGTTTTTTCATCCTATGTTGCTAACTACTTCCACTAGTTCTCAAACTTATTACAATAGTCCATCCTATCTTTTACTGAATAACTGGGATAATCAGTCAATTTGGATAGTAACTGGTATAAAAGTTCCTAAACCTTTACTTAATGGATTTCCGATTTTTCCTCCTTCAATAAGAAACCTTTATGTAGGTAAATTGGGAATCCTAAACTTTAGTGTGAACATTAATATCACTTCGGAAGACGCTTATTTAACACTCAATAACAGTGTTGTTATTTCTGGTAATGAAGGAAATATAACAATAATGACACCTCCTTATACTCCGTACATTCTACTGACGTTTAATATAGTAACAAGATTAACTATAACAGTTTTGACAAATGCAACGATTTATAAAAAAGGAGGAGAAATTGTTATAAATATGAGTAAGCCTAGATTACCAGTTTTCCTTTTATCTAACATTAGCTCATATTTTATTCAAAATCATGAAATTATATTTAATATATCTAAAGGAATATGGTTCTTGGAAATAAGCGTTAACGCAAGTCCGTATAGCAGTGTATCGGCTTTAATTAACTTAAATAATAAAGAAGTTTCCCAATGGCTTAACAAATCCAGAATTCCTAAATTACCCAATACGTTATTGAAAGAATATTACCTCTCTCTTTTACTTATTAAGGATGATCAAAATCCTTATCTAGGCACTTTCGCTGCTTCTCCTTCTCCAATATACTTATATTCTTGGGTTAGAGACTCGGCTTTCAGTGCCATAGCCCTACAACAATCTGGACATTATAATTCAGCCTTAAAATATTGGCTTTGGATGACTAATACAGAACAACTTCAGCCCGGGGTTTGGTATACCAGGTATAATTTCTACAACGGAGACCCAGACTCGAGTTTCGGTATACCAGAGTTAGATAGTATAGGTCTGTATGAGATCGGAGTGTACGATTATTATAATTTAACTCACAATACCACATTTCTCAAGTTAGTTTTACCCAGAATTAATGAAAGCGTAGAATATCAAATTCAACAGATAGAAAATGATAAATATCACCTAATTCCCCCAGACTTAAGTGTATGGGAGGACAGATTAGCGTATCATTTCTGGACAGAAGCTATAAATGATTTAGGCTTATCAAGCGTAGTTAAAATCTATAAGGCTTTAGGCTTAAATTATACTCTCGTATTGAAAGCAGAGAAATTGCTAAATGAAAGCATCCTTAAATATTTCTGGGACAATAATTCATTTGCCTCAGCACTTGGGACTTCTGTACTATTTGAAAATGGAAAGAGTGAAGAAGTCTTAACACCAGAGCCACCTTCAATAGATTCCGCAACATTACTACCCATTGACATGGGATATTTGCCTTATAACTCCAACTACTCTGTCGAAAATTTTGACACCGTAGTAAAGACATTAACCAGATATGGCGGATTAGCTAGATTCCCTGACGATCTTTATCACTATTCCGAGTATTTATATGATGCTACCGCGCCTAGTCCTCCGTGGATAATTACCACGTTATTTGAAGCATGGTATCTAGAGGGGATTGGAAAGTATAATGAGGTAGAAAGTATACTATTCTGGGCATATAATCATAGTCAGCATGGTCTATTGCCAGAAGCCGTAAATCCTTCTGTAAATGATAGTTATCCGTTGCCAACTACATCGCCGTTAACATGGTCATCAGCTATGTTCGTCATTGTCTCTCTACATTATAAGCAAGAACATTCATCAGTACTGATTTTAATATTTTTAGTTATAGTAATAGCTTTGATACCAATCCTATATTATTTAATAAAAAAATTCTATCATAGTCAAATCTAAATTAGAGTAAAAAGCTGTAAAATAAAGTGTCTTTTATTCTACGATTGTTAATGTGCCTTTTTAATAGCGATATATGATTAGGTTTAGCATTTACAAGAATTATAGTTAAAATTCATTATTCTTCTGATCATTCTCTTCCAATATTTAATCTTCATCAAGATGATAATAAAATATGATTAATTTAATGACAAAATCATGTTATTTTACCTTACGTTCTTTTTAAAAAACTGTAACTTAGAGCTTCTTGTAAAATAATGATGAGGAAAATCTTATAGAACATATGAAATAAATACACTATAGAGTTAGAAAAATATTGAAAAATTCGTAATGTAATTAGAAAATATGATATGGATCATTTAATGGCCGATTAAAACAAAAATTCTTTAACTAATTTAACTTTTGCACTTATACTCTTCTAGCACACCTTCTCTCAAAGTATATCCTAATCCGGGTCTATCTGGAGTAACTAAATGCCCATCATCTATTTCAATTTGCTCCTTAAATATCTTATCCCTTAAATCGTTTCTTCTTAAGTGCATCTCAATCCATTCAGTTCCTAATGCACTTGCAACATGAAGATTTGCTATGAGTGATATTCCACCAGCAGAATAATGCGGAATAAGGGGATATCCCATTACTTTAGCCATATTCCCTATTTTAATCATTTCCGATATTCCTCCAGTCCACATTGCATCAGTTTGAACTATGTCTACAGCCTTCTTTCTCATAATCTCATAAAACTCCCATCTAGTATATGCTGTCTCATATCCAGCTATTGGAACCTCTAATTCCTTTGCAAGCTCAGCACTTAGATCTAACAAATCCGTCTGTATCGGTTCTTCAAAGAACCATATGTTTAACTTCTCAACCTCTTTACCCATTTTTAATGCCTCTTCAAAAGTATATACATTATTGGCATCAACAGCTATTCTTACATTATCTCCTACAACCTCCCTAACAGCTTTAAGCCTTTCCAAATCTTCATTCATAGACTTTCCACCAATTTTAATCTTAACACCTTTAAAGCCCATCTTCACGTAATATGCTACTTCATCCTTTAGCCTTTCCAAATCTTTTTTCTCTGAATAATATCCTCCAGTAATATAAGCTCTAATTTTCTTTTTTGCCCCACCTAATAGTTTATAAATAGGTTTCTTTGTCTTCTTACCCATTATATCCCAAAGGGCTATATCAATACCACTAATACCAGCAATCACTATACCTCTTCTTCCGAATCTTAAAGTTGCTTTATACATTTTATCCCATAGATTTTCAATAAGCTCCTCGTCCTCATTAAGAAGAAGTGGTTTAAGAATTTTATCTATCGTAACTTTCACTGCATCAGAACAACCATAAGCTAATGATTCACCATAACCTACATAACCATCGGAAGTCTCTATTTCTGTAACTACAATTTCCATAGGGTGTTCAGCTAAGGCTTTAACAGCTAACGCATCTCTCTCCTCATTTATACCTTCATAACACAGTTTGTAGGTTCTAATATCTTTTATCATCAGAAAAGGTATAATAATTTATAACTTATAAACAAATACTTAAACTTGTTGCGTAAAAATATTTAACTAAATAAAATTTTTATGAAAATAATAGGACTACTTATGATTTTTGAACTAACAAAGCTTAGACTATAAAGTTTTTATTCTGTGTTATTCAGATTAACAATTTATGAGCTTTTCGTAATTTTATTTATTAGTAGAGTAAGATCTTAACTATTAAATACACAAAGTAATATAGGTAGTGAGTAAACGTATATGATGAGGATGTTACAATTTAAACTACATAGAATAATTCAAGTATGCTGTATCATTTGTGTATTGAATTATGTTAATCTAGTAAGCAAAATTGCAGTCCGTAGTAAAGACCTAAATGGCCAGTTAGGAGAGGCCGTGTTCATAGTTTGAAGGTTAATTGAATATTATACAAATACAACTTTGTAATTCTTTTATATTGTTCAAACATATAGGTACTTATGACGGAAAATTTAGATAACAGTATCTTAGATGCTCCAAGAATAGTAGTCAAACCGCCTGGACCTAAATCGTTAGAAATTTTAAAACAACAAGAAGAATTAGAAACGTCTGCCCTAAATTATCCTAAATACTTTAGGATAGCAGTAAAAGAGGCCAAGGGATCTACAATAATTGATGTAGACGATAACATATACATAGATTGGTTTGCTGGAATTGCTGTAGTTAATTTAGGGCATAATAATCCAATAATAAGAAAAGCAATAGAAACTCAATTGGATAAAATCTGGCATTATTTGGAAATTCCAACTGAAATAAGAATAGAATTCATGAAAACTCTAAGAAAAACACTTAACTTCGATGCGAAATTTTTGTTTACAACAACGGGTGCAGATGCCGTAGAAGCTGCGGTAAAAATAGCTAGATGGAACACTGGGAAAAGATACATTATAGCATTTAATGAAGCATATCACGGAGTTACAGCGGGAACTGTGGGATTAAGTAATTCAACTAACCATAGAAAGTTCCAACCATATTATGATAATAATGTAATAAGACTACCATATCCTTACGAATATAGATGTCCATTTAGAGATTGTCTAAATGAAGTTCTTTCTCTAGTAGAACATGAAATAAAAATTAATGATGTAGCTGGATTAATAGTTGAGCCGATAGCTGGGGAGGGTGGATATATAGTCCCTCCCAAGGGATTTTTGAAGGGATTAAGAGAAATAACTACGGAATACAATATTCCTCTAATAGTTGATGAAGTACAAACTGGGGTTGGAAGGACTGGGAAAATTTGGGCTTATGAGTGGGAAGGAATAAAGCCAGACATAGTTACGATAGCTAAAGCTATTGGTGAGGGAATTCCTATATCATTAGTTGCATATAATAAAGATCTTGATAAATTACCTCAAGCCTTTCATTTAGGCACGTATAGAGGTAATCCTTTAGGAATAGCTGTGGGAAACGCTACATTAAACTACTTAATGAATTCTAACATTTTGGATAGAGTTGTCTCTTTAGGTGAATATGCTAAAAAGAGGTTTGATGAGATTATGGAGAATTACTATAAAGGAAAGTACGATGTTAGAGGATTAGGTTTTATGATAGGAGTAGAATTTTCAAACGAACGCAAAGATCCAATTAATGTCAAGCCTTATATAGAGACACTTTTGGAGAAAGGAGTGATTATGTATAAAGCTGGAATTTACGACAATGTGCTAAGATTTATGGCACCGCTAACAATTCCTAAGCAATTATTGGATAGAGGATTAGAAAAATTTGAGGAAGCAGTGAAGGAGGAACCAAGAAATGCATAGAGAATTTTTAAAGAAACATATAATATGTGTACATATAATTGAATATGAGAGAAATTCTGAATAGCATTTATAGGAAAATCCTTCCCTAGACCCCAATTTCATCACCCCGAAAATAATTCAAGAGAGTTAAAAAATAGATAAAATAATTTAACTAAATATTCTTGCAAAATAGTAATATTATCTTGCAAGAGCAAGATGGTTAGGAGTAAGCGGAAGTCTTCCTTGCTCGTTGTCCCCTTGAGGAGCAAGTATAGTGTATAGATTAACATTGCTAGGAGGAAGATGAATAATCGGAATAGCCAACTCCTTGATGAGGTAAAGATTAGGAAAGATTTGATTAACTTGTATGATGTTTCTATTGGTGTTCTAACCTTGTTATACCATTTTACAATAATACTCCTATTTACGTCTAGGTTTGTCCCCTTTGCCAAGTACTCCTTTTCCCTACCGTGATGTATTATTAGCCTAAAGGTTGCCTTCTTAGCATTTGACTTTGCAGTATAATCCCCGTCAAAATTTCTATGTATTCCAACCTTTTCCATGGCTACTCCAATGATGAAGTTAAACCTTGATAAGTAGTTGATCACGTCTACTGAATAGAATCCGGCATCTAGTGTTACTAGTTCTATTTCTAGGCCTAATGCTGGTATTTGTTGTATTGGGTTTTCAACTATCTCTAGCCTAGTCATTCTATGCGTGTTAGTATTAGTGTTTTTCCCTTTACTCTTGTTGTTGCTGTTGTGTAATTCTATGCGTAATCTTTTTCTGAGCCGCTTAGTCCTTCTACTGGTTTTCCCTTGTATTTTACTGACGTTAGTCTATTGATATTTTTACACGTTTTCTTTCACCTAGTTCCTTGATGGAGGTTGTTTTGATCATGTTTAGTATTTGTTCTATTACTTGTGGTTGTTCTTCCACGTAGTTTCTTACTGTTTGTGGTGAGATGCCAAATTCTTTTGCCTTGTTTTCTACGGAATCTTTTGCTAGTGCTGCTGTTACAAGTGTTTTCTTGGCTTCTTCTGCCTTTCTTCCCTTTATGATGGAAAATAATTTTTCCTTGATTTGTGCAAGTGTCTTTGGGTGGACGGAGTCTGGTATTATCAAGTTAGTTCCCCTAAGGTAATACCACTCCGTCCACCTTAACTTTTTATTACAAAATTTTCAAGATAATAGATAATTACTCTTTGAAATTATTTTTGTAAAATGAATTTGGGGTCTAGGGTATATTCTCTCATAACTTAAAGTACAACAGTCTGTTTAGGTAAATAAAAGATCTTAAGACGAGTGTCTTGTCCTATAAACTTCAACAGAAGAGGAAATATCACTATTAAGTTAGTGTTATTGTATTTATATAAGAGTTATATATTCCTTAACATAGATTAATTTATAGTTCGACATAGATTTTTTCAGCGTAAAAATTTTTAATACTTAGATGCAGTAATCTATATTAAAACTTTCGATGATGAATCTTTCAGTTAAATTTACTTTATTAAATCTTTCTTTTTTGTATGTCTTCCATAATTTTATTAGGTTATATTGGTTATATAAGATACATGAGACAAATAGATGCTCTTAAATCGCCTCGTTTTACTCAAGTTTCTACGTATGGAAGACTTCCTCTTTGTTCTCAAGGAGAGGAAGTAAAAGCTGTCTTCTTGGGTATACCATTCGATGATGCTACGACATATAGGCCAGGAGCTAGATTTGGACCAATGGGCATTAGGCAGGGATCAAGACTTTTAAGACCTTATAATCAGTTCCTTGATGTCTATCCTTTTGACATGCTAAATGCGTGCGATGCAGGTGATGTTAATGTTGTTCCAGGTTATATTGAAGATACTATGAAGGTAATCGAAGATAGTGTTTATAGTGTAATATCTAAGGGGATAGTACCTTTTATAGGAGGAGGAGATCATTCAATCACATTACCGATATTAAGAGCTATGTATAGAAAGTACGGTAAAGTAAATATTGTCCATTTCGATTCCCACTATGATTTCTGGAATCTATATTGGGGTAAGAAGTATACTCATGGAACTTGGTTAAGGAGGGCAATTGAAGAAGGATTGATTAATGTTCCAATACAAGCTGGTATAAGAGCATCTACTTTTTCTAAAGACGATTTAGAGGATAAGAAAAAATTAGGCGTTAAGAGTTTTACGATTAGAGACTTAAAGTATAACTTAAATACGGTTATTAACGAGATAAATTCATTAAAAGGCCCTACATATGTATCAATAGATATAGATGTCGTAGATCCAGCTTTTGCTCCGGGAACAGGAACACCAGAAGTTGGTGGACTTACTAGTTTTGAAATTATCGAAATAATAAGAAAGCTAAAATTTGATAAGCTAATTGGATTTGATGTTGTAGAAGTTTCTCCACCATATGACGTTAGTGAGATAACAAGTATGTTAGCTGCTAATATAATCTATGAAGGAATGAGCGTACTTTCTCTAGCTATATAACATTATATTTTGTAATTATAATAAAAATATTTTATTTTAAAATAATATTTTGATTTTCATTCTGGTGGTATTTCTTTAAATATTAAATCAAAATCTATGCCTTGTCTGGATCTGATTAATTTAGCAACATAGAAAATTATGAATAAAACTGATATGGAGCCAGCTAGAATTCCGTAACCAATTACGGTATCAGCACCTATAGCAGGAACAGTTAGATATTGATAGAAGGTAAAGATTAGGTATATTAATCCAAAAATTGAAACTAACCTTATTATCTTATTTTCTTTTTCAGTCCTTAATACTGCTATAGCTACTACAGACATAGGGAACAACATTAGTATTGCTACTGCAACGCTTGATAGCAGAAAAGCTACTGCAGATGTCACTGGTAAGGTAAAGACTATTAGACCTATTAAACCTGCAGCCATAGAGAGTAAAATGGCTTTAATTGGTACGTGTCTTTTTTCACTCACATCACCTACAAAATCTGGCATTATTCTATCCATAGCATATGAGAAAAGCAATCTACTCCCTACAAATGAAGCTGCTGCTAGATACATTAATAATTGGATTATACTTGCTAAAGCAAATAATGCACCTAAAATAACATTCCCGCTGGCTACACCTTCTAATATATCCAGATAAGGCGTAGGTATAGGTAAGGTACCTTGAACTATACTCAAGTACATCATCTTGGTAGTAAAATCATATCCAAACTGGTTGTATTCTAAGGCTAAAGCCGCAGTAAATATAAAACCAGTTATTACTAATGTACCTAAGATACTTAAGGGAAGACTCCTTTTTGGGTTTCTAACCTCACCAGCTATATATACAGTGTTTATTATATAAGAGAATCCGACAACATACACCGGGTTCAATGATATTATGTTGTAAATATTATAGTATGCCGGTACAGCAACATTCGACCTAGTAACGTTCTCATATAAGTTAGTAACATTAGCATAATATAATGCGAAACTATTTAGCCTAGATATAGCTACATGACTAGGTACTGTTATCTCCACTATTATCATTCCTACAGCAGCTATTAACGCTAACGGTATCGCTATCCATTGCATTACCTTATACACCCTATTACCAAATATAGGAATCAATGACATTATTACTATCTCCGTAGCGCCTATAGCCATTATCAAATATGGATTACTATCAATAGTCGAACCTAGGCTGATAAGTGTTGGATTATGAGTGTAATACCCTAGAATAGTGAGAAACGGTATTAAACCAAATGTCTGTAATGTGATACCAGAAATTCCCATAAATAGTGGAACCGTAGCTACAAAGTAACCTGCGTTACCCACAAATCCTACTGCAGGATGTAGATTTCTACTTACGTATACATAATCGGCGGCTACACGAGGTATCTTAGAGCCTATATACGAAAATAACCAGCCTACTAGGAAAAATCCTCCTAACGGTAGTAATAAGCCTAGAATAGGACTTCCACCTACTAATGGGCCTGTCGAGGTTACATAATACGTAGAAAAAAGCAAGCCCAACAATGCTATATTAAACCATAATGCATCTAAAATTCCGAATTCTCTCACCAGCCCAGAAGATTCTCTAAGAAATACTGGTTTTCTATTACTTGACATAAGTGTTAGATATCTTGAACATATTATAAATCTTTAGAACGTTCAAGTTGTATAATATCCAAAGTATTTATAATCATTATAAAAATAAGAATAAATACTCTAGCTTTTAAACATCTAATCTTGGATTATTTATCATCATTATAAATATATACAAATTTTCATTATAATATAATCATTTATAATTTAAGATTAATTACATTAATATAAATATAATAGAAAGTTTTCTACTTAAATTTATGCAACATAATATATAATAAAATCTTAATTCATAAGACCAACCAAAGCAACTCGAGGCTAGTAATCATTAGTTATCAACTTAGCTAATGGATAAAAATAACTTCATAAAATCTGTTATGTAAGGGTCTCTCACGGCTCTTTTATGAATTCATTTTATTTTAATATTTTGAGATTAAATAATTGATTGTAGATTGACAATTGAAGAGACCAACGAGTTATACCACAGACTTAATGGAGATAATGATGATAATCAATTATTTCTTCATACAATTATTCTAATTCTATGAGAATATTACAATTCAAAAGGAGTCGTAAGAGACCCTCTGTTATTGTATAGAATTATTTTAATCATATTATTATATTTATAATTTAAATAATATATTTATTGTAATTTTATAATTTCATCTAAGTATAATTACGTTATTTATTAATTCTTCTTCCCTTAGTTAAAAATAGGAACAGTTCTCAAACAGTTAACGATTTCAAAAATCCGTAAAAATATTATTGTAATTAAAATATAATTTTCCTAATATCACTCGCTCCAAACCTAGAAATATAAAGACTAAACATTATTTTAGAAAACACTTAAATGTGAGGGTTTTGAAGTGTTTGTATTGGTAGCCTAAGAATCCTTAGTCTATACAAATGATTTTCGTCCTTATGTCTTCTCTAGAAAGATGACATCCTTAAACGAAATATATTCTAATTAGATGATTAAACATTAAACATATTGGTAATAATTAGATAAAAGTGGAAATAATTTTCAAATTTCATTAGTGCTTAAGAGCAGTACCATATTGCATATTTTAGACTATATTACTGCTACTAAATATTAAATATAATTTAACTATGTACGAAAGAACTACAATTCATATAACCTAAAAATAATAAGTCATATATTCTATTTATTATATTTGTAACTTTTTCAACTCTCTCATTAGTAAAATTTTTAAAGTATTTTATATTTATTAATTACCATGGGTTTATTTAACAGAAATAAAGCTGACTCTAATAAAATTGGAAACTTAAAGATACTTTTTACTAGTGATCTACATGGATCCGAAACCGCGTTTAGAAAATTCTTAAATGCGGCATTGATGGTTAAAGCTGATGTCCTAATTATTGGAGGAGATTTGGCTGGGAAATCTTTAGTACCAATAATTGAGTTGAAGGATGGAAAGTTTAAAGTTGAAAATAATTTAGTAGGTAGAGAAGGCTTAGAAAAGATAATTAAAAGTTATAAAAGTAACGGAACATATTATACTATTGTAGACGAGAAAGGCTATGAAGAACTAAGCCAAAACAAGAAAGTATTAGAAGAAGAGTTCAAGAGAGTTATGATTGAAAGATTAGAGGAATGGGATAGAATAGCGCATGAAAAATTGAAGGATACCAAGCTTGTTATCTATACTAACTTAGGAAATGATGATCCACTTTATCTGTTTAATGTAATTAAAAAGAGCAATAGATTAGTTAAAACCGAAGATGAAGTAATAAATCTGAACGGATATGAGATGATATCATTCGGGTATGTAAATCCTACACCTTGGAAAACTCCTAGAGAGATGGAGGAAGACGACATTTATGCTCACTTAAAACAAATGGTTGAAAAAATAGATAATCCAAGGAAAGCAATTTTTAATTTGCATGCACCTCCATTTGGATCTAATCTAGATAATGCACCGCTTCTTGATAATAATCTAAAACCTGTAGTAAGAGGAGGGGAAATGGTTTTTACACACGTAGGATCTAAAGCAGTAAGAAAAATTGAAGAGGAATACGTACCTTTAATAGGTTTACATGGGCATATCCATGAATCTAGGGGATTTGATAAAGTAAATAATACACTTGTTATAAATCCAGGTAGTAATTATAACGCAGGCATGCTTCAAGCTGCATATATAGTGTTAGAAAATGATAGAGTTAAATCTCATCAATTTATTATAGGATAGTAATATAACAGAAATTACACAGAGGCTTTGCCTATAATACTTTCATAGCTCCTATTTTAATTAAGTTTGAGCTAGTGAATTTGCTTAATAATAACAAAATTTTTATAAGTTTAAATCATTATTTATAACTATATAATAATAGTGGCACATTTTAGATTTAACATTAGGTATATTAAATAACTAAGTTAAACTAAACTTAGATCGCTTTACGTCTTAGTAATAAACTCCATTCATATTTTTATTTCCCTTCAAAATATTATTATAGTATTATTTATAAATCGTATTAAATTATAGTATTGTATATTGTGTAGACTCATGGGAAAATAGTCAACGTTTAGCCAAAATATTAACAACTGTATGATTGTGTTATATACTAAAGATGTATTTATATTTTTATATGTTATTTAATATTTGATAAAGAATGGATGAGATAGATTTAAAAATTCTGAAAATACTTCAAAAAAATGCAAAATATTCATTAGAAGATTTAAGTGCTGAGTTGAAAATTCCTAAATCAACTGTAGCCTATAGAATTAAAAGATTGGAAGCTTTAAATATTATAAAAGGATATTATGCTCAAATAGATCCAACAGCATTAAATCTAGATTATATAGTAATAAGTTTAGTAAGAGCTAGATACGGTAAAAATTACCATACAGAACTAGGATCAAAGCTAGCTAGTCTACCTGGTGTATGGGGAGTTTATTTTGTACTAGGTGATATAGATTTTATTGTTGTAGGTAGATATAGAAATAGAGAAGAATTTGTAGAGAATTATCTAGAGAAACTAATGAGTATGCCAGAAATTGAAAGATCTAGTACTCAAGTTGTCGTTAAAATAATTAAAGAATCCCCCAACATGATTATTTGGTGGTAAATCGAATATAATCGAATATATTTATTATCACAATTTATTTTTATATATAATAATTACTAGATAGCATATAAATTAGTGCAGTTAGTGTACAACATGATTGTAAGAGTCTATTTTACATAGAATTAATAATATATTATAATATAAAAAGTTTAGCTGAAATTAAACATAAACATGGTACTAAAATGAATTGCTAAGTAAATGAATCCCATAGAATCTGTCTTTATTTAATATCATAAATTTCATTAGGAATGTTTTCGGTAGAGAGTGTCTAATGCGTAATTAATGTGAATAATTAGATAAACTAAAAAGTTATAAAAAACGTTTTTCATAGAATTAAATTCACTTAATTACGACGAGTATGATAATATAAAATCAGTTTATTAAATGTAATTAGAAATAACTTATTAATTTTTGATAATCTAGGAAAAAGGAGCCTTTTCTAATGAGGTTTTGCAACGTATAGTTCAACACATAATATAATCTAAATGAAATCTTCATTAAATATTATCCTGCCAGTTGGATTCTATAATACCTTTTTTCTATAAAAATTTTGTTAATAAAGTAAATTACATTGATTATGCATTGTATATTCTCATGGGAATATGTACTCACTTGTTAAATCGCTACGATGGCATTATAACCAGGCTCCTAAATTGGATTTTATCGTAGATGCTATAGTTAACTCAAGTAACATTCATTTTTAATACCTACAATTTCATACTGAATATTTCTATTGCTCAAAACTATTTCTAAAATCATTTCATCCCTCCTTTTTGTGAGTATTCAAAGATAATACTATACTTCACTATAAGGTTTAATATTATACTTATTAGCAGTTTATGTAAAATCCTAACGATAAGATAATTTTTAAATAAACCATTCTCAGTAGTGAATATTCTTACTATAAAAACGATATTATTACTTATCCTATTTACTGAAATTAGATATAAGTATTAGAAAATTATTTGTAAGAATTATCTTGTGCAACGATTTTCCAATAAATGCTAACTTATTTAAAATTCTAAAGAGCAAGCTTTTCTCCATCTTGCTTAGGCAAGAAATATATTATTATCCTTTAAACTACATTAGGAATAACAAGAATAAAATGGGTCAGATTTATAACTAGTACTAAAATAACAATATTTTATGGATGATGATAAGAAAATTATAAGAGAGCATACATTCAAGACATGGAGTAAACAAAGTAGTTGGGAACCAATTATTGTAACGAGTAGTAGGGGTGTTTATTTCTATGACAGTAATGGTAAAAAATATCTCGATTTTTCGTCACAATTTGTAAATGTTAATCTTGGTTACGGAAATGAAAGAGTAATAAATGCAATAAAAGAGCAACTTGACACTTTACAATACATTAATTCCTCTTTCGGTGCAGTAGTTAGAGCTAAAGCAACAAAAGCACTTCTCGAAGTAATGCCAAAAAACCTTACAAAATTCTTCTTTTCAACATCCGGTACAGAGGCTAATGAAGCTGCAATAAAGGTAAGTAGGTTATATAAAAAACCATCATATAAGATACTAGCTAGGTATAGATCATATCATGGATCTACAGAGGCATCAATATCGTTAACTGGTGATTACAGAAGAATGGTTTGTTGAACCAAATACAATGCCGGGTGTAGTAAGATTTCCAGAGCCTTATTGTTTCAGATGCCCTTTAAAGCTAAAATACCCTGAGTGTAATTTAGCATGTGCAAATTACGTTGATTATATAATAAAGCAAGAGAAAAATGTGGCTGCAATTATAGTAGAACCAATAACCGGAACTAATGGTGTTATAGTACCCCCTAAAGATTATATGCCACTACTTTGGAAGATAGCCAAAGAGAATGACGTATTGTTTATAGCTGATGAAGTAATGACTGGTTGGGGAAGGGTAGGGGAGTGGTTTGCAGTTAACTTATGGAACATACAGCCAGATATTTTAACTACTGCTAAAGGTGCCTCAGCCTCCTATGTCCCAATAGGAATTACTGCATTTAATAAGAAGATTGGTGAGTTTTTTGAAGATCATATATTTGCCCACGGTCATACGTTTGAAGCACATCCCGTATCATTAGCTGCAATACCGGCAGTAATTGAAGAATACAAGAGGTTAAACCTATTGTCACATGTTAAAGTTATGGGAGAATATCTAGGGAAAAGATTATTTGAACTTAAGGAGAGACATAAGAGTATTGGTGATGTTAGAGGAATTGGACTATTTTGGGCTATAGAATTAGTTAAAGATAAGAATAATACGCCTTTTGGTGATTATGAAGATAAATATGAGGGAAAGCCCACACTTGTAGATATTATATCAAAAAAAGCATTAGAGAAGGGGGTTTACGTATATAATGGACCATCATGGCTCATAATCTCTCCACCCCTTATCATAAATAAAGAGGAGATAGATCAAGGTATAGAAACGTTAGATGAGGTAATAAAAGAAGCAGATAGTGCATTTAAAGATTAACATTAATAATGTTTTTATGAACTTCTTCATAATGTTGTCGTTGAGGATTTATATTTCTATAAATTTTTAGCATATAATAATATGTTAATTTAATATTTACATTCTTTATAAAGAAAGATCATTTAATAAATTTATTTATATATAAATGACGACATTATCTTTGGATTCAAATAGGATATAGTGTTGCATTATGGTCTCTCAATCAAGAAATCCTTTCAGATATTCATAAAAGGTAAAGAAACTTCATTATTTATAGGTTCAGATTCTATAGCTTAAACAATAATTACTGTCACATTCGCAATAATGATTTCCACTATAGATTTATGATACTCTATAGATATATTCGTAATAATAATATTTGTATTTTTCATTAAATTCATCCCTAGTACGAAAGGAAAACCATTAATTGAAGAATATGAAATATCAGCATAATTTCCGAATTCAGTTACTTTTTTAGTGACAAGTTAATTTAAAGATATTTAAGCCCCTTTAATTACTCTATATTATGCTAACTGAAGAGGAGAAACAGTACGCATTAAAGAAGTACGTGGAATTCTTACAACACCCTTCAATCTCTGCAACTTGTGAGGGAATAAGGGAAACGGCTTCGTGGCTCAAAGAATTCATGGAAGAATTAGGAATAAAGGCCACTATAGAAGAAACTGGAGGGCATCCAGTAGTTTACGGTGAGGCTAATAATGGGGGTGATAAGACGCTACTAGTATACAATCACTATGACGTCCAACCTGTAGATCCCCTAAATGAGTGGAAATACCCTCCCTTTTCAGCTACAATAGAAAATGGTTATATTTACGGTAGAGGGGCATCAGATAATAAAGGAGTGTTAATTGCAAGACTAATAGCGTTTTCAAAATACAAGGGGAACTTAAACTTCAAATTCCTAGTTGAGGGTGAGGAGGAAATAGGTAGTGTAAACTTACCAAATTACGTGGAAAGGAAAAAGCCCAAAGCGGATGCAGTGATCATGGAAGGAGCAGGGTTAGATATTAGGGGTAGACCAATGATAGTGTTGGGAGTTAAGGGACTACTATACGTCCAACTGACAGTAAGGACTGCTAGTAGGGATATTCATTCTTCAAATGCACCGATAGTTTATAATCCCGTATGGGAGCTGATCAAAATTTTAAACGAGATATACGACGGTGAGAGGGTAAAGCTTAAGGGGTTTTATAACGATATAGAGCCTTTAAGTGATGAGATGAAGGAACTTATCGCTAAGCTTGATATAGATATGGAGGAGTTAAGAAAATCATTGGGGGCTTATAAACTTAAGAGTGACATAAGGGCATTATATACTGAGCCTACATGTAACATAGACGGTATTTATTCTGGTTATGTTGGTAGGGGGAGCAAGACTATAGTCCCAGCATACGCCTTTGCTAAGATCGACTTTAGGTTAGTCCCGAATCAAGACCCTAAAAAAGTCTTTTCATCACTCCTTGAAGTAGTTAAGGATAGAGCTGAGGTTGAAGTTTTTGGAATGGAGAAGCCAGTTAGGACAAGTCCTAACGCTAAGGTAGTCAAAGCGATGATTAATTCAGCTAAAAAGGTTTACTTACTTGACCCAGTTATAATTCCCAATTCTGCTGGTACTCAGCCCATGGGGGTATTTTACGACTTGGGAATAAGGGAGATTGTAAGCGCTATAGGTGTTGGGACTCCTTCATCTAATGCTCATGCTCCTAATGAGAACGTTAAATTGGAGAACTTTTACAAGGCCATTGAACATGCCTATGAGTTCTTTAACGAATACTCGTCAGTTTAAAAGTTTTAACTTCTTTTTACCTATCGTTTACTAACAAAAGAAAGTTAAAAATAAAAGGTTCAATTAACAAAGAGTGGTTACACCCTTATCTCCTTCTACTTTGATAACCCTCCTATTAAACTTAGTAGAAAGAACTCTGTTAGTGTAACTAACCCTAATACTCCTCCAGCAATTACAAGTCGTTATTGTCCTTATATTCGCAGCATAGTGTCATTAACTCATTCATTATATCTGGTATTCCTAAGTATATCATTATCGTACAGTTTACTATATTAAAGTCGTGGATATTGTAGGTTAGTGAATGTTTTGTCGCTTTATCTACTATCTAGGTTATTATAGTTTAGCACTTTCACCTATTTCCCTGCCATGCCTTTCGCCAAAATATAACCTTTTCCGTCTATTTAAGCTCTCCTTAATATAATATATAAAAAGTTTTCAGGTAGTTTAACAATTATATTCAACTCCTGCTTTTTAACTGTGCTTAATATCTTATATTAAGAGATCACCTTGTTTCACTCAAAGTAAAGATAATAATATGTCATAAATACAAAGTAGTTTGACATTTTTTACAGCTATATTGTTATATCTTATTATGAAGCACTCAAAAGATAGTTTACTAATACTGTGATGTTATGTTCTTTCATTTCTGAAAACTCTTCTCATAATCTTTCCCGATGGTGTCTTTGGAATCTCATTAACAAATCTAATAATTTTTGGCACTTTATATGGTGCTAGATTTTTTCTACATAAAGATATAATCTCCTCCTCAACTTTTTCGCTTGGCGTATAATCATCCTTTAGCTTTATAAATGCTGCAACTGTTTCACCTCTATATTGATCTGGTAAACCTACTACTGCTACTTCACTTACAGCTGGATGCATGTAAATTACTTCTTCCACTTCTCTAGGCATAATCTTAAATCCAGAAGCGTTAATTATATCCTTCTTTCTATCTATAATATAAACCCAACCATCAATTATCTTGCCTATATCTCCTGTGGGGAGCCAACCATCTCTAAATTTCTCCATCTTCCAATAACCTGAAACAACTTGAGGTCCTCTGACTAAAACTTCACCATCTTCAGCTATACTTATCTCAGTATTATAAACCGGTATACCGGAACTTACTATTCCCGTCTCTGGATCTACTGGTAGTTCACCATTATAGGGATAAGGCCATAAAGTTGCGGGAGAAGTAGTCTCCGTAAGACCCCAGGCCATGTAAATCCACTGTCCTATTTTTTTCTTCCATTCAATTTCAAGCATTCTGGGCATAGGCATCCCTCCAGAAGACCAAAGTCTCATGCTTGAGAGATCTTCTCCCTTATACTCATTGAGCATAGCTCTATATGCAGTTGCTACAGCCATTGTTATTGTAGTCTTCTTTTCCTCGACATCTCTTAAAGCTAAAGTTGGATCAAACCTGTATGAAATCACTATCTCACTTCCCGAGATTAATGGTGTTGTGATGTGAAAGATCTGACCGGTAATATGAAAGAAAGGTGCTATTCCCAGAACTTTATCTTTTTCAGTAAACTTAAACCAGTGTTTGTATATTATAGATGAAGCATAAATATTTTTATGTGTTATAGGTACTCCCTTAGGTTTCCCAGTGGTTCCAGAGGTATATACTAATAAGGCTAGATCATTAGGAGAAACATTAACTTTCTCATGATGTAACGATTTGAAGTCTAATTCTTCTTCACAATCAATTATTTTCCATTTGGCTTTCAATTCACTAGGAATTTCATGGAACGTTTCTGGATTAGTAGTTATAGTCCTTATCTTTTTTGTGTTAATAGCCTCACAAGACCTTATCATTAACTTAGCTTCAGAGTTTTCTATTATATAGTCTAATTCCTTCTCTGTATAAGAGGGATTTACCGGCAATACTATTCCTCCTTTTTTCCATACTGCAAACTCAGTGATAATGAACTGCGGAATATTTTGCATTGTAATAATCACAACATCTCCTTTATTTATGTCAAGTTGTGAAGCCACAGAATCTATCATTAGGTTCAATTCTCTATACGTTATCTTTGTACCGAAATAGTCTATAGCTATAGGGTCGTCAGAAGGAATTATTTCTATAACTGGTTTAGTATGTCTTAATTCTTCTAACTCTTCACCTCTTGTATATTTCATCGTTTATACCTCTTGTTCACTTAATTTTGGAGTTTCTATTTTATTCCCAGAATATTTTTACTTGATCCTGGTATTAAACTGGACATGTCTAATCTCCATTTAATAATATGGTCTTTTCTATTAGTGAATGCTAAGGGAAAAAGACATTTCCATATAGAAAATATCTCTTGCGGCTTACATTGTATAGTCTAACTCTCAAAACCTTAAGCTGATACCAGTTAGTAGTTTGAGGAAATTCCCTTACAATAAAAAGTTATAGTATTTTCTCATGGGCTAATAAATATTTTTAATTTACTCCCTTACTTTTTATCCCTTAATGAAAAGAAAATTTTAGTTAATAAGAGGATCTTTCTCATAAATTTTTAACGTAATGTAAAAATGTGACGATTTTCCTATAAGTGCTAACCAGTCCTTTTACTCAAATAATAAACCTAATGCTGAAGTTGTCTATGAGATAGATTATGAAAAATTTACTAGATTACTGTTGGATACTTTAAGAGACTAGGTTTTTAGTATGTCTTAAATATTTAACCCTCTTTTTTGTCAAACCCGACTAGCTAATATACTATAGTACTTATCGTTACGGACTATTTTTACCTTAACTTTATCTCCTATCTTTACGTTATCGGTGAAATTACAGTATACTCTAAATCCCTCTTCAAGTTCAACAATCCCGTAAATCCATGTTTCACCTTTCCTATATATCTTAGTCCACGAGAACACTTTACCGATTCCGGAACTCTTCAGAACTTCAATATTCCTTGAACCGCATTTGGGACAAAAATGCCTAGCATAGAAGAAGGTATAATTACAGTCCTTACACTTTATATAAGGTAGTGAAGAGTCTTTTCTTATAATTTCATCATATTTTGCGTAAATCTCCTCTAATTTCATTTTTCTTCACCCAATACTAAACTAACAGAATGAGCCCTATTCCAACCGCCTATTCCGTTTAAGAAAACTGTGTCAGCATCTTTTACCTGATGCCCTTTTGCCATGTCATTCAACTGGAGTAAGGCTTCCTCCAAGATTACTCCACCGCTCATATATGCTGGTTGCCCGGTGTTAAGGCTTCCTCCACCAGTATTTATTGGAATATCGCCAAGATATGTTGTATCATGTTTTTCGAAGAATTCTCCTCCCTTTCCTTTCTCCGCTAAACCAATATCTTCAACTTGCAACATTACTGTTATGGTGAAGGAATCGTAAAGTTCGAATGCATCAACTTTGTTAAGATTAAATATATCCTTAGCACTCTGAACTGCTGGAGTATAAATTATATCATCAAGCTCTGTTGGCATTACAGTCCAGTGAGCTTCTCCGTAAGCTAAAACATCTATCGGTCTAAGGTTAGACTTAGAACTCCTCTTACTTACTATAAATACGTGAAAGCCATCTATAGGGTAAACAATTTCCAGAAGTCTTAAAGGTTCTGCAACAATAGACGATTTAAGGACTTGTTCTACTGTGAGGGGGTCTCTGAACATAGCCTTATCGTTATTTTGTGCGTTAAACCTCTGTCTTACTGCTATTAATGCCCTCTGCTCATCAGTACTCCCGAACAAATACTTATGCCTATTAGCTACTAAAGCATAATCAGATACCGGATTTAAATCATTAAGACCTCTGAAAAGCCTATCGAATGGTGTTATACTTACATCTGCATATGCTTTATCTACCGAATCTACAGTAACCCCCTTACCTCTTAGATCAGAAGCCTTTCCTCCTACTATGCAAGCAATCGTATCTCCTTCTCCAGCCTTAATAGCTTTATATGCATGATATATCATACTTAAAGCTGATGCACCACCGTAATCAAAAACCTTTGTAAATTTGGGTTTAATACCGAGATATTGGGCTATTTGGGCTGTAGGAAAGTGAAGTGTAGCATAACCATCAAAAGTTCCCGGTAGTACAGTGAGGAAAAGTCCGTCTATTTCGTCTTTGTTTAATCCAGCAACATCTAATGCTGAAAAGAGAGTATCTGCGAGGATTTCGAAAGCAGAGCCTTCATATTTTTTGTACAAATTACTTGCAAAACCTACTATCATTATAGAACTAACCCTCCGGTAACACCTATAACTTCTCCGGTAATATAAGAGGCCTCATCTGATGCAAGAAATGCAACTAAGTTTGCTACATCTTCTGGTTGGCCTATTCTACCCATTGGAATTCTCTCTATAATTTTCTGCCTTACTTTTTCCGGTACTGCTCTGGTCATTGGAGTATCAATAAATCCCGGACAAATTGCATTAACCGTTATATTATATTTAGCTAATTCTCTAGCTAAGGTCTTAGTAAAACCTATTACTCCAGCCTTTGCTGCTGAATAGTTAGCTTGACCTATGTTTCCTAACCAGCTTAATGATGACATATTTATAATTCTTCCGTAATTCCTCCTTATCATACCCTCAACTACTTGTTTAGTCATGTTGAACATACTGTATAAATCTACCCTAATTACTTCATCCCATTGTTCATAAGTCATTTTAACGAACAATGCATCTCTATTTATCCCGGCATTATTCACTAAAATGTCTACATAATCTACTCCAAGCTCTGATACACCTTTGTTATAGAATTCTTTTGTTGAATTAAAATCTCCTACATTAACGTAAAGAGGTACTACTTTGACTTTAGTTTCTTTTATTATTTCCTCAGCTACTTTTCTAAGTTCATCAATTTTTACATCCCCTAAGATTAGATTTGCGCCCCTCTCAGCTAATTTAAATGCTATAGCCCTACCAATTCCACTAGAGGCTCCAGTAACTATGGCTATTTTTCCGTTTAATTCTATGCCCATATGATTAATACAGAGAAGAGAAACTATAAGCTTTTACATTTACGTATAAAAATATTCGAAATGTTTATACTACATTTCAAAATTAACATAATTACTGCAGAATTAAAATAACTTCCCAGATATTTTGAGACGATATAAAGACGTAAGATCTGAGTAATCTATCTTTTATTTTCTATGTTATAATTCCAGTTTATTAGGAGAATTTTAAATATAAGTAAATATGTATTATGTTATTGAGGTGAGTTTTATAAACAGAGATTTACATAAAATTCTTGAAAATGCTAAATGGACTTCTATTCATAGTTGGGCTTTTATATCTTTCTCAGCGGGTATGGCACTTGAAGCTTATATTTTCGGTATGTCATCTATAGCAACAAATTGGGTTCCTGTACCTAAAATTCTTGAGAGTCTGTTATTAAGTTGGGCACCTCTCTGGCTAATAATAGGTATCATAGTAACCGGGCCTTTATCAGATAGGTTAGGTAGAAAAAGGATGTTTTATTTAACAATGTCGCTTTACGCCATAGGTGCCATAGGAATAGCCTTTTCCTATACCTATTACTTGATATTACTTTTTTTAGCAATGTTGCTTTTTGCTGCAGGTGGTGAGATGAATACTATAATGGTAATGAGCCATGAGATAATGCCAAGAAAACATAGGAGTAAAGCTATGTTTTTCGAGATAAATTTCATAAATTTTGGAGGTTTATTGCTAGCAGCTGTTGCATTAAGTAGTGCCTACTCAAGTACTGTATTTCAAAGGTTTATGATAGGTATTACCGCAATTATTATAGCTGTGATTTTAGCTTATGCCAGACAAAAAATTCCAGAGTCTATTAGATGGTTAGAAGATAAGGGAGATATAACTAGAGCAGAAGAGGAAATCAAAAAATATTTTAGCCAAGTGGAAACAGAGGAACCTAGACAAATAAATGATGATCCTATTAAAGATCCAAAGAAGTTGCCTCCAATCTCTCTAAGGCTTGCTGTTACTACGATTATAGCAGCAGCTAATACTATAGGTTTCGGGTTAATGACTTATGTTTTAGGTCCGTATTTCTTCCCGAAGTTAACCGCTATTATACTTCTCGTGGCTAATTCAGCTGAATTTTTAGCTGGACTAGGAATATCACCTTTCGCCGATAGTATATCTAGAAAATTAACCCTTTTAATTTCACTTGCTGGTGTAGTAGCCTCTACTGCTGCAATTTACTTTACTATATCTTTATGGACAACTAATTTAATCCTATTTTGGATTTTATTGGTTATCCTTAATGTATTCACTAGTATAAATTATCTAACAGAAGATACTCTCAAGGCAGAGATATGGCCTACAGTTAAGAGAGGAACGTACACTGCAATAGTTAGATTCATATCTATTGGAGCTTATATACCAACCATATTTTTAACCTCAGGATTATCGATATATCAATATATTTTATTTAACTTGATAGTGTGGACCTCAGGTCTCATAGCTGCAGTAGTATGGTTCGTAAAAGGTATAGAGACTGGCAAAGGTAAAAGTTTGAGTGAGATTTCATGAATAGACTGCTCGTCATAAAGAACTTTTACATTATTTTTTGTGAGATTATATGTTCTTGTCTCTTTGGACTTTTCGTTTATGTTTCAATATTATTGACCTTCATAAGAAGATTCCGCATATTTTTAAACTAAAAATAGGGAGAGTCTAGGTAAAAATTACTTAATAGATCATAGACTTCTATGAGTCTTGAAATTTCGCATAGGAGTAAATTATATTTATTGATGTCCTCATAGGATATACTGAATCTTCTCTCTTTGGATAAATTACGGGCTAAATGACGTTTAGTAAGGCAAGACTATACTTAACCAATCTCTCATTCCTATTAACAGCCTTATTATCCGTTGCTAGTCTAATCAGGTTAGCCCTATAATAAGAATTATAACTCTCCATGATGTAAGTCCTCACGATCTAATCTTATTGATTTCTAAGTTAATTCAATAAAAATTTGTGATTAATTATAATTTTACAAATATTTTTCTAATTTTATGATTATTTGAGAACACACCCTTGAAAACAGTCTAAAAAAGTAATTCGTGTTACTTGCGTAAATAATGCGAAGTATGCTTGATTCTTAGTAGCAAGGTTTTATATTTAAAGCTCAGACTTAAACTAATTTTTATGTTTAATCACTTACTTAATAAATCTTACTTTAAATGTAATATTAATATGAAATTTTTGAATAGTTACTTAAAGGTTATTGCTTATTATATTTTTCGATCTTGATAAAGAGAGTCAATTATAACGTATTTAAACATTAACTGTTTAGATTTTGCACGTTAAATATTAATTTATTATCAAATATATACCGAATTATATAATTTTTTTTTATTTTTATATGGTTATTCATTACACACAGTTATAACGCGATTAGTAAGTTATACCCTAGACTCCAAATTCATTTTACAAAGAGGGGGCGGAAAGCTTCGCAAAGGAGATGGATAGCCCTTTTATATTTAAATTATGAGTTTTCCTAAGTTTCTTTAATGGCTAGGATGGTTAATAAAGCGATCAGAGCAACTGTTCAGGTTGGAGAGAAGTCAGTTATTCATAGAATTTTACACAATTTATAATAAAATTCTAATCGTTCATCTTATGGTTTAGCCCTTCTTCCGCCTTGTAAGAGTTCTGCCATATATTTCTTACCTTCGTTTATGAATTCTTCTAACGTTACAAGTTTATCCTTTACTGGGATCAGTACTTCCATATCTATTCCTTGCCTATCAGAGTCTTTTAGCCTTCCTATAATACCATCTAAATCTAAAAGGACTGCAATAGGTCTCATAACAGCCCAAATACTCTTTGCAAATCCAGCATATTTCTGAACATCTAATAGCTCATCACTAGGTAAATGACCAATACTAGTCTTAGCGTCGATTGCTAAATTCCTATCAATAACATATATATCAGGCTTTAAGTTACCTATATAACTTTCGACATAAATACTCTTTCCATCTATTTTTTCATTTTCTATCAGATGTTTTAATATAAAGGCCTTCAAATTTCTGTGTAAGTCCGTCTCATTACCTAAGTTAGGAATATCTAAGCTAATGTAATTTCTCCTCAACCATCTTCTAGCTGAGCTTAGAAGATCCTCAAACATTTGTCTTGTTCTATCTAACGCATCATAACCCTTCCAATCTAATTGAAAACCAGATGCTAAGTAGGCTAATGTTGATATTTCTTCTCTTGTTAATTTCTCTATTACAATCCTCTTAGGTTTAAATAATATTTTAGGAGATAAGGTATTATAAAGACATTTAGGCATAATAATTATTGAATACTTATAACCGCTTATACCATTAAGCGAATCAAATAGAATATTCTCAATTTCCTGAATTGAATTACACAAATCCTTCTTTAATACGAAAATACCAGACCTAGTCCCTACATCCTTTAACTCTATTCTAGTTAAGTCACTAACACTAGAAATTGTTATTGGATTAGTCTCATATCCGTGAAATAATGCAATCTCAGTAGCTATATATTTTAAGGAATCCTCAATCCCAGGTTTGTTTTCATCATAAACAATTAGTATTGTACCGTTAGTTACATCTATAATTGATGATGTAAGTGAAAAGAAATTATTAAGGAAATCAACATCTAATCTAACGTCTTTCTTTTTACTCTCGAGGAGCTCCTTATCGTTCCTTTCGAAGGTAGTTAGTTTAGAACTTAATGAGACATCTAATGAAGATACTGAAACGGTTACTTTGGGAGGGAAGAACAACTTAGGTAATTTGACTTTCTCCTCATCAACCTTAAAGGAGATGTCTAGTGAACTAATCATGACAGTAGGGGGTGGCTGAAAGTGGAGTTTCTGAATAGGTACTGAAATTTCGGAGATCGAGAATGTCGTATCTAATGAGTTCACTGTAACGATAGGTTTTTGAGGAAATGATAACTTTATGGGTGTAGGATTATGCTCAGCTATTTTGAATTGTGTATCAAGCTCTCCTACACTCATAACTTTAGGAGGTAGTGGGAATTGGAGAGTTAAAGTTGCTGTGACAGAGGGCTGGGTTTCTGAAGAGACCGTGGCTTTTTGTTCTATTCTTAATTTCTTCTCTTGTCGGACCTTTACATCTTCTGTTAGGATAAAACTTTCATTTCTTTCTTCCTTTCTGCTTTCCATGGCTCAACACCTTGAGGAGAGAGTATCTAGATATCTAGATAACATGCCAGCCCTATACTAATCCGATCATTTCTTTCAATATCCAAATGTCGTATTTGATATACATAAATAAGTAATAATCCAATATCGTTTAGGAAATTTATAAGATTATTTCCATAATGATTACTGAAATAAATACCTTTAGACGTATAGCGATAGCTACAATGGACATTAAACTTCTCAATTAAACATCCAAAATTCTCATAATCTTTATCACCTTTAAATAAGGGCTTTATATTAGAAAATAGTCTTCTATAATCATCTTTAACATCCCTATCTAACTTAGTGTAATAAGTTAAAGGCGCTCCAAAAAGTTCAGAGATTTTATGGTCTATTACCATAATTGCTGAACCAATACTTGTACCCATTACTTGGTCATTTAAGTTAAGAGTTACGTTAACCATATCAGCATAGCCCCAGATTGTGTATTCCTTTTTTTGGTCTGGTAAATAACTTATTTCTAGTATTTTACTTAAGCCAAACAGTTTCATTATTTCCTCGTTAAATTTGGGGTACGCAAGTTTGAAGGCTTTTAACGTTGTGCCTCTCAAACTTGTTACAAAGAAGGTTTTAGGATTATAAATGCTCAGAAAACTTAGTGAAGTTTCCTCAAACTCCTTAAGGGTCTCCAGCACACTACGATAGTCAGTTATTGGAGGAGAAGAAACGTTAGGCTTACTTATCCCTTTTGTATTGAGGATGAAATCCAGATTAGAGTAAATGTTAAGAACCTTCTTATATAACTCATTTTCCTCAAATTGTATAGGCACATTAATGTTCTCTCCAACCTTAATAGCGGAGATTACTGCATTCACGTCAAAGTCAAGCCCAAACATATCTCTGTAAAACTTTGACGCGCTTAACTCAGTAAAACTTCCATCTTCTTCCACACCACCGAGTAATATAGTTTTATATCCCTCGTCCTTTATTAAGTCCACTGCATTCTTACCAGAGAGATTTTTAACTTGTTCATAAATTTTCAAGAACTTAACTGTAGCTTCATATAGCCTTAACACGTCTTGGTTAAAATATTCATTCCAAGTATTCATATCGTAGTATTTTATGTCAAGTATTCCCTCTTCCATTAATAAAATCTTACTTTAACCACATATATGTCTATCTATCGTAAATTTTGCGATTATAGTAAGTTTATTGAAGTTAAGCTTTATTTTTCCGATTAACTCCTTTTTGATTTAGTTACAGAAAAATTCTATTGCATTATTTTTATAAAGTAAATTAAACGGATTAACAAACCAGAAGTATTTTGAGTTTCCATCATAGTGTGATATTAATTGTACCATTAGGAATTAATGGATATTATATAAACACCTTAGGTTGTTCCATTCATGAATTTTAGCCATAGGTTTTAACGCTAAAGAAAGCTAAAACAAGGTTTTCATTTTTCTGTTTTTCCCTCACTTTAAAAAATCCCCTGGGTCTATTCTTTTGATTCCAGCTACTTTATCGAATACGTGATCTGTGGAAATTATGGTCTTATCCTTATCGTATAATAAGCAAGATGCTACATAATAAGAATCGAATACTGAGGATATACCGTATTGATGCGTCGAAGATATTGCGAGAAGATCCATATTTACGGTAGTAGGAATCCATTCTATGTTAGGTATGCTTTTTAATGCACCAAGTTTTAGGAGTATATCTTGTAGAGATAAATTCATATTCCTTAAAACATAATAAAGTTCATGAAATACTTCTCTAGAAGCTACTACTCTCAATTCTCCTTTAGCTATTCTTAAAAGAATTGTTTCTGTCGCTGTTTTAAGCCTATAGTTAGACTTTATACTAAGAAAATGTCACTCTCTATCATCATTTTGAGTGCCTTCCTAATGCGTCGTTTTCAGCAATCTCTTTCAACTCCTTAATACTAAGTTTGGTTTCAATTATGCCAGAAGTTTCAGCTAGAGGCTCCTTGGGAATAGGAATGCCAATGAAGAAAGTTCCAGCATTAATAATTATTACTGAGTCGGCATTAGCTAGGTTTTTAGGAAGTTTTATTCGACCTCTATCATCAACTTTTACAACGTAGCCCATACTATATATTATGAATCCCCAGCTTATTACTTTTTTCCGTTTGTCCCTACACCTTCATTTCAATCATGATTGAGTGTAGGGACTTAGCCCTCAACAACCTACATGTGGGTCATGGGACTCCTTTGAGCCCAACGGCACGGGGCTCACATCTCTGCAATTTTCATCCTCTTGGGCATAGCCCACATCAGCATGAGAGATAATTTCCACCATAGAAATGTAAAATAAACGAAAATATAAAAATATTTCTATCAATATGAAAAAGGATTCAGTCCACTTACGCAAATTTATCCCACATAGTCTTAAGGTTAGTTAAGTGTTATATTCTGCTTATTTTATAAGAGAAGAATTAGAATAGTCCCCTTTTATTCCTAGGATAAGTAAATGAATGATTATAAGAGGAAGCCATAATAAAAATCCTTATATGTCCCTTAATTACAAAATGAGGGTTAAGGGGGCGGAAAGCTTCACTCTTCAGGGTGGAGATGGATAGCCCCCTTATATTTATATACCCCTTTATCGAGATATCTTTTAGTGATGTTAATGACGCTCTTCCCCAGCTCGATTGGGGGCTTAATGGGACTGAGGGAGGGGCAACTATCATTCCTCTTCTCTCTTTCACGGGATTCGGACAATATGGATGACGGATCCCCTACTCTAATTTTGGGGTGGGTCTCTGCCCCACCCGACTGCCCACCAAATGAGAGATGTAATCCCGAATCGATGGTGGGAACGATGAACCCTCTGGAAGGGAACCCCCGACCCTTCCAGGGTGGGGAGCTTCCGGTATAAAAACCTTTCCATGAAAAATCGAGCATAGTCTACACTACTTATGGAAAAGTAAGGCTCTCCTTATCACTCGCTAGCATCAAATGGTTTATTATAATACAGCACAGCCCAAGTAATAACAGCTAATTTCCTTGCACAGGCAATAATCAACTTCTTACCCTTCAACTTTCCCTTATGCTCTTCATAAAAACGCTTGATAACAGGATTAACCCTAATAGCAGTTAAAGCTGCAAGATAGAAAGCTCTCCTCAAAACAGCATCACCCCTCTTAGAAATACCCTTAGAAACAACACTCTTACCACTAGACTCAATAACTGGGTCAAGACCGCAATAAGCAACAAACCTCTTCTTATCACTAAAGCGCCTAATATCACCAACCCAAAATTATACAACCCAAGGTTTTACCAATACCAGGAATGGTGAAAATCAAACTATCCTTGGGAACAAGATCCTCAAGTTTCTCCTCAATCTCCCTCTTCCTAACCTCAAGTCTCTCCAACTCCTCCAAAAGAAACCTAACCTCAACCAAGACAATACTATCCCCACCCCTCAAAACCTCCTCTAAGTTCTTCTTGGACAAACTATCCTTATAGCCCAAAAGTGTCAAATCCCTCCTCAACCTATTCTTAACCCTAGCAATACTCTTAACAACAAAATCCCATTGGCTAGTTAACTCCCTAGCATCACTTGTTGTAAACTCACTACCCATACTTACAACTAGTTCAGCAAGCTTTTTAGCATCATTCTTATCACTCTTCTTACCCCTAAAGTCCTTGAACTTCTTGAGTATGAAGGGATTAATAATCCTAACGTCATACTCTCCCATCAAGTACTTTGCTAGGTTAATGTGGTAAATTCCAGTACTTTCAATACCCACTTTACAACCCTTAGGCAAGATCTTAATTATCTCCTCATAACCTTGCCTATCATTAGGAAACTCGTAGTATTTGCCTTGGAAATATACTACTAATTTATCTTTTGATACGTCTATTCCTGCGACTGGGGCCTCCATGTATACTCACCCTTATGTTTTATTCGGGCTTTTTGCCCAACTTCCGGTCCGAATTGGAGGCGGGCCAAGCTCCCCGACGGGCTTCAAGCCCAAGGAAGTCAACGGCCTACACCCCAGTCAGATCTGTATTACACAGATCTGACTAATATGTTTTATATAAGGAAGTCAGTATCCTTTGCTAGCAATAATTTTTTCAATTGCCTTTAGAAGCTTTTCCAAGTCCACTTTCATAAACTCTATTGAGGGATATCTGCTTACTTCACCACTTTTATCTAATCCATTATATTGAAATTCATGTAGTTTAATTGCAATATCGGTATAAGCTTCTATATCATTTCCTATTATACTATCAAGTATTTGGGCTACACTACTCATCTTACTTGTCGGCATTACCGCAATTATCCATTCAGCATAATTAACTATTCTTCCATCCCTCATCCTTTTCTTTCCCTTAAAGTATTTAGAAAGCTCTTGCACATAGTCAACTGAAATAGCTGCCAATAAAGCCTTCCAAGCTTGAAAAGCTTTACCTGCGGCATTTCTAAATAATCCGTTTTCAAGGAATCTTTTAGCCAGTTCAGCCTCATATTTAGCTTCTGTCAATCTATCTTGTTTATATTTCTTATCATCAATCCAGGGTTTTGTAACTTCCACATTTAAACTTTTAACTCCTAGCTTTTATACATTAGCAGGGAAAATACGAGTATAGCATGTATGAGAAAAAAGATATAAAGAATACTCAGTGTTTACCCATGGCGTACCTTACTTCCGGTCTAACCATCGGTGTCTATGACGGAAAGCTCAAGTAGAGACTTGTAATCTTTTTTTCCGATAAGTGTTTAATGAAGAAAAAATAAATTTCACATGGTTATTTTATTAATATGCTAAGGGACTTTGAAGAGATCATGTGTACTAAAGAGGAATATTATGATGAGTTCGGAAGATTTCATGAAATACCTTATTACGTCCCAGCTAAATGTTATATGAAGGAGTATGAATGGGGTACTGCTACAATTTTGGAAGATGATTTGGATATTGAGTTTGGAGACTCATTAACAGTTTACTTAGATATAGTTAACTTTCCTCCACTAATTGTTGAACATGTGATAGAAGATGATGAGGGATATGATGCAATAGTAGAGGCTACAATGAATTATAATAAGGCAAGTATATCCTTCTATTCCGGTATGATACCAGTAGACTATAATCTGGAGCTTGAGTGTAATAAGGATAAAATAGTTGAATGCGTTGATAATGTATCTTCATGGATAAATGATTATGTTAAATACCTAGTTAAGGTGGCTGAAGATTTCTTAAGAAAGAATAAGCCGGAAGAATTAAGTGAGGTTAAATGTGAAAAATGTGGTGTTACATTAAGGAAATATGAATACCCCTATCATTTAGAGACTCATGAAATTGAGGAGGCTAAGAGGCAGTTAAAGGAAATTGAGGAAAGGATATATGAAGGTATAGATGAAAAAGAGTACCCTTTAGCATTTAAGTATTTTAGAAGTGAGATTGATAAATTAATTAGTAGTAGACTTCTGCCTGTTTTTAAGGATTTAGCAGAGAAGATAAATCAGGAGATTTCTACGATGGGAATAATTCATATAAATTCTAGGCAATTATACGTTCTTAAGGATATACAGGAGGAAATAATAAAGAACGTGCCTAAGATAATTAGGGATAAGTTTATTTTAGAGATGACTATAATACCCGCAATATTGTCAAACAGTGCGTTAGATAAATTCATTAATATGACGGTTAACGGGCAAATAATTGAGAAGAGAGGATATAACTTTAGTGTGAATGTAAAAAGAAAAAGAGGTTGGTTTTATGTGTATATGTACCTTAATGGTGATCATATAGCATACTTTAGGGTTGACGCTAAAACTAAAGATAAGATAAGGAGTAAGGTTGCAGAGTACGTAATAGATGAGAAAAAAGTAGAAGAGATTACAGAGGAGTTGTATAATAAAGTGAGAGAGAAAATAGGAATAAAATAATGCTAGAAAAAATATTAATTTGATAAATAAAAGAATTTAATTAATATATAATGACTATTATTAGTTTTTATCCTTAAAATATGTTTAACTAAAAATCATATATTTTAATAAAAGTTTATAGGTAGATTTAAATATCATAAAGATAAAAAGTAATACTATGAATCGGTTATTTATAATATTAATTGTATTAGCTGTTGTAGTTGCTGGTGTAGTTTCATATGCTTACTACATGGTTTATCTACCGCAGCAATATCAACAAGAGTCTGCAAACTACTATAATCAACAATTACAGAATATGGGATATTATGGGCAAGGAATGATGGGTGGAGGGATGATGGGAGGTGGAGGAATGTATCATATGATGGGATATTATGGAGGATATGAAGTGATGTATGAAAGTACAGTACCTATATCTGAGGCGATATCTATGATGAGAGATGTTCCTTCATATGCAAAGGTATTTCCTAATAACGATAGTATAATCTTTACATCAAAAGATATTACTATAGTGGTTTTATCAATGGGACATAAAAGGGCTGTAAACTTAACTGGTTATACTCCTCCTTCTTATGCTCAACATAATGTTTTCGTGATTTATGGTTTAATAAATCCCACATTGATAATACCTTCTGGTGCTTCAGTCCATGTCGTGTTAATAAATCTTGATGCGGGTGATTATCACAATATTGCGATAACTCCAGTTTCTCCTCCTTATCCATATTATGTCATGATGTATATAAGAATGAATGTATTGGGAATGAGTCCCTTATTACCTCCAGCGAATTATAACTCTGGACAGGCTTATGAGTTCAGTTTTACTACTACATTTTCTCAACCAGGAACTTACTACTATTTATGTGAATATCCAGGACATGCAGAAATGGGAATGTACGGTGAAATTGTAGTGATGTAAAATGGAGACTTATCAAATTTTAGGACTTATTGGATCAATATTATTACTAGTTTTTGTAATACCAGCATTCATGTTCTTTTTTAATAGACCTTACATGATGGGAGGGATGATGGGATATGGTTTTATGATGATGGGATTTCCATTCTTCTTTATGTTTATACCAGCATTTATATTAGGTATTATAGGTTCATTAATAAATGATAGAATGGTTTCAGGAATTCTTCTAATTTTAGCCTCAATATTTTCTTTGCCATTTGGATTCTTCGGAATAATACCGTTTATACTTCTACTAATTGCGGGCATTTTAGCTCTTACAACTAAAAAGTAATGTCATTTCTTATTTAAAAACGCTACAGATGTTATAATAAAGATACTATTCTTTATTGAGATAAAATTCTATCGTTTAAAGCTATGGGTATTATAGGATTCCACATAGATGTTATATCCTATTATTTAATTAGGAAAGATTCTTAAGGATTATGATATATTTAGATTTTTTAAAGATTTAGTGTGTGTATAATTCTTTAATTTTAACAAATATAAACAGAGAATATTTATTTGGATAAATAATTCTGAAGATATTATCTCACGATGTTTTAGGTTTTTCTAAGATAACCCAAGCACTTAACCATCTCTTTCCCTTTTCCTTAATTAGAGTGAAAAGTGAGAAAAATTCTTCTGCACTTAGGGCTCTAGGATCTTTATTTACTCTCCCAAGCCTTACTGTAACATATGCTTTCCCACCTTTTTTGAGAACTCTTTCTATATCTTTTGCCAGTTCTTTATGAAGAACTGTACAGCACAATACATCTTTCGAAATTAAAAAGTCGACAGACTCTGTCCTTATTGGACTTAAATTCCTACTCACAATGGTCTTTACATTGTTGATTCCTAATTTTTTCAGTTTTTTCTCAAGATAAGAAATAGTTTTTGGATCTGAATCAACAGCGTATACAATACCCTTTTCTCCTACAAGCTTAGCCATAGGTATTGTATAGTATCCTGGCCCGGAACCGTGATCGACTACAACCATTCCCTCTACTATAAACTTTCTTAAGAGAGAATAAGGGTTTTCAAATAACCTACGTAGTGGTGACGATAAGATGAAAGGTGGTATATGCCTATCATTAACCTCGGTTTCAACCATAACTAAAATTAACTCAAGAGCTAAAAATAGTTTTCCCAAAATGGATTACCAATGCTGAGTTTACTTTTAAATTAGCACTGTGATAGAACCTCACTTATATAAGTAGTTGATAAGCTTAGCGTATGAGAAAGATAGGATTTACCAAAGCACCAAAACGAAGATATACTACTAACTACGCATCCTCCACCTCATCCCTCCCGTATCCCCGGGAGGTTCCGCTTCATCGTCACTATAAATATATATAGCACTGACTAATAAAAACCTTTATGTTATTTTTAGGCATTGATACTTCTGGGGATCATGATCTCATATCACCTTATGTTATAAGTATAGTAGTTTCAGACGATAGTAATTCAATAGAAGAGACAAAATTTGGTAAGGCTTTTAAGGAGATTAAACGGACGTTAGGAAAAGATTATAAAGTTTAGGGGTTCAAAGGGGGCGAAAAACCTCGCCAGTGGGGATGGATATCCCCCTTTGTAGAAATATTTTTTAATCCACTCTCGAACATTTTATTAATGCCCAACGTAGGGTTCCGCTTTCGTGCATATGTTGACGATCAAACAATTAGGGCGTTAAAAGCCCAGTTGAGGTTAGCATGTGAGATGTACAACACCCTACGCTGGGCAGATATCTATTTCTACCAAAGGGACGGAAAGGGTCTTACACAAACGGAGTTAAGACAACTCGCTCTAGATCTAAGAAAGCAAGATAAGGAGTACCAACAACTCTACTCACAAGTAGTACAGCAAATTGCCGATCGTTATTACGATGCTAGGGATAGGTTCTTCAAAGGTCTAGCACACTTTCCTAAGGAGAAGAAACCCCATAAGTACTACTCTCTTGTTTACCCACAAAGTGGATGGAAAATACTTGAGAGCAGGGAAATAAGGACTAAGAGTAGGAAGAATAAGAAGAAGCTGATGTTATTGGGGTTATCAAATCTCGGCGTGTTTAAGGTCATTGTTCATAGGGACTTCCCGCTTGACAAAGTAAAGAGGGTGGTAGTTAAACTAACACGTTCAGAGAGAGTATATGTCTCCTTCATAGTTGAAGGTGTTGGATTCTCTCAACTCCCAAAGACTGGTAAGGTAGTTGCAATAGATGTTGGGGTAGAGAAACTCTTAACCACGAGTGATGGGTTCTATTTCCCTAACTTGAGACCTTATGAGAGGGCACTTGAGAAGATAAGGAAACTCCACAAGGTTCTCTCGAGGAAAGAGTTCTTGTCGAAAAATTGGTTTAAAGCAAAAGTGAAGTTAGCTAGGGGTTATGAACACTTGAAGAACTTGAGACAAGACCTCTATATGAAGTTGGGCAAATGGTTCGCACAACATTATGACGTTGTAGTAATGGAGGACATAGATGTTAAACAACTGGTGGAGGAGTCAGAAAGGAAGTTGAGGATGAGGTTACACGATGTTGCATTCCATGAGTTGAAGAGAATACTAGGATATCAGTTGGAAAAATATGGAAAGAAACTGTTGTTAATAAATCCAGCATATACTTCAAAGATGTGTGCCAAATGCGGGTACGTAAAGAGAGAGTTAACTTTGACTGACCGTGTGTTCAGCTGTCCTAAGTGTGGTTGGGTTACTGATCGTGATTATAACGCTTGCTTAAACATATTGAAGAGATCGGGGTGGGAGCCATCCTTAGTGCCTGTGGAGCTCTACCCTCTACCCGTAGCGAAAAGCTACGGGCAAGGTGGGGCTATGAAGCAGGAAGCTCCGCCCTTCAGGGCGGGGTAGCTCACATTATCCACGCTACTAATGACTCAGAGAAAATTAGAAGGTTAGTAATAGATGTGTTTGAGAAATACGGAATAGAGTCTTTTATAGTCATATTACTTGACAGAAACAAAGTTGACAAAAAATATTTATTAGGAGTTTTTAAGAGTTTCAATTTTAATAAGAGCTCTACATTTGCGTTTTACGATAATCCTATATTTGATGACTTGTTAGAAAGGATTGTTAGAAAATCTTTTAGGGTATCCTTATCGAAACATGGAAGGAGTTATATGAGTGTTCCTCTGCAGATTGCTGATTATTTTTCTTACTTCTGGTGGGAACTCTTTTCGGGTAAACTAAAAGACTACGTATCTTTTGAGAAAATACTTAACTTAACCATTAAGGTCGATATTGTAGGTTTAAACAGAAAGATTTCTCTAACTAAAATACCCGTTGAAAGTACTTAACTATATCACATTAGTTGATTTAATACGTAATCAGATTTAATTAAGGAATATAACTTGTAAATCTATTTTTAATAACAAAGAAAATATTGAGAACAAGGAAAAACTGAGGATTGCCTTATCTAATGCAGGAAATTTTAAGTTTTCTTTACCAAATTATCTAATATAGATTTTATTTGTCTTTCTAATTTATTGACTCTAAATTCAATATCATCATAATCATCATAAAAACCGTAAAGACCACCGATTCTTCCAAACATAACTTCCCCTAGGTTCTCAAGTGATGGATTATTTCCTTTCTTAATCACTTTGTAAAGTTTCTGTACTCTTCCAACTCCTATTGGTAAAATCATTATTCCTCCATCTTTAAGCTGTTCATAAGGTTTACAAAGAAGCGTAGGTGCAGTAGCCCAAACAATCGCCCTATCATAAGGTTTCTCTTCTTCATATCCTAACGTCCCGTCACCCAGTATAAGTTTTATATTATGATAAGAAGAAAGTAGTTTAGAAGCATAATTATACATTTTCTCGTTTATTTCTACGCTTACAACTTTATCAACAATTTCAGCAATTAAAGCAGTATAATATCCAATTCCTGTTCCTATCTCAAGAACCTTCTGTCCCTTATGAAGGTCTAGCTCATCTAACATAAAAATTCCTAAGTTAAGAGCAGTAGTATTTATACCCGGCAGAATTGGTAGAGCTTCATTTACATGAGTATATGCATAATCCTTTAAGTTCTCTGGAAGGAATAAAGACCTATCAACTTTGTTGAAAGCTTCAGCTAACTCTCGAGTCTTAATCTTTCTCAATATTTCCTCTTTTTCACTCATATATTAACTACTGTATTAGCGAAAAAAAGGTTTTAAGAAAGGTATTTATTTTATAAACCTGAATTTCATACGTGAAATTAGGTTTTATATCAAACCAGATAACCTCCGCAATTATACAAGGTACTTCAATAGTTTGGTTCCCAGTTCCTAAGTTTGATTCTCCTTCAATATTTGCTAAGCTACTAGATGAAGACGGGGGAGAGTTCTCTATAGTAGTAAAGAAAGAGTCTCAGCTAAAGCAGTATTATGAGCATCCTTTGGTGTTAACTACAGAAGTTAATACAGAAAAAGGAAAGATTAAAATTACTGATTTATTACCCTTAGGTGAAACTGTGATAATAAGAAAGGTTGAAAGTGAAGTTCCATTTTCAGTAGTTTTCAAACCCTTCTTTAAGTATGCACTTTATAGGCCAATAATACTAAAGGATAAGTTTATCAACTCTAAGGGTAGGGATTGCGTAGCTTTTCTCTATAGTTGGGACGGGAAAGTTAAAAGAGAAGGACCTTTCGTCTGGAAATTTTCTGAAGGGAAAGGATTTTTAATAGCTAACTACTCTACAGATGTGGAGCATGGAGCTTTAAGTGAAAGAGGAAAGAATTTAAGATTAAATTTTGAGAAGCCTTTCGAGAAGACCATAGAATACTGGGAGAGTTTTGAAGTTAAATCTAACATGTATGAGGATCTATACAAATCTTCAGTTTTCGTTCTTTTAGGTTCAATTTATTCTCCTTCTGGAGCATCAATTGCAGCTCCCACTACTTCTTTGCCAGAAGTTGTTGGTGGCTCAAGAAATTGGGATTATCGTTTTGCTTGGGTTAGAGATTCATCAATTACGGCTGAGGCATTAATTAATGCAGGGTTTATTGTAGAGGCTAGAAGGATACTCAATTTCCTTTTGTCATTAATTAACTTTACGTCAAAACCTTTCTATTATCCTTTATATACTATAGAAGGTACAATACCTCCACCAGAAGTTAAATTAATGTGGTTATCTGGATATAAGAACTCAAAGCCCGTTAGAATAGGAAATGCAGCATCAAAACAAATACAACTTGATGTAGAGGGATTCTTCTTAAACGCACTTTATAAATACTTTGAAAAAACTGGAGACAAGGTTTATATAAAAGACGTCTTTGACAAAGTTGAATACATTGCAGATTGGGTTTCCGAAAACTGGTTATTAAAGGATTCTGGAATATGGGAGGACAGAGGTGAACCTAGGCATTATACTCACTCTAAAATAATGATGTGGGTAGCCTTAGATAGAGCTGGAAAGCTTGCAGAACATATAGGCAAAGAAGATAGATGGAGGGAAAGTAGAGAATCACTGAGGAAATGGATTTTAGAAAAATGTGTAACAAATGGTTATTTTGCAAGATTTGCTGGAAGTGAAGACGTTGATTCATCAATACTTTCCGCACCTCTATATGGTTTTGTGAACGAAAGAGATATACTTTTCTTAAATACTTTGTCTAAGATAGAGAAGGAACTTAAAGTCGGTAACTTTGTTAAGAGATATAAGACCGACTTTATGGGAGAAGCTAAACATCCATTTCTCCTAACTACATTATGGTTAGCTAGAGTTTATATAAGGCTGGGAAGAATTGAAGAAGCAAAGAATATAATCTCTAACATAGAAGAGATAGCAGGGAACTTAAAGCTTATTGGAGAACATTTAGATGTTGAGAAGAAGGAATTTACCGGTAATTTCCCCCAAGTATTTGTACATGCCGAAATTATTAACTTAATTAAGGAACTTGAAGAGAAAGAAAGTAAAGGAATGATTAGTAGTTAAAGAAAGGGTTAAGAATTAAAAACCTTTAATGATAAATTCATTGACTTTGCATTTGATTATGAAAGTATAAGTAGCTTGAAATTCTCATATTCCCCTTTTATCCTTAAAAAATCTGTATCTTTAGTTACAAGGGTTAAATCTCTATTGATAGCTTGAGCTGCCATTAGTATGTCAAAAGATCCGATTAGTATTCCTTTATCTCTCAATCTTTTATAAATTCTCGATGCTATTACAGAATCCTTTAGGGTAACGCTTAAAACTTTAAATGATGATAGAAAATCTAACATTTTATTTTCATTAATTTTTCCTAATAATATCTCATAGACGCTCAATGAGCTAACATAAAAATCTTCAGCATTATCTAGAATTTCTTTTGCTTTCTTATTTCCCTTCAAGTACTCAATAATCGCTGAGCTTTCTAGTAATATCTTCATCAATCCTCTTCCTCATTTCCTCAATTTCTTTAGTCAACTCCTTGGCCTCTTCCTCCTTAAGAATCCCAAAATATTTTTCAATTTTTTTCCTCCTTACATTCAACGATTCTTCTATTAATTCTTCAATCACTTCACTAAAGCTTTTATCTCCTTTAATTTCAAGCAATTTTTTGTACACATCATCCCTTATCATTATCGTTTTCATATATACTATATACATACTATAGGTAATAAGCTTATTTTGAAGTTATTCTGATAGCAGTTTAAGGAAATTACTTTACCATAAAAATTATAATATTAGCTCATGAAATAATAAATATTTTGAAGTTATTTCACATTTTTATCACAAGAAATTTTTAATTAGTAAAACTATATTTCTTATGAGTTCTTAACGGAGTATAAAAATGTAAACTATTCTCTATAACTGCTAAGAAAGAATAACTTGTCATAACAATAATATTCCAACAACCACTTTGAAGATAATTTTGTATTTACTTCACCACACGTCACATAAAAATACGTGTGAAAGATCGAATTAAGATATTAATTTTTATAATATGTTAAAATGGCTATCTTATTTAGATAAATAATTCTCTTTGAATCAAAATCTTTAATAATAACGTTTTTTAATCAGTAGCTAAAATAGATACTATGGCTAAAAATGTTGCAGAAATAATAGTCGATACATTAGTTAGAGCTGGAGTAAAGAGAATTTATGGTATACCCGGTGATTCTATAGATCCATTAGTTGATGCAATTAGGAAAAATAAAGAGATAGAGTATATACAAGTTAGGCACGAAGAAGGAGCAGCTTTTGCTGCATCTGTGGAATCTAAATTAACTGGAAATGTGACTGCATGCATGGGAACTTCTGGGCCAGGGTCTATACATTTATTAAACGGACTATATGACACAAAAATGGATCATGCACCAGTTGTAGCACTGACTGGTCAAATAGAAAGTGATATGCTAGGACATGATTATTTTCAGGAAGTAAACCTAGTTAAATTGTTTGACGATGTTGCTGTATTTAATCAAATGGTTGTAAATCCAAAAAATGCGGGATATCTAATATGGAGGGCTATTTATGAGGCTAAGACTAAGAGGGGAGTTGCACATCTAAATCTTCCAGTTGATATTCTCAGAATGGAAGGAGAAGAATATGAAGGAACTTTTGAGGTTAACGTTAGTTACTCTGTTAATGTTGATCCCGCGGTAAAGTTAATCAATGAGAGTAATAACCCCGTTGTAATGATAGGAGGTGGAGCTAGAGGTTCAGCGGAATTATTAAATGAATTTGCGGAGAAAATAGGTTCTCCAATAATTTATGCGTTAAACGGTAAAGGAGTGCTTTCAGATTATGATGAGAAGGTTATGGGAGGGATAGGACTCTTAGGAACTAAGCCATCTGTGGAAGCACTAAATAAAGCTGATTTACTTATCCTTTTGGGTACTTCTTTTCCTTATGTTAATTTCCTACCTAAGGATGTGAAGGTGATCCAAGTAGATACTAATCCAGAGAATATTTCAAAAAGAGTGAAAGTTGATGTTCCTTTAGTAACTACTGTAGAAGACTTTCTTAAATCGATTGTAGGTAAGGTAAGGGAAAAAGAAGAAAAGTTTTACGTAAAAATGAAAGATTCCAAGGAAAAGTGGTTCAATGAATTAAAGAAAGTAGAGGAAGATAACTCAACACCAATAAAACCGCAGAAAGTTGCTGCTAAACTCTCAGAAATATTTACGGAAGGTGTTGTGGTAGTAGATACTGGAAATGTAACCATGTGGGGGGCAGGCATTTTAAAGCTTCTGGTAAGCAGCGTTTCGTATTTTCTTCATGGTTAGGTTCTATGGGAATTGGCATTCCCGGGGCAGTGGGTGCTTCATTTGTAACTGACAAAGTCTTAGCCCTAGTGGGAGATGGGGGATTTGCTATGACTATGATGGAATTAATAACTGCTAAAAAATACTCTAGGCCAATAAAAGTAGTAATCTTTAACAATTCTAAGTTAGGAATGATAAAATTTGAACAAGAAGTTATGGGATATCCAGAATGGGGTGTGGACTTATATAACCCAGATTTTTCGAAACTAGCTGAGGCCATTGGGATTGAGAGTGTTAGGGTAGAAGACCCGAAAGACTTAGATGAGGGGTTAAAGAAGCTTAAGGAGAGTAAAGGCCCATTTGTAATGGATGTTGTAGTAGATCCTAATGAAAGACCTATGCCACCTAAATTGACCTTTACACAAGCAAAGAACTATATTCTATCTATATTTAGAGAAAAACTTGAATCCGTTGAGTGAAATAATGAGAATAGTTATATTAGGAGGAGGATTTGCTGGAATAGCAGCTAAATCTGTATATAAAGATGCCATCTTAATAGATAAGGACGACAAATTTTTACTTACGCCTAGATTGGTTGATACTATAGCTAAAGGAGATTCTGCATTGTTTTATAGAAAGCCTGATATACAAGCTGAAGTTCTTAAAATCAACTTTAGGGAAAAGAAAGTTATCACTAATAAGGGTGAAATACCTTATGATAAATTAATTGTAGCTTTAGGTTATAAGCAAGATTTAACGAAGATAAAAGGGGCTAAAGATCATGTAATGAAACTAGAAAGTTTTGAAGATGCACTTAAAATAAGGGAGGAAATACGTAAAGCTAAAAGTTTAATAGTAATAGGAGGAGGAGATTTAGGAATAGAACTTATTGGTAGTACAATTGAGCTTTTAGGAAAAATAAAAGGGAAAGAGAAAATTACATTAATTAATAGGGGAAAGAGAATTTTGCCACATATGCCAGAAGAGATTTCATTAACTGCTGAAAAAATATTAACAGAATTGGGAGTAGAATTACTTTTAGATACTAGTGTAGAGGAGATAAAAGGTAAACAAGTTATTACTAATCAAGGTACTTTTTCTGCGGATCATATATTTTACGCTGGAGGAATTAGGGGACCGGATATTCTTAACTCACTAGGTTTCACAACTGAAAATTATAAAATGGTAGTAAACGATGATCTTAGTTCAGTAGATTATAAGGATGTTTATGGTGCTGGTGCTTGTGCATCTCTGAAATATCCTTCTAATGCTGAAGTATCTATGCAATCCGGTGTTCACGCTATTAATAATGCATTAACCGGTTCTGAAGAGAAATTTAAACCAAAGCAATTAGCTGATGTCGTAGAAATAGATAATAACTTTCTAGGCATATTTATGGGAATCCCAATAAGAGGTAGTGTTGCTAGATTATTGAAATCCTTCGCATTAACTAGGGTTTTATATAAAATAAATAGAATAAATTCGTCATAAGATGAAAAGAATGAAAATATGGTATTTTCCTTATAAAATACTAAGTAAGATAAGAGTTATTAAAATTAAGTTTAAGCACTAATACCTAATATTATATTTTTAATTAAATATTTACTAAAATATTAATCTATCTAATCAGAAGATTCTATGTCAGCAAACATATGAGGTTTTTATTCTTTACAGTTTTCTAGGAAAATCTTCGCCATGAATATATTGGAGAGCTTTTCTCCAATCTTTTTCATATGCTTCTGATAATTTTATGAAATTAGGGTCTTCTATCACTTTCTTAATAGCATCTACGTTCACGTTATTAATAATACCCTTTTCTTTAAGTTCTAGGATCAAATATACTACGTTGACCTTGATGTGTATATTAAGTGGCTGTTCAAGCAACTCAGTAAGATAATCTTTATCTGGTTTTTCAATTAATCCCATATCCAGGAGGTAGGGGAGTAAGCTCCATGCACTTATTCTTGTCAAAGGATCCGATCTTAAGGATTTTTCAAAATATTCTATGTTTGATTTAAGTAAATCTAAGGATATTATTCCTTCTTTCCATAAATCATATGCTATCCACCAAGCATTTATATCTCCTTCTCTCAATGCCCTTACTAGCTTTTTCTCATCATATTCATTTTTATCTATTATATTAAGCTTTATTAGCTGAGGTAACATTTGCCATGCATGTAAAGCAACATCTATGTCTTCATCCTCTAATAATTCTAAAAAGTATTCCTTATACGATTTAAGATCTATGGATTTGTATAATAAGTCTGCTTTTCTCCACCCATCTAATCTATCATATTTGTTATTTGAAGTTAGTAATTGTTCGTAGAACTTTTTGTCCATAAATAATGTGTGTAATTATGGGTTAATATGTTTATCTATTAAATTTGAAATAAACTAAGTCAACAAAAAAATATATTTATAAAATTCTGTAGATGAGGAAAATACTTACTTTAACAGAGTTAAATGAAAAAGAATAACGTGTTTATTAACTTTAAATCAAAATAATGTAATGACCAAATATGCCAAAACCATATGTAGCAATAAACATGGTAGAAGTAAGAAACGATCCTAAAACATTAGAACTTTTCGGAAAAGTAGGACCCAAAGTATGCATGGTCACGGCAAGACATCCAGGGTTTGTAGGATTTCAAAATCATGTACAGATAGGAGTAGTTCCTCTAGGGACTAGATGGGGAGGTGCAAAAATGGAAATGAGTCAAGAAATGCACAGCTTAATGTTAATGCAATATACCTTTTGGAAGAATTGGAAAGATCATGAGGAAATGCATAAACAGAACTGGGCTAATCTATTTAGGTTATGCCTACAATGTGCAGACCAAATGATTTGGGGACCTTACGAACCTTTATATGAAATAGTTTACGCCAATATGCCTCTTAATACAGAAATGACTGATTTCACAGTTATGGTAGGTAAGAAGTTTGCCGCTGGAGAAGCTGTATCTATTCCTCCAATTTCTCAACCTTACGGAAAGAGAGTTGTTGCCTTCGGAGAGCATATAGTAAAAGAGGGATTAGAGAATCAATTTGAGGAATATGCTATAAAAACTCTTGAAGCTTTCAGATCAGCTCCAGGATTCCTAGGAGGAATGATACTTAAAGAGATTGGAGTATCACCTTTAGGAAGTTTACAACTAAACGCAAAAGGATTTCATCAAATATTAGAGACAGCTAACGGAATGGACGTCCCAGAACCAGTAACAATTTATGAAGCTCCAGAGTTCAGAAATAGACCACAGAGGTATATTGTTCATACAGAGTGGAGTGACACTAATGCACTTATGTTCGGTCTTGGGAGAGTATTAATATATCCTGAGGTAAGGCAAATTCACGATAAAGTATTAGATACATTAGTATATGGACCTTACATAAGAGTATTGAATCCAATGATGGAAGGAACATACTGGAGAGAATATTTGAATGAATACCATCTATAACCCATTATTGGAACTATGTAGTAAGTAATTAGGAGAAAAAAATAATATAATTATTTTATTTTTTATTATTATTATTTAATTAATTTATATTGTAATGATTGATAAGATCTAATTTATTATAATACTATTGATTAAGACTCATTTTCTATGGCGTGAACTTGTGAAATATTAAAATTAGCCGGTTATATGATAATGCTTATAGACGAAGCATTTACGCCTCTAAAGATTTGATCTTTTAATTACATGAATAAATAAAAAACAATTTAACTTAGAGATACCATGTTAATTCTTCAGTATTCATTACAAATCTTATATATGGCATTGAGTAATATAATAGATTAAGATTGTGTGTCTGTAATCCGTAATTCATCATCATATAACCAACAACAGATGGTCCATCGAAATAAGCTGCCGCATTTTCAAGTATTTGTGTCTCATTAGCCATATAAGAGTATATTGAATTTAGTACTACAGCTTGGTCTGTTGAATTAAGTTGCTTTAGGAAATAGTCTCTAAATTGAATAGCCATCATCGCATAATAATTTGTAAAGAAGCCAAAGTCATATATTACATTTGGATTTCTATAGATTTGAATTAGTAAAGTGATGTTTCCATAATGGGAGTTAGTTACAGCATCTAGGTACTCTGCTGCATATAAATCAGTCAAGAATGCGTTATATAACCCTTGATAAAATCCATATGGCGTTATTGTTGGTCCTACATTAATTGATAAACTTAAAGCAGCCCATGCATTTGCGAGTATTTGTTCCGTTATATTTCCATGTGATAAATACGCTGCCTCTGATGCCGTTTCAATTTTCCATAAATTGCTTAAGGTACTTGCATTATTGATTGCCTCTTGCACCTCTAAAGATAAGTTGTAGTCGGGTTGATATAGGACTTGGATAGCTTCTACTGCGGGGTTAGGTAAGAAATAGAACGCTGTGTAATTTCCTTCATTTGCTAACTTCTGTGCTTCACTCCAATACTTTTGAGCTAATTTCTTAGCTGTTATATTACTACTACTGTTATAAAGTTCCTGGTAAAGATGTTCTAGATATAGATAACCAATACTGAAGTTTATTGGAAAATCTATATAACCCGAAGGAGTTGGTAACTTACTTCCAGTGGTTATCTGGTATATTTGAGGTATTGAAGAAACCGTGTAGAGCACTTCATGGTGTTCTTTTGCAAATTGTAAAGCCATTTGGTAATTTTGACCTTCAGCTAATGCCATCATTTGAGGTACTACGAGATAATAAATTCCTCCTTGGTAAAGTTGTACAATTCTCTGGTAAACTACACCAGTTGAATACATATAACCTTCCAAACCAACATCACCTAAGAAGTACAACGATTTATTTAATGCTGATTGCTGATTTAACATTGAAGCTAAGTACATTACAGTTGCAGAATCTGTTTTCACGGCACCAGGGACGTTAATACAATAAGGCGAGTTAATGTATAAGTAGTAATTATATTCTGTCAATGGCTGGTAAGCTAACATAGAAGCTATCACTGCAGCACCTTTAGCGCCAGCTAAATAACCATTTCCAGATAGGTATGGGTTTCCTATAAAAACTAATCCCTCTCCCGGTGTAACGTATGCGTATTGAGAAGCAATAGTATGGTCTGGAAATACGGGATTAATCAGATAATCCTCACCATTACCTAAATTTGCTGGATCAGAAACTGGAGAAGGAACAACTTGCTCTATTGTTTTTGTTACAGTTGTTGTAGTACTAGTGACATTACCATTCTCTGTTTTACCTACTAAATACCCACTTATTCCTGCAACTATTATAAGTATAGTTAATATAACAATTAAAATATTTCTATTCATTTTTATCATTTAAAGATGATTTAGTTTGTTTAAAAATTTTTACCCAAATCTCTAATTGAGTTGAATGAATGTTTCCTTTTACTATACACCGAAATTCCTATTAAAATAGATAAGATCAGTGCGCCTATTGCTTCGTAGAGAAGGTATCCCTTTGATGTTGCTATAACATTATATTCACCGTAAATAAAGAGGAGTAGGGCTATGCTACCCAAAATCTTAATCTTTAATGAGTTAAAATACTTAAACACTGATAAAAATGAAAGGAATAAGCTTACGTAAAGTAGTGCCACTGAAGGGACTATTAGAGTATTGTAGAACAGAGTATAGTTTAGATTACCTATTCCAACTAGTGGAATTGATGCAATTGCTAGATATTTCACTATATTTTCTCTTTGTAAGCCAGAAAGTAAGTTTTTGATCATGAGGAATTCTGCCATAATGAGACCGAAATTTCCTATAGCCTCTCCATAAACAGCTAAGCTAGAGGGTGATAAGAATGAACTATAAAATAACATGATACCACCTATAAGTACAGAATAGAGAATATAGTTAGAAAACCTCTTATCAGCCTTTATGAATGTTGACAAAGTTATGCAAACTATTATAACAGATGATGAAAGAATATCAAGGAATAGTGAAGGAATTGGAGGCGTTACACCTAGTCCCAATTTCCAGCCGAAGGGTAATGCTAATGCAAGCTGTGAAAAAGCGATAATTGGGAAAATATAGTAAAAGTTTGTAAGTAGTGCTACGACTACTATTGCTTCTACGATTAGAGAGATTATAACAGCTGTAATTCCGTCTAAGTTAAGTACGTAATAAGGTATGTAAATTGCAGTATAAATAGTATAAGGATAATAACTTCCTAACCAACTTGCTAAAAATATATATCCTATAAGTGGGTGAAAATCTTGTGCGTAAGCGTATAATCCCTTATAATCCCATTTAACGTTTACAAGTAAATAAGTTAAATATGCTATCACTAAGACTAGTAAAAATGTGGGTAGTGCCACATAAATAGAAAGATGAGTTGTTGCTAAAATTGCCGGTGCTATTGTCGAAAAAATTATTGAGAAAATTATAATTTCATTTTTCATGAGTACAAGTTAAGATAAAGTATTATTAAGTGTTTTCCCTAATTAAATCCTCTAAAATTTTCATTGCAGCGTTTCTACCAGGTATTCCAGTTACTTGACCACCTGGATAGGTGCCAGAGCCCGTAATATAAAGGTTCTTTATGGGAGTTGTATAACCCCAACCCTTTACGGGTCTATTATCGAACATATATTCTGGAGTCATCGGCATATGGTTCATATCACCAAAAGGTGCAAAATACTCTTTCTCAAGCTTATCAGCTGTTAATAAGTCAATGTAAATTACGTTTTCTTCTTTTATCTTAAAGAAATCCTTAATTTCCTCAATATCACCACCCATGCTAGTTATTACATGACATCCTAGTGAAGGATCGACAGCAGATGGAATAGTGACCTCTCCGAAAGGCAAGGTGAAGAGAGAGTCAAGATGATCCTTCATAAACTCTGGTACTTTAGGTGCTTCTTTTAGTAATAAACTCCATCTTCTCCACCCTGGTATAAAATTGGGATGATAAACCTTTATCATATTGTCAGTTAACTTACTTAGTAGTACTGGACTTCCAGCATGAAGTACTACTTTACTTTGAATAACTTTACCGTCGTTAGTAATTACACCTTCAGCTTTTCCATTCTTTATTATAATTTTCTCAACTCTTGTATTATACATAAAATCTACACCTAATTTCTTAGCATTCTCTTCTAAGACTTTTCCCACAATTCCCATTCCACCCTTAACGATTCTCCAGTCTAAACTAAAGTAGTAAGCCATTATGTATGCTGGTAAATTAAACATGAATGCGTAGGCTAAAGCCCCATGAAACTTACTATCAAGATATTCAGAGAGAACTTTTCTAGTCGGTTCAAGGAATATTTCTAACTCAGTGTTTTCAACTACTTTTTTGAAATCCTCAATGGAAGGGGGTTTAGCAACGAAGAGAAATTTTTCCTCAACGATTCTTTTTAGTTTAAAGATCAACCTATCTAGCTTTTCGTATTTGTATTCTCCGTGTTTTATGAACTCTTCAATCCTTTTCTTTTCATCCCTCCAGAGGTATAATACTTCACCATCTTCAGTTAAAAATATGTCAGCGAAAGGGGAATCTACAACTGGAAAAGAAATTCCCAATTCCTCCTCAATCCTTTTAGGGAATAAACCTAGTACATATGAGGCTCTACTATATTTTAACCCTTTGTACTCAGCAGTATCAGCCATTCCCCCTGGTTTATTCCTAGCTTCTATAACTAGGACTTTTAAACCGTGTTTTGCTAAGTAATTTGCTGAAACTAAACCGTTATGCCCTGCACCTATTACGATAACATCATAGTTCATAAATCTTTACTCGAGTAAGAAGATAAAATATTCAACTTAGAACAAAATATTTTAAGCGTAGAATACGAGATTTAATTATGCCAATCCCGCTCATAACTATTGATCTAGTATTAGAGGATATAAAAGAAGAGCTAAAAAAGAGAGGTAAAAATACTCCTAACGCTGCTGTCTCCCTTGTAGATTATTTACCAGATACGGTATTGGCTTACGTGAGAGCCGGTGATTACACAATTTATGTAAATAAGCAACAGTATTTAAGGGCTAAAAGGGCAGGGTATGAATATGAGTACTTATTTGTTATATTACTTCATGAATACTTACATTTAATTGGTATTGCTGATGAGAGGGAGGTAAGAAGGATTGATATGGAAATAGTTGAAGAAAAGTTTGGAAAAGAAAGTTTAGCTTATAAAATTGCAATGGAATTAGCAGATCCTAGAGATATTAGAGAACCAGGATTGAGACCCCACACCTATATTTAATCTATTTTTTCTAAACTAACATTGTTTGTATCTAATCCTTTGAAGAACCAGAGTACAGTTGCTATTGCACCTATAACCCATAATGCTGTATTATACCAAATATATGTGGATAGGCCTTGCAAATAACTTCCTAATACATATACTGAAATAGCGTAAGCCGTAATGGGAGCTAGCCTAATTAGTCCTATCATAAAGGCCCTTAAATTATTTGGCATTAAAGTAGGTTCATAGATTGTCCTAGTTGCCCACGCAAATTCACTGAATAACATATTAACGAAGAGTAAGATGTAAAAGCCTATGAGATTAAAGTTAGAAGTTAGTAGAATTATTGGTATCATACTTAATGCTCCTCCAACATAAGAGAATAGGGCAAAAACTCTGCTTTTAATTTTAGTTATTAATGCTCCAGCAATTAACCCAGCTATACTAGCACCTAGATTTGCTATAAAGATAATAAAACTTGTAGTAGCACCAGAAAAGTAAAAGTCTGCAACAACGAAAGCCATTAGTCCATAAGTTAGATATTGTGAGATTCCTATTATTGCTAAAAATGCATATCTAGCACCTAAACTAAGTTTCTTATTTACCTCTTGCTCTTTCAGATCTTTAGTTTTCCTAACTATTTTCTCTACTTCTTTTTCTGCCCTACTTAAATTTCCTTTTACTACTAACCATCTAATAGACTCTGGTAGTAATAGTCTGATAATAATTGCAGTAATTACTCCTATAAAGGCAACAACTGAAAGGGCTAAAAGTTGTATCGAAAAGGAGTTTGATGCACTATAGGTTATATAACCTATTAAAGCTGCAACCATAGCACCAATATTATCAAAGTTTGGTGCCAAAACTAACATAATGTCTCTTTTGTCTAAAGGCATCATCTCAGCAGTGTAAGATAGCATTACTGGTACTTCTCCTTCAACACCTAAAACACCTAAAACTATTCCAGCTACTAAAAAGGCAATGTAAGGAAACTTAGCCAAGTTATTCACATTTAATCCAGAAAGTAGTGCAGCTAATGCGATAAGTAGTGTACCTAAGGAATATAAGGTCATTGTTATGAAAAAAGTAGTTTTCCTTCCTAGTCTCTTATCTGAAAAGAAGGGTAATAGTAGATTACCAGCTATCGTAACAAATGTTGGTGTTAGAAGGAAAAATACATTGTTTATTGAGGGATATATTATGGGTGCTATTGACGATATAACTCCCCACATAAAGAAACCTATAGCAAGTGAGGCAAACATTAAGGAGTGAATACTTGTCCATTTAGCCTTATCTACCAACTCATGAATACTCTTCTCCATGTGTAATATTGTATATTACTAACTTATAAACTCACTTATATGAAATTCCAATGAAAAAAGATTTAAATTCATTTTTCTATTTCATAACATTTTTCTATTTCATTATTTTTAATATAAATATCACAATCTTTAAAACCAAACCAGAGCTTAATCTCACCTTCTTTTTCAGTTATAACAATAGTACTTGGCTCATCAAAATTTTCTTTAATCCATAAAGCATATCTACCATCCAAACTATCTAAATGGGCAACGAATTTAGTCACTCCAAGTTCTTCAATAACTTTCATAAAAAGTAAAAAGCGTGAAACCCATTTCTCAAGTTGACTTATCACCCTATCTCTGAAATCTTTATCTAATGCAAGATACTTGTAATAGAACAGCTTAGGATTTATTATAGCCTCCAACACACTGGTATCTTCCATAAAGTATACTTTGAGATTATACTTTTGTAAAAAGGATCTGAAAGTAGAAAGCCTATTTAAAAGTTCTTCAACCTTAGAAGCTTCAGGTAAATTAAACTTCAGAGAAACATAACTTGGTTCTATTTCCTCACATTTTCCATTCCTACACCTAGTCAAAATAAGTTGTAACTCCTTTGTATACTCAAAAATGTAATATTCATCAGAAGCAGTAGGAGAATTACAAGGAATTAAATAATCTCCTTTAACACAGTATATGTATTTCATTTATATTTACTCTCACTCCCTATTTATAACTTCTACCTTATTGTTTTATCCTACTAAGTGAGCATTGTTATTTGAATATGAATTTATAATTAGAAAATCTATATGAAATTAGTTTTTGTACCTCTTCTGATGTGAAAAATTCATGAAGTGACAATCTACGTTCACTTAATGTTGCACTTCAAGTATTCATAATCATTTTAACAGCTTTTGATATCATTAGCTATACAATTATAGGAGGACTAATTAGATCTGTGTACTCTCTAACTATAGTTTAATCTCAGAATTGATGATTATATAACTCTCGCAGTAATTTAAGCATGATGTGAAAAAATAAGATCAAATAGATAAAAGTTGTTTTATGTTAGTTTCTTCATTAATTCGGGACTGTTCTCAAACAGTCATGAAATTCGATAAGTATTTGTAAAAATATTAGTGTACTCATAAAAAGTCTTTTTTCTAATATAGTTCGCTGAAAAGAACTAGAAGTACAAAGAGCAAAAATTGTTTTAGGAAAAACTTATGTGCAAGGGTTACGAGATTTTATGGGGGTTGCGAGATGAACCTCGTAACCCTTGCACAATTAATATTTTTGATTTTGAGGAATTTAAATTTTAAGCCAAGAAAACACGAGCTAGAAGACCTTGCTTATGCAATAGCAGCATACTTACTAGGAGTACAAGTCACTAAGTTGGGAATACCACCATCAACACTATACTACTACACTAAAAAACTTGGGGTAAGGAGGAGAAGAGAAGAGAAACCGCCATGCCCCTCATGCAAATCAAATAAAGTAGTAAAGAATGGATCATCTAGAGGAAAATCAAAATACAAGTGCAAAACTTGCGGAAGAACATTCTACCAAACAACTAACCACAAGATGAGTAAAGAACAGAAGGAGAGAGTATTGAAGGAGTACACGAATAGAATGAGCATGAGAGCAATAGCAAGGGTTGAAGGAAAACCGTTAACAACAATATAAGGAGAAAAGGAGTAGAAGCCTATGCTCACCTACTAATCTTACGAGAACAATTAAAGAATCTTACAGCAAAAGTCACGGTAATTGATGAAAGTTGGACTTACGTGAGGGTTAGACATGGTCAAAAGAGGGAGAGCTTGTGGATATGCATTACAAGATGGTGTACCCTTCTTCATTACGGGTGATAGGGATTATAGGACTTTTAGTTACCTCTTGAATACCCTACCCAAAAGCGAAGTATATTACACTGATGATTACTCAGTCTACCAAGTACTCAACAATCACGTTGTAGGTAAGAAGTATACATATACTGTGGAGAGTTATAATTCTTACTGTAGGGCTCATTTAGCTAGGTTAGCAAGGGATACGAGGGCTTTTAGTAGGAGTGGAGTCATGGTTGAGTATAGTCTTGCCTTATTAGATGTCATGCACCCAGTAGTTTATTCAAGGGAGAAAACATCCTTGAATCAAGCTTACTTGAAGGGGATACAGTATATTAGAAGTAAACTGATATAATATTACAAATACTTATCGAATTTCATGACTGTTTGAGAACAGTCCCATTAATTCATAGAAATTCTCATATGGATGTATTGGTGTAACTTCCACAATAACAGAATGTCCAAGTTCCTTCGTTATAGGTAATGTCTCTAAAATCTCATCTAACTCCTCATGGGAATTTACATCTATTATTGCAACTACTTCTCTCTTTCCGCTTACCTTATAAAGTCCCTTGATTTTACCAGCTTTCACCGCAGATAATGCAGCTTCAGCTTCTTTTTTCCATATCTCCATTAACTGCTTTTGAGACATATTCTCTGGTTGCTTAACCCTAAACCAAAGGAGAAATAACATCATATAATAAATAAGTTTAGTTACTTATAAACTAATAGGTAATAGTTTTAATTTATTTATTTTCACATTTAATGATGCAATTGTCCTCTTTCTATCCCATACAATACTGAGAAATTTGACAATATACCTAAGGCTAATATAAAGTGAATAAGTATAAGTACTGGGTTTCCGAAATCTATGAATAGATACCCAAATATACTTGCAATTATTACCAATCCTATATTACCCATTAATATCCTTTTCTCTAAAGCAACTTTTACTCTTACATAACCGTAAACTGCTATTACGAGCAAAATAGCCGCTAATAGTGCATGAAGACCTAGCAATTGAGGTAATATACCATAGAAAACCATTACATTACCTATCAGCATCTGTAATATTGCTACTCCAGCACCCATTAACCACAGTTGACTGTGCTTCAAAATACTATCACCTTATGCCCTCGTCCCTTCTGGGGTGTGAAAAAGTCAGTGGCAATTTTTGACATTACTATTTTATTGTTAACTTAGCTTAAAAAATTAGTTTAGATAAATTTCTCGGTATAGAAATTAATATTCTTAGGAATATTAATAAAATATCTAATTAAGGGGAAAAGGTTACTATGTAATAATAACTAATTAATTATATATGATAATACTCGAACTGAGTCTGGGACAAAAACTTTACATACCCTCCATTTTGTATATAATAGCATATGAATAAGAAGTTACCAAAGGGACTTTGATAATTTCAAGGCATCAATAGAAGATTTAATCAAAAGGAGAGCAAGCTTGACAAGGAGCTGGGATGAGTGAGGAGGAAAGGTTGGCAATGTTGAGGAGATTTGGTCAAGAGTTGAAGGAATGGAAAGGGCTGCAAAATTCGTGTAGCAGTTTACGTAAAATCCTAACGATAAGATAATTTTTAAATACACCATTCTCAGTAATGAATACTGTTACTATAAAAACGATATAACTTATCCTATTTACTGAAATTAGATATAAGTATTAGAAAATTATTTGTAAGAATTATCTTGTGCAACGATTTTCCAATAAATGCTATTCGTGAAAGTTAGGGAAGGACCTGGGAGGAAGAGTAAAATAACACCACAAGAAAAAGCATACTAATAATCAAGGAATACTTGTTAACAAATAGGGAGACAGCAGAACTAGCATCACTACTCAACTTAACAAGTGTGGAAATAAGTTATAAGACTGTGGAAAGACTATACTCAGATGTTTTCGTTACACTCTACAACCTACTATCACAAATTGTTGAGGGATTATCAGCAGCAATGGACGGTACGGGTTATTCGGTAGTGATTACAAGGCATTATAGGAGTGAGAGAGAGGGGTCTGGAGAGGGGGTGGAGGAGGGGAAGGGTTTCGTATACTCCTTCTTCATCTTCGACTTAGCTAGTAACCTAATCGTAGTTTATGGGTATTCATTAAAGAGGGAGGCTTATGAAAGGGCCCTCAAGGTTCTGAAAGATTTGGGCGTACACGTTGAGTCCTTGAGGGCTGACAAGTATTATGGTAAGTCAACACTGAAGGAATTCCCAAACTCGACGATATACTTGATACCAAAATTAAACGCGTTAATCAAGGGAGGGAAGAGGTGGAGAGAAATGATACTTAGGTTCATGAGGAATCCACTAGAGTACTTGGAGGAGTATTTTAAGCGTGAGAAGGCTGAATCATTGATCTCTTGGATTAAGAGGAAAACAGGTTGGGTTATAAACAAGGTTAGGGAAGAGAGGATACATTTAACAGTACTTGCAAGGGTTATAATCCATGATCTGTATTGGTCTAAAGCGTTAGATTAAAAATTTCAAAATACTATATATACTCGGGGATAATAAAACTAATTTGTCCCAGACTCATTCTGACCAGTTAATTTAAAGGAATTGTTATCGTTTCAACCTCTTTAGTCTTTTCTATGTCTTCATCAGTGGTAATAACTTTTCCTTTAACTTCCTTTGCCGTAGCTATTAGAAATGCATCGGCTAGAGACAAATAGGAATATTTGCTCTTTAATAGTGCAGCACTTTCAGTTATTCTTTCATTAGGAGATATTATTTTGATTGGAGAATTTCTAATGTAGCTATGTCTAGCTATTCCAATATCTTTTCCCTTCTTTGAAATATAAATGTAGAGAAATTCAGCTAAATTTACTTCACTCATATAAATTATTGCACTGCTCCTATACATTTCTTCAAAATACTTTTTAACTTCTTTTCTTCCGGCGAATAATAAGGATAGAGGTTCTGCATCAAAAACGTATTTCTCTTTCAACTTCTTTCCTCCTTTCCTTAATTATCTCCTTGGCAATTTCCACAGCCTCATCTCCGTCTACGCCAAAAAGATCTAAAAGAGTTGCAGGCTTCTCTATGCTTATCTTATCTCCACTAACAACTAATTCTATTATATCTCCTTCTTTTATTCCTAGTTTTTCCCTAATTTCTTTAGGAATAACTATTATCCTTTCTTATCAACCTTTACTCTACGTCTTTCCATGGATAAATATTATATTATGAATGAATATAAATGTTTAACTTTAATAAGCTAATAGTTTAACCAAAAATGCAATTTCGTTAAGAACTACCATTGTGACGTGAGAGTATATTGAGTGCAAATAATTCAAAAACTAATTATAATAAATAAGGTAATAAAACACGTAAATCATAGTTAGGGGCGATTCAGGTTTCCATTGCGAATTGTAATAATTTACTTTAATAGTAAAATATTCGATGTAGTATTACTGTCCTTTTACCACCAATTTACTGTAAAGTTTTTTAATTAATTTGTCTCAAAGCTTTTAAATAAAATGAATTCGCAAAAGAAGCCCGAATCGCCCTTTGGTTGTGGGGTTTGATTTTTTGTTTTAAGTATGTACAATTATTTCTAACTCACTATTTCATATTTTGTATAATTCATTTTCTCATAATTTAGTGTATATTTGTATTGCATGAATGTGATAGTTTTTCAATTTTTGCTTTATTTCACGGTTTGTTGGATTTTTAATTCAAAAATATTTCATAAATTTATATTTTTATGAATAATTATCTTTATACTCTTTTGTTTTTATATTTTAAAATGATAAATCTTTTTTGATCTACCGGTAGGAGGGAGTACAGAATATTAGAGAAAACCTGATATAATTTTACTATTCATTATCGAATAAGATGACTGTTTGAGAACATCCCCACTAAGAGGAGAATTTTTCAATAATCGGAAAGTATAAAAATACGATAAACAAAGCTTGTGAAGGTTAGCATCTATATATCCCCTTATCTCCTCTTGTGTTTGTTTTCCCTATCTTCGGACGATAAAAAGATGCTACAGTATTAAATTTGTATTTTATCAGTTACTTTAACTAGATCTTTAACCCTCTCAAAGTCCTTATCTCTAGTTAGCACTACGGCGTTCTTCAGCTTCATCGCAGTAACCACTAAAAGGGCGTCAGTGATATCAATACTTCTATCGATAGAAAGATCCATAGCTTTCATATAGTCCTCTACACTGTTACTTATGACTTCGTTATTAGAAAGATACTCAAGAATGTACTTAAAAAGCTTTACATAACCTTTAGCCCTTTCTGGTGAAGATCCTATTAAATCTACATATTTTTGAAAGCAAAATTCGGCGAACTCATGAATTACACTTTCGATTAGCGTAACGTTCTTCAGCTTTAAAATATCCTTACTTATTATGACGTTAGTGTCTACGAGAATCTTCTCCTTCTCGATTTCTCAACAACCTCCTTAATTTCCTCTACTGAAGGTTCTCCTAAAAATTCTAATAACTCTTCTATACCTTTTCTTAGGAATTCGTCCTTTCTTTCTTCTATTTCCTTAGCTTTCTTCTCATTATCCAACAATAATAATCCACCAAAGACTCTTACAACATAAAGGTTTTTCCCAGCATAGTCGTTACCTAAATAAACTCTACCTTTATCATCAGCCTTTCTAGTTTCCATATAAGAATACATGCAAAAAAGATATATAAAGCTTTCCCACTTTTAATTCCCAACACTAAAGCTAGACCTACCTGACCTCCTTATATAAAACATATTAGTCAGATCTGTGTAATACAGATCTGACTGAGGTGTAGGCCGTTGACTCCTCTGGGCTTAAAGCCCGTCGAGGAGCTTGGCCCGCCTCCAATTCGGACCGGAAGTTGGGCTTAAAGCCCGAATAAGGGTGAGTATACATGGAGGCCCCAGTCGCGGGAATAGACGTATCAAAAGATAAATTAATTATGTATTTCCAAGGCAAATACTACGAGTTTACTAATGATAGGCAAGGTTATGAGGAGATAATTAAGATCTTGCCTAAGGGCGTTCAGTAATAAATCTTTCGGTCATATTTCAAGCATAGCGTCAACTAACATTGCCACTTGATGTTGTCTAAGATGATAAAAATGGAAATTGATGAGTAATATTAATAAGAATTGAGATGAGATAATATTATGAAGACACTTTCAACTGAGAAAGACCTTTTGCTCAAGGTCGATAAAGTATTTCCATAGGAAACTTTTAGGGGTAAACTTGAATTACTCCAAGAAACCCAAGTGGGACGTTATATTACTCCTCAAAACACTCTTAATCAATTTCGTCTACGATATCTCTTGGAATAACTTAGAGGGAGAAATTAGGGATAGTAAAATGTTCATGAAATTCTTGGGTGGGAAAGTTCCACCAAAGAGTACAATATTCTTCTTCTATAAGAGATTACAAGAAACAGTTGTCGATGAGGGAGAAACAATGTGGACAACCCTAATGGATAAACAAGGCCTTAGACAAGGTGATTAACGAGTATAGAGAAAGAACTTGAGGTAGGGAGAGAAAAAACGACAAATTCGAGGACTACCACATAATCGATTCTTCCGTGAGGGGAAGAGGAGTTTTCAAACCGGTCTAGAGAAGATCTCACTTGATCTTGATGAGATTGACGACGATTTTCTCCTCATGGGTTATACTGTTTCTAAGCTCAAGTATTTTACAAGCTTTAGGAAGTATAAGGGTGGTTGGGGTAGGAAGCATGGTAAGTCCTACTTTGGCTTTAAGGTTTTTTGAAAGGAGGACTAATTTTGTTAGGGGTTTTAAGGTTGGCTAATTTGAGTGATTTGGCCTTTTCCTTTGATGGCGTTAAGTTAATGGCTGATAGGGCTTGGTGTTAGTTCTGCTAGGCTTCAGGTTGAGGGGTTAAGATTAGGGAAGGTAAGGCTTCTGCAACGACTTTGAGGGGTGTTGTGATAGAGGTCTTCTTCCTTAACCTCTATCGTAATCTTGAAGTACTCTTAACGAGGATTAGGACAAGGGTTTTAGTTAATTAACAAGGCTTGCTTACTAGTTTTAGTTGCGAGTATAACGAATTTTATTGCAAAACTGTACAATTATTTGTATTATATTTATTAATACATATTATATAATCTTTTCTAGTTAAATATTATGAATAATTTTATAGAAAGAAATATTATAGTCAGGATAATTTTTCAATTTTGCTCAAGTTGGACAACGTCACGTGCCTGTTGGTGAATTCCCCCAAGGGGAATACCTAGTTGAATATCTAGGTATTCCAATAAAGTTACTTGTAATAGATGATTATAAAGGTTTTGGTAGGAGATATTTCTTCTCCACTAACCTTAATGATTCTGCTGAGGACATTTTGGTAACTTGGGAGAATCGTTGGGATGTTGAGGTTTTAATTAGGGAACTTAAGGCCTTGGGTTTGGAGAAGAGCTCCTTCCTAACTTGGCTTAGGAACAAGGGTCTCATAATATTAAAGGCCTTTTCCTTGTTTGTTGTTCTCTTATTCAAGTATTTCACGGGTTTAAACCTCGGGGCTAAGAGGATAGCAAGGTTGATAAAAAGTATTTATAAAGTTTAGGGGTTCAAAGGGGGCGAAAAACCTCGCCTTTTACGGTACTCCCAAAATCATTTTACAAAAATAATTCTGATTGAACAATATTAAATTTGTTGAACATAACCAAGTTTATAACAACATCAAGAATTCAACAAATTGGGAAAAAAGGTTTAAAGCGAGGGAATCGGTATTACCATAAGGGCTCATGGTAATGCCAATTCCCTCATTAAACACTCAACAAATAGGGTATAAATTAATTTCCATGAGTAACTTCCAAGGGAGAAAGGGAGAGGAAGTTACAAAAACCTTGATCTCAGCATCATTACACAAAGATTCAGTGGAAAACGTTTCCAGAGCTTACAACGTATCACCACAAACGGTGAGGAATTACGTTGAAGAACAAGGGTTACAAGTAGCGGAAAAAACACTGGAACAAGTGAAACAAATCTCACTCGAAACACTTAAGGGCGTGAAGGAGATAGAACTATCAATAGATTGGACAACAATAACTTGGTACGGAAAACCTGTAGAAGGTTTGGGAAGCTCAGAAAAGGGATACTCGTGGAACTACGCAACAGCTACAACGAAATACGAAGGAAAAATCCTCATACTTGCTTTCATACCGCAAGTTAATGGGATGACAAAGGATGAGATTGTCAAGGTCTTGATTGAACAAGTGGTTGCAATGGGATTTAGGATTAAACTGATAACACTTGATGCAGGATTTTACACGGTTGAGGTGATAAAATTCATATCCCAGTTCAACTACATTATTGGAGTTCCCGTTGGTGATGTCAAGATCTACGAGGAGTTTGATGGTGAATATATTACGAATAGTAAGAGGCGTAGTAAGGATGAGCAGGTTAAGTTTAGGCTGATCGTGTATCGCAGGGAGAAGATCAAGAGGAAAAAGAAGAAGGTTGTTTACTTCGCTAGGGCTACAAATCTCGATTTACCCAAGAATAAGGTCTTGGAGTTATATAACAAGGTGAGGAATCCGATAGAAACGTCTTATAGGAGTGTTAAATCGTTCCTCCCCTTTACGTGTTCAACAAAGTTCATTTTCCGCATGTTAATCTTCTTACTTGCCGTGCTCGTTTACTCCTTGTACACGATCCTCAAGGATAACGTGAAAATGAGGACTTTCAAATCACTAATTTCAAAAATTATTGAAAATATATCTGAGGCAGAGATTTATTTAAATAAATCAGAGGAAACGCTTACTAATACTACAGGTTTATTTTTAAGGAGGTGATTTTGGGAGTACCGTTTAAGGCGGGGATGGATAGCCCCCTTTGTAGAAATATTTTTTAATCCACTCTCGAACATTTTATTAATGCCCAACGTAGGGTTCCGCTTTCGTGCATATGCTGACGATCAAACAATTAGGGCGTTAAAAGCCCAGTTGAGGTTAGCATGTGAGATGTACAACACCCTACGCTGGGCAGATATCTATTTCTACCAAAGGGACGGAAAGGGTCTTACACAAACGGAGTTAAGACAGCTCGCTCTAGATCTAAGAAAGCAAGATAAGGAGTACCAACAACTCTACTCACAAGTAGTACAGCAAATTGCCGATCGTTATTACGATGCTAGGGATAGGTTCTTCAAAGGTCTAGCACACTTTCCTAAGGAGAAGAAACCCCATAAGTACTACTCTCTTGTTTACCCACAAAGTGGGTGGAAAATACTTGAGAGCAGGGAAATAAGGACTAAGAGTAGGAAGAATAAGAAGAAGCTGGTGTTATTGAGGTTATCAAATCTCGGCGTGTTTAAGGTCATTGTTCATAGGGACTTCCCGCTTGACAAAGTAAAGAGGGTGGTAGTTAAACTAACACGTTCAGAGAGAGTATATGTCTCCTTCATGGTTGAAGGTGTTGGATTCTCTCAATTCCCAAAGACTGGTAAGGTAGTTGCAATAGATGTTGGGGTAGAGAAACTCCTAACCACGAGTGATGGATTCTATTTCCCTAACTTGAGACCTTATGAGAAGGCACTTGAGAAGATAAGGAAACTCCACAAGGTTCTCTCGAGGAAGGAGTTCTTGTCGAAAAACTGGTTTAAAGCAAAAGTGAAGTTAGCTAGGGGTTATGAACACTTGAAGAACTTGAGACAAGACTTCTATATGAAGTTGGGTAAGTGGTTCGCACAACATTATGACGTTGTAGTAATGGAGGATATAGATGTTAAACAACTGGTGGAGGAGTCAGAAAGGAAGTTGAGGATGAGGTTACACGATGTTGCATTCCATGAGTTGAAGAGAATACTAGAATATCAGTTGGAAAAATATGGAAAGAAACTGTTGTTAATAAATCCAGCATATACTTCAAAGATGTGTGCCAAATGCGGGTACGTAAAGAAAGAGTTAACTTTGACTGACCGTGTGTTCAGCTGTCCTAAGTGTGGTTGGGTTACTGATCGTGACTATAACGCTTGCTTAAACATATTGAAGAGATCGGGGTGGGAGCCATCCTTAGTGCCTGTGGAGCTCTACCCTCTACCCGTAGCGAAAAGCTACGGGCAAGGTGGGGCTATGAAGCAGGAAGCTCCGCCCTTCAGGGCGGGGTAGCTCACCAAATATCTGGAGGGATAAAGAAATTGTTTAAGAGAAGGAGAAAAAACATAAACTGCTAAGCGAAAATAGAAATTTGTTAAAGGAATTAGAAGAGGGATATACTGAGACTAGGTATGGTTCGATAGATTATACTGAAGAAGATGCTAAAGAGTGTTTAAATATAATGGAGAAACTATTTAACTAAATATGAAACTAGAGCCATACATTGAATTTGCTAAGGAAAAGATGGATATTCTTTCGCATTTCCCCCAAATATCTCCAGTAATATATGAGGCTATTAAAAAGGCACTTGATGAATATAATGTTAAGGCTGAGATATACTTTTTCGGTTCGATAATAGAAGGAAAATTCACCGTAATGAGCGATATTGATGTGGCGATTTTGGTCGATAAAGTTCCAGAAAAGAGAAAAGAGATCGTTGGAAGAGTTTTTGAATTACTTGAAAATAGAGGATTACCTTGGTGGTTACCATTAGAAATTCACTTCTTCACTCCCTTAATGTTTGATGCATTTAAGAAAGGGGGTGCTAATTTCATTAAAGCTGAAGACTATATTAAAAAGAGGAGAACATACTGACCTTCTTCCCAGATGAAGTCAGAAAACTTCGAAGGGTCATATATTTAATTTGTTACTGTGCTCTCATATAGACTTCACATTCGGTGACACTTAATAAAAATATATTAAAATTATAGATTACCTAAAATAATTGTTACATCTAATATAATTTCAAGAAAAATTTAACACATATATGTAGAGGAAGAAAACAAAATTTTAATAGTTAACACGGAAAGAACAATACATACGCATACAGTTGGATATCATATATCAACATATTTACCTAGATGGTCTGAGGTTTTAAACGAGATATATTAAAAACTGACTGATTCCAAAATGCCATTTGCAGACTAGTAATTCTTTAATTCTGCTTATAGACTTTCAAATAGCTTAAGGGCAATCTTATAGGGATTTTCAAAAAATTGCCAATTAGAAAAGATAAAGCATATACACTTACTTAAGATAGTAGGTCTAGATCTAATTCAATTAACCTTTATTAGAATTAACTATAAAAACTTTAATTATGATCGAGTTTCGTTATACTTCATTCTCGCTTAATTATTAATTCTAGTAAGGACGCAATTTTGAAGACATTCTCTAATGATAAAGTAACTTTAACTGCCCTTAATTTCCATAAGTGAATCTTTGTATCCTAACGTTCTCATCCCTTCTTGTCCCCCTTAACTTACTATAACTTATAATTTTTGCTTCACCTTCACAATTTGCTGAAATTTAATTCAAAATATTTCAAGAATTCATGATTTTTATATGAATGATTATCTTTATTCTCAAATATAAATTTATTCAATTATTTACATCTTGTATATAGTCTATGGAAAATATAGAAATTAACTGGCTGAAGCAGGAGTATTGTTTCCAATATTTTATCGTCTAATAGATTATGAATAATTAGATTTTCTCTATATATTCTCTATAGTAATCTTAGAATTGAAAGACTTGTAGTTACGGATGGAATGGTATAGAAGGAATTAATCCTATCAAAACTAGATAAGTATCAACGACTAAAAGAAATAACATTAACATTACAACAGTCTTATCAATTTTTGTAAACTCTATATCGTCAATGTAAGTTCTAGTCTTATAAGCCATGAAAGCCCTTGTTTCCGCAGAAACGCTCACTGTTTTTGCTCTCTTAAATTCATAAATGAAGAGAGGGATAAAAGATTCGAACATGGCCCTCCACTTCTTAGTCCCCTTCATATACTGTAGTTTTATTATAGTATCAGCAGTGTCAAAAATTCTAGGAAGAGATACTAAGGCTACAGTAACTGCAAAAGTAATTGGCATGGGAACCTTCATTCTATGAAATGACCTTATGATTTGAGATGGAGTAGTTGTAAGGAAAATTAGACCGGAATAAAGAAACATTCCCCAAATCCTCATACTAACTTGAAGGGAATAAATTATAGCTTGAAGAGTAAGGTAGGGGTCTATACCCATATAAATAAAATATCCAGGAAACCTCCAAATAACGAATAAATGATTTCCGAAAATCTCCTCTATCACATTAGGGGAAACAAAATAAGAGTAATCAAGAACAGTACTTATCATCTGGAGTGAAGTAAAAGCTAATATCAATCTAAGCCTCTTCAGAGTGTAGTAAAAGTAAAGAGAAATAATACCCGCTAACATTCCAACCCACCATATTGACTCTGCACAAATTATAGTCACTATAAAGACTATTAACAATTTCACCAGTGGGTGAAGTTTGTGATATAATGTTTTACTCTCGACATAAGTAGTCAATTTTTCAAACCCCTTAAATCCGAGGATCTTAAAGAGTAAATAAAATGGAGATATTGACGATGCAATAACTATTAACCAACTTGTTATTTCATGAAGAATCATAATTAATCACCAATCTTTAATAACATCTTCTGGTGAGATGGGAATAACCCTCCCATTAACCATCTTATAAGCTCTATCAGCATAGTAGTAGACAAATATGGGATCATGAGTAACCACAAGAAAGCTGGCATCTATACTCCTCAACTCCTCCCCTAACATCTTTCTGTTATACCAATCCTGACCTGTAGTAGGCTCGTCAAGGAGAAAAACCTTGACTCCAGTAGCTAAAAGGGAAGAAATTGCAACTCTCCTCTTCTGTCCAACAGAGAGAAGGAAAGGGTCTTGATCTTCTGGCAAATTAAACCTCTTCAATAAATCGTTAATTACTCTTTCATCATACTTCCTTCTAATCTTTGCAGGATATGATACCTCCTCCCTAACAGTCTTCTTAGTAAACATCAAGTCGATTTCCTGGGGTAAATAAGCAATTATCTCACCCCTCTTTTCAACAGGAAGCTTGGAAACCTCCTTTCCCTCAACCTTAATACTCCCGTAGAACCTTAAATTTGAAGGTAAAATACCAGCTAATGCTTTTAAAAGAGTAGACTTGCCACTACCGTTATCGCCAATTAACGCCGAAATCCCCCTCTTTAATACGATTTCCGTGTCTACGATAACCCTATCACCATCAGTAACCTTAACCTTTGCCTCAAGAACAACCTCGCCATCCCTTCTTTTTTCTGGAGGAGAGGAAAGCTTTAAAGGTTCTAAACCCAAATCCTCAAAGTCCAACTCCTTAACATTGTCCTTCTTAATATCGTAAATGATCTTACCTTTATCAAGGACTATAACCCTATCAACAAAATCCAGTACTTTCTTTAATTTATGTTCAGCAATAATCATACTTATCTTTTCCTTTAACCCTCTTAATGTAGCCAGAATTTCCCTAGTACCCTTTAAATCTATGCTTGATGTGGGTTCGTCAAGAATTAAAGCTTTCGGATTCATCGTAAGAATACTTCCTAAGACTACCCTCTGCTTTTCACCTCCAGATAATTTAAAAGTCTCCCTATTCAAAAGATGAGATATACCAACTATTTGAGAAACCTCATTGATTCTGTTCAAAATCTCCTCTTTTGGTAAGTTTAAGTTCTCAGCACCAAAAGCTAACTCTTCAATTACGTAATAATTAAATATTTGCGAATCTGGATCTTGTAAAAGGGTTCCCACATATCTAGCTATTTGCTGAATAGTCGATTTTTTAACATCAATACCGAAAACCTTAACCTCGCCCTCTTCTTCAGCCTCTATCTCATGAGGGATCACACCGTTAATTGAATTAAGGAGAGTTGATTTCCCAGAACCAGATTTACCAGCTATTAAAATCGATTCCCCTTCTTTAACCTCAAGGGAATCTATATTTAAAGAGTAGGAACTCTCAGGGTAAAAAACTCTCAATCCCTTAATTTCTAAGAATCTCATATTCCACTTCTCACCACCCTTGCAATCCTGTTAGCTATTAACGCGGATATAGCTCCTATTACTACATCACCTGGGATATAAGAAATTAATAAAAACTCTATTCTAGCTTGACTTGGAACAAAACCGAAGACTATAGGTGCGATAAAACCGTAAGTGAAGAACGGATGCACAAAGGAAAGTACAAAGCCTAATACACCTCCCTCGAAAATTGCGAAAAGCGGTTGCATATTTTTCTCCCCAATTCCGAATATCCTACCTTGAGTTACATAAATTGTAATGTCAGCCATAAGTCCATAAGTCAGTATATCTTCAATAAGCCATAAGGGTTCTCCACTAAAGCCAAAATGAAGCAAATCACTTACAATGTCAAAAACTCCCATACTTAACATCCCAGCCCCTACTTTCCTTATCACTCCCACCACGATAAAGAAGACTAGAATTCTGAACCAAACTGGAGGGTTAATGAATGGGTAAATCGGAGAGGGTAAGAAAATAGCATCACCTATAACATGGTCTGCAAAGGAAATAATAGCACCACCTATCGCAGCAATTACATAATCCATTAGTTTCATTCTGTTCTTACTCCTCTTAATTACGAAGAAGGCTACAATTGTTACTACAATGAAATAACCCACTACTATAGGTAAAGGAGTTATCCCAGGCTCTAGTGAGAACATCTTACCTCCTCCTCACGAAGAGAATTAAACCTACTATCACTAAAATTATTGCCACAACGCCTGTGGCAATAAAATATGGTGTGTAATTTGTTTTAGGTATGGGTTTAGTAGTAACGTTAGGAGGTGGAGCTTGGAAGTAACTTATTGTTGATGAACCATAGTTTATAACGTAGATGTAGTGATTCTGTGGATCATAAACTATACCATTGGGATCAGAACCTACATTAACCTCTTCAACTAGTCCTCCTTTATTATTAAATACTACTACAGTATCACTATCATGCGGAATCGAGAGGACTATATCATTATCATAAGGTATATAACATATCCAAGCATAACCGTTAATTGCACCTAAAGTATAGGGAAGTGAGTCAAAAGCTACTACTTTTCCGTTGGTTAAGTTTATTATCTCGAAATAATGGTGTCCGGGAGAAACTGCAAGTTCATTAGGAGGAATAAATGTCATTGCCTCAACGGAACTTACATTTAGCGTAATGTTCTGAACTACTTTGAAGTTATTTAAGGAGATCCCGTAGATTAATGGACTACCATAAGCCCCCACATAAACTACATTAGTATAATTATCATAAGCTAAAGCCTGAGGGCTAGACATTACGGTTACCGTATTAACCTGGTGGTTTGGTGTTATGAAGTAAACCTCATCACCATATGATGCTGTAACTACTACGTAGTTACCAGCAGAGATTATTGCTGGATATTTACCTACTTGAGGAATAGTATAATTCCAAATTACTTTACCGTTCTCGAGCTCTATTAAAGGACCGTTTTGATAGACAATATAAATATCACCGTTTAGGATTGTAATTCTAAAAGGATTTGGATAGTTTGGTAAATTAATTGTTGAAACGATATTATTATTGTCCAATATTTGTAACTCGCCTGCTCCTTGAGCTATGAAGTATATTTTACCATTATAGTATACACCGTAAGAAGGGTTTGATGCTGTACTAATAGTTCCTACACTTACTGAAGATAGAGAGATTAAAATTAATACTGGAATAACCAGAAATATTTTCATAAAATAATATTTCCAAGTGGAGTTTTTAAATTTTTTCTAAAGGGGTACACCCTATAGTTCTCTAAAAAGGAGTACATAAATAATAATTTAGTAGTTTGAGGAAATTCCCTTACAATAACATGAGCTAATAAATATTTTTAATTTACTCCCTTACTTTTTATCCCTTAGTGAAAAGAAAATTTTAGTTAATAAGAGGATCTTTCTTATAAATTTTTACGTAATGTAAAAATGTGACGATTTTCCTATAAGTGCTAATCATTCCTTACAACTGTTTACCAATTTTAGATTAAATTACCTTCTTAGAGGCAGAATCAATTATCCCTAAAGCTTTAGACTTAAGATTAGTAAAGGCGTATTATATACTACCTCCTTTAAACTACATGTTGAAAAATATAAATAGAGAGCGTGGATTCTATAAGGGCAGCTACCGCTAACATTATATAGCCTATCAATAATGGTTTAACGAAGCTTGTCTTAGCCTTGAATTTTTGCCCTGCATAGGCTATGAAGCTAAAACCAAGAAGCTCTATCAAACCATGAGGTATTGTACCTACTAATCCAACTATTAGCCCAAACTTAAATACGATTTGGCCATAGAATGCGGATATAGCGAATGCAACTATTTTCTGTGCAGTCCCATTACCTATTAAGAAAAGTATTAACGCAAAGATAAAGTTTTCCTCTATAATATGAGTAAGCAAAGCGTAATCTGGTATTGGAAGCTCGTGTACCAATACCGGCTTATCAAAACCTGTAAAGTTATTAATCACCCATCCAGAGAGTAGGCCAGACCAAAAAGTTAAGTAGAGTTTAAGTATTTCCTTATCCATTAAAACACACCTAGATGAGATCCTAAAAAGATAAGGAAAAGAGAAAAATTTATAGCCTCATAGACTGCGAAAGTAATTAGGAAAGTCTTTACTGCAGTCCTCGTATCACTAAGAAAAGATCTCTCAATTAATAAGGATAAAACAAGTCCCGAAACTAGGACTAGTAAGGCAAGATAAAAGTTATAAATTACACTTAGCGTGATAACATCAGTTATCAAGTACATCCCCGAAACAAGAAAAGAGAAGTTCATCCTTCCCTTCTGCGTCCCACCATAACTTCTCGTCAAAGGTAGAAAAACCAATCCAACAAGCACAATAACAACAAACATTCCAACAAAAAAGAGTGGAAAAGCAAGAAGAATAAGATTCACAGAAGCAAACCTTAAAACTCCTATTACAGACCCAAAAAAGGCAAAAACAGCTGGAATCTCCCATTGACTCAAAGATGATAAAGGATCACCAGTCTTCAAGGCCTCTCTAGAGGATGTATGAGTAATCTTTTCTAGCAAAGGCGAAATCTTCACTAAAAGGGGCAAGCCCAAAGCGGGATTAAAATTTTTCTGGGCATTCTCTCTTAACATTTTGATCAAGGTAACTATGTGATCATATGCCTCTGCACCAATAGCTTTAAAAGCTGCGGCATCAGCTCTAGATTCTGTAACCCTCACAACTAGTAAATAAATAATTATTAGACTTATTAAGAGTAATAAAGTTTTGACTACATATGTAGAATTTATAGTAAAAGAAAAATGATGTGGATGTAGTTCTACTAATAAAAAAATAGAAATTAGTTCAACCGACACAAGGGCTAAGGATATAATTAAATAAAAGAAGATAGAACGGATAAGTACATGATGCTCCTTAATGTGCTCCATTTCATGAGCTTTTATAGTTTCCATGATACTAGGGGGTAAAATACTACTTAAAATTACCAACCTTTTAGAAAAGGAATTACGGGAAAACGTTAATACTTCAGCCGCAACACCTGGTGTTCTTGAGTATACGGTTACCACTTTTACCTCTCCCGGTTTTATATCTCTGAAAGGCTTAATCTTAGAGATTACAAGTCCATCAACTAAGATTGAAATTGTGAATATGATAAATGTATCAACTACAAACCCTATAGGAGAATAAGGTGCAATATAGTGTAAGTAGTATAATCCTGATATTACTATTAAGAAAGTCAATAAGCCGATAATAATAGAATTGATAACACGAGTTTTTACTGATATTAATGCAGGTTGATAAATTATATCTTCTCGCTTACTATGAACTACCTCACGCACAGAAGGTACTATAATCTTACGATACTTAATGAAGAGAATAGCAAATGAAACTACTACTACTCCTATAAGAAATAGTGATAGAGCTAAAGTTACTTTGGTAAAAATGGGGTACAGATATGGGTTTCCTTTAGCTACTGTTTCTGTCACTATGGCTAATAATACATCCGCAAGAATTAGGGACGTAAAAAAATAAATAATCTTTCTAATAGCTCTTATTACGGGGTTTACCATCTCAATAATACCTCATAAAAGGCCGATTCCTAACCCAAAAAGTCCCAAACCTATTCCTGCAACAATAGCGAACAGCAAATCAATTGTATCGAGGCTGATAGACTCTATACCGAATTCGCTTAAAAGCAAAAGAATTGCTCCGACTATATTATTGACGTTAGCCATAGTTAATATCCCACCACTTATTGCTCCTGATCCAGCAGCTACATAAAGCATTGAACCTAAAATTATTCCAGCTATCATCGTCTGTACTATAGGATATATTGCTAATAGTGTTAGTGCAAAAATAGCTAATATTACATTTCTTGCTTCTTGGGAATTCGCAAGATCTATTTCAATCTTTTTGCTCTTCAATTAGTTATCACCCATGTTAAATTTGCAGATTCTTATATTAATTTTTAACTATAAATAATGTTAAAATGAAGAGTACATACAATAACTATTGTTTATTAGAAGTCTGTCTTATTTGAACAGATAACATAGAAATCAGAACTTTCTATTATACCTTGATAAACTATAATATTTATAAGATGAATGAATCTGGAGATAGTTTTGTCACCTATATTAATTTTACTAAATAACATCTTCTTTATATGGAGAGTATTATACTAGGATTCACATTACACTAAAAATTAATAGAAATATAAATATTAAAATGGAGTTGTGCACGTACTTATGTTATTTAATTTTAAGCTTTACTATGCAAACTGTTTAAAAAGATTTGCTAATTAAAAGAATAGTTAGCATATGTTATGTTTATGTATTGTTTTTTAAATAAAGGAGAAAGGTCTTAAATTATGAAAATTTTTTAAAGAAAGAAATAAGTCATAGCATATTAAAATGTAACATAGAATAAAGAATTATGATAACAACTGTAGTTCGAAGTGAAGAAACAGAAATAGATATTAAGAAAGCTATAAAAACGAGCCTACTAATGACATTTTTCTTAGTAGCAATCCCAATAAACAGTATTATGCTAACACAAGCAATACTAGCTTATGTTGGATATTATATATACAGCAATTATGGACCTGCTGCAGCGTTTGGATATGCCACATTTCTTCAGGTTAGTGGTATAACAGATGCTTTATCTACTGGAATACAAGATTATGGACCTGAATTCTTTTCACAGCTACTGGCCGGGTTAGGATATGGTTTGATGTCATTTTACATTTCTGGTGATCCAGTGAGTTTATTATGAGGAATAGCGATATGGGTAGATCCTTATACAGCAGCTGCTTTCCTTGGTTTATTAGCTACTGCATAAAGGGTATTATTTATGGTAAAGCTAGGTTTTTTTACTTATATATGTCTCTCAGTAGTGTAAGTCAATTTCAGCTTATTCAGCTTCTTGTATTATATGGGCTTATTTTCTATGCTATATATCCATTCTTAGTATATTTTATAAGGAAAAAGATAGATAATCGGGAATCATATACTATGTTTTTAATAGCAGAGTTTGCAGCATGGGCTGGTATAAGCTTGTTTTATCAAATCTTAATAGATGAAAGTATTATTCTTATATTTATATTTTTTATAATCGATAGTTATATATTTCCATTTTTTGTCACTAGAAAATTATCTAGGATTGAAGAAGGAAGTTTTACATACTATATCTGTGATAAAAAATATATAAGAAATAGAAAGAAGGACGCAATAATCATATACACTATTAAGCCTTTTGTTATAGTTTCGGATGGAATATCTTATTCTAAGATAAGTGAGTTAAGATATAAAATAGAAAGTAAATTAATTCTTTATGAAAAATCTAGACAATATATGATAAATATTCTAGCGGGTTACTTAATAGGAATTATATTATATTCAACTTTTAGTAAACTTATCTCTCCATCTACGTTTTTTATTCTTTTTATGAGCTTTTTATACTTACTTTTTATTGCGTTATTCATAGCAGCTATTGGTTATTATAAAATAAAATATGGAGTGGGAGGGAATTCTTTTATAGAGAGTTTTTTGAGACAAACTATATACTCAAGTAATGTTAATGTAAGGGGTGTAGTTTATCTAATGCCCAATATCTTGATATTTTCTCTAGTAACATCATTACCGCTTGCTTTAATAAAACCAAGTCTTATCACCTCATTACTCTTTTTAGAGAAATTCGCAGTTGAGACTGCATTGCTTTCAATCATAACCTTTTTAACCTCTATACTTTTCACCTCTTTAGGACTCACTACTGAGGAGCTCTTAGCCTCATTTTCCCAATACATATTCTTTTCTACAATTCCCCAATTATTCCTATTTGGAGCTTTAGTCCATCCATCACTCCGATTCATATACCTAGTACTATTGATAACGTTCACTCTACTAGCTTACATTGCTGCAATACTATCTACTAATAATAAGAGAAGAGCTATAATAGCTTGGTTGATTATAGCTCTCGTGACTATATTCTCATCTATACTTCTCTCATTAATTACTATATCATTTAAAATATAAATTATTCTTGTAAAAACGATTTTGGAGTTATCGCAAACGACGAGCTCTTGCCTCTTTAACCTAATTTGCAAACTCTGGGATCTGTAGCCTTAAAACTACTAAAATGACTTAAAGGTATTCTGAATCAAATTTTGTAGCATGAAGGGATTATGGAAATTAAATATGTAAGTTATGAGGAAATTGATAAAAGTACTCATAAAGGGTATAACATATAGGCCGTCAAATCCACTAAGACCTCCTATAATTACTAATTTTTCCTTTACCTTAAAAGGCAAACTATTAATGTCAGGATGTATTTTTCTAGATTTTAAAATATCTTGTAAAAGAATTCCTATAAAAGATGAAATAAAAGTATTCTGTACTAATATCTGACTATTAAATAGGAATAGATTTAACAATGAAAAATAGAAGATCACACCAATATTTGAGGTTACACCAATTTTAGTAACTTTACTTAGTTTACCCGCTAAAGCAAAAGTTACTATAATAGATACTAGCAACAAGAGTAGATTTTCTTTGGATATAAAAAACAATATAAAAAACATGGAGATTCCTATCTCTGTAAATACAGAAAGATTTATCGCATGAAAATCATCTATCTTAAGATAAAACCCTGCCAAAAATGCATTTAAATAGCTAAACGGAAAAATCAATATACTAATACTATGAGTAGTAAGAAAACTGACAATTGCGAATAGAGGAAACGAGGGGATTAAAGCTAGAACCGCAAGAAATAAAAATTCATTTTTATCATACCTTTTTATTCTCATACTCTACACCTACATTTTATCATAAACTAAAATTTCTATGAAAGCTAGAATTACTATATAAACTATTCCTAAATATAAGCTTTTCCTTTGGGCAAAATATAACATTCCATAGAACTCAAGAAATATTAATAAAACTGTAAAATATCCAACAGATAAGTTTTCCATAATAGCTGACATACCAATATAAAATTCTATTAAAGAGGAAATAAATAACCATGGAATTAAAAGAATGGGTAATTTTATATTATTCATTATAAAATAGATAAAAGTAAAGACTATAAAATTAGCTATAATAATATTAACAACTAAATATAATGGTAGATAATGAGAGCTTACCTTTAATGGGTTGAGAATGGATAAAGGAATAGAGGCCAAAAATCCTATAAAAACGATAAAATAATAAGCCCCTTTTTGTAAATTCATGTTTTATCACCTTTATATTTTAAATGATATAGTAATTAATGAGAGAAGTATAGATGAGAATATAGTCACGAGAGCTATAATCAACCAAGCTATTATAGCTCTTCTCTTATTATTAGTAGATAGTATTGCAGCAATGTAAGCTAGTAGAGTGAACGTTATCAATAGTACTAGGTATATGAATCGGAGTGATGGATGGACTAAAGCTCCAAATAGGAATAATTGGGGAATTGTAGAAAAGAATATGTATTGGGAAAATGAGGCTAAGAGCTCCTCAGTAGTGAGTCCTAAAGAGGTGAAAAGTATAGAGGTTAAAAAGGTTATGATTGAAAGCAATGCAGTCTCAACTGCGAATTTCTCTAAAAAGAGTAATGAGGTGATAAGACTTGGTTTTATTAAAGCAAGCGGTAATGATGTTACTAGAGAAAATATCAAGATATTGGGCATTAGATAAACTACACCCCTTACATTAACATTACTTGAGTATATAGTTTGTCTCAAAAAACTCTCTATAAAAGAATTCCCTCCCACTCCATATTTTATTTTATAATAACCAATAGCTGCTATGAATCCTACAATAAAAGAAATATACAAGACACTCATACCTATGATAAAAGAGTAAGACCTAGGTAACTTAGAAATCATATAAAATATAATACCTATTATATATCCTATTAAAATATTTATCATATATTGCCTAGATTTTTCATAAAGAATTAATTTACTTTCTATTTTATATCTTAACTCACTTATCTTAGAATAAGATATTCCATCCGAAACTACAACAAAAGGCTTAATAGTGTATATGACTACTGAATCTGAGCTTAGTCTTCTTCCTATATATTTTCTCTCACCAATATAGTATGTAAAACCGTCTTCTTCAACTTTATATAATCTCCTTACAAGAAATAATGGTATTAAATATCCAAAAACTATAAAAAATATAGGGATTAACAAAATTCCTAGATATATATAATAGATAGGAGAAATTAATGCTGGAGATTCTGCTGCTAAAAACAATGTAACTGATCCCCAAGTATTTATTTCTTCAAAATTTAAGAAATTTAATAAAAAAGACTTTAACTTTAACATAATTTAAACCCCTTTTACGCAGTTAATAAAACACCAAGGACTGCTAGTACCACTGGATCTGACATAGCTGTACCAATAAGTATTCCATAAAGCACTTCTGATATCGATGCACCATTTGATAATAGTACACTACCCCAGTCTAGAAATATTGGAAGAGCAGTACACAAGAAATATGAAGGAGATCCACTAGTAAACACGGTATAAAGCGGAGAATTAAAGCCGTAAGCTAGTATTGCTTGTGTTAGCATAATACTGTTTATTGGGATTGCTACTAGGAAAAATGTCATTAGTAGGCTCGTTTTTATAGCTTTCTTAATGTCTATTTCTGTTTCTTCACTTCGAACTACAGTTGTTATCATAATTCTTTATTCTATGTTACATTTTAATATGCTATGACTTATTTCTTTCTTTAAAAAATTTTCATAATTTAAGACCTTTCTCCTTTATTTAAAAAACAATACATAAACATAACATATGCTAACTATTCTTTTAATTAGCAAATCTTTTTAAACAGTTTGCATAGTAAAGCTTAAAATTAAACATTGTAGATGTAGATAAAGTATCAGCGTTAATCTACTTACATATATATAAAAATGTAGTTAAAGTACAAGAATGTCTCTTAAATTACACAAGACACCTTTCCTATGTCAAGCAGAGGACCTTATCTTTTAAAGTATTAGAAAGTGTAAATAATAAATTAACAGTAAGAAAATAAGAGGCTTTATCTATGTTGAGTTAATAAAGATATTCACGCTTTACATTTCTTCAATAGTACTGAGGTTATTTAGGTAACATTATATCAAGCAAGAACGCCATCAACATGGCTACAATTGGCATCAAAACTAATAAGTCTCTTACTCCTAAACCTCCTATGATTCCCTCACGGTTACATCTTATACTTAATTTAAAATCAAGAAGTAAAGTTGGAATAAAAGTACTTATAAAAGCAAAATAATAAGAAAATTTATTAAATATTAAAAAATTAACTAGACCGGAAAACATTGAAATTAGTATTGAGTATTTTATCGAGTAACCTATACTATTCTTAAAATATAACCTATTCTCGATAAAGAATAATAAGGAGGAAAAAAGAAGTAGGAATAAATCATAATAAATTTGCAATAACTCCTTGTAAATTATAATAAGTAAGAAGATAGTCAAAGAAAGAGGAAAAAAGAACCCAGAGAGGTTAAAATAAACTCTATCGTAAATAAGAATGTCAATATAACTTCCTATTGCGAGAAGTAATGAGATAGTGAAAATCGTGATTAAGTTGATCTCCCTAATAATTAATATTAGAATTAATGCAGTTAAGAAGATGGAGAAAAGAAAGGATTCAATTGTGCTTAAGATATAAGTTGTAGTGTAATTAATCTTCCTAAATCTTATTCGCATAATCATATATGAATATAGTCAAATCATTTATATTCTTTTTCAAAATCAAATACCTTTTTATGAAAGTGTAAAAACCGAGTAATCCTCCCATAAGAGACTACAAATTGACTGAATATTATTAAAGAAAAAAATAAAAAGCTATAATTGATTAATATTATAGTGGTGTAATGTCGCAACAGATAACTATAAAGAGGAGAACTATAGTTCCAATGCTAAAAGCTATAGGTGTTTTAATGTTTGTAATGCTACTAGTTCCATTAGAGGGAATAGTTTCGAGTGGTATAATAGAAGGGCATGCTATTGCAGCATATTTTGCAGCATCGGATGCTATGTGTGGAAATATTGGCGGTGCTGTTCAAAACGGTATTGCGGCTATTTCAGATATGTTTGGCCTATATCAACTAGCTATGAATAATCCAATAGTTCAAATGGCTCTTGTAATGTCTGGAGGCGATATCGGAACATTTATATATTTATTGGCCTTAGCAGATCCATTTACTGCAATAGGTGTAACAGCAATTATAGTAGGTATGTAAGTTATCTATAAGACATGTAAGTGACCTATTATGAATTTAAGTCAACCCTTTTTCTTAGATTTATTTAACTTAATATTTTTTATAATTTATTTAATACATAGAATACAATCTTATCGCAAGCAATCAGAAATCTTTTATCTGAAGAAGAATCCAATATTAGAATTGAAATCATTACTTATCCTGATAATTAATTGGATATTACTTCTTATATTATCTATGAATGTTAATGAAGTTATAATGTTGTATTTAATCATAATTACATATATAGTATCAATAATAATATTACCTCTTACTGATAATATATTTAAAAATTTAATTAGAGCTGGTAACGAAATGCAAGATTTTCTGTCACGCACTTTAGAAAATCTAATAATTATTTCTTTATTTAATGTATTATTATCCATGTTTGACTTTGTATACCATATTATATATATAAATCCTAGTACAGCGAAGGGATTTTTAGATTGGGTAATTCAATTAGACCATAAATTAGGGATACTACCAACTCTAATTATTTTTGCATTATCCTTAGCTTTTCTTGGTTTTATACCCTCTTATTTTATAAATTCCTTACCCATGAGCTTATTTCAAAGTATTAAGGAGGATGAATCCAGTGGAAGTTATATAACTCGACTTATGTTTCCCTTTATAGTCCTATTTACAGTTAATTTTAGTGATTTTTACATTTTTTACTTAATATTTCAAGGTATAGTCATAGACAGGTTAGTTTTAATGGTATTATTAAGTAAAATTCTTCTATTCCTAATAATAATGTTAGTCATAACTTACTCTGCATCAATTATCATGCACAGCTTTGGTTTCGAGAATGTGAATATTCTGAAGTCCATACTTGTGTTTCTTATAATAATAAACATTGTATATTTAATCTCTCCAATTACGCTTTTGTTTAATGTAATAACAATTCCGATATCTTTAATGTCAGTTTTATTAGCCTATATTGTTTCTCCATTATTATTAAAGAAAAATTTAGGCAAAGCTTATCTGTCATACATTATTATACTTATTGTGATTATGCTTTCAAATTTATTACTCATAATGGTGGGTGGTATAATTGAATAGTATCTTGAGAAAATTTTTCATTATCAGCTACTTAACGTTTTTAATTTCACTAACTATTTCAATATTTTCTCCATTGAAAATAAATATAAGATTTCTAGGATTATATAAGGGTATTTTAATAGCATTAAATGATATTATGCGAAATAATGAGATGTGGAGAAGATTTAAGGAGACGTTAACAAGAATATATAATGAGGCACTCAAGAGAATGTCCTCAGTGCAAAAAATTCAATAAATATAATGTGATAGAAATACCTTATTATGATATTTTATGAGTTAAATACAGTTTTACCTTTCAATATAGGGGGAGATTTATGTTTTATTGTAATATAAAATAAGTGATTACAAAGAAAAATTGAATTTTAAACATACCCCAAACTACCCTAGTTAACCCTAGTCCTGGGTTAACTAGAGAGTTTGATAAATTCCTCTTGTGGAACCTTTTGCAAAACTGAAGTATAAATCAAGAATTATAAATTATTCCAATAACGTAAACAAAAACCTCAACCATATCCTTGTCAATAGCATAAGGCTTCCAATCAAGAAAATACTAGCAGTTATTCTACTTTAACGTAACTTAAAAGTTTTCATCAAGCCTAGAGCACCCCCTAAACGATTTTCAACGAACCGGAGAAACTCCTCCACACTCCTCAAGTTAAGGGAGCTAATCAAATCTCTAACCGTGTTAACAACCATCACGAAGAGAAGCAAGTAACCTTGAAACCTCTTCCTCTTTAAGAAAGAGGAATCTTGCATACCAAGAGCCTTAATATCCTTGTGAAACTTCTCTATCTCCCACCTAATCCTCCAAGTCCTCTCTATCTCCTCATCACTCAAGCTAAGATCAGTAGAGTACAAGTTTAACCTATTAGATTTATATACCAGTATTAGCAACTTTATAGTAATAACTCGACTCTCAAGGGTTAGGTCAGCCAAGTAAGAGCCGGGAGGGAGATCTCGGACGTGGATGTGCCCCTCCACATCCAACGTCCCCCCTCCCTCCAAACACCTAACCCTTAAGAGCCTCCCATTAGACCTCAACTCAGAAACAACACAACCCCTCACCAACTTCTCAGACCAATACCAAGAATCAAACACAACCCTAGCTATGGTGAATTTACTCTTGAGTATCTCAATTATTTCTGCAGCCATCTCTATCTTTGTCTTGAACTCGTTTATTATTCCGCTTTCCCACATTTTTCTTGTTGCGTATGGGAAAGCGCCGACTAAGTAGTTTTTTCCCGTGGCTAAGTCGTATAAGGCTATTGTGAGGACTTGTATTCCTGGTTCGAATTTCTTGTGTGTGGAGTAGTAGAAGATGTAGTTCCCGTATTTGCTTGCTATTTCTTCTATTCTTGAGTATGGTTTGTGGTCGAATGTGTCGTCTATTATAATCACTACGGGTCCTACTATTGTTTTGCTTAGTGTATTAAGGTAGTGTTCCATGCTTCTTCAAGGCGTTCTAGTGCTTCTAATAGGTTTGCGTAGTTTAGTCCGAATGTTATTGCTGTGTTTCTTATGCTTGCTCTTCCTCCTATTAGTGTCATGAGTGTTAGGCCTAGTGCTACTTTTCTTTTGAGTCCCTTCATTCTAAGTATTCCAACTAGGTGGTTGAATGCCTTGATGAATTCGCTCCTTGCAACTTCTAGTTCTTTCTCGTTCTTCATACTTTTTAATCAATTATGTGGTAAATTAAAAACTTTATCGATAGTACTGAAAGTCTTGTATTACCAAGGGAAAGTAGAATAATTACTACTATTTTAAGACTTATGGTTTTAGGTGTTGTTGAGAATAAGAGTTTATGGAGAAGGATCTTTATAAGGTTGGCTAGGGTTATTGAAAGCCTGTCAGACCTCCACCTTTCACTAACCTTGTGGTTATACTAGGAATTCCGCGGGGAAGGCTTTCAGTGCTATTAAGGGTTTAATGAGTGCTCTATTGATTGTTAATGAGGAGAAATTACTTAGTACTGTTAAAGATGATAAGGAGAGGGAGTGGATTAGGAAGAAGGCTTCCAACTCACGGTATGTATACTTTAGCACAAATATTGAGGAGTCGTGAATTATGCCCTACACCTTCATGATCTGATGTAGGGACTTAGCCCTCGATATGGGACTCCAACTGCACGGGGCTCACATCTCCGTTATCTTCACCCTCCACCCTTTTTCCCCACAGTGAGTGGGGGGATAGTATTCGTCAAAAAATAACATAAACAAATACAAAAAGGTTTCATTAATGCAAAAAGGGATTCAGCCCACTTTACGCTTCAAGGATCCTATGGATTTCCTTAAGCATCCTTACGTACATCTTTTCATACTTATCATTCTTCAGCACTACAGCCCTCTTAAACTTTAAGAAGTCCTTATCTGTAGTAACTACAATCCCGTTAATTAACTCAGCGTAAATCATTATCTGGTAGTCGTATCTGTAAGGAGTTACCATTGGTTCAAAACCTAAATACTCGAGCCTCTTCTTACACCACTTGTAAAATCCCTTTAATGATAAGTCGAAGATTATGGGGATCATCAAGAGATTATCTAAAAATACCTTTTTTAGGGTTTGAAAAATAAATATCTCTGGAAAACGAGAGTTGGGGATCCCCGATGAGCAGCCTAGCCATGTCTTAACTTAGTCGATCACGAGGGGATCCCTTCAAGACGGATATATCACACTTAACGGTATCGCTATTACCTAGCCGTAACTATTAGCTAGGTACATCATCCCTCCAGCAATTACTGGATTCACTATATCAAACCTACCCCAAAGGGATTGAAAGTTAGTTTCGGTGCATAATTATCGAGCCAAATTCTTGCAAGTTCAATCCCCAAAGGGATTGAAAGTTAATGGAGAATTATTAACAACGAATCTATAATTAACTGGCCGCCTAATTATTTCTCCAATCCAACTATTATAGAGAGAAATTAAGGACGAGGATTCATTAAGGGAATTTCTGCCGTTGACTTCCTTAGGGGGTTAATCAGAACATCTAATTAATATCCTCTTACCTCAGTTGGGGGTTCTATTAAGCTTATCCTCACTGAGCACTTTAAGTGAACAATATTTGTTTGACGGAGAGAATATCATCTGGCACTAACTTTTAAACACATTATTAGAATGGCCAGTAAGCTATTAGATTTTAACGATATCCTCCGAGGAAGATTTCTTTAATTAACTACGTTTATTTGTGAAGTGTTACGATCACTTAAGCGAGAAAAACGATAAATTTTATGTTGGCTCGACGAAAACTAGTTTTAATTGATTATAGTTAACTTTTTTTAAATCTTCCTAATTTCTATTATGTATAGAGTCTTCAAAAATATTCTCTTAAATAGATTTTATTTATCTCGTAATATTAGGGCTATAGCTGTTATAGCACTTCTCATTTTACTGTTACCAACAGAATATATACTCGGTGGTTTGGGAATTGGAAACGTAATTGCTTTAGCCAGTTCATCTTCTACTACTAACCTCGCTACTGAGCCTATAAATTACACCTTATCACTTTTACACGTTATTTTACATTTTGATGTTTCGCAAGAATATATATCCTCATATAGCACTAATAATTATAGTGGTTATGTAGTGGCTAATGCTAATGGCTGGATTGTTACGAATAATACTAATTATACTTTCACTTATTTCGGGAAAACTTGTTACAATAATTACACATTCGACACAATTTCTCTCGTAAATACTACCCTTGATGGCGATATATTAGTTAAGATTACGTATAATATAACCCTAATTAATATTCCCGAACCGAATGGTATGGACAGTGTTGCTAAAATTACACGCACTTACATGAATATTAAGGGAATTGAACCAGAATCAATAATTACAACCACACAATTCTACTGGTTTAATTATACTAAAAGTGAGATAGGTAATAACGAGTATAATATATCATTTAACAGTTATGTCGGGGGAATTAAAGCTACGGGTTACATAGTAGAAGACCCTAGCGGGAACAGTATTATGTTATCAAGCGGTTCAGTGAATATAATAGGAAATGGTGAAAATATTACTGCAATTATAAATGATAATGAAATCACAATATACTCAAACAATAGTAATGATCCAGTAACAATAAATATAGACCCAATTCAACCTATATGCTTCTATTATTCATGGGGATACGTAAAAGGAATATTAATTTTAGCCAATGTTTCAGAGACTACTGCTACTGATATTGCCCAGACAATAGCGAGCTTAGCAACTCCAATAGGAGGAGCTATCGGTGGCTGGATTGGTCTGACTATAGGTCTATATATAACTTATAATGCTCTACAATATAAATATCTTCTCAAGACATACAGTGAGGATGGAATCGATACAATATATCACTTGTATGCAGCATCATTCGTGAAAGTTAATATATTAGTCTGGAGTGATTATATTCCAACTGAAAGCTATTGGGAGACTGGCGTTTATTACAATGGCGAATATTATCCATTTATGAATAGCATTATATTTGCATTTATAAGAATTCCAAACTATAACTTTGGCTATTTCATATTTGAGCAACCTCACTCTTCAATAATTCCGCCTCCACCCTACTCACCACCATGGTATAGTTTTGTGGTGATCTAAAATGGACAATTACTATGAGAAAATACTTAGAAAATATGTTTTGTTGATAGTAAGTATATATCTTGCAGCTGATATCAGCTTTATTGTATTAACATCATTTATGAGCCTTCTAATGAAGTTCCTAATTTTTATAATTGTAACTGTTATAGATATATTAATTTCATATCGACTAATACTCAACTACAATGTTTACTTCTTTTTCTTAATACCTAGTATTATAGGTGGTGATATTCTAATAGTTTCAGTATCTCTATTGCCAACACTACTAGCCGATTTAACTTGTTTATTCATGTTTCTAATCTACCTTCTTGCCTTAGCCTATTTCATGACGAAGTATAAACCTAAAATTTATGACTTAAACGGTAAATGGCTTATTTTAAATATTATATACTTTATCCTTACACTATTAGCACTTGTGAATCTACGGGCCTAAACATTAGCCTAATTTTTTCCTAAACTATTGCTAATAAGTTCTCTCCATAGAATCCCAGATTTCGCTTAAAGACTAATGAGACTGTGGGTAACAATTTCATTTACACTCCCCTATCTGGCGGGCACACTGGAGCTAGGAAGAACACTAGTAACTACCTCGTGAGCGTATTCCACGGGGAGGAAGAAGGAGTGATGAGACCGAGTGATTAATAGTCACGATGAAGGCTTAACTTTACCGCATAAAACTCACTAATAGACACTACATACTTCATGCAACTAATGGGGCAATGAAGCCCTCCAACAGGATAAGCCAGAGAGATAACTAACTAAACGAGACGAGGCTATTACCTCACTAGAGTAAAACCTATATAGGTGAGGTTGATGTTAGGACTGCTGTTGTTTTGGCTGAGGGGGAGGTGGGGGTGTTGAGAATGCTTTTCGTTCTCTTGAGGAGTTTAGGGTTAGGACTTGTGATGTTGGGAAGGAGTTGGTTCTTATCCTCCTTTCCTATTTTCTTTTGAATGTTTTGGTTGGTTCTTGGAGGAGGGTGAGGTTGTGGGAGTTTTCTCAAGCTATTGTTGATTTTCTAGTCCTCAAGGAGATGAGGGGAGTTGTTGTACAAGCTTTCCCTCAAGTTGGGGAGTTGTTTTTCGTGAACTTCAGCTAACTCTATGTACTCCTTTTTAATCACGTGAAATTAATTCGATATTTCCTGTATTTCTAATAAAAATATATTTAATTATACTCGATATCATAAAATATATGTGGTTTTATTTGAATGATACTGGTTTTGTTCAATTTTGATTAATGTTATTATTTATCTCAGAAAAAAGAGATTCCCATACTGACTTCTAGTGCTATTAAAGTTTTTTTATTTTGTATAACGCTTCTATGATGAAGTTTCTCTTTAACGAAACGTTTTTATTTTTGAAAGGAGAATATATAACTATGCCAAAAGAAGATGAAACAAGAGATTTAGAAAGAGCAGAAGAATACGAGCAAACAATAGCTAGAGCTACAGCTATTGGAAAAAATAAGATGGAATTAAGCACAGGATTAATAATTGCTGCTAGGTATGCTGATAAGCTTAGAAGAGTCGCTTTAGTAGCATTTAGTAAAATGGTTCCAAAGGATATTATTATACGAGATGTTTCTGAACTTAATAAACAATTATATGATGTAATCGTAAATCAAATGAAAATTGATAAGTTAGATGTAGTAAGAATTCTTGTAGATGCTGAATATGATGAGCAGAATCAAAAGCTAGTTTTCAGTAATTTGAGAATAATTAGATACCTAACAGAAGAGCAATGTAACAAAAAGTATGAGGAAGTTAATAAACAATTAGAAGAATATAAGAAGAAATATGAAGAATTAAGCAAGCAAGTAGAAGAATTTAAGAACAAGATAAGACAAGTAGAAGAGGCTTTGAAAGCATTAACTTAATATTATTTTTTATTCTTAATCTTAGAGTGTGGAAATAGGTACTTCATTAAAAATTAATATGATTGTCGCATTATTTTTAACGATAATTTCAGAGGGAATATTTTCTTTAGTAATTATAGATTTTTTAAAATTTCCTGTAGTCTTTTCTATAATATTTCTACTAATATTATGGCTAGTACAATGGCTCATATCGCCATATTTAGTAGAGAGAAATTCAGTTGAGGTTACTAGAGACGACCCTAGTTACGGATGGGTTTATGATTTAATTGAAAGTGTAGCAAGGAGAGCTGGTATTAAAACTCCTAGAGTTTTTCTAGTTGATGAACCTTATCCTAATGCATTTGCTTATGGAAATTACATTACTGGAAAGAGAATTGGAATAACTATTCCGCTACTTCAAATTCTTACTCCAGAAGAGCTTGAGAGTGTAATAGGGCATGAGCTTGGACATATTAAACATAATGATGTTGAAATAGGATTAGCTATAGGTTTAATACCATCAATTTTAGGCTTCATCAGTAATATATTGCTCACTGTAGGGTGGGCTACGCTAATATTTGCTGTTGATGAGTTTGACATATTAGTTGGCCTAACTATGCTGGCGATTGGTGGAATCTTATTTATTATAACTTTCTTCCTTCAATTATTCGTATTATGGTTTAATAGACTAAGAGAGAGTTTTGCAGATTACTTTTCTTATGAACTATTTAGAGAGAGAGCATGGAATTTGGCTAAGGCTTTGGCTAAAATAGAGATTTATATGCAGAACGTTAGATTAGATCCGTTCAGAGGAATTATAGTTACTATCCCACCGACAAAAGTAAAGGAAAGTGATCCAGACCTTCTAATTGAAGATCTATTAAGAGAAAAAACAAGTATATTTTCCGATATTCTATCCACTCACCCACATCCGGCAAAAAGAATTAAGATGATTTATAAATTAACAAAACCAATGATATTTTAGCCTTTAACTAAGCCAATTATTAACCCAATAATGAACAGTATTGAATTATATGGTAAAATTGAAATTTCATTTTTAACAAAAGATTCAGCTGTACTAGCGTAAACACCAAGACTTTCAATACCATGTATAACAGTAGAAGGTGATAAAGCCCCCACAGCTATTAGAATAATTATTATCGCAAGTATTATTAAACCAATTTGTATTACTTTCTTTATTAATAGACCTATAAGTAAACCTAGAATGAATGCTACTACCATACTTATTATTCCAGACTCAGTTATCATATGAGAAAAATAATATTAAAATGACTATTTAAAAATTATTGTGGTATGTGCTTTTCTAACCCTTCTTTCATACTACTAGCCAATTTCTCTAAATCTTTCTCTAACTTATAGATTAACTTATCTTTATCCACCCAATACACATAACTAGGCCTTCCTTTTTTCTTCTCTGCACCTTCAGCCTTGTCTCTTTCTATTAAGCCCTTATCCAATAAATTATTTAATGATTTACTTACTGAGGCTTTTGTTACTTTTAACTTCTCAGCAATTTCATCTGCATCAAGTTTATCTTTGCTTTCCATAAGCAAATGTAAGACTTCAACATCACTAGTTGATAAACCATACATAAATGCTATAAATTCGTGGAGATCAACTTCTCTTCCATCCGGGAATATAATTTTTTCACTCATAAGTGTAAATACGCGTTTTTAATTTAAATAAAGTATGCAAACAAATTTATATTTTTGTAGGTAAATGTCTACTTTTGTATGTTTTTTAACATAGTAGCAACTATTGACGCATCAAGAGGCACTATATTACCATCCTCTATTTTAAAGAAGTGCCAATTAGGGTCATGTTTTTTATTTCTCATTCTCAGAACCCTTATAGACTTTATTGAGATATCTTCTTCTACATCTAACTGTATAATTCCGTCAAATAAATACTCAACCATACTCATAACATAATCTGTATCGTCATTTCCAGAATTGTATGTAATTAATGCAATGGCATTTGAGGCATACACAGTTGCTATAATTGTTTTTATAAATAGTATAAGCTGATTAACATCAAGCTGAAGTGCAAATTCATTTATAGAATCTAATACGAGTAATGATACGTCTTTCATTACATTCTTTAAATCACTAGTTATGTTAAATCCTTGAATAATTCGTGGATCCCTAATTATATCTGAAAATAAATTTACTACTTTGAGTTTTTCAATATTTACATCAGAGAAATAAGATAAAACTCTTCTAGGATCTTCTTCTACTGATAAATAAAGTACACCCTTATCTAAAGACAAAAAGTACTTAGTAATAGTTCTCACTAGTTTACTTTTTCCACTTCCTATAGGACCAAAAACTAGAGAGACTGAACCTTCTGGAAAATCTACTATTTCGTCCAAAATTTTGACTCCGACTCTCATTATCATATAAAGGAAAGCCCCTGGTTAAATACTTTAAAAGGAAAAGTTACATTAGATCTCTTAAACCACTTGTTAAACTATTCAAATTTTAGTTTAATCCTAAAGCTCAATTAAGAAGAATTATTTCTATTAAAATGATCCTAAGTTCCTATTATAGTAGAAATATTTATATATTAGTATTTTCAAAACTAGACTCGATGGAGAGAGTAAAAGTTACAAGAAACTATCAAATAACTATTCCTGCTTCTATAAGAAATAAAATAAACCTAAAAGAAGGAGATGTTCTAGAGGTCTATTTAAACGGTGATGAAATAATATTAAGAAAGGTTAAAAGTGAAAGACCCAGAATAAGGCTTGGTAAGAAATTATCCCCAGAAGAGATTGAGGAGGCAATTGAACGTGGAGAAGGCAATAATTGATACTAACGTTATAATATACGACTACGTTGAGGATTCGGAATATCATAAAAAAGCGGAAGAACTTCTAGATTCGCTTAATAAATGGATAATTCCAGCAATTGTTATACATGAACTAGTATGGTTTCTAAAAGATATGAAATTAGAAGATAAGATAAATGATGTTTTTGCATATGTAAGAAATGAAAAAGCTGAGGTGGTATGTGACAGTGTAAATAACATAGTAGATTCCTTAGAAATACTAATTAGAGAAAAACTTCCTCTAGCTGATTATAAGGATATGATTATACTCTCCCATGCAATACGCGAAAAATTACCTTTAGTTACTTTTGATAAAAAACTTTCAAAGATAGCAAAAAAGTATGGTGTATCTGTAGTAAGTTAAGTCTAGTTACTGTGATTTATAACAATAAAATAATGAAATACTTAAAAAATTAAGTATAAAAAAGGATATTTAATTCTCAGGTAAACCCCTAAAAAATAGGTAGCTCAATATTCAAGTTTTCTTTAACCCAAGAAGCAGTAACGTACTTAGGTGTGGTAGAATTAATTATATCATGTACCATTAAAATTGCATATACTGATAATGGTCCTGGTTCATTTAATAAATCCGTAGCCAAATTACCTAGAATATATATACGGCTTGCGTTAAAAGCCTTAACATTCTTAATCCCGGGTATTTGAGAAATTAATGATTCTGTATAAGAAAAGTTACTAACCTCTTGGGCTATGATTACTTGAGGATTGGAAACTAGGAGTTCATCTGGAGAGAGTAATGGATAATCAGAGTAAGTAGAGAAAACGTTGATCCCTCCACCTTGAACAATAATACTGTTTATAAATACATTACCGCCAGCAGTATAGAAATCTAAGTTAGGACAGATGTAAAGCATGTAAGCTATTGTTGTATTCCCTAATGTAGAAAAATCAGCAATCTTCTCATTCATCCAATTAATTAACTCCTCTCCTTGTTGAGTAACGTTAAAATATTTAGCAATTTCCATTATATTTTCCTCTATCTGAGAGAAAGAATAAGCATAATCACTGTTAGTAACTAAAACATTTAATCCGGCCTTTTCCATCTGTGAAATATAGGGAGCTTCTAAACCGTATTCTACAACTACTATACTAGGATGTAAAAGTAGTAAGCCAGAGATGTTAGGTGGATATATTTGTGAAAAAACTGTAACATTCGCCGGTACTTGACTTGTTAAGTTAAGGTATTTTAGTAGTGAATATGAGTAATAGTCAATACCTACAATGTATTTACCTAATCCCAACGCTATTAAAACTTGAGTATCGCTAGGAGCTAAACTAATAATCCTAAGATTATGAGAAGATGTTGTGCTTACATTATTATTAGCTCTCATATATGTATAGATAACACCAGCTAGGATCGCTATAATAACAACGACTGCTAAAATTATGCCCCAAATTTTCATGCATATGGATAAGTCATCCATATATTAAATACTTTTTCATACGAACAGAAGGAGAAAAATTTTTAATATGGTTAAGTTATCCTAATATGTGCTAAAATACCTCTTCATCACGTTGTTACCAATCTCATTTTTTCTAGGACTAATTTTAGGTGAAGTTAGACTTAGTATAGGTGAAATTTTTCATCCTGAAGGAGTTTATTCAATAATCTTATTTGATATAAGATTGCCTACAGTCATTTCAGCAATGTTAATAGGTATCCTAATCTCGCTTTGTGGAGCAATTCTTCAACATTTATTGAAAAACCCACTTATAGATCCTTATATATCCGGTACATCTTCGGGTGGAGCATTCGGTGCAGTTCTGACTTATTTCCTTCTAGCATTTAATTTACCTCTTTCATGGTTGATATATGTACAACCATTATTTGCTTTCATAACAGCAACGTTAGCTACATTAATAACACTAGGGATCGGAAGAAAAGGGGGAATTTACAGTATAGTTGTTGGAGGTATTGTTGTTTCTTACATTTTCTCTTCCTTAACCACAATTCTTCTTGTTATCTATCAGGAGAAGTATCCTCAGATCCCTCCGCTAACATTTTGGCTTTTAGGTGAAATAAACATAGTAGGTTGGAGAGATGTTATAATTCTCTCTATTATAACTTTTCTTCTCATCTTTCTTGTATTAAAATACTCAAGACAAATTGATTTAGTTTCAATTAGTGATGAGATCTCATTCACACACGGAATAAACCCAGGAAGATTTAGACTATTTTGGTTATTGATTGTAAGTTTAATAACAGCGTATATAGTGTCTATTGCTGGAATAATTGGTTTTATAGGGATTATTGTACCGCATATTGCCAGAAGGATCGATGGTAGTATGAGAGGTCTTAGTATCTATTCTCCTTTAATAGGGGCTGTAATAATGGAGTTTAGCAATATATTATCAAGGGGAATTTTCGGAACAATTATACCTATAACTGCTATAACAGCTCTAGTTGCTTCTCCAATAATAATCTCAATTCTGGTGAAGATGAATGCTGGTCAAGGGGTTGAAAGTTAAATTAGGTGACAAAATAATTTTAGATAACGTGACGATTAACTTAACAAATGGAATTAATTTAATTTTTGGCCCAAATGGTTCTGGTAAAACCACACTATTAAGGACAATAATAGGGATGATTAAACCTCTTGAAGGTGAAATTTTAAATGAGGATAAGTTATCTTACTCTCCTTCAGAATTCTATTCACCAAGTATGAAGGTTATTGATGTGCTTCTTGCAGGGAAAAAGAATGGTGAATATGAAAGGTTTATAAAACTACTAAACCTTGAGAATTTATTGCAAAGAGACTTTCTTACCTTAAGTTCTGGTGAGAAAAGACTAATAATTATTGCTAAAGCACTTGCTGAGGGAGATTTAGTAATTATGGATGAACCATTATCTAACCTAGACATCGCTAATAGGAAAAAGATAATTGATGTAATAATTTCTTTAAAAACTGAGAGAAAATTTCTAATAACATCTCATGAACTCGATATTATAAATTTTGCTGACAATGTTATAGTTATGAAAAATGGTAAAGTAGTTTATCAAGGAAATAAAGAGGGTATTGATGAAAATTTACTTTCCTTTGTATATGAGGTACCAATAAAGAAAATTAACGTTAATAATTACACATTTTTTATAACATATTAACAATGTTAATTAACTCCACGTCGAGCTTTTAAAAATAGTTGTTAATAGATATAGAGAGAAAATAATTATATGAAACTTGCAACCCCTTGTGAAGAAGCGTTTAGAATTGAAGTACCGATCTTAAGAATGGCAATTGCAAAGAGACTTGTAGAGAGAGGTGTACCAGTAGTTAAGGCTTCTAAAATCTCTGGTATTTCTGCTACTACTTATGAGAAAAATATAAAGGAAAAGAGAGAAGAAATAGAGAAACTACTAAAGGATGAAGAAATAAGGGATATGATTGACGCATTAGTTGGTAGAATTTTAGCAAATCAAACAATAGAGAGTACTAGCTTTTGTATTCTATGCGCGAGAGCAAGAAAATTATTTAATTTAAAACCTTGCCCACTCTACTAATAAAAAATTTTATTAACAATCTTTACTTAACCCTTATATGAATCGACTAGTAACCCTTTTTATAATACTCTTTGTAGTAGTTGGAGTTGCAGTTGCAACAACTGTAATATTATCGGCAGTACTTCATATTTCAGTCACAATAACTTCAGTAATTAATGCAATATTAATTGGTGTTGTAGGCGTAATCTCAATCAATATAATTTCTAGAATAATAAAATTAAGAGCTGGGAATGTAGTTGGAAGAACAACTGCCGAAAGCCTTAGTTTGGTAATCCAATTCATTGGTTATACTATAATAGTTATATTAGCATTAACAGCAGTTCATGTTGCGGTTACTAGCGCATTAATTGGCGGTACAGTCTTTGGTCTTATAATTGGTTTGGCATTGCAGACGCCTTTATCAAATGTATTTTCCGGGATCTTTCTAATCTTAAGTAGACCTTTTAATATAGGTGATAGGGTTACAATAACCACATGGCAATACGGCTTATTGGCACCAACTTATCCTCCAAAATTTTGGTCAAATGATTTTTTAATACCAGGCTATACTGGAATAATTCAAGATATTAATTTAATGTATACAACAATACTAACAGATGAGAATGTTGTAATGAAAATTCCTAATAATATCATGATTCAAGCTGCTATATTTGTACATAATGAGGAATACAGACTAGTTAGGACTAAATATGAAATTCCAAAAGACTTAGATCCTGATTACGTTATACCAGTACTAAAGGAGAAAATTAGTAAACTAAGTTTCCTAGTTAAAGAACCAGAAATAAAAGTTCTTGATACTACATTAAATACTTACGTAATATCAGTTGATACTTATTGTAAAGGGCAATATGAAGAACCACCAAGAAGTGAAATAATAAAAGTTATTATGAAGACCATAAAAGAGATTCAATCAGTGAAAGTTAATGAGAAAAATAGTTCTCACTAGTATAGTTTTCCTTACGGTAGGAATAATTCTCATTCTTATTTACCACTTCCTATTTCCATCATATTATATAAAAGGAGTTTATTTAATTCCATCTACTAAACAAGTGAGTATTAGTGTTCCGTATTCCTCATTCGTTTTTGAGTACAAGGATAACTCAACTTTACCACTAGAACTTACATTTAACAATCTGATAATAACTAAATATAACGAAAGTAATTCAATATTTTATTATTATGGAGAATCATTTAATGGGAATATCATGATTAAAAACAACTACTCTTATCCTATCTTAATGGGTTATGTGGTAGTAGATGAAACCCCGCTCTTTATTTTCTTACCCACACTATTTTATTCTGGAATTATACTAATAATTTTGGCAATAATTATTATAATATTGAGTTTTGTATTAAAGTAATAAAAATCCCCAAATTACCACTCTATTTTAGTTATTTTCTTAACCCATATTTTAATGAAATTATTAATAATTAGATTAAATACTAATGCTAGTATAAATACAATCAACGTATATTTTATAGGTGCCGGCGTAAGCCCTGGTATACCAAAAGTTATTATAACAAACGATATTATAATATCAACTATCATTGAGATTAACATGATCTTACTAGGCATTCTTTTCCAGAAATTATCAGTTTCTCTGATATTTAATAGGTTAAAGATATTTGAATATAAAAGATAAGCGAAAACTAAAGTTTGCATTACATTAAGAGATAATCCAACTATGAAATAAAGCGTAACAAACGACTCTATAATCATCACACTACCTAAAATAGCTGAGACTACAACAAGTTGATTAATATTCCATACTGCAGGCTTTTTAGGCCAAGATACATTATCCGTAGACATTGTTAACGTAACAAAGTCAAACATGAAAAGCAACAGAACCATTCCAAAAGTTGAGATAATGAACTTCGCAAGTAATATAAATGCTAAAGCTACAAAGATTACATTTTGGAAAGTCCTTGTTATCCTACTCAAAACCCAAATCCTTACTCTCTCATAAATTTGTCTACCAATCTTTACCATGTCAACAATATTTCTAAGCCCAGGGGTGGTTAAGACTACTGCAGCTGCTGCCTTAGCAACATCAGTAGCGTTACTGACTGCAATACCTACATCTGCTGCTCTTAATGCAGGAGCGTCATTTACACCATCACCAGTCATACCTACTACATATCCATTTTTCTGAAGAACCTTTACTACAGTATACTTATCTTCTGGATATACCTCAGCCAATCCATCAACCTTTTCTACTATTTCTGGCTTTTCCTTAATATCTGAGACTTTTACCACATTTTCCCCGATACCTACTTCCTTAGCTATTTGCTTTGCAATAGGCTCACTATCGCCGGTTAACATTATAACCTTAATACCAAGATCGTGAAGCTCTTTTACCAGCTCAGCAGAATCTGGCCTTGGTGGATCCCTTAATGAGACCAAACCAACTAGTTTCCATTTTTCACCTTCCTCTTTTTTCGCAACGGCTAAGACTCTACAACCTATTTTAGCCTCTTCTTCAGCCTTCATATATATCTCTTGAATATTTTCCAAACCACAAAGTTTACTTATAACATCAATAGCACCCTTAGTTAATCTTAAGCTTTTTCCGTCTTTGGTAACCAAACTTTCGGTCCTTCTAGTAGAAGGATCAAAAGGAATAAATTCCTTAACACTCCAACTTGATAAGTCTAAATTCATCTCTTTAGCTTTATTTATAAACGCTAAATCTATGGGATCTTGATTAGCCTCAGTTGAAGCCAAAGCACCATAAAGTATAACTTCTTTATCATTACCATTTATAGGAATAATTCTGTGAACAGAAAGCTTATTCATAGTAATAGTCCCGGTTTTATCAGAGCATAGAACATTCATGGTCGAAGCTCCTTCAATAGCATCTAACCTTGTGACTAAAACACCAGCTTTTGATAACTCTTGACTACCTAATGCCAAAGAAACACTAAACATTGCTGGTAATGCAATTGGAATGGCTGCAACAATTAGCACTAATGCTAATGGCAAAAATTCAAATATATTTTCCCCCTTGATTACTAATACTATCCCAGAGATTACTAAAAGTACAATAACAATCATCATCATCCAAAAGACAATTCTAGATACAACTTTTTCAATCCTTAGTCTGGGTTTTGCAATTTTAACTAACTCAACAGTCTTACCAAAATATGTGTTTTGCCCAGTTAATATCACGACTCCAGTAGCTTCACCCCTTCGTATTATACTTCCAGAATAAACAACATCATTATCTCTCCTAAACACAGTTAGTGATTCACCAGTCAATGCAGACTGATCAACTTCAACCTCACCTTTTATTATCTTAACATCTGCTGGGACAAAATCACCCGCTCTAATCCTAACAATGTCACCAGGTACTAGAAATTTTGCCGGTACTAATTTCCATTCCCCATTCCTTAATACTCTAGCTTGAATCTGTAATTTCTGCCTTAATAATTCTAATGCTCTATTAGCTCTTTGCTCTTCAGAAAAACTAATGAAAGCGTTAACAACTATCAACGCTACAATAATATAAAAATCTAAATATCTACCGAGAATAAAGGATAAAATTGCTGCAATCTCTAACACCCAGGCTGTTACGTTCCAAAACTTTTTACCTAACTCCTTAAGCGGATTTCTTTTTTCTTCTTCAACCGCATTATAACCATATTGTTTAAGTCTTTCTTCAACTTCCTTATCACTTAGCCCCTTATTAACATCAGTCTGAAGTAATTGAATTACCTTATTAATATCACTCTTTATAAGTTCCTCTCTATTCATAATGTATATAAAAATCTGCAAATTTTATAAACTTTGATCTCCTCCTTCTATTTATAAAGAATTACAAAATGGGGGTTAAGGGGGCGGAAAGCTTCACCCTTCAGGGTGGAGATGGATATCCCCCTTATATTTATATACCCCTTTATCGAGATATCTTTTAGTGATGTTAATGACGCTCTTCCCCAGCTCGATGGGACTGAGGGAGGGGCAACTATCATTCCTCTTCTCTCTTTCACGGGATTCGGACAATATGGATGACGGATCCCCTACTCTAATTTTGGGGTGGGTCTCTGCCCCACCCGACTGCCCACCAAATGAGAGATGTAATCCCGAATCGATGGTGGGAACGATGAACCCTCTGGAAGGGAACCCCCGACCCTTCCAGGGTGGGGAGCTTCCGGTATAAAAACCTTTCCATGAAAAATCGAGCATAGTCTACACTACTTATGGAAAAGTAAGGCTCTCCTTATCACTCGCTAGCATCAAATGGTTTATTATAATACAGCACAGCCCAAGTAATAACAGCTAATTTCCTTGCACAGGCAATAATCAACTTCTTACCCTTCAACTTTCCCTTATGCTCTTCATAAAAACGCTTGATAACAGGATTAACCCTAATAGCAGTTAAAGCTGCAAGATAGAAAGCTCTCCTCAAAACAGCATCACCCCTCTTAGAAATACCCTTAGAAACAACACTCTTACCACTAGACTCAATAACTGGGTCAAGACCGCAATAAGCAACAAACCTCTTCTTATCACTAAAGCGCCTAATATCACCAACCCTAGCCAAAATTATACAACCCAAGGTTTTACCAATACCAGGAATGGTGAAAATCAAACTATCCTTGGGAACAAGATCCTCAAGTTTCTCCTCAATCTCCCTCTTCCTAACCTCAAGTCTCTCCAACTCCTCCAAAAGAAACCTAACCTCAGCCAAGACAATACTATCCCCACCCCTCAAAACCTCCTCCAAATTCCTCTTTGACAGACTATCCTTATAGCCCAAAAGTATCAAATCCCTCCTCAACCTATTCTTAACCCTAGCAATACTCCTAGTAACAAAATCCTATTGGCTAGTTAACTCCCTAGCATCACTTGTTGTAAACTCACTACCCATACTTACAACTATTTCTGCAAGCTTTTTAGCATCATTCTTATCACTCTTCTTACCCCTAAAATCCTTGAACTTCTTGAGTATGAAGGGATTAATAATCCTAACGTCATACTCTCCCATCAAGTACTTTGCTAGGTTAATGTGGTAAATTCCAGTACTTTCAATACCCACTTTACAACCCTTAGGCAAGATCTTAATTATCTCCTCATAACCTTGCCTATCATTAGGAAACTCGTAGTATTTGCCTTGGAAATACATAATTAATTTATCTTTTGATACGTCTATTCCTGCGACTGGGGCCTCCATATATACTCACCCTTATGTTTTATTCGGGCTTTTTGCCCAACTTCCGGTCCGAATTGGAGGAGGCCAAGCTCACCGACGGGCTTCAAGCCCAAGGAAGTCAACGGCCTACACCCCAGTCAGATCTGTATTACACAGATCTGACTAATATGTTTTATATAAGGAAGTCAGACATATACCAAAGGTTAAAAAAGCGAAAAGTATTGCGTATTAATGAAATAATTTTTCGAACTCTATCTCCCTCAGCACTGGATCTGTAATAATATACTCGTTATCCCTTTTCTCCACAAAACCGCTATTTACTAAACTCTCAAGAGCATTACTGAATACCTTATCGTCTACTTTCCCCAATGTAACTTCGACACCTCTCTTTATTTCTTTCCATCTGGACACTATCTTTACAGTCTTCATAATTTCTACGTATAACTCCTTATTTACTTTATCCTCGAGAAAGTGACTAAACTCTTCAGCCATGATCTTTTTACCCTCCTCCACGGTCTCTTTTAGTGCTTTGTCAAAGTTTAGACCCCTAACAGCATATAAATTACCGAAAAGGGTTAGCCAACCAACTACACCGTCAAGTCTCTTGACAACCTCATCCTCTTTATCAAATTTAACATTTAACTCCTCCATCCCCTTTCTTAAAAACTCTTTTGCCTTCTCTTTATCAAAGGGTTTTAGGGTCAAAACTGCTGGAGGCCTACCGTGAAGTGGCGATTCTGCTGGAGGGTTTAGGAGGATTCTCATAACGCCTATATAAGAGCCCGTAAAGATAAACCTCAATTTAGGGTTCGTAGAAAATACATTACCTAAAATATCAAGGAACTGTTTACTAACTTTAGAGAGTTCTTGCACTTCATCTAAGGCAAGAATAAAATCGTTAAGCGAGTTTAAGAGTTCTATAAGCGAATTAACAACTTTTGCCCCTTTCTTTACTTTTATTCCTGCTGAACCAATAATAAAGTTCACTTTAACGTCAACAGAAAGTTTAAGTGAGTTTAGCTGAGAAGTAAGAATGTTTAAAAGACTATTAAGGCTTCTTACTCCACGTAAATTGATGTAAATTCCTTCAAATCCATGCTTTTTTCTTAACTCGTTTAATACTACTTTAACCAAACTAGTTTTACCTATTTCTCTTTGTCCTCCTACTATGAGCCAATTACCAGAGAGTAGTTGTTTAATAGCATAATCAACTTCGTTATCTCTACCGAAAAGTTCTTTCCTACTCTCTTTAGGGTGAAGATCAAAAAGCAACTGGTGTCACCACAGTTACTGGTGTCACCACAGTTAAAAGTTTTTGATTAATATTTAACTTAAAGTTTACTATAACGATTTCACTTCAATATTCTTTCTAAACTCAAACTAAGTTTTAGAGTTTAAAGGCAACACATACTACGTTTTTATTCTAATTTTGCAAAAGTGAGAGAAAAACGAAATCTATAAAATAGCACAAATTAACGAACTCTTAAAAAGAAAAAGAATATAGATGATTGAAGGTAATACTATATAAACATAATCATAATAAAGATCACATTGAGAAATGAATAAAAATAATTAAAAGTTACGTAAAGTTGTTACAGCTTGATGTAAAAGAGAAAAGACTTTAACTAGGAAGTATACATAATAAAGATCTATTAATCACCTTGACGTGCAGTCATCATTGCTCAGCAAAGACCAATTCGTTCATTTTCATACATTATTTGATTCACCATTTTAAAATCTTACCAATAACTTCTTTCATAGCATTATTGTTAGTATATAATATTTACCTAATGACCTAATCTCTATAGGAATATAAATATCAAATTATATTAGGCCAAAGTTAAAGAGAAACAAGACCTTTAAATTATACTTGCTCATAACTTAAAGTGTAGCAATCTTAAATTCATGTGAGCTACCCCGCCCTGAAGGGCGGAGCTTCCTGCTTCATAGCCCCACCTTGCCCATAACTTTTCGCTACGGGTAGAGGGTGGAGCTCCACAGGCACTAAGGATGGCTCCCACCCCGATCTCTTCAATATGTTTAAGCAAGCGTTATAGTCACGATCAGTAACCCAACCGCACTTAGGACAGCTGAACACACGGTCAGTCAAAGTTAACTCTTTCTTTACGTACCCGCATTTGGCACACATCTTTGAAGTATATGCTGGGTTTATTAACAACAATTTCTTTCCATATTTTTCCAACTGATATCCTAGTATTCTCTTCAACTCATGGAACGCAACATCGTGCAACCTCATCCTCAACTTCCTTTCTGACTCCTCCACCAGTTGTTTAACATCTATATCCTCCATTACTACAACGTCATAATGTTGTGCAAACCACTTACCCAACTTCATATAGAGATCTTATCTCAAGTTCTTCAAGTGTTCATAACCCCTAGCTAACTTCACTTTTGCTTTAAACCAGTTTTTCGACAAGAACTCCTTCCTCGAGAGAACCTTGTGGAGTTTCCTTATCTTCTCAAGTGCCCTCTCATAAGGTCTCAAGTTAGGGAAATAGAACCCATCACTCGTGATTAGGAGTTTCTCTATCCCAACATCTATTGCAACTACCTTACCAGTCTTTGGAAGTTGAGAGAATCCAACACCTTCAACTATGAAGGAGACATATACTCTCTCTGAACGTGTTAGTTTAACTACCACCCTCTTTACTTTGTCAAGCGGGAAGTCCCTATGAACAATGACCTTAAACACGCCGAGATTTGATAACCTCAATAACACCAGCTTCTTCTTATTCTTCCTACTCTTAGTCCTTATTTCCCTGCTCTCAAGTATTTTCCACCCACTTTGTGGGTAAACAAGAGAGTAGTACTTATGGGGTTTCTTCTCCTTAGGAAAGTGTGCTAGACCTTTGAAGAACCTATCCCTAGCATCGTAATAACGATCGGCAATTTGCTGTACTACTTGTGAGTAGAGTTGTTGGTACTCCTTATCTTGCTTTCTTAGATCTAGAGCGAGCTGTCTTAACTCCGTTTGTGTGAGACCCTTTCCGTCCCTTTGGTAGAAATAGATATCTGCCCAGCGTAGGGTGTTATACATCTCACATGCTAACCTCAACTGGGCTTTTAACGCCCTAATTGTTTGATCGTCAGCATATGCACGAAAGCGGAACCCTACGTTGGGCATTAATAAAATGTTCGAGAGTGGATTAAAAAATATTTCTACAAAGGGGGCTATCCATCCCCACTGGCGAGGTTTTTCGCCCCCTTTGAACCCCTAAACTTTATAAAACCTTCTTAAGAAAAATCTCTTGTCCTATAAAATCTGACAGAGTATAGCGTAGTGTTTGTTGAAAATATTAAATATAAGCAACCTTAACTATACTACGAGTTATTTGTTATTTTTTACTCTTAATGATGAAAATATTTAAAAAGCGTTTATGAGAGTTAGTCTGCATGTTTTTAGGAATCATAAATCATCCAATTGAAAGATTAGGAAACATAAAGGATATATTAGAAGAAAAAGGGTATAAGATAAGAGAAACTCTTGCAACAGAAATAAGAGGTAATGAAGAGTTCGACGCTCTTATAGTAATGGGTGGTCCGATGGGAGTTTATGAAAGTGATAAATATCCGTTCTTAAAAGTTGAGAGTGAACTAATAAGAAAAGCTATAAGTACGAAAAAACCAGTACTCGGAGTATGTTTAGGTTCACAATTGCTTTCCTCATCCCTCGGAGGAACTGTGACAAGAGGGGTATTTGGTCAAGAAATTGGAATTTATACTGTTTATCTTTTAGATGAATTTCGAAATTTGATGGGTGATAAGATAGAAGTTTTTCAGTGGCATGGTGATACTTTTACATTGCCTAATAATGCTAAACTTTTAGCTTATAATGAAAGATATTTTCAAGCATTTAAATACAAGACAGCAATTGGTCTTCAATTCCATGTTGAAGTTAACAGTAAAATGGTTAGTGAGTGGGTAAAAGAGTATAATGGTGATCCAAGTTTAGTAGACCAAGTGAGAGAAAAAGAGGAAGAATTTAGAAAAATAAGTGAAAAAATTATTTCCTTCTGGTTAGATTCAGTTCGGGGCTCTCAATGATAAAAATCATCAATCTTTCATGGGCAGCCTCATCATCCTTTGATTTCCTCTAATGACTTCCCTTTTGTTATTACACCAAAGTACAATATAAATAATGCTGAAATAACTGACATAATTCCAACAATAGTATATGAAACACTTACGTTTTCTAGATAGAGTAAGGCCATAACTATTGGTCCCACAGCTCCCCCTAAATGACCTATACCGTCAGCAATACCATATCCTATTGTTCTAATCTTAGTTGCAAAATTTTCTGAAGTATAAGCATACATTACTGGAAACTTAAAACCTTGAAAGAACATAATCAAAAACCCAATAATTAGAAACGGTAAGCCAGTAAAGAAAGGCCATACTATAACTAGCCCACCGGAAAGTAGATTAGCTAATGCTGAGAAATATTTCCTTTCAAAATAATCATTTAAAATCGATGCAAAAACTACCCCTATTGGATCACCGTAAAGTATGTATGTGAAGTATAGGTTAGAATTCTCAAATCCCTTTGAAGTTATTGTGTAAAAAATAGGCGTAGAAAATAATGAATATCCAGTGAAATAGCTAGTAAACCAAATTAGAACGAAGATTATAACCATTTTATCCCATTTTAGTTTTTCATACTTCCTCTCAATCCACATTTTTGATTCTGGGAGTTTAAATCTAAAGATTAAGGCCAGGAAAGCTATAACAATGCTAGGAAGGAATAATAATCTCCAATATTTTTCTCCGAGAAAAACAGCCATAGGACCTACTACAAGACTCATTAGGAATCCGAACATTGAAGTTAATCCTACAGCTCTTCCTCTAAAATCTTTAGAAACCATTTCTGAGACGTAAGAAGGAACTATGGCTACCTCTCCTTCGATACCTATGCCAATAATCAGTTCAGCAATTACCAATTGGATTGGTGAGAACGAGAAGAAACCGATGAGAGAACCGAGTGCTATTAAAAACATTGATAATAATAACCCAGGTTTCCTTCCAAACTTAGTTGCAAAAAATCCATTAAGCACACCGCCTATAAAATATCCTATCATCTCTGCTGATAATATTAGTACTGAAGATACTTCACCTAGATTTTTTGATGCGAAGTTCTCTATATATGGAACATTAAATATATCCCAAAAACTTAGTGATGTTCCTAAAGATAGTAAGGCCAATTGTCTCTTACTTAACACGAAGTATAATTTTGCTTATACTTTTTAAACTTTTTTATTCATTTCATTTAATCTGAATGAAATTAATAGTCCAATTATTAAACTTATAGGTAGTGTCTCTAATAATGAGAAAATACCAAATAAAAAGCTAAGCAAAAGTACTATAACACCACCAATAAGCCCTTTAATTATCCATGAAGGATATCTTTCCCATAAATACGCTATAACTAACCCAGCTAAGGCACCACCAATAGTATATGCTAATCCAGATATCATAAGTATCGTAGCAGGTAAAATCGTAGGCAATTCTTTTGCAGCTAAATTAGCTTCAGTGACATTTTTTGTCTCATTTAGAACTTGATTATAATACTCGCTTTGCAATTCTGGCATATGAGGGTAATAAGCTATACCATAAATTATGCCAGATGCAATTAACCCTATTAAGAGTCCAAAAACTAAGCCCCATTTAAGTCCATTAGTAGCTTTCATATCTTTAATTATCTATGTATTAGTATTTATTCATTAGAGCTAGCCTTAAAAATCTCTAAACCCTCTGCATATAAGAAGCCTAAGATAATCCAACCAAAAAATACATAAACAATGTATTTCTCGAAAGTTGGTAGTGAATAGAAAAATACAAAGAGACTAATAAGAGTAGCAATAATACCAACAATTATTTTATCTATATTTCTTTTACTTCTTTTAGACGATATTCTTATAAGAGATATATTAGCAGATAAATGAACAAACAAGTTATTTAAACCCGCTAAAGCTCCTAAAATTATAAATTCTCCATATAATCCAATAAAATAAGCTAAAGAGACTAGGATACCGATAAAAATTGCCGAAGAAAATGCTTCCGCAAAAATAGGTTCACCTTCCCTTAATTTAGCTAAAAAAGTCGGGAAAAATGCATCTTTAGCCATAGCTTCTAAAGTTCTTGAGTTAGCTAAAATATATGACACTCCACCCAAAGTAGCATCATTGAGAGCAACAAAACTTAGAAACGGAAGTCCGATCAGACCAAAACGAGAAAGTAAATATTCAACCAAATTGCCACTGAAACCTAACGCACCTAATGAATAAAAGAAGAAAGTTGCTAATAGACCACCGAAAAAGAGTACAGCAATTGCAGCCTTTCCAATATCCTTTGGCTCAGCCTCTTCACCGAGAGGCGCAACAGAACCATAACCGGTAGGAATACCTAAACCGAAAACAACAGCCTCTAATAGTAATGGTGACAATTTCGTGGGAATGGGGTTATAAAAATTCCACTTTGAATCATAAAGAAAAAGAATAGATAATAAAATCAAAGCTATCATTTCAATTAGAGACATTATCATAGCATATTTAGCTGAAGATCTAACACCAGCAATTACTAAACCAGAAGCTAAAGAACTTGCAATAAGAGCATAAAACCACTGAGGTAAATACGGTAAGAATGGTGATAATATAATGTACAAAACATATGCACCACCAGCTAATAAAGTTCCACCATAAGAAAGAGAATATAACAAATAATTCCAACCTGTATTAAATCCTAAACGTGATGTTAACGCATATAAGGCGTAAATATAGTAACCGCCCCCTCGCTTAAACTTCTGAGAAAGATAATAAATTACCAAGCCATTAAAGAAGACTACGAAAGTAGCTATTAGCATGGCAAAAGCCCCTTCAGTACCAACCATAGCAATCATAACAGTACCAAAAGTTAATAATGAAATAAATGGGGCTTGACCACCAAAAGATAAGAAGAATAAGTCGGAGAAAGAAAGCACTTTCCTTTTACTCTTTGAAACATTACTTTTTTGCATGATTATATAGTAGTATATCTGATTTTTATTTCTTTTAACGTATTTCCGATTAATCTAATAGGATGATATAGATATTTAACATAATTTTTATAGCAGAATCTACCTATTTTAACCATCATACCAGAGAAGAAGTAAGGTTACACTATTAGCTCATCTTTTAATATTTTCATAATGGTCAAAAACTAGGGAAAACATTATAGTAACATTTTACAATAAATTTAATAAATTTCTATATTCATAGAAAATATCAAAAATAATCTAATTAAGTTTTCTGTTCTTCAATAAACTTTCCTCAATTAAATCAATCACATTATGAAGAAGACAAACTTAAAGATTTCAGAATAAAAGAAGAAAATATGGATTATGAAACCAAAGTATGTTGGGCTCAATGAAATATATGGCTCATATATCCTCAGATATAGTAAGCTATTAAGATATAAAATTTATACTTAACTACAAATTAAAAAAAAGAAGTTAAAATATACACTAATTTTTGTGTTATTTTGCTAGATAGTATTTCATTATTAGAAAAACACCTAGTTAAAAACTAACTGTTAACTTCACCAGATACTGGTATGTAATATGGTGGTATTACAGTACTTACTGTTATTCCGTACCCGTTAGGTTCAACAAATGTTAGATAGAGTTCAATATAATCCACTGTAAAGCTTTCTATTGCTTCATACTGTTGATTTGAAGATGGTGGAAATATTTGCGATGATGAAAATACGCTATTTATTGGTACTGTTAAGTATAAAGTAAAGTTAGACACGTTTAATGGTGTAACTATTATTGGTTTGTTTAGCTCATCTTCTACAGAACCATAAAGTGTTGCTGAAAATGGCTGTGCTGGTGTAGCACTTTGACCAATAAGCTGCAATATCCCTTCAGCTTTCATTGCTACTTGAACTTTTGTAAATTCTAGTGTCACGTTGCTTGGATTACCTATTGCTACTTGAACTTTAATTACTAACGGAGATAGCACGTTATACTCATATTTAGAAAACAATGGAAATGAATAAGCTGGTAAAACAGAAGCATTGGATTCAATTACAGATAGTGTTACCGGAGATAAAAATCCACCCAACAAATAATCATAGCCTCCACTAAATACACCATTAATGTATCCATCAAAATCAGATACTGCTACAACTGATAGCGCATATTGATTTTGTGGGAATACTATTTCACCATTAAATTCTCCTACAGCATGATTATTACTTAGTGTTAAGTTTCCTACATAATCATTAAGTGTAACATTAAATGGTGATGGAAATAACAGAAATGCACTTTGTGTTGGCGAATTAGCCATAGCATTACTAAATACCGCATTCGTAAATGTTCCACTTATAATTGGAGCAGCTACTAATTGGCCTAATAGATTACTAATGCCATTTGCAGTTATACTTATTTGAGTATTACTAACATTTATGTAGCCATTTACATATTGCTGTTGTGCAATTCCAAATTGTTGCACAGTTACATAACCCGGAGTAAATGTAGCTGATATTATTTCTCCAGTTAAAGTACCATTATTAATCATGCCATTAATTACCTTATTATTTCCGTCAACATACTCGTGCATTCCATTCACATATCCGTTAAACTTTCCATTAAATGTTATTGATCCAGTAACATTAGCTATATAATATGTTCCTTCTTCACCTTTTAGAGTTACGCTTAACTGATTAGAAGTAGCAAGGAAATAATTATTAATGGCACCTCCGGGAATTATGATAGATCCACTAAATACACCAGAAATGCTACCTAAGATAAAGCTGTTATTAAATGTTGCAGACTCTGCTTTGCCATTTGTAAAATAGATTGGGTAACCTTGACTACTCCCTAAGCTTCCAGTAAAGTAGCCGTCATTAGCTCCAGCGAACGTAAAGTTTGCTCCTACAAATATTCCCTTCATAATTCCTTTAAAAGAGGGTGGGCTTTGTGAACTTTGAGACGGGTAAGCTATAGGACCAAACCAATAACCTTCATAAGAGAATGGCAAGCTCTTATTTCCAGTTAGATAATCTCCCAAGAATGTCATAGTATTAGAATAAGGTCCATTGATACTATGAATGAAATTCACTAATGGCACACAGTCACTAGTCTCTTCTACTTGCTGGAAACCTGGTTCTTCAATAATTGAGAAGTTGTAAGGATTTATTGAAGCTATTCCCAACGGTTTAATTAACTTTGCTATTGGCAATACATAAGGTGGCGATGCATATATTATGTTACCATACTGTGTTACTGCCGCAACATAACTAGCTTGATTATTATATGGAGATTCTTTAAGTGTAATTTGTATTGCTGGAAAACCGGCAAATGTAGTAGTTGCATATGAAGTAGAAACTACAACATTTACTGGTTGTGTAACCCATGTTTTTCCATTAAATACCTCTAGAGCTTTTATTACTAAAGTTACTGGCGGATTTTGTTTATTTACAAATACGAAATATACATTGCCATCTTGATATATAAAGTATACTGGTGCTACAGCAAATCCACCAGCATTAAAAACAACGGGTTGGAAATCTCTAAATTGTTCTGTAGCTAGATTCTTATAAGAGTTTGCACTTTCAGCAGATTGGGTTTGTATTGTTGGTTGTGAAAACATGTAAATTCCTAGGGGAATTAATACAGCTAATAATATTATTAACAGGATAAAAAATCCTACTACTTCAGATAAACCTTTTTTCTTTATAACCATTCATAACCCACCTCCACAAACTTATTTTGAATTTGAACAAAGAATAGGACTACGGAAGTATATCCTGCAGGAGGAGAAAGGGTAATAACTTGAGGTGCGCCAGTTATTGTTTTCCATAATTTCATTTCACCTTGGTACATTATATTCAAATTAGTAAAGTAAAGAGTTGTAACTGGTACATTAGGCGCTGAACCATTCACTGTTGCATAAACTATTTCCCCATTCTGTGTATATGCAAATTGTGGTGTAATCATCTGATTTCCTTTTAAAGAACTTGGAACATAAAATACAGTAAGATAAATTGTACCATTATAGTTAAAGTCTTGAGGAACTAAAAATAATGAGATTGTAGAACCGGCTGTTACATTATTACTTATTGAAATGTATAAACCATTCGATATACTTTCTGCCTGTTGCTGTAAGTTTACTCTAGTATACTGGTAAGTTGCGTAAATGCTAGATAAGGAGAATACTACTAAGCCTATAAGAATCGTTGCAATTATAAGTATAAACGCAATAACTGAACTTTCCATATTTTATCCCCTATACATAATCATTTACATATTACTTCTATTTAAATATTACGATACATACTAGCATTCAATTTTGGTTAATAAAGCCTAAGAATAATTTTACACTTTAATTTTGTCTAAGATATACTTAATTTATTGGCTTAAAAAATAGAAAGAAAATATAAAAATTAGCTTATGTTTTTAAGGCTTCATTACACAATTTAAAAATTAGGACGCCTTTATACCTAGTCTTTTAAGAATTAATTTATATACCTTCTGATTAGCGTTTAGCCATTTTATCTCTTCTTCTAAGATCTCTAGCCCTCTCTGATTTACATCAACTAGTATCCTTGCTATTTTATCCGAATTACTCTGTGTTTCTATGATAGCTTTTTCTATGTCTTTTCCGAATTTAACTGCAAGGATAATGTCTGTTATTTTATTAATCTCATCTGGGACTCCTACTATACTTCCTCTTAGTGTTATTTTTACTTTTTTACAAGGATACTTCTCAGCTAATTTAGAGGTAGCATGCTTTAATCTTCTCCCTTTATCTACTATACCTCCTATAATAAATACGTCTGTTCTTCTTATAATTTCTTCATTAGCTATTATATCTCCGTAAGGATCAAGAACAATACAGTTATCAGTTTCAATATTGTCTATATTTCTAGCTTTACCTAAGGAGATGTTTGGAGAATTAATCAAGGCTAAATTACCATCCCACAGGAATTTTCTTATTACGTGCAATGTTAGATTAACCTGAAGTAATGTCTTCTTTTTTTCCTCCTCATCTAATTCATTAAAAAGACTCATATCTATTACGATTAATGGATACTTAGGTAGTTTAATTGGTATTTTCTCACCACCCTTAGTAAATGCAAAGTCAACTTTTTCATCTCCTTTTCCTTTATATAGAGATATTCCTTCAATCTCTCCTATTCTTTTACCGCTAATTTCTCTTTTTACAAATCCGTAATTTTTAACTAACATTTTAACAGCTATATTTTGTAAAGATGGTTTTTCATAGCCTATATAAATCTTGTAAATTCCTCTCTCCTTCAGTTCCTCAGCTAATAATTTTCCGAGTATCACTAAATTATTAATTCTTACTACCTTTTTATCTCTTAAATGGAGGAGAAAAAACTTTCTCTTTCTCAAGCATTAGCATTAGGTTTAGGTAATATTATTGGTGCTGGGATTTTTGTTATGGCTGGTGTTAGTATAACTGCAGCCGGTCCAGCTGCCTTACTTGCATTTTTAATTACTGCAGTTTATGCAATGAGTGTTGGATTAAATAATGCAGAGTTGGCTTCTGTTTTTCCTAAAGTTGAAGGAGGAGTATATAGTTTTGCTTTACTCTCTTTAGGAGAAACTATAGGATTTTTAGTCGGTTGGTTCAGAGTTATTGGCTATGCAATAAGTGGTGGAGCTACAGCCTTAGGTTTTTCTGGGTATCTAATTACTACGTTTTCTCTCCCATCTTTTCTTTATTTTCCATTAGCAATCTTACTTATAATTGTTTTGATTATAATTGATTATCTCGGATTAAAATTAGCTGCGGAAATTGAAAGTATATTAGTAGTTTTGAACATTTTAGGTTTAGTAACCTTTTCTATAACAGCATTAGTTATTAGTGGTATAAGATTACAAAACTTTTCGCCTTTCTTTCCCCATGGAATAACTAGAGTACTAACTGCTTCAAACATAGCATTCTTTGCCTATTCTGGATTTAACACAATTGCAACGTTAACTCCCTCTGTTAAAGAAGGAGAAAGAACAGTACCTAAAGCTATAGTCCTTTCATTGCTTATTAGTGCATTCCTTTACATGTTAGTAACTTTCTCCATGGTTGACGCTATAGGTTATACAAACTTTAAAACCAATTCTGCTCCTCTACAACTAGTTTTAAACACTATCCATGCTCCTTTCTATGTCTATTTTTTTGTTAATTTAACTGCAATTTTAGCTACGATTACAGTTACGCTTTCAACTATTATAGCTACAGAGAGAACAATGGTTCAAATGGAATTGGATAATCTTTTACCCAAAGTAAAAGGTGGAAAACTCTCTATCTTGTTAATCATCGGATTAATCATGATAGCTTCCTTAGGTCTAGGAAATGTAGAGGTAATCGCTTTAGTATCTAATTTCGGAGTCGTATTTTCTTATATGTTATCTGGTATCGAAGTTGCTGTAGTTAGACATAGGGGCTTGAGAGGAGTATTTAAATCTCCAGGATTTCCTTTTGTTCAAATAGTCTCCGTTATTCTATCTGGTGTTTTCATTTACTCATTAGGCTTTCAATCGTTACTCATAGGCTTCGTTACCCTTCTTATTGGTTTAGTGACTCATTCAGTTCATAAGGAGATAATGAAAAAAGAAGGCATATTTACCAGAAGGAATTAACTCTTCTTTGACCTTCGCAAAAACTGTAGCTCTTAAAAAATGTTCTTCTCCTAACTACTAAACATTCGTTGAAAATGATTAACCTATTAGCCCTTATACCGGGGAGGTTTTTCATTTTATCTTATTTTTTTCTTTTATTTTCCTCTTAATTAGTAGAAGTAACAAGACACCTATTAAGTCATCAATTGGTATTCCGTAACAAACCGGATAAAACCATGCCCATGAGTAAGGTACTCTAACATCAAGTATCCAGTAAATTATGTCTTCGATAGTAGAACCGTATATGAGATACCACAATGTCTCCAGCGAAAAAAGTTTTCCAGAAGCTAAATAAGATGGATAAGTAAAGAGTATAGTGTACATTACCCTATAGAAATAGAGAGATACAGTGGGTGTGAAAAATTCCTTCATCCATGTTGGTGAGGTCGAAATGCGAGAAGGATCCCATACCATCCCTAATTCTAATAAAGCGTAAACAAATGAGAATGTGGTAAGTATTACAATCCCTCTTTTTGTTATCATATATGTTAAATCTTTTTCTTTCGTTAAATGTTTTTATTAAATCTTTTTCTTTTATTTAAATAACTATTCCTAATCTATTTAACATAATTTTAACCAGCAGATCTGTTTCCTTTTCATCGTTATCATCAACTATTTTCTTTATTGATAAATTATTTATTGGAATAATCGTGAAATCTATAAGATTCATGTTATTCACATTAGTTACTATAAACAAACTTTACAGCTTTTTTATCCTTATAATTCTTAACATTTTCCATTTTTTGACATTTTTAATAGTCCAATCGCATCTTATGTCATTTTTACTGATATCTTTCGTAATACCTATAGTTATTTTGGAAAAAAAAAGTTATATTTAAATCTTAACAGTAATAGTTAAGATAAGGCGAGATATAATAATATACCTAATACCGGTTATAGAAAATCATTATATTCTAGAATTTTAACTAACATTTACACAAATATTTATTCCTAGAACTAAAACATATGTAATATATAAACGTTTTGAGATAGAAGAGTTATAATAGAAAACTTATCATTTTTGAAAACTATATATTCCTAGAATTTTCCGTAAAATGCTAACCGAGACTGATGATTTAATACTCACTTATTATTTCTTGATCTTTATGGCCAGTGTAGTTTAAAGACCCCACATACTATACATCTAACAATTCTAAGTTTATAGACGTAAGAGAGAAACACCGTTATGCATTTAAGCCTAGATGCTAAAACATCCAGTGCTACACTATAAATTCGTTAAGCCAAAAATTAGATATATTCCTAAATCTTGAAACTAAGATAAAATACACTCTCACTCAATTTAGATACTCTATCAGATTGCAGAAAATCTAACCTTATACTTATTAATCAAGACATATCATATATATTTGCCTTATCTTTAGCAAAATAAAGGAATTCGTCCACAGACATTCCAGCCATTCTAGCTGCTTCTCTAAAATTACCAGTTTCTATGTAGTATTCTAGGGCTATTCTGAGTTTAGGAGGTAAACTTTTTATAAACTCCCAATTAGCAGTACTCCTCCTAACTTGCCTAGCCTCCTCTTGTGCTTTAATCATTTTTTTAATGTCCATAGATACTTATTTTGTAAAGGGATATTTATCCTTGACATACAATGAACAACCTATTTTTGTTGCATTTTTAAGGTTTATAAGAGCAGCATTTTCTTGTTTATTTACAAAAATTTTGTACACTTCATAAAGATATCATTGACTTATACCGTCTTACATTAGCTAGATCTAGAAATATATGTAACTTTCTAATAGTAGTCCAGCTTAGCTAGGTTAGCAAGAATACTATAATGAGAGTAACAAAGATAATATATTATAAATAAACAGTAATGAAAACTCTCCTATGTGGAAATCTTATTTAATCTATATAAATTTACCTTAAAAATCTTTATATATACGGTAAACTTCAAATAGTATTGAATATATAATTTTACCCCTAATGTTCGAAATTTATATATTAGAATATATTATTTATATACTCGTAATTTAAGTCATATCGAAATAAAAACTATAATAATGATTTGTATTATGTATAGTAAAATTTAAACACTCCATGTAAGCATAAATTTTTTATATAATGATATAGTAATGTTTAATGATATCCATGAGAAATAGATCTGTTTTAGGAATAGCTAAAAGTATCTTAGTAATAGGAATAATTGTAATAGTAGCCGCAGTAGCAGGAGGATTAGCATATTATTTTGTATCTTCACATCCACCAACAACCCAGAAAGTTGTAACTATAACATACTATGATGATTTAGCCCCGTCAGAAGCAAAGGTCTTTGATGGTGTAATTATACCTATGTTTGAGAAAGAACATCCTAACATAAAGGTTAATTTAGTTAGTGAAAGTGCGACAGACATTGTAAGCAGCATTGAAGCATTAGAGAAAGCTCACGATGTTGGTCCAGTAGTTATAGCCGAAGATAACATGGTAATAGGCGAACTACTTTATGCAGGAGATTTAATGAACTTAACTCCTTACCTATCAAATATTTCAATTCCAGGCATGATTCCTTCTATGACTAACTTAATGCAATACGAGCAAAAGGTATATGGAGGAATATATTTCATTCCATTTAGAGGTAACATACCGTTAGTTTGGTATAATGAGACTACATTTAAAGAGCTAGGTTTGACTCCGCCACAAACATGGTCACAGTTATTGACTGACGCTAAAATTATTTATGAGAAGACTGGTGTAAAACCAGTAATGTTCCAAGGCCACGGGGGAGCTAGTACTGCAACAGAGCTATATCAATGGATGGTACAAGCTGGTGGTAATCCATTTGTATTTAATGACAGCGGTGATATATTAGCTTTCGAGTATCTTTATAATCTTTCAGCATATTTTGCCCCAGAATATATACATGGATATTGGGGAAGTTATAAAGGATTAGCAAGTGGTGAATATTACATTCTTGATTATCAATGGCCATACATATACTCTGTTATGGCTAGTGAAGGAATTAATGTTAGCAATATTGGCTTCTATCCGGGTCCTAGTGGGCCAGTTAATAATGATCACCTAGTTGGTGGAGACGTATTGGCAATTCCAAAAGGTGCTACGGACTTAAGCGACTTATTATTATTCATTAAATTCTTGTTATCAACTACAGTACAGAGGGATATAATTACAATACTAGGAGAACCCGCAGTAAATGCTCAAGCATATCAGAATTTACCTTCAAATATATCCGCATTATTCAAAGCTGAAGAGGAAGCATTCCAGAATGCTTTCTTCAGAGAACCAGTACCATGGATATCAGAATGGAATACAATTGCTGACCAGGTATTTGACGAGATTGTAGTTAATCATGCACCATATTCTGAAATACCGCAAATATTAAGTCAAGCTAATGCTGAAATGTATAAGTATCTAGCGACTACATATAATTCTACCGTTGCACAAGAATATGAAGAAGGAATGTTTGCACCATTATATGGGTGAGTAAAAACGTGAGATCAGAAGTAAAGTATTTTCTTTTTACTCTTCCTGCAATAGCTTATGTAGCTTTTTTTGCATTTTATCCTTCCATTCAAGCTGTTATCTTAAGTTTTCAAACTACTAATGGTCAGTTTACATTAAATAATTATGAAGAATTATTTTATTTCAATATATATGGTACGATAGAAAATACAATAATTGTAACTGTTGGTGCATTACTTATTCAACTATTTTTAGCTCTTGGTGTTGCATCGATCTTGGCAAGAGAATTTAGAGGTAAGAAAATCTTTTCTACAATATCTATAATACCATTAGGAGTTGCAACTGTAGTTGCTGCAGTAACATTCTCATTTATATTTCAAAGTGTAGGAGGCTATGCAAATTCCCTTCTTCATTTATTCGGACTTAAAGGAATTAATTGGTACTCGAATAACTTAATTTCCTTACTAGTTGTAATGGTATCTGATAGTTGGAAGAATACTCCACTAGTTACTTTAATTTTGTTATCTGGAATGCTATCTATTCCTAAAGAACTTTATTATGCGGCTGCCTTAGATGGAGCTGGTCCATTTAGGAGATTTATACATATAACTTTACCAAATTTAAAGAAATTTATAGCTATAGCTTTAATTATAAGAGGAGTCAGCGAATTTAACATATTTGCTTTACCATTAATTATAATTGGTTTTCATCCCTTATTACTTACAACTTTAGCGTATGAGTTGTACTCAACAACTGCAATCAATTTATCAGCAGCAGCGGCAGTAATCTTACTAGTATTTATTTCAGCATTGATAGCGATAAATATAAAATATGCGGGAGGTGGTAGAAGATGAGCAATAAACTGGTCTATGTTGGAATTGCAATCTTTACAGTTTACTTTCTTGCCCCAATATATATTTTACTACTTTTAGCATTTAATTCACCAAAGTATACAATAGAGAGTGTTTACCCTCCACTTATCTTTAAATCACCAACATTTAATAATTTAATTTTCGCATTTACTCAATATGATTTTATTCATCCATTATTAAAGAGCCTAGCAGTTGCAACATTAGTAGGAATCCTGGCATTAATTGTGGGTATTCCAGCAGGTTATGGGTTAAGTAAGCTACCTGGGAAGATAGCATATCCAATCATTGTGGTATTACTTATAACAAATATGATGCCTGGTCTAGTAGTTGCAATACCCATAACGGTACTCCCAAAATCATTTTACAAAAATAATTCTGATTGAACAATATTAAATTTGTTGAACATAACCAAGTTTATAACAACATCAAGAATTCAACAAATTGGGAAAAAAGGTTTAAAGCGAGGGAATCGGTATTACCATAAGGGCTCATGGTAATGCCAATTCCCTCATTAAACACTCAACAAATAGGGTATAAATTAATTTCCATGAGTAACTTCCAAGGGAGAAAGGGAGAGGAAGTTACAAAAACCTTGATCTCAGCATCATTACACAAAGATTCAGTGGAAAACGTTTCCAGAGCTTACAACGTATCACCACAAACGGTGAGGAATTACGTTGAAGAACAAGGGTTACAAGTAGCGGAAAAAACACTGGAACAAGTGAAACAAATCTCACTCGAAACACTTAAGGGCGTGAAGGAGATAGAACTATCAATAGATTGGACAACAATAACTTGGTACGGAAAACCTGTAGAAGGTTTGGGAAGCTCAGAAAAGGGATACTCGTGGAACTACGCAACAGCTACAACGAAATACGAAGGAAAAATCCTCATACTTGCTTTCATACCGCAAGTTAATGGGATGACAAAGGATGAGATTGTCAAGGTCTTGATTGAACAAGTGGTTGCAATGGGATTTAGGATTAAACTGATAACACTTGATGCAGGATTTTACACGGTTGAGGTGATAAAATTCATATCCCAGTTCAACTACATTATTGGAGTTCCCGTTGGTGATGTCAAGATCTACGAGGAGTTTGATGGTGAATATATTACGAATAGTAAGAGGCGTAGTAAGGATGAGCAGGTTAAGTTTAGGCTGATCGTGTATCGCAGGGAGAAGATCAAGAGGAAAAAGAAGAAGGTTGTTTACTTCGCTAGGGCTACAAATCTCGATTTACCCAAGAATAAGGTCTTGGAGTTATATAACAAGGTGAGGAATCCGATAGAAACGTCTTATAGGAGTGTTAAATCGTTCCTCCCCTTTACGTGTTCAACAAAGTTCATTTTCCGCATGTTAATCTTCTTACTTGCCGTGCTCGTTTACTCCTTGTACACGATCCTCAAGGATAACGTGAAAATGAGGACTTTCAAATCACTAATTTCAAAAATTATTGAAAATATATCTGAGGCAGAGATTTATTTAAATAAATCAGAGGAAACGCTTACTAATACTACAGGTTTATTTTTAAGGAGGTGATTTTGGGAGTACCGATAAGTGCAGAGTTCATAAGGCTAGGATTATTTGATACTATACCCGGGCTTGCTTTTGCACAGGAATTAGTAACATTACCACTAGCAGTATTTATATTACAAGGTACTTTCTCTTCAATACCCAGAGAGATTGAATATCAGGCAAAAATAGATGGTGCGTCTACCCTTTCGTATATTCTTAAAGTATTAGTACCTACTACTTCACCAGGTATTATAGCTGCATTCCTAATCTCTTGGATGTTTTCATGGGATGAATTTACTTATGCCGTAATACTGTCACCTATTCATCCAACGTGGCCGGTCGAAATATATTTGAATATTACAAGAGGGAACATTTTAGCAGCTATTGCGTTTTCTTTAGTCTTCACGATTCCCGTAATTATTTTAACTATATTATTACAAAAATATTTAAGAGGTGAATATTTAACTGGAGGGATAAAATCATGATAGAATTACAAGAAATTACAAAAAAGTATGGAAGTAAAGTTGTCCTAGATGATATTTCAGAAAAAATTGAAACTGGTGAGTTCTTTGTAATCCTCGGTCCCAGTGGGGCTGGAAAATCTACCTTATTAAAAATCATGGCTGGAATCGAAAAACCAGATAAAGGAAGGATAATTGTTGATGGGAAGGATATAACTAACTTACCTCCAGAAAAAAGGAATATTGCAATGGTATTTCAGAATTATGCCTTATATCCCAATATGACTGTTTATGATAATATAGCATTTCCTTTGAAAATGAAGCATATTAAGAAAGAAGAAATAGATAAAAAAGTAAAGAGGGTTGCAGAGTTGCTAAAAATAAGTGATATATTAAATATGCCAGTTACACGAATAAGCGGAGGACAACAGCAAAGAGTAGCTTTAGCTAGGGCTATTGTAAGAGAACCTTCATTTTATCTATTAGATGAACCTTTATCAAATCTAGATGCAAGAGTAAGGCTTATAGCGAGGGGTGAATTGAAAAGGATTCAAAAAGAGCTCAATGGGACTTTTATTTATGTAACGCACGATCAAAAAGAAGCTATGAGTTTAGCAGATAGGATTGCTGTTCTTCATGAAGGTAAATTCGAACAAGTTGGAAAACCAGATGAACTCTATGAATTTCCAAAAACTAAATGGGTAGCGGAATTTATTGGTGAATTCCCAATGAACTTTTTACCAGGAGATATAGTTGGTGAAGACAACTCCATTGAAATAGGCTTTAGACCAGAATGGGCTAAAATAGGAGGTGATTTAACTGCTATAGTTTACTCAGTAGAAGCTGTAGGAGAAAACATTTATTTATTTTGCAAATTAAAGAATAAAGATTTATCAATAGTAATTCTATCTGAGGAAAGATATGATGTAGGCGATGAAATCACATTTAAAATTATAAAATACAAGAAATTTAAAGAAGGTAAGTTAATATCTTAATACTGTATAACTTTTTCTCGTTTGTATGTTCAAAAGCTTATAAGAGTGCTAGTCCTTTGAAAACCTCAAGAAGAGAATTAGTTCACAAAGAGTACCATTTATTTACTTAAGATTTATGTTTACTGCAAATAAGATAATATTTGTCATATCTTACTCTTTAGCTAATTAGAGAAGGAAAAGTTGGGTACATAAGAGATTATTATAGAGATTTCAAATTAAATTGTTAAATATTCATCCTCGCATGAATTTTACTGGATCAATTTTTCTTAGCTTTTAGAAGATCAATTTAGGAACTAGTTTCACTTTTTTATAAAAATTGGAGTAACCTATAAACCATTTTACTTATTTTTAGCAATTATACGTATTTAAGTTAATTCTAACGTTATTACCCACGACTTTTTTATCATGTATTTATAAGCATTTGTGGAGTGAGAGTAAACAAAATTTATAAATATTTGTGTAATCCAATTACATATGATTGAAGAACAGAACCCCTGGTGGATTTCACCAGAACTAATAAGAGAGAATGAATATTATAGGAAGTATCAGGAATCGAAAGTAAAATGGGATATCACACTTCCGGTATCTACTGAACCTTACTCTTTAAACTTCTTATTTGGGCCTAGACAAGTTGGAAAAACAACGGCATTAATCCTTTTAATAAAGAAACTGTTGGATAGTGGTTATAATCCTAAATCCATCTTTTATTTTGCGTGTGATAAATTAGCTGATTATAAGGAACTTGACGAAGTTCTAGAGGAATATGAGAAGATAAGGAAAAGAGAAGGGATAAAAAGTTCCGTAATTATACTTGATGAAGTTACGTTCCCTAAGGAGTGGTATAGAAGTATAAAATATAGGATCGATATGGGGAAATTCAGTAATGACGTGTTAATTCTGTCCGGTTCTCTTTCAATGAAGGCTAAAGGTGAAATAGAAACCTTTCCAGGGAGAAGGGGGAAAGGAAAAGTGCTAGTTATGTTTCCCCTTCCGTTTTCTGAGTATGTAAAGCTATTTGGAATTAATTTACCTACGGGGGATTTGAAATTCGTCCTTGAAAACTATACCAAGTATGTAGGTTATCTTCCTAAATTGAAAGAGATCTTAGAATACTACTTGATAACGGGAGGTTTTCCCAATGCAATAAAGGATTTCATTATTGAGGGAAAGGTAAGCCAATCAACGCAATACGATTTCATTTCAAGTATTATAAGCGATATTAACAAATTAAGGAGAAGTGAAAGGTTGTTTAAACTTACTGCTAGAGCAATTATTGAAAAGGCCTCATCAGAATACAGTTTCCATACAATTTCAAAAGATTATGGAGTAGGGACTGTAAAGACCGCTATAAGCTATGTTAACCTCATGGAGAAGTTATATCTTATGAAAGTGATTGACACTATAGATGTAAATACTGGATTGCCGATACCAAGAAAACAGAAAAAATTTTACTTTATTGATCCGTTCATTTATCATACCTTTTCTAACTGGACTATGACCAAACCACCAGATAAGTCAAAGTTAGTTGAGGCCATGATAGTATCTCATCTTTCAAGACTTTACGACGTATATTATGTTAAAACTAATGAAGAAGTGGACGTGATCGTAAATTTAAACGGAGAATACTGGGGAATTGAAATAAAATATGGAAGAGTAAGAGGAGGAAGAAGTAAGGTTTTGGGAAAAGTTAAGAAATTTATGTATGTGAGTAAGGGCGAGTTAGGAGATAATGTTATACCAGCCCCGCTCTTTTTAGCTATGCTAGAGATCCCCATAGTAGTTGAAACCGGATTTAGTTGATCTTCACTTTCTAGGTGAAGGGAAACAATAAGTCTTCAAATTGTGCTGAAACTTTTAATACCTAAAAGAAGGAAAAAGACATCTAAAATTTAAGAAAGTTTAACTAAGAAGTTATTTCATTATATTATCTATAGTCTCTCCAACTATATCTTGCTAATCCACCAAGTTTATTAAAACCTCATAAAAAGGCTAATATTTTGCGAAATGATTATTATAAGTAATGAGTGAGAGAGTAGTTTGGGAAAGAGATGTTAGAAAATATGGAGAATTAAGAGTAGAGGAAAGTATTGATGAGGCTTTGATAGCTGTAGAACTTCTAAGACAAGGTAAGTTCCGAAATTCTGCGGTGAAAGCATTTTTAGCATTTAAGGCGTTCTTAAGTGGAATTATAAGTATTAATCATCTGTCTTTTTCCTCTAAACTAGAAGAAAAAGAAAGAAGATTTTTCTATAAAATAGGTTTTACTGCTCCTTCAAATAGATTACTCTATTATGCATCTATTCTGGAGATGGATCTGCCTGGTATTACAGATTTAGCTAAACAAGCTATGTCTCTTCATGTCTTTTCATATGTGGGTTATGATAAAGCTGGAGAATATTCCCCAATAACTTCAAAAGAAGATGCAAAGAAATGGATCCTGGATTTTATTATAGCTCTAGCTAACTTTATTATTAAGGTGAATGAGAGAGGAAAGGAAATATTAAGAGAGGTGGAAGAAGTTAAGAAAGAAAATTGAATAATAATTTAAGGGAATCTGCCATATGAAAAATCATAATATTCATCGGTGAGCTAATAAATATTATTTATTTTAAATTAGAATTCTTAGTGTTTACCCGGAGGTAACTTATCCTAACTTTTAATTAAAGATCTTTCTAGTAATTTAATAGTAAAACTAAAGAAGTTAGCAAGACTTGAGGGTTAGATTTAACATACTTATGTCAAGGTTAGTATAAGTAGGCTTATAATTGATCAGCTTAAACATGACAATTATCAGATATCTTAGCCATAATATTATCTCATCCAATATTACCAATTTTCATTTATCGCGGATAAAATCTATAGAATCATTAAGTATTTTTTATCATTATAATTTTCAATATTTAATTTAGAACTTTTTATTTAGTTTATTTAATATCATAAAATGAGAAAAATTCATACAAATTTTCTTTTCTCCTTTCTAGTTTAACTGCATAAGTTAACCATATATTTTCTGAGGTTTTGAAAGGCAAGATCTTCCTCTTAACATGATTGGGTTCCCGCGTAATTTGAAGGCTTATTGTTTCCATTTAAACTGTGATCAAAGTTTATTTCATTTCAATCGGTACTAATTTCACTGGACTCATATCACTTAGGTAGTCCAATAATTCCATATCTTCTGGTAAGATTTCACCTATAACATTAAACCTCTTATCTGCCTCAACTTCCCTTTTGAATATCCAGACTTCTATTATATCTGGTCTATTATTCATTACGGTAACAGCACCTCTAAACCTCCTAGTTATGTTCCTAGATTTAATCTCATTCTTAACAAATCTGGCTAACGCTATCGAATATTCTTTTATCCTTACGTCGTAATATACTTCTTCGAATATCTTTTTCTCTTCATCTGTAATGCCAGGATATACTAAGACCCTAATCTTCATGTATTCCTTAGCCTCAACTAACTCTGCAAGTTCTTCATCGGTAGGGAACGGTTCACCTAAAATAAGTCTGTCAATCGCTCCAGTATTAAACAGAATTGAGGCAGACTTCCAAATTTCTTTACCCCTTAACATTTCAACAGTAGTTCTAGACTCAACTTGTCTAGGTGAAGGTATAAAAGCTGCAACTGGTATTCCCCTTTCCTTAAATTCTTTAGATTTCCTTATTGTATTCTCTAGGGATAGTGCAGTGTACTTGATGGGATAAAAATCATGACTCGCCTTCAACCTCTCAATGTTACTCACTTTACTTATTAGATAGTCAAGTTTATCTAAAGGGAAGATACTAGCATTTAATTCTATCACTAAGTCTAAATTGTTATTGGCCATTTTTATTAAATCATCTATTGTAAAGCCGTAATCTGCCCTTAAGCCCTTAATCTTTAACTCCTTAAACACCTTCAAATTTGAGGGAGATGCTCCAAAACCTCTCATTATCTCTGGATTGATGTCCACGAAAAAGTACATGTCATACTTTTCCGCAATATTTGCAATCTCTTTAATACCGTCTATATAGTTTGGGTCTATTCCGGACCATATTTCGTTAAATTTCATTTTTCCAGCTTTTTCTGCAATTTCTTTTAGCTCGTTAATCTTATCCTTCCTCCATGCTTGTGAAAGTATTCCTATTGATCTCATAATTTAGAGTATAGAAGAAAAGCTTATAGTCTTTTTCTTAGTAAAGGCAAAGGATAAATAATACTTGTTAATACGAGGTTAATATTTCAACTATTTATAATGGTTGTTGAACACTATCACTACTAATAAAAAGATTAAGCAACAAGCATCTCATTAACAATCCCTTCCACGTAAAATGTCTCGTAATCACTATCGAAAAACTTCTTGATATAATTAGCGTCTAAGTATTTAAACTGGGATTCGTGCTTCTTCATAGCCTCAAGCTTAATCCTTTTATACTCTCTAACGTCAACTTTAATTTTTCTATGAAACGGAATTAAAAGATATTTTATCACGTCAAAAACACTCTTAGAAGGAATAGGAAGCCAGTTTAGATAACTTAACTCGTTTACTGCAATTCCTACTTTTCTTATTGCTATTCTAGTTATATAACCTCCGGACCAATGATCATTATGACCGTCAAGTAGAGAGGGATAAATTATAATGTTTGGCTTAATTTCCTTAATTATTTCTGCAACTTTCACAGAAGCCTCCCATATGTAAAACCTTAGCTTTGTATCTGGATAATTAAGGAAGAAAGCATTATCCTTTTTTATCCCTAGAACCTTTAACCCCTCTACAGCCTCCCTCCTTCTAATTTCAGCAAGTTTTTCTCCTCTCTCCTCAGGATTGGGAGAACCAGCAGAACCATCAGTTAGATACACAATGTAAATATCATGAGACTTAGCTAACTTAGCTAAAGTACCTCCAGCATTATCACACTCATCATCTGGATGAGGAGCGACGAACAGAATTCTCACAACTAAAATTTTAACATTAAAATTAATAATTAAGATTATGGTTTATTTAACATCAAACGATAAGGAGGTGGGAGTACCATTAGGGGGTATAGGAGCAGGGAAGATAGAGATAAGTAACAAGGGGAGGATGATAAACCTAACGATAGCAAACAACTGGTCATTTCCGTTAAAGGAGATGTTAGGCTTTCACATATTTATTCTTCCTAACGATTCCGAACCCTTCTTTTTACAAAGCGATTTAATTTTCTTGGATTTGAACAAATTTGCAGTACCCCTCGAATATGAGGGAAAGTATCCATTTGCGAGGATAAAGGGAGTAAAAAACAGCGTAAAAGCAGAACTCGAGGTATTTTCAGCATTAATTCCCGAAAACTTGCACGATTCATCATTACCCGCTGTAGGAATTTCAGTTAAAGTGAGTGGGAGTATATCGGGGCTCATTGCAATATCAATGAGTAATATAACTGGGATAAGTAAGATAGGGAGATATAATGAAGGGTTAAAGAACGGGGTAAGGATGAAGAACGCAAAAGCTAACGACTTTGATCCGTATAACGGTGAGATTGTTCTAGTAGCGGAGAGGCCTAAGGTTATTATAAAACAGTATAATTTTCATGTAAACAGAGGACTTGAAAAAACTCTAAATTTACATAGACTCATAGAAAATGAGAAGCCATGGAAGGACTTAATAAGTGGAAAAATACCAGAGAGTGAGGACGGTGAGTCCACCGGTTCTTACTATTTACCAGCGGGAATGGTAATAAGTGAGTATAATGAGAACGAAGAAGTAAAGTTTGTCTTTTCATGGTTCTTTAATAAGCCATGGGTCTATTATCCCTATAAGCACTACTATTCTAACTTCTTCTCCAGTGCTAAGGAAGTTGCAGAGTATTTCATAGAAAACTTTGATAGACTGAGAGAAGAGACGAGAAAATGGCAAGAGGAGTTAATAGACCCGTCATTACCGGATTGGTTAAAGGACGCTATAATTAATAGTGCTTATATATTGTCCTCAAGTACATGGCTCGACGAAAAGGGAAGATTCGGAATAATGGAGGGTACACAAGTAGGTACTATGTTATCAACAATAGGCGGAGTTTGTTATGAGACGGGGTCATTGCCAGTAGTGCTAATGTTTCCGATGTTAGAAAAATCAACATTACAGCAATTAATTGCCAATATGAGGGAAGATGGATATATTCCACACGATTTAGGAACATATTCATTTGATACCCCATCAGATGGAACTACAGCACCACCAAAGTGGAAAGATACCAACACCACTTTCGTATTAATGGTATACAGATACTACCTAAGGACTAAGGATAAAGAGTTTCTAAAGAATGTTTATCCCTATGTTAAAAAGGCAATGGAGTGGATAATTTCTAAAGATAAGGACGGAGACGGAATACCTGAAAGTGATGGATCTACAGATCAAGGATTTGATTGCGTCCCTATTGAAGGTGCTTGCAGTTATATCGCTACAGTGTACATAGCTGCATTAGAGGCTATAATAAAGATTGCAGAAATTGTAGGTGACGACGTTTCTTACTACTTGTCGTTACTAAGTAAGGCTAAATCATCATTGATGAAATTATTTGACGGAGAGAAGTTTATCCCATGGACCGGAAAGCCAAACCATCATAACGCCGTATTCTCAGCGCAGATATTTGGCCAATGGTGGGCTTATTTACTTGACCTAGATGACGTTGCAGATAAAAGTGCACTTTTATCCGCACTTAGCGAGATATACAGAGTAAATGGCCATGCATCAAAATACTGTACTCCTAATATGGCTAAAGAAGGGGAGAGCCTTGATGATTTAGATTCTCAATTGACTTCCTCATGGCCTAGACTGGTCTTTTCGCTATCAGCTCTAGGTTACAGTTTGGGAAAGAGAGAGTGGTTAGAAATTGCAAAGAAGGAGTGGGATAACCTAGTAGACAAGGGGTTAATGTGGAACCAGCCTTCATTAGTTCACTCTCATGACGGAAATCCAGATAATCCCTTTCTCGACCATTATATAGGTAGTGCTGCCCCATGGGGATTTACATATAAGTATGCGTTAAAAAGATTAGTTAAGATTTAACTTTTAACGTATACTTAACTAAGTATATTGACATATCGCCTATGTAATAGGGACGAGAGAAATGCTCTCCAATAAATGCGTTAATTTTTGAAGGTTGATTCTAAGGATCTCTTAGAGAGATTGTAGTCCACTCTTTTTGCAATCTCCAAACCCTTAAGTATCATTATGAGATATTGCAGCAAATGTTATTCTTGACCATGAGGTACATTACTTGATCTGTTGAAATGTAGATACTTCAGCCAAGATTTACTTTATTCTCATCAATAACATTTTCTAACCTAGAATATCGTACCAGAATTCTCCGAGTATTTGAGAATTTATGTAACTTTTCTTCTTTTTATCCCCAGCTTCCCAAGAAATAAATAAAATACTTACCATTCCACATGGACTCCATAGTAGCCTTAGCCTTTTCTAAAATCTTTATATAGTTCAACGATTTATAGCCAAGAATTTCTGGATGCCTTTATACAAGCCTTTAAAGCACATAAGAAGAGTGAGCAACATATGATGACACATCATATATATAAGTCCCGCTATAATAGTTGTCAATTTTATTAACTTATGTAAAAAGAAATAGATGTGATATAAATGGATAGGCAAGAACCTCACAGAATATCTTTATTAAAATGGCTAGGTCTATTCTCATTATTTGTAGTATTGCCCACAGCAGTTTCCGTCTTCATATCGTTCTCAATTCCTTATTACATTTTTCATAATCCTACGTTAGCCAATAATCTTAGTACTATAGTGTCTATTATAGTAATTGTTATATCTTCTTATTTCTTCAATAGATACCTCTTGAGTCACAATATGATTTCTCCGTTCACGAGAAGTAGAAAAACAATTACTGTCCTACCAGATAGTGGAGAACCTATTGATGAGAAATATATAAGATCATTTGAGGCAGGACTTAACTTTTACAAGAATGATCCTAACGAGTATATAAAGCGATTAGCTATGATAGGATTGATGTATTTACAAAACGCAATTGCTTATGCAAACAAAGACTATTATCTGAAGGCTAGGGATTACTTGTATAAGGCTGAAGAGGAGATTAATGGTAAAAATGTGACTTTTGAGACGAGATTACTTGTCGATAATCTAAGGAGTAAAATTAAGACTTATAAATATAGATTTGGAGAGAGATAGTACGAAAAATTGAATCGGAGGATTTGATTGTTTCCATCTAAATAATATTATTTTACAAAGTAGGGACACTTAATAGAATTAGTTAAACCCTAAATTATTTATTATGAGTTTATTGTAAATTGTAATTTTACCTAATATTCAGTACACAAATAATACAATATGGTAAAACTATTCGTCATTGTTTAAATTATGACCTTCTTATTAGTGCGTTGTTACTCGTTGTTCGTACTAACTTAGTGTGAATTTAATAGTCAAAGTTTTACTCTAATAAGGTAGATATAAATCACAATGAAAGTTTGAATCTTCCATGTTTTTCAAACTCAGGTTTGTTAGAGACGTTAGTATGTAGTGCCTCCCTCTACTCCTTGCCAATGAAATTGTTTAGTTACTACGATTATTTATCTTAAATGTTTCTAAAAAATCATAAAAATAATTTAGCGATTTTACTATACTTTTTAACTGTATAAAAAGTGGTCGCATTGAGACCAGTTAACACGTAAAAGTGGCCAGAAAGAGACTAATATACTGTTCAAAAAAATAGTATGGAAGAAAGATATAAAACTATCATAGTGGAATGGCTTACTTCACAGTTACCTCAGGTTATTAAAAGAAATATTTCATTACCATTAGATAAAGATTATATAATAACTGTGACCGGAAGTAGAAGAAGTGGGAAAACATTTCTCCTTTACTAAACTATTAAAGAGATAATTGAACGAGGTCTTACATCTCATGATGAAATTCTTCACATAGATTTTGAGGATTATAGGTTGAAAGGGCTGACTTCCTTATATAAAACATATTAGTCAGATCTGTGTAATACAGATCTGACTGGGGTGTAGGCCGTTGACTTCCTTGGGCTTGAAGCCCGTCGGGGAGCTTGGCCCGCCTCCAATTCGGACCGGAAGTTGGGCAAAAAGCCCGAATAAAACATAAGGGTGAGTATACATGGAGGCCCCAGTCGCAGGAATAGACGTATCAAAAGATAAATTAGTAGTATATTTCCAAGGCAAATACTACGAGTTTCCTAATGATAGGCAAGGTTATGAGGAGATAATTAAGATCTTGCCTAAGGGTTGTAAAGTGGGTATTGAAAGTACTGGAATTTACCACATTAACCTAGCAAAGTACTTGATGGGAGAGTATGACGTTAGGATTATTAATCCCTTCATACTCAAGAAGTTCAAGGATTTTAGGGGTAAGAAGAGTGATAAGAATGATGCTAAAAAGCTTGCTGAACTAGTTGTAAGTATGGGTAGTGAGTTTACAACAAGTGATGCTAGGGAGTTAACTAGCCAATGGGATTTTGTTACTAGGAGTATTGCTAGGGTTAAGAATAGGTTGAGGAGGGATTTGATACTTTTGGGCTATAAGGATAGTTTGTCCAAGAAGAACTTAGAGGAGGTTTTGAGGGGTGGGGATAGTATTGTCTTGGCTGAGGTTAGGTTTCTTTTGGAGGAGTTGGAGAGACTTGAGGTTAGGAAGAGGGAGATTGAGGAGAAACTTGAGGATCTTGTTCCCAAGGATAGTTTGATTTTCACCATTCCTGGTATTGGTAAAACCTTGGGTTGTATAATTTTGGCTAGGGTTGGTGATATTAGGCGCTTTAGTGATAAGAAGAGGTTTGTTGCTTATTGCGGTCTTGACCCAGTTATTGAGTCTAGTGGTAAGAGTGTTGTTTCTAAGGGTATTTCTAAGAGGGGTGATGCTGTTTTGAGGAGAGCTTTCTATCTTGCAGCTTTAACTGCTATTAGGGTTAATCCTGTTATCAAGCGTTTTTATGAAGAGCATAAGGGAAAGTTGAAGGGTAAGAAGTTGATTATTGCCTGTGCAAGGAAATTAGCTGTTATTACTTGGGCTGTGCTGTATTATAATAAACCATTTGATGCTAGCGAGTGATAAGGAGAGCCTTACTTTTCCATAAGTAGTGTAGACTATGCTCGATTTTTCATGGAAAGGTTTTTATACCGGAAGCTCCCCACCCTGGAAGGGTCGGGGGTTCCCTTCCAGAGGGTTCATCGTTCCCACCATCGATTCGGGATTACATCTCTCATTTGGTGGGCAGTCGGGTGGGGCAGAGACCCACCCCCAAAATTAGAATAGGGGATCCGTCATCCATATTGTCCGAATCCCGTGAAAGAGAGAAGAGGAATGATAGTTGCCCCTCCCTCAGTCCCATTAAGCCCCCAATCGAGCTGGGGAAGAGCGTCATTAACATCACTAAAAGATATCTCGATAAAGGGGTATATAAATATAAGGGGGATATCCATCTCCACCCTGAAGGGTGAAGCTTTCCGCCCCCTTAACCCCCATTTTGTAAAAAAGAAGTTGATTTCGTAGTTTGTAAGAATTTTACTCCAATCACTTTAATTCAAGTTACTTACGTGAGTGATAGAATCGAGGAGAGGGAAATTGAAGGATTATTAGAAGCTAAAAATTCATTAAAGGTAGATAATTCAGTTATTCTAACTTGGGATTATGAAGGAGAAGTTAAGGGAATAAGAGCTTTACCATTATGGAAATGGTTATTAGAATAGTGAAAACATCTACGTTGTATTCACACTATTTAATTTCATTAAGTAAGAAAGAAATTCCTTAATTTGTCCAAAAATAGCAATAAAGTTAATATATTTTATTAACCAAATAAGATTTTAAGGAATTCATTCATACTTACTTTTAATTAAATAAAATATTTTATCAATTTTATAATTTCCTCATAATTAGTTTTCTTACAATCAATATTATTAAAGTCCTTTTTATCAAGGACTGCAAAAAATCTACAGCCTCCCACACACATAGGTAAATAGGGACAATCATCACATTTTCCTTTCCAAATATATCTTGCTTTTATCCCAAGTAATTTGTTATTTATCCATTCTACATTTCCATCTTCTTTTAATTTACCTTTAATATAAAGTGGATTTCCAGTAAATGCCCAACAAGGATATATATTCCCTAAAGGATCGACAACTATATCTTCATCAATATGTGCAACACAAATACCTAATCTAAATACTTCTTGCGGAATTTCAAAGCCTAATTCTCTTGCAGTTTCCCAGAATTTAACTAACACTTTTCCTTCATTTTCTTTTGATAATGTATTATGCCAATACTCATGCCTAAAAGTATTTTCATGTACTAAATGAGGATCAATTCTTACCTTTGTTATTCCTTCTTCTCTTAATATTTCTAGAAGTTTTTCTATTTCATCTAAGTTATTTATATCTATGTTTATCCTCAAAACTACTTTAGTTTTATCCTGTGCATATTTTAAGTTTTCTAATATAACATCAAAGGATCCCCTACCATTAACGAAAAATCTTCTTTTATCATGAACTTCCTTAGGACCATCAAGCGTAATTTGGACATGAGATAAGCCTAAAGAGAGTAATTTATCAAGAACATAGGGGGTTAGTAATGATCCGTTAGTCACTACACTAAATGAATAATCTACCTCTTCCTTTAGCTCCTTAGATATTTCTTCAATTCTTTTTAATTCTAAAAGTGGTTCACCGCCAAAATACGTTACTCTTACTTTTCTTCCGTTAGAATTCTTCTTTATATAGTTAATAAATCCTCTAACAACTTCATCTTTTACTCTACTTTTATTCCTGAATTTCTTCTGAAAACAATAAACACAATCAAAATTACAATCATATGTTAAGACAAGAGTAGGCTCTAAATACTTTTTATTTACAATAAACTTATCTATATCAAACTCTTGTTCAGAAAATCCTTCTTCAATTATATCCTTCAATTCCTCCGATACCTCTCCTTTAGAAAGTTTTCTCATTTGCTCATCAGTTACCTTAATCGCATAACCGGTTAATGTATTAAAAATAATATTATAATCATAAAGAAAAATATTGAATTTAGATAGCTTAGTTTTAGATTCCATCTTCTTACTCGCCCCATGAAGGAGAGTAGTTACACCTACCCATTTTTCTTTCTATTTTTACAACTTTTACGGCCTTCATATGCGAAATTTCATATACTGAGTTATTAAGATTGAAAAGAATAGTCTAATTTGTATTATTTGAAACTCTGTTAATGAATAAGTGGAACTATTAAAGATATATTTCTAGGAAAATTATTTTCTCTACGTAGACTATATTATGAGAGAATAAAATAAGTAATTTTTTTATCCTTAAATTATTTATGGACAGATGGACTAATCTTTATTAAGTTTTTAAGGGGATTTTTTCTTCATAATAGAAATGAAAATGCCTTGATCCATATACAACTCGACCTCATCAAAATAGGTTAAGAAATCCTTCCTAATACTTCTCATTATATCAATATCAGCTAGGACTAAGATTCCATCACTTTTTAACACTCTGTGTATTTCTTCTATTTTATCTTTCCTTTCTTTCTTAGTAACATTATAAAAGTAAAGAAAAGAATAGACACCGTCAAAGAAAGAAGACCTAAATGGTAATGGAAATAAATTCTGTACAACAGTTACATTATCTTTTACTCCTTTTGTCCATTTATTAATATCTTCTCCCTTCCAATCATCAATAGCATATATCTGTTTTGCAATTTTTCTAGCATACATGGAGATTAAACAGTTACCACATCCTATTTCTAAAACCTTATTAAGATTAAAACGCGATAAAAAGTTCATAAGTAGTTTAGCATAATAAATTTCCTCGTCTATGGTTACACCCATTCTTTTGAAGGGTTTTACATCGTAAGCATTTATACTATCAAAAAGGGATGACATAAGCTAATTAAAAAAGGAATAGTTATAATTATTACACCTAATTTATTTGTTACAGCACTTAATAGCTTTAGCAACCTCAGTAATCCTTTTTCCTTGGAACTTGGCAATCTTCCTTTCCATTTCGTCTAGCTCTTCTTTTGAGCCTAGATGAGTGGCACCGTAAGGACCTCCACCAGTCATAGTTTGGAATAACTCTGGTATACCATAGCCTATAGGAACGATTATCATACCGAAATGATATGCATATGTACTCATTGTTAGTATTGTAGTCTCATGGCCTCCGTGAACTGTTGAAGCTTCTGTGAAAAACGTAACTGGCTTGCCATAAAGAACATTATCCCTCCAGAGAATGGCTGTAGTATCTAGAAACGTTTTTAGACCTCCCGCCATATTACCATATCTAGTTGGAGAACCAATCGCAAACCCGTCTGCCCATCTCATATCATCTAAAGTAACTTCTGGTATATCTTTTACCTTATCAAACGGTAGCCTAGATTGAAATTCCGGTGGTAAAGTTTCTCTAACTCTCCTAATTTTTACTTCAGCACCAGCTTCTTCAGCGCCTTTTCCTATTTCCTTAGCTAATTCAACTATTGAACCGTATCCATAAAAGAGGACTAAAATATTTGGTTTACAAGACATGAGTGTAAGTTTGTATTCCTTTTATAAAATTTAACTTTACTATAAGAAAGTTAATTTTTTACACATTTGCTAGAACTTAAAAAATCTCATGAAATGTTAAAAAAATTTAATAACTCCTTTTATATGTTTAAAAGTTTCCTATCGAATCATTTAACATATGAAAGTTTAAATTTTAAGAACCCAAATATAACTTGGTGATGTCAAAATCCCTTATGATGTAGTTTTAACTGCTGAAAGGGGTACTTTCACAGACTATGGCGGGATTTCTCCATTGGGTTATGTAGCTTGTTTACCATATCGTCTAGTTCCAAGAATTTTCATGGATAAAATATTTACTCCACCGGAAAAAACTGATAGGGATGGAAGGGCAATATTTGCACCATATCCTTTAAGAAAAGTTGAGGCCATATTAGCTTCTCATGGACTTAGCGTAATAGTTACTCCACCAGAAAAGTTAGAAAAAGTAGTTAGCAAAGGGGCTAAGGTTATAGGTATTAACACCCACGACCCTCTAGGAATTGAACCCGTAAGTATGAAATTAAGTATAATTTTTGGTGGAGGTAAAACTTGGACAGCAAAATTCTTTGAGGAATTAGGTGAAAAAATAAAGAAAATAAAAAGCAAATATGATATAAAAGTTGTAGTTGGTGGTGCTGGTGCTTGGCAGTTAGAGAAAGAGCCACCGGAATGGATTGATGTTGTCTTTATTGGTCATGCTGAAATTGATTTTCCAGAAATAGTTAAAAAATTAGAAGAAGGTGAAAAAGTACCTAGAGTCGTTAGGGCTAGATATCCTAAAAAATTAAGTGAAATCCCTACAATTGTAAATGCAGCAAGAGGTGGGGAAGTTCAAATTACTAGGGGTTGTCCTAGGGGTTGCTGGTTCTGCTCTGTTACTCCAGACACCTTTATCTCATTCCCAATTGATTACATAATGAAGGAAGTAGAAGTTAATATGAAGGCTGGAATTAAAGATGTTAGTTTAATTACAGATGATATGATGCTTTACGGGGCTAAAAGTTTAAGAGAAGTAAATCACGATGCTATAATAAGATTATATACAGAGTTAAAGAAAGCGGGAGTAGATTACATTAACTTTGCTCATATATCAGCTTCACCAGTAAAACTTAGTCCTAGAACTATTAAGGAAATGAGTGAGATAGCAGGGTGGAATGAAGAAAAGGCCGTATCTCCAGTTGTTGGGTTAGAGACTGGCAGTGAGAAAATATTTAATAAGTATATGAAAATGAAGGCTTTTCCGTGGGGATATAATAATTGGAAAGATTTAATTGTTGAGGCTACAGCAATTATGAATGACAGTTATATTTATCCTTGTTACACAATGACTATTGGATATCCAGATGAGACGGATGAGGATGTTGAACAATCAATAAAGTTAGTTGAATATATAATAGATCATGAACCAATTGCCTGGATTTTCCCATTACCAGTAATCCCGATGGGTACCTCAAAAATTAGGGATAATCCTTTACCAGCAATAGAGAGACTCCCATCTAGATATTGGGATTTACTTTACATAACATGGAAGTATGATCTTCAAATAACTAGAAAATTATCTAAAACAATTACGGCAACTAGTAAAAATAAATTGATTAGAAGTTTAGCTATGTATTTGATTGACAAGGTATTTAATAATGTAGAATGGTACTTTGAACAACTTAAAGAAAGTAAAGGGAAATCTGCATTATCTTATAAAGATTTAAACCTTAATACAACTTATGGGGTAATGTGGGCTGTAACTCAGCTATTTAAGTTAGCTTTTTCTTCTTCTAGTTGAATTGGTTAATATGCAAGTAAAAGAAGTACAATTACGTTTTGTGAAAGCGTTTCTGATAGAGACTATAACATTTCTGCGTAACTTTTAAATATTTTTAATTACTTCTAATTACTGTGGAGAGGTATTTAACACCTAGCGAGGTAGCTGAAATATTTGGGATGAGTAGGAGTGGTGTTATTAAGTGGATTAGGGAAGGGAAAATAAAGGCTATTGAAATTAACGGTAGGTGGAGAATACCTTACAGTGAAGTAGAAAGATTAATAAGTGGAAAAGAAAGAGTTAAACAAGTAGCAATTTACGCTAGAGTCTCATCAAACACACAAAAGGACGACTTGGAGAGACAACTAAACACGTTGAAGGAATGGGTTAAGAAAACCTTCGGAGAAGTGAGTGTAACTGAAGTTAAGGACATTGACTCTGGGTTGAAAGAAGATAGAAGAGGATTAAAGAAACTCATAGAATTAGCCAAGAGGAGGCAAATAGATGCAATAGTAGTAACATACAAGGACAGACTAACACGTTTCGGCTTCGAATACCTCGTAGAGTTATTCAAAGCTTACGGAGTAAACGTCATCGTGGCTTTCCAAGATGAACCAAAGGATTACATGCAAGAGCTAGTAGAGGACTTTGTAGAAATCGTTAAGTCCTTTGCTTCAAGAATTTATGGCCATAAGTACGAGAAGGTGATAAAATGTGTTGAAGACGTTGAAAAGGACAGTTAGGTTAGATAGTGACTATCTGAACAAGTGGAAATACAACGTTCTTAAAGAGATTGAGGAATACCAAAGAAACATAGTTAATGAAATGATTAACATAATACTCTCAGAGGACTTACCAACTACAAGGAAGAAGTTGCACGAGAGGTTTTACAGTTATTATAAGGAAAAGTATCCCTTCTTACCTTCAAGGGTTATTGAAGGATCCTATATCGTTGCCGGTAGGATAGTTAAGAGCTTTAGGGAGAGGAAAAAGAAAGGACTAACGAGAAAGGAGAAACCAGAGTATAAGAGGGTCGTGATCACAATCCCTAACACGGTTAATTGGAAGTTTAACAGAGTGTCTGTTAGCGTTTTAACCCACAAGGGTTGGGTTGAGATCCCCCTCAAGTTCACTAAACAATTCATCCACTATTTATATGAGGGTTGGAGGGTTTCTCAAGAACTCAAGTTAAGGTTAGTGGGTAGGAGAGTCCTAGTCTGGTTAACATTTGAGAAGGACGTTGAGGTTGAAACGAAAGAAGGTAATTACGTTTCTATTGACGTTAACGAGAATAATATCACTTTAGCGGTTTTTGAGGGTTTCAAGCTCAAGGAGTTGAGGCGTTATGAGACTGGATTAGGGAGGATTGTTATTAACTACTCCTTGAGGAGGGAAGAGGTTACTAAAGGGTACTCAACTAAGGACGAGCTAATTAAGAAAAAGTTGAGGAGGTTGAGGGAGAGGGAGAGGAAGCTTGATATCTTGAGGAAGAGTGTTAAGAGGGTTGTTGAGTTGGCTAGGGATTTAAAGGTAAAGGTTGTGGTTGGTAAGTTTTCATCAAAGGCTAAGGAGAGGATGGGGGGTAACAAGAATGGTAAGCTTAGGCATAGGATTCATCAGTGGAGTGTTGTTAAATTCATTGAAATGCTTAAGGCTCAGCCAATAGATGTCACGGAGGTTTCAGAATCATATACTTCTTCCATAAACCCATTTGATGGTGAGAGGTTGGGGAAGAGTAAGCAAGTAGTGGAGAAGGTTATCAAGGTTTTTAATCCCTACCTGATGACGGGCTCTGCTCACGAGGGTAGGGGTATTAAAGTAATCAAAGTTACTGCTAGGTACTTAGATGGTGGGGAAATATTGTTAGAAAGGGATTCCATTGCACCTCTTAACCTTGTAAAGAAGGTGGATGGGAGGGTATTGGTGTTTCCCTCGACTAGTCCCAATGAGTTAAGGGTGACTGTGTATGATCCCTTAAGAGGGGTGCCCGTGGTGGAATTAGAAATAATTAAAAGTAAGGGGAAGTTACGCCACGGGTAAACACTGATGAAGGAAATATTTTAGTTGATACTGGTACACCGGGTAGTGGAAAAATTCTTCAAAATTACTTAAAAGATGTTAAATATGTTATATTTACACATTCTCACATAGATCATATTGGTGGGGCTAGTGAGATTAGAGGATTAACTAACGCAGAATTTTGTATCCATGAGAAAGGGAAAGAGTACTTAGAGAAAGGGCTAATAAGAAAGCCTGTTGTACACTCTCTCGGTCTAAAAATTGTTTTTCCTCTCTTCTCACTTTTCTCCAGAGGATTAAAACCAACTAAAGTTGATTGTACTCTTAAAGGTGAGGAGGAAATTGTAAAGGGAGTGAAGGTACTTTACACTCCTGGACATACTGATGATTCCATTTCTCTCTATTTAGAACCAATAAATTCAGTTATAGTAGGTGATATGTTACAAGGAAGAGGAAATTATCTAACGTATACTCAAATTTATGAAAATATAGAAGAAATGATAAAAAGTGTACAAAAAGTTTTGGATTTGAAACTAAATTTCATTTATGTTAGCCATGGCAAAAGTATGAACAGTAATTACGTTAAAATTTAGGTGAAAAGTAAGAAAAGTATTATGCCAACGTAAAAAACAGTACCAGCAATAAACCATATTTTTGGGTCTTCTATTTTTTTAAACTTTCCTCTTACTAGCGCATCTAAACCAAAATCCTGGGCACCTTTATATATAAGGTAAAGTTCTATGATCATCATTAATAAGTTTATCCCGTATTCTTCTGTATCTACCCAATATGCTGAAAGGAAATAGATCAAGTTAGTATAAAATGCTACCGTGTTGGTAAATCTAGTCATTAGACCTAGAAGATTTAGTATTCCAAACGATATTTCTCCAATCATTACTAGCTCCCCTACTAATAAAACGTGAGGTAATACCACATTTTCTAAAAATGGTCTCATAATAGGGCCTTGCATTAAGACTTCTATAGTTATTCCCACATAACTAGTAGAGCTGGGGTTTAAATAACCAGGATTAAGGAGTTTCTCAAATACACCAGCATAAATCCAGATAGTGGCTAAAGCTAATCTCATAAAATTTGGCCAAAATTCAATCTTTAATTGACTCATAATTTCACCCTATTAGCTAAAGTATTCGATATCTTGTATATTTCATATATACCTAAACCAATAAGGAGAAAGCCCAGAAACGTAGGAGAAGCTAAAAATATAGCTTGCAAAATTCCACCCGTCCACGTTCCTGCAATAAATGTACCATATTTCCACATTATACCTTTAGTTAATGGAACATTTGAGAGAAGGAATAAAAGGGAGTTCATTGCTGTTGGAGTTAAGCAACATATTCCAGCTATTGTACCTATGGAAGGGACAGAAGCTGAAAGGAATCCAGCCAATGAGTTAAATGACGTTATTCTAAATGAGCTTGGAACTTTCCATTCATAAGCATGCAATGATACATATATCAAGGACATAATATAATAACCTAAAATTAAAGCTATAGTAAGTACCACGTCGTTTATTACGCCAAGAAAAAGTAACCATGGATTAAATACGAAATTACCGTAAAGCGTAAGTCCGTAACCTTGATATGAGATTTTTGTTAAAGGCAAAAAATATGGGCTGATATTGACGTTAGGTAAAAGTAATAGGCCAGAAACTATCATAAACGAGATAAAATATGAGATTATGTAAGTAAAGACTAACCATTTTCCAACACTGTCCTTTAAAGTAGCTTTTATTACATTCCTTAACCTCATAGGACCAGAAACAAGGATAAACCTACCTTTTTTCATTCTGTAAACAACATAACCTATGAGTATACTTAAGATGACGTAAACGATACAGATTAAAAGGAAAGGATCTAAAAATGATACTTGGCCAGAAGTTGTAAAAGGATAATACCAGAGGAAATATACTTTTAAACCAGTTATTACTATAGGTAAGAATACAGTGGCATTAAAGAAGATGAAAACGTAGAAAAAAGGGTTTATTTTCATTAAACTCACCTAGCAGTGAAGTCCAGTTATCGGTGGTAATAGTACATTATCAACCAGATATGTTGCAGTAGAAACACTAACTGGTAAAATAAAAGCTGGTGCAGTAGTTAATGGTACCTCATAAGCTACACTAAGAGTTTGTAAGTTTATTAGAACTATCATTCCACCACTTGAGACTGAACCATGCATAACAACGTAAGCATAGCTTTCACCGGGAGTTATTCCAATATCTGCTAGCCCTTGTGGGTTTATACTAGGTAAGGATATAGTTTGAGTAATTTGGAAATTTGAAGTGGAAATTACTACAACTTCATTTTTATTTGCCGGAGCTTCTAAGTAATATTGACCATTTGGAGTAAAGACTCCCCTTTGTGGAGTTATTCCAGAAGGCATCTGAACCATGCCCATATATTGTAAGTTCGGAAGCGAATAAAATCCTACTGAGTCATTCCCAGCATACTCAACTGCAACCATCGTACCTTGCATATTTGGAGATACCATATAAGGTTGTGAACCTAAAGATGCTACTACCATTTTAACTACACTTCCATTAGAGGCTGAGATTAAATCAACAGTATTGTTAAATCTCATAGGAACTATAAGATATTCGCCATTAGGAGTCCATCTCACATCACATGGATAATAAGTTTTCCCAGTAGGAGAAACGAAAGTGTCTTTCCATACTACTTGTAAATTTTTCAAATTAATTATTTCAACTACTCCAGAAGGACCATCTGCAATAGCCACATATTGTTGATTCGGCGAGTAGGCAACACCTATAAACCCAACACTATTTCCAACACTTAATGTTTCAACAACTTTTAACGTTGTAGGATTTATGATATAAACACTTCCGTTATTTACTGGTATAACAATATAACTTGCATTGAACATCTCTCCTGCAGGAACTTCATCCCAATAGTAAACTTGCTGTGGTACACTAGTAGAAATATTTACAACATGCTGAAAACCGAGAAAGTTAGATGTCTGAGTAAACGGATTTATTGCTTGAACTATCCCTTTTTGAGTAAATACAAGTAGATAGAAGTTGTTATTTGGAGCTGATGAAGAAGAGACAGTAGCCGAAGATGATGGAGAAGAAGTAGTGATAGAAGTAGTAGTCGACGGGCTTTTCATCATTATATATGCTGCTCCTATTCCTATTAGAAGTATAACTACAATACCCACTAGTAATAGGATTTTATATGACATTCCCCTCTCAAGTTTGCTTCTTTTCTTCATACATAATTATTGTAAGCAAAGTAGGTATTTAAAAATACTTGTTTTTTAAACCCTTTATTCAGAAATATCACAACTAAGTTAAATTGTAATTATTAAATCCACTTTATCAATAACAGACCTATAAAAATCTGGGAAACAGCCAATCCTTGCAGAGTTTATCAACTTATCCGCAATATTCCGCATATATACACATTGATCACAAGCTTGCAAATAGATTCCCTTTTCTCTACTCAGTTTATCTAATCTCTCAGCTAATGGATTCCCTCTCAAGAGTAAATACACATTATCGTGAATAAAGAACATGCCTACAACTTCTACGTAATGCCTATCTTCCTCTAACTGAGGTACTATCATATTACCTAAAATATAACTTCCTAAATTTGACTCAACTATGTAGGCCACTTTTTTCATTTATAACACCCAAAAATTGTTCCATTATCTTTTTTGCTATATCGTTTAATGTAAAACCCTTTATTGAGTTAATGAATTCCTTAGGATCCTTCTTTTCTTCAAATGCCTCACACAATGCCTCCAAAGTAATTATAGTGACTGGGCATTCACTTGATTTATAAGTTATTTTCTCTCCATCGTAAAATAGTTTAAACCATCTACTCTCATCTATTCTAACTGTTGCAATTTCTTTTCCCTTAGGTTTATCATACACCCTCTTTATTAAGAAATCTGAAGCATATTTTCTCGTAATTACACATCCACAGTCATCTTTCACCATATTACTCACCTTTAATCGGTTCGTTCCGTATGCTTTAAATAAAATATATTACACTCGCCCTCAATAGGAAGGCGTTTTAACGCATCTTCATTGTAAAATGAGTTATTCTCTACATCTAACCTTGCTGCAATTATATTATCACCATTTACTAATGCCGTAAACAACCATCCCCTACCTATAGGTGCAGCTGAAATGACTGTATAACCTTGATATTTAATGTCTTCTAGTTGCAATTGCATAGCTTTTCTTTGCTCAACGATCTGATCAAAATAAGAATAAAGGAAAGCTCTGAAATCGCTCTCCTTTATTAGTTCTTTTATCTCATTTTCTTTAACTTCTTCCACTACTTCAGTATAATTAGTGTATGTTCTTGTATTATCTAGCTTTATGAAAACAAATGAAGCGTAATCTCCCATGTTGTATATTTCGTATCTGCAATTAAATAATCTAGCGACCTCTGGTAGTGTGTACTCAATAGCTGCTGGATTATCTATTAAAACCTCTAAAACCTTTCCTTTCTCCATCTTTAGTAACTTTTGTTTAGTCTTTATTTCTGGTACTGGACAAGAATATCCTCTTAAATCTAATATTTCATCTGGTACTGTCTTAAATAAAACTGTTTTATTATCCCTAGAGTACTGTACCCCAACATATTTAACTATTGAAGCACCATATTTTTCTATGTTTTTAGCAATTCTATTTATTATGCTGTTAACAATTAGTTTATCTCCTTGACCACTAATTTTAATTTTATCACTAGAGAATTCTATATAAATTTTGAATTTACCATTTTTGTCAAAAATATCAATTCTATCTATTTTCTTAACTATAAAGCATGAAAACTTAAGAAGGCGTAATAGTTCAATTTCTCCCTCATAACCCCAATCTAACTTTTTTATGGATTTTAAGCAATACAATTTATAATATTTTTCTATATCTATAAGTGTAATTGGGTTAGATAACTTTAATTCCATCATGATAAAAACCTTACTAACTACTATATAAATTTTGTACAATTTTCATAATTTTTAGGAATAATAAATAATTTTTATATTTCATGGTAAGATATAGTAACTCATGGAATTAAATCTTATAGGCTTATGTTGCTCACAACCACACTTAACAATTTATTCTAAGTTAAGAAAAATGAAGGAAGGAGACAAGATAAAAATAATTACAGACGACTTTACAATTGTAGAAAGAGACGTTATACCGTTAGCAAATTTTTTCAGATGCAAATATTCAGTTGTAAAAGATGAAGATAAGTACATAATCTACGTGGAAAAATAATAAATTTTTAGTTAAAATTATGTTATTAATACAAAATTTAAATAGAAGAACAAACAACAAAATTATGATGAGTATTGAAGAGAAATTGAAAAACGAAAAGCCTACAGAAGTTTTAGATGTTAGGGGGGAGGAGTGTCCTATACCAGAAACTCTTGCAGCTAAGAAACTAAACAAAATGGCTGATGGAGAAATACTTGAAGTTCTAACTGATCACCAACCAGCAGTAGACGTAACATTACCTTACCTCGCTAAGAGATTTGGTTACCCTTACATAATCATTAAAAAGGATGATTATTATGTGGTAAGAATTCTTAAGCTTCATGAAGAAGAAAAAGGTGCTGTACAGTTAAATGATGAAATTCAGGTTAATTTACCTTTTAATAAAGTTACTGAGGCTTTTCTAGATCCTTCAATACTAATGAGCTTTGTTCCCCAAGTTAAAGGAGTTAAACAGATCAATTATTCAGCTTATTCCATATCAATGAAATATATAATTCCTTTTGAATTACCTTTATTTATAAAAATGGAAAAATACTCTAATACAGTAATTATAAAGTATGAGAGTTATAATAAAATTGCTTTTTTAAAAGCTACGTTGGGTTTCGATTTCTTCATTTATGATCATAAAAAGTATACTGGAATTAGAGTTAGGGAGTGGTATGAAGGACCTTTAAAGTTCATGTGGAAAAATGAAATAAACAAACATATTACCCTTGCAAAAGAGAAATTACCCAATTATTTAATCAAATTAATTTCAAACTAATTAATATAAAGGTTTATAAAGAGGTATTTTTTAAAAACGTGTTTTTCATTAATTATTTTGGGGGTTAAAAATGAGTGAAGATCTTAAATTACGAAATCCAGATCAAGTATTAGATGTAAGAGGCGAATCTTGTCCAGTGCCAGAAATGGAAGCAAGTAAAAAATTGAAGAAAATGAAAGTTGGCCAATTACTTGAAGTTCTAACTGATCACCAACCAGCAGTAGACGTAACATTACCGTCATTAGCAAAGAACTTAGGTTATCCATACTTAGTAATTAAAGATGGTGAGGTTTATCGCGTGAGAATACTTAAGGTGAAGTAATTAATGCCACCAAGTATGATATTACAGCCTGTATATCAAGAGAGTTGGGCTTTAATTTATGGTCTTTTTGGTTTAAGCGGTTTTATTTTAGGATGGGTAGCACAAAGGGGAAATTATTGTTTTGTTAATGCAATGACTTCAATTTTTACAACTAGAAGTTTTGAAAGATTTGGAGCCTTACTAATTCTATTTGGACTTTCAGCATTAGGTTGTGGCTTACTTGTAGCTTTTGGAATAATCCCAGCTGTAGATCAATATTATTTTAACTATTTTGCGGGCTGGTACATTCTTGTAGGATCTTTTGTATTCGGCTTTGGAGCAGCATTAGCTGGAGGATGTAATTTATCTATGCTTTATAGAGCTGCAAGCGGTTACGTTCAAAATTGGATAGAATTATTTGGTATGATGATAGGGACTTATATCTTTGCTATTGGTATTTGGCCTTTTCAACAATACACTATGGAAAAAGGAATATTCTCAACTACATTAGGTGGTTATGTAGAGTACTTGCCCTACGTTATATTTCATTCCGTATCTCCAATGGCTGTGTACATGACTACACTCATTCTGTCTTTACCTTTAATTATTCTGGGAATTTACCTACAACAATACACTAAAAAGAAATGGAGTATGAATTTTAGAATGAGTACTCCTGGAATTATGGCATATAAGCCACCAGCTCCAATAAGTGTTGGAAAAGAGGGTGAAGAGAAAAAGGATTGGAAAAAGGAAGCTTTAGACATGCTACTGTTAAAGAAACCTTACGGTACCAATTTATCAACAGTAATTCTAGCTTTAGATATGATCTTTGTATTCATTGTGGGTGCAGGTTATACTTTCAATTACCTAGTAATAACTTCTTCTGATGGTGGTAGATTCTTTGAATACTTACTGATGATCCCCGGAATAAACTTATTCCTAAATACCCCATGGTTTAACGACTCATTACCTATAGTAGATCCTAGCACATTAATGGTTGTTATGCTATGTATAGGAGCGTTTGCAGCATCATTTTTGAGTGGTGATTTCAAAATTAGAATACCAAAAGAGAAAAAGAGGCTATTAATAGGATTTCTTGGAGGAGTACTAGTAGGTATAGGAGTAAGAATGGCATTAGGGTGTAATGTAGGATTAATGTGGACAAACTTTGCTCAACTAGGTTATGATGGGATAATCTTCTTATTTGGAATGTTAGGGGGTGTATGGCTAGCTGTAAAAGTTCAGGAGAGGTTATGAGAAATGGTGGAGAGTAAATATATTAGAAGAATAATAGCACCTTTAGTCTTATCACTTTTCGCTATTGGTTGGTACCAGTTTAGTAAAATATATCTTACACATGCTGATAACTTAGCATTATCTAATGCTAATTTTGCAGTATATGTACAAACACAGCAATTTGACGGATATTTAACAGCTACTAAATACATTTGTTATGCAATAGTTTACTTAGGTCTTATCCTCTTCTGGTATAATCTAGTAAAATTTGTGGAGGTGAAGGAGAAACATGGTTGACTATGCTATAATGATGGTATCTGGAGAAGAGGAAAAAATATATATGGGGATTATAACTGCAATAGGCTTAGTTTCTGGAGGAAATAAAGTATATATGTTCTTTACAATGGACGCATTAAAAGCACTAACTAAGGAAAATGAGAAAATCATGCTAAATAATGCTAAGCCGTTAAAGTACTACATGGATAACCTTATTGAGATGGGAGAAGAAGATGTAGAGATTGCAGCTTGTGAATTTGGAATGAAAGTTAAGGGAATTACTGAAGACCAATTTATATATAAGGTTAAACAAAGCGGTGTTTCAGAATTTGCCTTAAAAGCTAATGAAGCCAAAGGAGTTCTTATTTTTTAAATTGAAGAAGCCACTCAGCAATGGAATTCAAGCGTGCATATTCAGATATATGAATAAAGATTAATATATCAAAAACTGAAATTGATCCTAATAATGAAGATATTTAGGATAGCGGCACCAAGCCAAGCAGGTACTGGAGGAGAATTAAGGGCTTATAAAGTCTTACAATACTTAGGAAAGAAGGCAGAAATAATTCTAGTCCCACCTATTGAGTATCTCTGCAGGGATTATGCGAAGAAAAATCTTGATTTATTAAAAAAGTATAACATAAAGGTACCGGATCTAGTTTTTGATTATCTAAACAAATGCAAATTTTCAAGAAATCCTGTATCTATGATGGACATTGAGTTAAAATACTATTCTAATTTTATAGAGGAAGTAAAAGATAGTGACATTATATTCTCGGATCATGAGTCCTATCTCTATATGAGAGTAATGTCTTATTTCAAAAAACAAAAGTGGTATAAAGACAGTTTTGTTAAACCAAGCAGGGAATCTTGTAAATCTTAAGAGCATAACGTGGAACCTTAGGGTTAGGGGTTTAAATTTAACTACTCTATTAAAGTATATAAGAAATCTTTATACGTTTAGAGTTTTCAGCTACTATGCAAAAGATCTTGATCTTTTATTAGGGGTTTCGTGGACTTCAGTTGAAGAATTAAAGAAACTAAAAATAGTTAGACAAGATACTCCTTCAAAAGCTTTAAATCCGCCCCTAGCTTTAGATTTAAGCCATTACCCTAAGCAGAAAGTAGAGAAGGAGAATTATGCAGTCTTTTTTGCTCGACTCATACCAGAAAAGGGGATCTTTGACCTTATTAAGATATGGAAAGAAGTTAAAAAGGAACTAAATAATGCAAAACTTGTTATTTGTGGAAAATTCTACAATAAAAAGATAGAGAATAAGTTTCTCTCAATGAAGTCCAAAGATATGATTTATGCTGGTTTTCTTCCAATAGAAGAACTATATAATACTGTAGCTAAGGCGAAAGTTTTTATATATCCCACTCATTTTGACTCGTTTTCACTTGTTATGTTAGAATCCTTAGCCATGAAAACGTCGGTAGTAGCTTATAGCTTACCTGCAATAACTGAAATATATGGAAAACTAAATGCAGTAAGGTTAGTTAAAGAATTTGATATAAAGAATACGGCGAAGGAAGTTATCAGTATATTCCAGCTTAAGGAAGAAGACTATAATTCTATGTTTGATAAGAAATATGAAGAATTTATCTCTTTTTACAGTTCGTGGGAAAAAGTAGCAGAAGAAGAATATAACACTCTTAAGCTATTTCTTAACTCATAAAGCTGTAAATGTATCTGAAACAAGTTAACGATTAGTATAATGTTTCAACATTTAGTAGTATTTGCTTATAAATACAAATTTTTCTATATTATAAAAATTATTTTATATTCGAGAAATTGCTTAAAATCAGCTAACAATTACCTTGGTATTTTCGTTTTTATCATTCTTGAAGACTATTAGCGGAATATTGATAAAAGATATGAAAAACATCAAATGTTTCTGGTAAAATTCATAGTTAGTAAAGAAAAATAATTGATAGAATCTATATTTTATTCTTCATGAAGAGAAGGTCAATTGTCTCTGCTTTTTCAGAGTTAAATTTATTTTTATAAAATGCGAACATATATTTGTATTTATTTATGTTTTTAAGCGGAAATGAGTATTTCTTTAATTCATTATAGTAAAATTTAAAAGGTGATATTTTGAGACTCTTATTTGGTGAGTGAAGATGATAGGAAGAATAATAAGTGGAATTGGAGGATTAATTACTATAGTAGCTAGCCTAACTAGCATTGTAACAAGAGAGCCATTAATCAATCATTTGGTCAAAGTGCTAGCGGTCTCCGGTGATGCAGTAATTGGACTAGGAATCATAGGCCTAATAGGATCTATTGTAACATTCTACGGCGTATATAAGAATGATTGGAAATTAATGATTGAAGGCGGTATAGTAGGATTATTCGCACCATGCGTACTATCAATACTAAGTATTATTGGAGGATTAATGGAAGGTAGAAGTAAAGTAACAACTAAGTGATTTTTTATATTAAACAGTTATAATTTCCTAGCTTCCAATAAAGTAATTTATTTTTTGAAATTAAAGGAAATGTGCTATATAACCCATTGAATTGTCATTAAAAATTAGGAGATTTTATTTACACATTTTACATCAAATATATTATTCATAGGACTTAAATGATTATAATAAATTCTCGTAACTAATCTCTTAATGCACAAGTGATATTAACATTAAAAGTTGTAAGTTAACTCTACTTAAAAGGAGTCTATAACCTTGCTGATGATATGACGTGAACATTGCGGAATAAACACTACTTTTCTTGTTCTGAGAACTTGCTTATATTCTCTAGGAATTGTATGTATAACCAAGTTTTATTACTTAGTTAGCAATTATACGACAATCGATATATTTTATAATTTTCATTAGCTTTTCGCAAATACTTATCCTTATCACAAAATATACGATAGGATCAAGTGTTTTAAGATAGAGAATTTGCCTTTGAAGTTTTTTGAAAAATATCTAATCGTGGAATTTTCTATGAAATATTGACTTGTTATCAGAAAGGATCGATCTCTTCACCACTTAGTCTTCGGACCTATCATCATCTCAACTTATTGATTAACCAGTTTTGTACTCTTAAAAATGTTTTTGTATATATTATTCTTTTAAAGGGCGAATAATATATGCGAAGTTTAACTAACGATAAGAACATAAATATTATCATTTTAATTAAATTTTTAGATATTTTACTGTCTTCCTCCTTGTGGTTATACGAGACAGGTATTTCTTTTACGGAGTATCCTCTTCTAACAAAGGCATAGACTAAGTTTGTATCAAAAACATAATCGTTCATTACTAGCTCGTTAAGGACTTCTTTAGCCTTGCTTACATTTATTAATTTAATTCCGGATTGAATATCCTTAAATCCTCTTAAAGAAGGAAATAAGAGTTTAACTAAAAACATATAGCCATGATGTAAAAATCTTCTTTTAGGTGGCATACTGCTTAAATCTCTATAACCAATTACAAGATCGGCATTTTCATTAGTCACTTTTTCTATTTCTGTAGTTGGTTGGTCAGCATCAAGGATTAATGCCTTTTCTCCATTAACAAGTTGTAATCCAACTTTTATTGACCCACCTTTTCCCAGCCTTGTCTTATTCTCGTATACCACACCACCAAAGCTTTTTACTATCTCTGGAGTCTTATCATTTCCTTCAAATATTACTATTATTTCGACATTAGGAAGTTTTTGTTTTATCAAAGAAAGTGTTTGCGAAATTCTTCGTTCTTCATTATATGCTGGAATAATGACGTAAAGCATTATATATTTTTGAATTCTTCTATTTAAAAATTTTTCTCTTTATTATCACCATACCGAGTTCACTTATAATTATGGGAATAATAATTGAGAGTAATGCTAAAATGTCATCTTTCATCAACTCTCCTTCTAAGGTATCATGTATAACTAATTCCTTACCTCCACTGTGATATAAGTTGAAAAGAGAAGCGTTCTCAGATTTTCCATAGTTTGAGACCCAATACGGAGAATAGGCAAAAGTAAGTAAAACATATTTAGAGGCATAAGCTGGGATTTTGAATTGGGTAGGAGAAATCCAATCAATTTTCGCTGGAATCAAAATACGACTTAGATTCTCACTAAGAGATATAGTAGAGGAATTAGTATAATATGCATAAGACGAATTTAGATTGACCTTGTAAATATATAGTGGGCCAAAAGTTTCTACTAAAGAAACCCATCCAAGTTTTTGTAAATAATTTAAATTTTGAATATATGGTTTTACTGGCAAATATAAAAGTGAAATAAATGAAATATTACTATATGCATCTCCTTCAATAATTATATATTTTGCATTAAATAGAAGCAAAAAGTTATAAATTTCTGTCATCTCACCTTTATTAGAAATATTGAGATTATATAACAAGAAGTTTAACTTATAATAATAGTAATAGAAATATGCCCCAGAATATATACCACCTACAAGGATAGGATGGATAGAATAATATAGGTAGATATTATTACCATAATACCAGGTTGTGGAGTACCAGCCATATTGTACAGTTGGAAAAACTAAAACAGTAAAATCTCCTTTCTGATGATTAAGATAATTAATTGCTTGAAGAAAATATGAGGGAACGTCTACTCTATTAGCTAATTGCCCAGACAAGATTGGTAGATTAAAAATAGAAAATAAGATCAAAAATAGAATTACAAATCCCTTTTGATATTTCTTTATCAATGATGGTATAATTATAGAGAAGAGTAACCCTGCAAATGGTGCAGTAGCGAATTGTGTAGTTCTAAGAACTGCAAAAAATGCATAGTGCAAAACCAAAAATTCCTCTGTAGGTAACCAAGGAGAAATGGAATCAAAACCAAGAATTATTAACCATATCAGAGAAAAGAATTTAATATCTCTATGGTTGGTTAAAAGTAATGCTAAGGCTGAAATAAAACTCATAATAAGCAGAAAGATTAAGTTTATTTTCGCTGGAGTTACTGCAGACAAGTACGAGGTTATAGAAGCATATAGAGGAGAAGAAGATAGATGAACTACTAAAGAGGTAGAAGCGTTAGTAATGTTCTGAAGTTTAGGAATAATAAAGGATGCAAACGAGAAAATCCAGTAAAATTGAGAGATTGTAAAGGAAAGCGTAATGACGATAAGTTCAATTATTCTTTTTCTTAGGTAATATCCTATTAATAAAACGAAACCTAGCCACACTATTGGAAAAATTTCACCAGATGATGCTAAACAATAAGTAGTCAAAATTGTAATTATAGAATAAGCCTTAAAGAAAGAGATACTTCCTTCTCCCAATAACATTGAGTAATAAAGTATGATTGGCAAAAAGAAATATATAAAGGTTATATTCCAGAAAATATATGGCATTTCTATAAATCCTATAAAAATAAACCAATTTGTTAAGTATAAGAAGACAGCCAACATTGAGGGTAAAACAGAGTAATATCTTAAGGAAATTTTGAACATATAGATTGAACCTAACACTGAGAGAATCGTTGAGAAAACTTCCTCTCCAAGATTACCAAACGGGATAAAAGGAAGAAAGATAAGATTAACCCAAGATGTACTACTAACCCCTGGTACAAAACCATAGGGATAATTAGTAAAAGCATAGAGTACGGGGTTTATTAAATAGTTAGACTGAACTCCGTTGCCTATAAAAATTCCTTGGTCTCCTGCATAAATAGGAAATCCTCTATACCATAAATAATTGATTATAACGCTAAGCATTAGAGGGTAAATTATATCAATTCTCCTTATTAATCTGTTTAATTTTTCCATAAATTCTCACCAACCAATCCTTGAAGATAACATAGAGTAACGATATTATGAAGAATATAACACTAGCAAGAATACTAATTCCTAGATAAGAAGGTGTAGCGGATCTAATTATCACGTAATATAACCCAGGCTTTAAGATCGTCGAAGAATTAAGGAATTTAGAGTTGTTGACAGAGTAAACATATCCTTTTAGAATTGACACATTTACCTCCGTAGATAAATTAAGTTTAACAAGGATTTTATTAGCAGTTTGTTCCTCTTTAAACGAAAAAGGTATAATATGTTGAAGTAAAGGTATTAGTTTACCACTTTGATTATAATATGGTATTAATTCAATTATCATTGGTTCCTCCGCATAATAGTATAATTCAATCAGATCAATAGACTGATTTATCGGTATAATGGTGGTATTCTTGAACTCTTTAATTCCACTGGGACTAGATAAAATAACGTAAAAGTAAGTTAGATCAGTAACATTCATTTTGAAATAAAGATATCCCTCAAATTTCTCTAAAGCCGATAATGAGATCCAAATTTCAGAAGTCTGTGGACCACTTAGTATTTTCCAATATATCCTATCTCCTTTAACGGTAACATTAGAATCGGATATATTTAGTACTTTAGGTGGGGTAATTAACGACTGATTAACCTTTACTATTAAAGGTAATGGTTGATTTATATATACGGAATTATTTGAGAGTGTAAAATTCTTATCTTGTTGAACAACAATATACTTAGCTAAATCGCTTGAATTTGTTATAGGATATGGTGAAAGCAAAGAATAACTTCCATTCCACTTTACTAAACCAAAGCTTCTATTTTCTAATTGGTTTACTATTTTCTGTACGTTGGCAGGAACACCATTAAAAGTCAAGGAAGGAGCCAATGTAAAGCCTTGAAATACTACGAGTGTAATTAATAAAATAGGCAAAATAACTTTACTTTCTTGCGAAAGTAGAAGAGATAGGAGTATAACGATAGGAAATAGTATCGCTGAATAAGGCAAGTCTAAAGCAAAATATGCTGAAGAAATAACTAATAAAATAGCTAGAGCTTTTCTATGACTAAAGAAAGCCAAAATTGAAGCTACTGTAAAAAGGATATAAACTTCTAAAGAAGGTAATGGAAATTTCTCATTAGGAAAACCTATAAGTATATAAGGAATAAGCCAAAATAGGGAGAATAGAAACGAGAAAACTGCATACTCTTTCCGTTTATTTAACAGCAGTGAAGATAGTGTAAAGACAAATGGAAAAGCATAACCAGATATAACTGTTAAACTGGAAAAAGCAAGAAATCTTTTGATATCTAATTTATTTACAAGGTAAAGTGATAAAGGTAATGTTATGTAAGCTAACGTTAAAGAGGGAAGAAAAATTGGCGTTAAAACAGAATAGATAAAGGAAAGTAACAGTTTGTTCTTTTCAAAGAATAGATAAGCTGACATTCCAGATGCAAAGTAAAGTAAAAATATAAGGATATGTAAACCTATGCTTTGACCAAATTTCGATATTAGAAAATATGAAGCATAATATAAGGGAAACTCATCTATCCTCAAGTTATAACCATAACCAAGAATATACAAAGATAAAAAGTTCTTGAACAGAAAAGAGTCCAAATTCCACCAATAATAAGAACTAGGTAGAGGTAGTAAGAAAGTTGTTAAAGGGAATAATAGAAGAGTAAGAGGTACTTTAATTCTCTTAGGTATCTTAACTTGTGAAGATTCCATTATTAAAGATATAACACCAAATACAAGGTTAAAATAAGCCAGATTACCGAACAATACTGGTTTAACAAAAGGTGATAAAATAAGGAAAATAATACCCGAAGCTACAATACCCCTAGAATCATACTTCAAAAGATTATAGGCAACAACAAGACCTAGAAATACATAAAGATCAACTATAGATGAAGATTCAAATAGAGATAGGGTTATACCTAAAGGTATTAGAACGTAAGAAATAGAAGGATAATAAAATGAAGATATAGAAGCTATTGCAATTACCATAAGTTCATATGAAGGTATATAATTAGATGCTATAAAGGGGAAAATTAGAAGAATAAAGAGAAAGTTAAATTTTCTTTCTCCATAAAGAGTGGAAAACGCGATTGCAAGCAAGTAAGAGGATAAAATAGCATAATTAGGTAACTTTAACATGGTAATAACAAGAACAGATATAGCTAAGGAAACAGTAACTAGGAGCTTTTGCACAATCTTAAACTATTTAACAGTTTTATAAAACTATTCACATATATAAACGAAACGTTCATTAAGATTCGAAGTTGCTTAAGTCATATCTAATTATTAAATTAGGTTTTATAGAAGTATCAATAAACCTTGTTTGCTTAATAGAAGAAAAACTCTTGTATCTAATCACACCACAAAACTCCTTATAAACTTTAACCAGTAATGTTCACTTTAGTTCATCTATATATTAGACGAATCTTCATAAATTTCTGATTTACTACAAAATATCATTGACTGTCTTAATACTTCTATATACACTTTTAACATAATTAACCCTCTCTAACCAGTTAACTATTGGTGAAGGATAACCAGGAACTTTTGTCCTATAGATGGAATGAATAATTGACGATGGAACGTCTTTTAACTCTTCAACCCATTCTTTAATAAACTTAGCCTCTGGATCAAATTTCTCTTGCTGTTTCCACGGATTAAAAACTCTAAACACATAATCAACACCAGTAGAGGCAACCCACTGCCAGTTACCATTATTAATAGCAGGGTCATAGTCAACTAATTTAGTAGCAAAATATCTTTCTCCCCATCTCCAATCAACAAATAAAACTTTAACTAAGAAAAAGGCCACTAACATCCTAACTCTTCCATTTATATAGCCAGTTGAATTAAGCATCCTCATTCCAGCGTCAATTATCGGATAACCAGTCCTTCCCTCTTTCCATACTTCAAAATAACTTTCATTATTTTCCCATGATATATTATCATATTCTTTCCTATAACAATGTCCGAAAACATAAGGGTTATAATAAGCTAAAAGTGTAAAGAAATCTCTCCAATACAATTCTCTTATAAATTCCTCATTATTCTTTTGAGCATAATAAGCCTCCCTTATTGATATTGTTCCAAATTTAAGGTGTGGGGATAATCTAAAATTATTATTCTCAGCTGGATAATCTCTCCTGCTAAAATCCACATTCCTATGTAATAGATAAAGTCCCTCTTTCCTACCACCATGAAACAGAGGAGACTCAATTTTCTTAAAAGTAAGGAGAAAATCTACGCTCATGGAAGAATCCATAGCATCAAATTTACCCTCCATAGTTTCAGGTTCTCTAACCTTTATTTTCTTAACTTCATTATAAAAAGAAGTAAAGTTCTTATGATGAAACAATGATTTAGGAGTAAGCAAATAGTCCTCATACTCTCTAAACTCAATACCATTTTCCTCGCATACACTCCTTATTTTTTCATCTCTTGAAATGCTAAAAGGGGTATAGTCCTTATTAACATAAATAGCGTCTACTTTGTTAAAGAACCTACCGACAACCTTTTCTGCCTCTCCAAAAAATACGTTAAGCCTACTTCCCTTTTTCCTTAACTCATCATCGAGCTCAAGCAATGAATTTATCATAAAAGAGACGGCAAACTCAGACTTGTAGGGGTTGTTAATTAATTGCCTTGGATCTGCTATAAAAACTGGGATTACCCTATCACACTCATTTAAAGCATAATTAAGTGCTGTGTTGTCCTCAAGCCTTAAGTCTCTACGAAATATGAATATACAATCCACATGCAATTAAGGAGTAAAAAATAAAAAATTCGTGTTAGCTTTTTTCTCTCACACTTTTTAAAGCCTTTAACAATCCTTTGGTGAAGTAGGGTAAATCTCCAGGATGTCTTGAGGAAATTAAGTTTTCATCTTCTACTAAAGGGGCATCTACATATTCTCCTCCTGCCGCTATTATATCATCTTTAATTGAAGCAACGGAAGTAACTTTTCTACCTTTTATTACGCCAGCAGATATTAGCACTTGAGGACCATGACAGATTGCGGCTACTGGTTTTTTATCTAAGAAAAATCTCCTAGTTAGTTCTTTAACCTCTGGTAAAGTTCTTATTCTTTCCGGCCCTCTTCCTCCTGGAATAACTAAAGCTAAATAATCTTCCACCTTCACATCTTTAAATGCTATATCTGCCACAACTGAATAACCGTGTTTACCAACAATCTTTGCCCCAGCCTCTTTACCTGCAATAATTGGTTGGTATCCTTCCTCAATTACTCTGTAGAATGGGTACAGAAGCTCGATATCTTCATATTCATCTCCAACTATGAAAAGAACTTTCATAATAGTAGTTGGGTTTTTAAGTAGATAAAATTAATCATTCATTAGATTTGTGATCTTTACAAGCAATGTGATTAGATAAAACTAATCATTCATAGAAACATATTTCACTTTCTTTTTCGCTTGAGCTTCTGGTATATCCCAGAAGAACTTATAATATAAGAACAGGTTTACTATGTTCACAATGAAAGAGGATATAAAGGGAATTGATAACGCTAAAGTTAATAAGAATCCAGATAAGGTTGTTGACACTGCTGAAGGTAACAGTCTTGCTGTCTGATTAATACCACTCGCTGTAGCCCTTCTCCTTTCACTTACTAAATTCATCATTAAAGCTTGTTGTGAAGGTAATGCAAAAACTCTAAATGTTGTAAATAAAACATAATCTATCTCCGCTAGCAGTGATATATGAAGGAATGGGAAAATTAAGACTAAAACTGATGAAATTCCTCTGGTTATAATGATGAATTTTACAAATCCTAATAATTCAGTAAAGTAAGGTGTTAAGAACATTACTGTAGCAGATACTATTCCACCAAAAAATACAATTAGACCAATTTCGGGTTGAGTTAATGAATAAAATTTCTCAAAAATCACCGGAATAAATGGTGTTATAAGACCTTGTGCTATTCCGTTAAATATTCCAGTATATGTGAACTTCTTAATCACGTTCAAATCCTTATTCTTTTCTTCTTTATTCTTTTCTTCATCTTTTTCTCTCCTTATAATAGGGGATACTCTTATTGGGACAGATACGATAAATGAGATTAACGATAAGACTAAACCTAAAACGAAAAGTTCGTCATAGTTTTTGATATAACTTAACAATGCTCCACCAGCTCCAGCATAGGTTGAAGCTAAAGTAAAGATAGAATATATTTTAGTCCTATTTTCTTGACTGGCTTTTTCTGCTAAAATAGCGGTCTGAATGGGGGCAACTGTAGCACCAATTCCTCCTCCGACTAAACCTCCAGCAATACCGAAACCACCTAGTGCAGAAGCTAAAGCTAAAAAGTAAAAGTTGTTAGTCAACAATAATATGAGTATACTAATTGGAAGGAAGGACAAGGTGATTAATAACGCTATTTTTCTACCTTGAATATCAGCGAAAATAGAGAAGATAAACGCTATTAAGGGAGAAGCAAATGCACTTACACCAAATAATACTCCTATCTGAAGTAATGATAAACCTATCTGAAGAAAATATAGACCTATAACAACTGCAAGGAACCCTGCTGTTATGCTTCTCGTTATCCTAGATATTAAAAGAAGTATTATGTCTATTTTGTTCCTATCCACAATTTAACCTTAAATCTTGGGATAAAAAATTTTTCAGTACCAAACTGTAATAAAAATTATTTTGCAAAAATTATTTGTATGCGGAAACACTTAAAAGGTAAAGTTCATAAGAAATTACACATGATAATCAGTATCACTGCGGAGTTAGGAATTGACTTTGGTGAGAACTTTGCAGGTGGTTTAGGCGTTCTTGAAGGAGATAAGTTTTATGCCTCAGCAAGATTAGGAATTGAGTACACTGTCTTTACATTATTTTATAGAAAGGGATATACTGGAAATGAGGAGAAACAGAGAGAATTACTCAAAAATCTTGTTAAGGAATGGGAGACCGAAATAGAACTTAAAAAGGGTAAAATAAAGATCGAATACTTAACGTATAAACTTAATACTGCAAAAGCTATATTTATTAACATTTTATCACCAGATTGGGCTACAAGACTTAACGAGAAACTTTATATTGAGAATTCTGAAGAAGATAGATTTTACAAATATTTAGTCCTTGCTAAAGCAACTGAGAAATACATTAGTGAGAAGATAGGTTGGAACAAGATAAAATACGTTGACTTGCAAGAAGCATATCCGTCTTTCTTACCATTATTGAGATATTTTCCTAGATATAGAATAATTATACACACACCAGCACCGTGGGGTCATCCTACATTTCCAGCAAGATATTTCAAAGAAGAATTTGGTTTTGAATTTCCCTTTGATCCAGTTGTTATGACTGAAATAGGATTATCATCAGCTATACAAGGAATAGTAGTCTCAAAAAAGATGCTTCACCACGTAAGCAAAACATTTCCACATCATATGCATAAAATAAAGGCTATAACGAATGCTGTTGAAATACCTAGATGGAGACATCCATTATTAAATGACGTCAAAGACATTGATGATTTTTCAAAGAGGAAAAAAGAAGTGAAAAAAGAGAGTTTAAAGAAACTTGGAAAGGAGAGTGATAAACCCACAATAGGCTGGGTAAGAAGAATAACTCAATATAAAAGACCAGAATTCATATTAAGATTAATTGACGAATTAAGGGATGATGTCGTTTTTATAATTGGTGGGAAGGCTCATCCATATGAGTATTATGGTGTAGAATTAGAGAAAAAGTTTAAAGAATATGCTCAAAAAAGAAATAATGTAATTTACGTTCAAGGAGTAGATATACAGCAAATGAAATTAGCAATATGGTCCAGTGACATATGGACATTTACACCATATTCTGGATGGGAGGCTAGTGGAACAAGTTTTATGAAGGCTGGAGTTAATGGAGTTCCTTCTGTAGCATCAAGAGACGGTGCTGTACCAGAGATTATTAAGGATGGGTATAATGGTTGGCTTTATGGAGAAGATAGATACGAGCTTCTACCAGTAGACACATATGATAGAGAATATGAGGAATTCGCAAGAAAGGTGAAGGAAGCTTTAAACAAGTATTATGAAGTTGGCTATAATGCTTACCATACTTTTTCTGATTTTTGTTCTATGGATAGACTTATGAAAGAATACGCCTTATAAGCCATGTTAAGGCTATGACTAAAACTAATATAATGCAAAGGTTTACATAGTTTATACCTATTATTTCTTTCTCCACTATAGGAGAAGTAACTTCAATTGTTGCTCCGTTAGTTACATTATAAGTCCCTATCCATTTTACTGTTAAAATAAGAAATGTAGGGGAATATAAGGTTATATTACTCCCTTGATTTACCCAATAAGTCGAGTTATCTACCATTACCTTAAATTGCTTTACATATTCTGGAGTATAGTTAATTAAAGGTTGCTGAACATACACTGTATTTACCGTGAGAATATATCTTTCATTATTGTTAAAGTAAATTTCTTTTGGCAACGTTATGTCACTACCATTACTATACCAGCCTCTTAATATACTACCATTAGGTAGAATAATAGATACGTAAAAATAATAGGTGTAATTTACATAAATCTCAACTACTTTAGGCAGAGTACTATAGCTAATTACATAACCGTTTTTAACTTTTACGCCATTAACATAGATGGAATTTAGTCTAGCTACTTCGTATTTAGAACTTATGTTTTCTGGGAAATATATTTTATAACTAGAATTAACGTAAAAGGAGTAGTTGTAAGGGAGAACACGTATGTAAAGCAAATATGGATTTGATGGATTAAAATGAGTTGTGAGAAGGGATAAGCTCTCATTACCCACATAAACGTTAGCATAGCCATGAAGTAACGAAACATGAAGATTTGTTACACCTTCACCAGTATTTACACCATAAGTGTAAATTGACCTAAAAGGAATCCAACCATAAGTTGAATTATAATAAAGTGCTAATGTTGCATTTAATGAAATAAAGGTAGTAATTTCACCGTCTTCATATCCTCCAAAAACGAATTCAGTATCATAAGCATGGTAATTCCCGGTTAAATTGAAAGGGTCTACAAGGATATAACCTTTAAATGGAAAGTAAACAGTAGTAAAGAACCTTACTATTGGCTCTGTTATTGAACCGTTTTGAATAATAATATATCCAAAGGAAATTTTTACCCCCTCACTCACATTGCTTACATTTATTATGAGATATCCAGCAAATGGAAGTTTATACGTAAAATAAGAAGTAGAGTTAAAGTAAAAGAAAGAGTTATTTAAACTTGCTAAGGGAGAAGTTAAGTTCCAAATGTTTGTAACAAACTGTAAAATGTTTTTATTCGTAATAAAACCAATTACATTTTGCAAAAATAAACTCTGATTACCTCCACGTAATACGGCATTTAATTGTAGAGATGCACCATAAGGAACATAAAACGTGGAGTTATACGCATAGATTGATGATATATTAAAATAGCCTAATATTGCGTTTGTAGTTATAACGCATGAAGACTTATTCCCTACACCATAAGCAGCTATACCTATTGCTGAATCATTTTTTGGCTGTGATATTAACGCATAAACATTGTAAGGTATAGTATACAACTTATAGTTCTGAGGAGAGGGATAAAAGTTATTGTAACCATCTATGACTACAATGTAATTCCCTTGAGGCAAATAGAAAGAATAATTTCCCTTGCTTATATTAGTTACTACTATTGCACTTGTAGTTAAGTTTTTGATCCAGTATGCAAACTGTGTTGGAGTAAAGATCAAAAGTGGAAAAGTTTGATTAGAATAGGAGACTATTACTATTTTATACCCTTCTGATAAACTTACATTAAAATAAATATATTGAGAAGAAGGATGGGGAATTGAAGCTAATGAGATTGGAATAAATAGAGGAAGGATTAATATTAGAAATACTAAATATCTCACATAATGCTGTATTTAATTCCGGTATTAATATTTTTTACAAAATCAAGGAGTCTGACTTCCCCCCGCCCTACGATAGATCAAAAAAAGATTTATCGTTTTAAAATATAAAAACAAAATAATTATAATATAAGTTTATCAGCCTAAAAATGAAGAATGTAATACTCATTTTCGTGTAACTCGTATTACCAAATATGGTAGAGAAAGAGGTAATACGAGTTACACGCGGTAAAAACCTGGCAGAAGTAGTTAAAGAAGTTATTTCAATCTTGGACTTTAATGGAGATAAGGGAGAAGAAGTGGGAAAAACACTATTACTAGCATCACTTAGAAACGAATCAGTAGAGGGTACTGCTAAGAACTTCAACCTCTCGGGGCAAACAGTTAGATTACACGCGCAAAGGGAAGGGGAAGAAATTGGAGAGAAACTACTACAAAGGGCAAGAGAGGAAGCAATGAAACTAAAAGGGCTAACAGTAAACATCTCAATAGCAGTTGTTCTACTTTAACGCAGTTTAAAGATTTTCATCAAACCTAGTGCATTAACTAAACATATCTCAACTAACCTGAGGAGTTTCTCCTCATATTTTTACTTAACCAAACACTAAACTAAAAACTTTATCGATAGTACCGAGAATTTCGCATTACCGAGGAAAATTAGAACAACTGCTAATCTCAATAGACTGGACGGAAATAACGTACTACGGAGTAGCATTTATTGGAAAATCGTTGCACAAGATAATTATTACAAAAAATTTTCTAATACTTATATCTAATTTCAGTAAATAGGATAAGTTATATCGTTTTTATAGTAAGAATTTTCGCCAACGAGAATGGTTTATTTAAAAACTATCTTATCGTTAGGATTTTACGTAAACTGCTATACGGAGAAAAAGTTGAAGAGGTAGTTGGGGGGAAGAAAGGGTACTCTTGGTCCTTCGCAACCGCAACTGCGAAAGTGAGAAAAAGAACTTGGATACTAGGCTTCGTAATGATAAAAGAAGGGATGAGCAAGGGAGAGATTGTAAAACAACTCTTAGAGCAAGCTGAGGAAATAGTGAAGATTAACATGATTGTACTTGATGCAGGGTTCTACACCCTGGACGTACTTAACTTACTTTTAAAGTACAAGTTTGTTTTGGCAGTACCCGTTGGAACTGTTCACGTGAAGGAGGAATTGGATAAGATTTATACTACTAGCTCGAAGAGGCATAAGAGGGATGAGCAGGTAACATTCAGACTTGTGACAATTAAGGCTAAGGTTAAGAGCAAGGGGCATGGGAAGGAGGAGAAGCTCTTGGGTTATGCTACTAACTTAGATTTATCTCCTAAGTCAATTAGGAGGATTTATAATGTTATAAGGTCTCCAATAGAGACTTCCTATAGGGTTATAAAATCATTCTTACCCTTTACTAGTTCAACTAAGTATTCCTTCAGATTTCTTGTAATTTCACTGGCGATACTCCTTTACTCACTCCTTATTTCCCAAGGTATAACAAGGAGTGAGTTCTCCCTCTCCTTGGAGTCTGAGTTGAACAACTATTTAAATACAGATATATTCTTGTTTATTCTTATAATTCTGTTTACTCTTATATCAAATTATTATATGGCTGATGAGTTTTGATCTACCGTTCTAGGGTGGGGAGACGTCAGTATTGTACTAAACTAGCTAGTTAACGTGGATATAAAAACGTACTTATGCAGGGCTCATAATGGTTCTGAAAAGGTAATTGTTAGCTTGGTATCAAACACCCAGATCTAAGGATCTTACACTAGCAATAACAGTATGGCAACTGCGTTAAGAATGAATACAGCCAGCTCAACACCTATTTTAAAGTTAAATAGCGTTATCGCAATTGTAGGTCCCACTGAAATCCCCACAACACCTTCGAGAGACTTAATCGCAGACCCTACCACCCTATCTTTTAGACCTAAGTTTTGCATAGTGTAGACAGTGTTAGACACTGTAGCTATTCCAGTCCCTATACCTAATATTACCGTTCCAATCACTTTGTTAAAGAGCAATAACCAACTTAGTAACATTATGGAGAAACCCAATATTGCAATAGTCCTACTTCTTTCTCCAATTACTTTTCCCAGCGGTGCCGATATAAGCGCCATTGGTAATGGGAAGAGTAGCACTAGTATTATAGCGAGAAGAGATTCTACGTGGAAAAGTTGAGTGTAGCTTAAGACTAGAAATTCCACAACTGCATATCTAGAGAGGGAGTGCAAGAAACCTGCAACTAATGGTTTAAGAAACCTCTTCTCTAAGCTCCATTTACTTAGTGAATACAGACCTGCTAAAGCTGTTACTACTCCTATGTAAAAAGAATAGACTGATATTAAGACTCCATTGAATAGTAGCATAGGCCCTACTGCTGACCTTGGGTTTCCGAAATTCCCTTTGAGGTCTGACAGATGTGACGTTAAAAAGAGTGATGTAAACACCATTAAAGACGGCAGGAGGAACAAGTACTTCCAGTCGATCTTGCCGAGAGCATAGCCTAATGGGACTCCGATAATGTAAGCTAAGGCTAACATGGAGTAGTTGAAACCTATGTTCCTACCTTCACTTCCTTTGTAGGAGGAAGCATATGCAAGTTGTGCTGGGTACATCATGGACGCACCGAGACCTTGTAAAGACCGTAGAACAAGGGCTATGGGGAAGGAGTTCGTTACGAGGATTGCTATACCGGATAGGGAAAAGATGAGTGCACCTAAAAAAAGTAATTTCTTAATTCCCCTCTTTTCCCCAACAAGGTAGAACGGGACGAAAAGGAGGGAAGAAATAACGGCGAAAAGCGTAAGAAATAGCGAAGAGTCAAGATAACTTACGCTCAGTTGAGAGGAAATGTACGGGATAGCTGCTGTTATCATAGCACCTTCTAAGGACGCAGCTGAACCTATAACTGATGTTATCATTACTTCTTTCTTCGTGTTATCCACCTCTTTTAATAAGCTGTTCTTTTATTGAACAGATATCGTAGTAGGTTCTCGTCATTCTTATTAAATTATCTTCTCCAAGTTCTAATACATCGACTCCTTCAGAATCGACCTTAGTACCATTGTTCGTTATATTGTATCTAGAGCCGGAAAAGATTGAAGTAACTTTCCACTCTATCATTATAATCTTATTGTTGCATGCAAATGATACCAGAAACAGTTTATGATAAGGATATGTAGCAAATAATTTTTCTAAATATTTTCTGAAATTATCTTTTCCCTTAATTATCTTCGGTTCCTCTCCGGGATGAATATAAATAGCATCATCTGAATAAAGTGCTAATATATTATCAATATTATAATCATTCCACACTTTCATAAATTTCTCAATAAATTTTTCACAATCGAATTTCTCAGTTCTTTCAGAGTTCATAAGATACACTACTCTTTTTTTTTTAAAAACTATTTTATATAAATATTACAGTTTAATTTAAACTTATAATAATCATATTATATACCTTACTAAGACCTATTAAATAGATAAGACTTCATAAAAGTAAAAATTAATTTTTTAATAAAAATTTATATTATAAAATGAAGAGAAATCTTTATAATTAATAAGCAAACTAAGTTATTTTATCGAGAAACCATTCATCAATATCATTATCTAGGCATGAATATTCGCATTATTATTACGAAAATGGGGATAGAAAGCCTCGCGAGCGGTTATGGATAGTCCCCTTAACCCCCCTTTTCTGTAAGAATGATGATATGATAGTTTAGCTAATATTTTTCTATTTTAATTATGATTTACAAAGGCCCTAGCCTTATATTTATTTTTCATTATCAATTTTCTTTATGAATAACTGGACTACTCAGATTCAAATAGTCATTTTTGTTTTTTCATTAGCTGTCATATATATTTTAAAGATTTTTATCTCATCTTATCATTTATCAATTTATTATATCGGATTAAGATTGAAACTAAATTCGTATTATCAGCCCTAAACCATCTGTGTTCTTCTTCATATAACTAGTTATTTTTCTTTTATCCACTAAAAACTCTTTTTATGTACTAGTCTTATATACTACCGTGGCTGAACACCTGAAAAGAAATGCATTGGACTTTTTCGCTGAAGCAGAGTACGATATTAGAAACGGAAAATATAATTTGGCAATGTTTCACCTAGAACAATCACTCCAATTGGCACTTAAGTATATTTTATTTCAACTTAAAGGGAGTTTCGAGAAAACTCACGATATTATTACCTTACTCGATGAAGTTATAGAATTAACGAGAAATGAGAAATTGAAGAAAATACGCAATGATGAGGCGAGTACGTTAGAGGTAATTAGAGAGTCGTATATAACATCTCGGTACTTTCCTTTTTATGTAGATCGACTAGTAGTTGAAAGAGCATTTAATATAACCAAAGTGATCTTAAATGAGCTCGGAGTGGTGGAGTAGAAGAAAGGAGATATTAGCTCATGCTAGAGAGTATGTTAAAGAAATAAAGCGAATATGTGTCGAGGAGATAGATAAGAATTGTAGAGTTATTCTTTTTGGGTCTGTAGCAAGAGGCAAGTACAGAGTAGATAGTGATATAGATGTTCTAATAATTACTGAACTTGCCGATGACGTATGGAAGAGGGCCGAAATAGCTGTGAAAATCCATAATAGATTAGGGTTTAGTGACCCTTTGGAGCTTCACATAGTTACTCCAAAAATTTATAATGAGTGGTATAAGAGGTTTATAGACGTTTATGAGGAGTTTTAACCTCGAGACGATGTTATACCTCATTCAACCTATCTAAAATATCTTTAGCTTCTTTATCTTTCCCTAGGCTTGCCAACATTTTAATCATTTTTCTTATTAAGATTTTTAAGTCCTCTATTGCATCTTTCCTATCTGCATAATCGCTAGCCCCTTTGTATATTCCGTTATATGCATATACATGAAGCTTTAGTGCTAGAGAATTTATTCCTATAATATCTGCATAACCTAGTTCCTCCAATCTTCTAGCTATTCCATTAAGTCCAGTAGTAGGGGCTAAAAACCGGCTTTATAATACCACTCCCTCTCCCTTTCATCCTTAGGCATTTTATCTAAATTTATCGAAACTAAAACGCTAACTATTGCTTTCCACGCCATAAATGCCTTTTGAGATGCATTCCTACTGTACCCGTTTGTCCCTACACTTTCATTTCACTCATTTTATGTTCAATGAGAGAGTGTAGGGACTTAGCCCTCAACCACTGTGGGTCATGGGACTCCTTTGAGCCCAACGGCACGGGGCTCACATCTCTGTAATCCCTCTCACCCTTTTGGGCATAGCCCACATCGGTGTGAGAGATCATCTTTATCGGAAAAATTTTAACATTATCAAATATAAAAAGATTTTTATTAACGTGAAAAAGGATTCAGCCCCTTTTTGAGTAACTCTATTGCCAGATTAAGTTCAACAATTGCCTATTCAAGCTTAAAATTAATATAACTCTGAAGATTCTTAACCTGAGGTACTATACCCTCTCCTCATAAAGTATGTTATCCTTTTATTCATATTTAAGTTATTCATATTTAAGCTGATTCTTTCTTTTTGAATATTTAGATTTCTTTTACCTCTTTAAAAAATTAGTTTTAACTTTGTGCTCTACGTGAACTTAAAGTTTTAGTTCATTTATTCTCTCTTTAAATAAGGTAAATCAACTGCATTCAGTTAATGTGTATTAACCTATTACTTTTTCAATTATTGAGATCCTCCGTGAAGGAGTATTAAGCTAATATTTTAAGATATGCTAATACTATCTTTATTCTACTTAAAACTAATAATAAATAGCAGAGAAAATAGCATGTGAGGTTACCTAAAGAGCTTAAGGAGAAGATGGAAAAATACGAGGTTGATTGGGACCAGTTAATCAAAGATTTCATAGAAAAGAAGGTTGAAGAATTAGAAAGAGAAAATCACGCTAAAAAGGCAAAAGAGTTACTAAGTTCCATAGATCTTTCAACTAACGGTTTTGCTATAAAAGAGGTGAGGAAACATAGAGAAGGTAATTGATACAAGTGTAATATCTGTAGTTGTAATGAAAGGTGAAAATTGGGATAAAATAATTGAATATATTCCTAACGGAATTACTTTAGATATTTCTTACTATGAGGTCCTAAACGTGATATCATCAGCTAAAAAGAAGAAAATAATAGATAAGGAGAAAAGTAAGATATTATATGACGCAGTAAACGAACTTATGAAATCTATGAAAGTTTATAGTTCGTATAACTACTTAAAAGAAGGTTTCGAAATTTCTAATGAGTATAACATATCGCTTTACGATGGATTATTTTTAGCCTTAGCTTTGTCTCATAATGCAGAGCTATTAACGTTTTCAAGAAATCAAATAAAAGTTGCAACTAAACTCGGAATAACATATAACAAGGATCTATTAATGAATCATGAGTACTAATAATTTTCTATTTTTAAAAGGATTTAATTAAATTTCTTCTTTCTTCCTTTTTTACTTTCTCCTAGGAAAGCAAATGTAGACAAGATTAGTAATGAATATATATTATGAATACAATAATATGAATATGCAAATTAATAAAAGTTTGCTAAAAAGAGACGTTGAAAACCTTGAAATTAGAAAGCTGATAGAAGAGAGGAAGATTGATAATATTGACGGTGATTGGATTAGAATTACCGATTATTTTTCTTTTGATAAAGAGGTGATATACATGCTTGTTAATAAATATAAAAGGAATTATGGTTCTTTGGCTCCCACAATCTCTTTAGCTCTGCTTTTATATGGTATTGGTTTGGAAAAAAGAGAAACGTATATGAAAGAAGAAAAGGATTGGGAATATGTAAAGAAGATGATCAGTAGGTTCCCATTTGACGAGTATTATGATTATGAGAATAGAATATATGATATTAACGTAAAGACATTAAAATTGTTAAACCAAACACATTATCTAAGACTTAAAAGAAATGATTTTATACATTTGCAAACATGGGTTTTAGCAGTTTATCTAGCTAAACTAGAAGAAAATGGCTGTACATTTCATCCAGTTAGAGAAAATGGAATTCTCGTAGGATTGAGTATCGACGGAAATAAAGAAAATATAAAAAGAGTTGAAGAAGAAATAAAAAAGGATTATGGGGTTTTATTTGATTTAAACGCTGGTTGGTTCCTCTACATTTAAATATTATTAATACAATTTACACTTAGGCGCTGGGATGCTGAACGGTGATTGACGACCACCGGCACTGATGTGTGATGCAAATGAAAATAATTAACAAGAAGCTTTTTTATTCTTCAATAGCGAACCTCTTTCTCATTCTCATCTTTAGCATAGGTTTCCATAAAGAATTGCTCGGATTAATCTCAATCCCTTTCTCAATTCTTTCCTCTACTAATAGAAAATATCTTAAAATTGCCCTTGTATTAGCCTTTCTATCTAGCATTTTAGAGTTTCCAGCGATAGAGTACCCAGTGGTGTTACTGCTATCATTCGTAGTGTTGTTTAATTTCTTCGTAGGTACTCTTATAGTTTCAATTACTGATCTTGTATTTCTGTTAACCTTCTTAGGTTACGAAATAGTTAGAGTGCCATTAAATTCATTCCTTTTAATTCCTTTAGCAACAACTTCAGCTTATATTGGTTTTCTATGTATAAGAGCCTTGAAAGGTTTAGATTATAATGTTATCACATTTAAAGTCCAAGGACTTCCCAGCGGTACTACTTGGTATCTGACATTTAATAACGGCACATATCCTGTAAGCGGGGAGTATACAGAGATTATTGCAGATAAGGGAACATGGATAATTTGCCCAATAAAGGTTGGAAACCAATACTACGTCCCAGATAGATATGTAGGTGAGTCTGTAGGTGGTGATATAATAAACATAAAATTTTCTAAGGTAACGTCTATAGACCCTATTAAATACCCGGAATGCATAATTACTTTTGTTGGAAGAAACATACCAACTGATATTGTACTGAGAGTAGACGGTAAGAAATACTCTGGAAAAGAGGTAACAATTTTCCCCTCAACAGTTAGTGTAAATTGGATTGCAGAAGATATAGTCATTGGTGATCTACTGTTTGAACCAAAGGTTAAATCTGGGATGGCAAGTAGAGGACAAAGAGTGGAAATAGAATTTGAACCTAGATTAATGAGGAAAAAAAGTCAATTTGACGTTTACAACTGGGATCCTATGAATTGGATTGGAGAGAACGTATACGGTTATAAAATTTCAGAAATTATAGGTGAAGGAGGCGGTAGCTACGTTTTAAAGGGAGAAAAAGATAACAAGTTTTATGCAATAAAAGTTCTAAAAGTACAGCCAGCAAAATCCCAAACGGTAGCCCTTAGGGACTTCATCGATTTATTTAAAGAGTCAAACAGCCTTATTGAACTTAGTAACCATGAGGGTTTAGTTAAATTATTCGGTATTTTTATAGATATTAATCAAATAGGAAGCATAATGCGTGGAGACGGTGAAACGTATTTACGATATCCACCTTCTATTGTTATGGAATTTATGGAAGGTGGTACGGTTAAAGATCTTTTGAAGTTTTATTACACTGATAAAAAGTGGTATGATTTAGTTAGAATTATCCTTCTTAGAGTTTCCTTAGCATTATCTCATATCCATAAATCTGGATATGTACACCTAGATATAAAACCACAGAACATATTCTTTTCTGAAAAATTACCTAACAATATTTCTGATATTCTATCTTTCCTTTCAATGAAACCACAAATAGTAAAATTGGGTGATTTGGGTTCAACAACAAAAATTGGTGGAAAAATTATGCAAATTACCCCAGAATATAGTTCACCTAAACAGATAGAAAATGCAATTTTAGGTTTAGGGGCAACAACTGATATGGATATTTTCTCCTTTGGAATACTTGCATATCATTTACTTACAGGAGGTAAAGTAAGTCCTACAGCAAAACTAATTGATGAGGCAATTGAGTTATATAATAATAATAGGTTAAAGGACTCACTGTTAAAAATTGATGAGGCAAAGAAAGTTTTAGAGAATTGGAACATAGATTTGCCTTCTGATGTACCATCACCCTTAGAAGAGATCGTTAAAGGTTGCATAAAAGGAAAAATAAATAGTATGGAGGAAGTAATTAAAAAACTCACCTAGTATACATTGAACTTTTAAGGCTCTAATTAGAAAGGAGAACATGGATAAAGAGAATTTTTTATTAATTTTATCTTCCTCACTTAATGGTGTTATATGGGGAGCGAATACAATAATAATTGCATTGTACTTCAAATCCCTCGGCTTATCACCATTATTAATTGGTGAAATATTAAGTGGCTCAATTATTATTAGCACCTTTTTATCCTTATTATGGGGAGTTCTCGGTGATGCATACGGAAGGAAAAAGTTCTTCTTTGTTTCTAGGGGGTTAAGCACACTCTCTTACTTTCTTCTCCTCTTTACTCCTTTTGCGTATCTCTTTACAAATCAAGGTTATGGATTAATTGCTTCAATAATTGCTGAAAAATCAAAAGACCTCGATAAAGATATGGCATATAGAACATCTCTTAATACTCTTTTTTCTATTATTGGATCATTGCTTCCCGTTGTTTTAAATTATAGGGAAATAATTATTTCTGACTTTATAATTATGGTAACAACAACACTTATGTTAATCCCAGTGAGAGAAAATTACAAAGGGACCAGAATTATTTCATTAAAGATTTCTTCATTTAAATTTCTTGGAAAACTATCAACTGAAGCGATAATAGGGTTAGGGGCAGGAATTCTATTACCTATGATGTCCTTATGGTTTAATTTAAAGTTTGGGGTTTCAGCATCTTCTCTTTCTCCAATATATGCTCTCTCAGAATTCTCATTAGCAATAGGTCTTCTTTTCTCCCCATATCTAGGTAGACTGATGGGGAGAATAAGGGCAATTTTCATCACTCACTTAATAGCCATATTCATTTTATTTCTGATACCTTTCTCTTCAGACATTCTAATTGCTGGATCACTCTACGTATTAAGAAACACAATGATGAATTTAAGTTCACCATTAATGAGTGCCTTCGTCATGAAAGCTGTTAGAGAAGAAGAAAGAGGTAGGGTTAATAGTATGTTACAACTATTAGATGCTATTCCTCGTTCAGTAGGACCTAGTTTTACTGGTTACTTATTTGAATTAGGCAACCTCTCCGTACCTTTCTTTATAACTGGAACTCTTTATTTAATAGCAACTTTGTTATTTTATTATTTTTTCAAGGATGTAAAAATATAATAAATTTTTCTAAACTATATCTGTTATCGAAACTGATATCATAATATATAGATATCGAAACTATTATCAATAAGTTTATAAAGAAAAGATATATCTATTAGATAGATATGAGTAAAGATGAATTAATAATAATTGAGAACCTAAAGAAAATTTATAAAATAAAAAACGTAGAGTTTCCAGCCTTACGTGGTATTAATCTAAAGATTTATAATGGAGAATTTTTGGGTATAGCCGGACCTTCTGGATCCGGTAAAACAACACTACTAGATATGATAGGATTATTAGATTCGCCTACAGAAGGAAAGATCATAATAGATAAAAAAGATGTCACTAAATTCGACGAGGATAAAAGAGCTATCTTCAGAAGGAAAAATATTGGTTTTGTTTTTCAGTCTTACAATTTAATCTCATACTTAACCGTTTTAGAAAACGTTGAACTAGCACTAGCTGCCGCTGGATATCCAGTTAGTAAAAGAAAAGCAAAGGCTGAGGAAATATTATCCATGATACCGGGAATGCTTGAACTTAAAAATAAAAAACCAAATGAACTTTCAGCTGGGCAACAACAAAGAGTGGCTATAGCTAGAGCTTTAGCTAATGATCCCAAAATATTAATAGCGGATGAGCCTACAGCGAACCTCGATTCTAAAACTGGAGAGGCAATTGTTGAATTGCTCAGAAAACTAAATGAGGAGAAAGGTGTTACAATAGTAATGGCAACTCATGATCCTATGATGATGAAGTACGTAGATAGAATCGTATACATAAGAGACGGGCTTATCGAAAAAGAGGTGATTCAAAAATGAATAGATTAGGGTTACTTTTAATTTTATTCTTGTTAATCTCACCATTACTTTCTTTAGCTTTACCCACTACTTCAGCTAACTTCTCTGTTACGGCCCAATGGGAAGTTACACCTCCATATAACATAGCACCGGGAGAAACTTTAGTACCTGCACAAGTCACGTTAACGTATAATGGAGAGTTTACCTTATATAATGTTATAATTAAACCTTATAATTTTCCAGCCATATCACCATTTACTTCAAATACAACTTATGAAATTAGCAAAATTGAACCCGGACAACAGTTAAGCTTAGTATTTCTGGTCAATATATCTCCCTCAATACCTCTGGGAGTATATAATTTCTACATTTCAATATATAACTCAAGCATTGTATTTCCAGATTGCGTAGTTTCAGCCCAACTACCCGTTTTAGGATATGTGAACCTATATGCTACAGCCCAAACATCCGGTATTTTATTCCCTGGAGAACGAGATGTACCAATTGACATAACAATTTATGATACTGGTAGTGTATCGGCAACTGATGTGACTTTATTCTTAAACTCTTCTTACCCTATACAATTTGTGACTAAGGAGGTTAAAGTTCCTGAGATTTCCACAACCACACCAACCACAGTTCAGGTATTAGCTAATGTTTATAGTAACGCGACAGTAGGAACATATCAGTTAAAGCTAACTGCGTTAGTATTCGGAACTCTATACAAATCCTTAAATGTAAGTGTTTCAATTAACAGTAATCAAACCGTTGAAGGTAAACTGTTAAATCCAAGCGTAATAGATAATATAGGTTCCTATCAAGATAATGTACCAATAAACCTTCAGCTAGAGTATATCGGGCCTGTTGAGATAAACAGTTACTCAATAATTATAACCTTACCACAAGGTTTTACTAATGAAAGTGGAGGAGATGAGATAATTATTAATGGAGGAAGCGTTCAACCAAATGAAATTATACCTCTAACCTTCTCTGTGAATACTAAAAACATTAATTTAACATCGTATACTTTTCCCATTAAAATCATCTGGAACGCTGTTGAAGGAGAAGGAGAAACTGTTAGTGTAGTACAATATACTTCATTTACATTAATTGCCATGGGAAATAATGAAATTCAAATTACACCTCTAACCTCTATCTTATACTCTAACAGCATAAATAACGTTACTATCTTACTCACTAATCAAGGTAGTGGAAATATTTATAACGTAACTTTATCAGTTTCTTCTCCTCAAGCATCAGTCCTAAGTTACAAAACTCAAATTCCAGAAATAAAAGCCGGGCAAAGTGTAGCGATACCAATTGAATTATTTGTACCAGAGACACTTCAAGGGAATTCACTCTCTATAACAATTTCATTAAACTACTTGAATAGTGTATATGAAGAGTCACAATACTCTCAAGAATTAGGATTTTACGTAGCAAGTAAGAATTACGTACCAATCTTAATATCTTTAAACCCACCAATTTTATCACCGGGAGAATTCCAAAGCGCACAATTAATTCTACAAAACACATTAAATACAACCTTATATAATGTGAGTATATCCTTATCTTCTCAAGGTATATACTTAAATAATACAGTATTTGAAATCCATACAATTAGTCCACACAGAAATTACACAGTTCCAATAGAGCTCTTCTCATCTTCCCCCGGTACATATACATTAACAGTAAGTGTGTCATACTTTGATTCGCTTGTTCAAAATTCAGAAGAATTGAACATACCAATTTATTTCAGTCAACTTAATGCTCCATCAGTTCCAATTTTGCTTAGATTAAACTATACCGTTCTAACATCTGATATATTGCAAAACGCTAAATTACTTATAACGAACACACTTAACGAACCTATTTATAACATTACCATTTCCCTTTCACCTCAAGGAGAAATTTATGTAAACAATACTATTATAACAATTCCAGAATTAAAACCATTAGAAACACTTTCTATTCCAATACAAGTATATGTAGGAACTACAGGAATTGTAAGCATAAGCTCGAGTATGTCTTATTATATATCTGGACAGCAAAAAGAATCTGAAGAACTAATAAACTCACTTGCAGCAGGATCAATAGATCTTGTAGTAACTAGTGTAACGACACTTAATTTAGGTACAATTGTATCAGTAACTGGAACAATTTATAACTTTGGAACTGGCAGCGCTAACGGTTTAATTGTTATTGCAGAGCCAACAAGAGGATTAGAAGTCGTAGGACAAAATACTTATTATGTAGGTAATTTAGGGCCAGATACATCATCAACATTTACCTTTGCATTTAGAATACTTAATGTTACTGCATTTAACAGAACAGCATTTAATGGTTTTTCAGACCCATTTAGCTTTACTAGAAACTTTGCTAACTTTACTGGAAGAGTATTTCTGGTACCAATTGAATTCGTTTACACTAATGATATTGGTCAAGTGATTCACACATATTCAAACATTACAATTCACGTTACAAATTCGTCAGAAACTTTTACTTTTCATAGTACAAATACTCATGGTAAGTTCTTTACATTTATAGGAATACTTATAGTAGTAGTTATAGTGATAGTCATCGTAGTATTATTGCTAAGGAGGAGGAGAAAAGAATGAAAGTCAATGATATAATTTGGTTAGCGTATAAAGGTTTAATATCAAGAAAAGCTATAGCTATTTTAGCTGTAATTGCAGTCTTAATAGGAGTTGCTAGCGTTACTATCTTAGTAGCCTTTACTCAAGGAGTTAGCCAGTCAATTCTCTCAATAGTCGAATCCCTAGGTCCTAAAACTATCTTAGTTTTACCGGCTAGAGGTGCAGTGTTAACACAAGCTACAGTAGTTAGCCTTGAAGGTTTACCAGATATAGAAGCAATTTACCCAGTTGTTAGCGGATTCGGTACAATAAATATTGAAGGACAAAGTATGGGAGTTACAATTATAGGAATTAATAACCTTTCAGCGTTATTAGGTCAAGTATTATTAACATCTGGCACTATATATCCGCCAGTTACAACACCAGAAGCAGTTATTGGCTCCCAAGTCGCTAATCCTTTGCCCGGAGTGTTTATAACTCCAGGCGATACTATAACGGTACAAATTGGAAAAGATGAGACAGTACCTATAGAAGTAGTAGGTGTTTTATCTCCTTCTGGTGCAAATCCGTTGTCAAACTCTGAAACATCAATATTCTTACCGCTAAGTGAGGCAATGGCTATCTTAAATAGAACAACATATAGTGAGATAATCATAGAGGCTGATAGTGTTAATGATGTAAATACCGTGGCTACTTTAATTCAAGATATTTATGGTAATGAGCTTAGTGTAATTACAGTTCAGCAACTTATCAACACTGTATCAACGATAACTGGTGGATTTAGCTTCTTACTTATTTCAGTAGCCTCAATATCTCTATTTGTAGGAGCAATAGGAATAATGGGTATAATGTTAAGTAGAGTTTATCAAAGAATTAGAGAAATAGGAATAATGAAAACACTAGGCTTAACTACTAGGGACGTACTGCTAGTTTTCCTTACGGAGTCTGGAATAATTGGGTTATTAGGTGGAATTGCAGGGATTTTAGTAGGTTTAATTGGAACATCATTCTTCGACATTATATCGTCTTTTGCAAATAGTAGCACGTCTATTCCGAATAGTAGTGGAGTTAGAGGAGGATTCGGAAGAGGGTTTGGTAGAGGTGCTAGTTCTATATCAGCATTTACCTTTAAGCCTATAATATCTGTTGAAGCTATTGCAATAGCTTTAGCTGTAGCTATAATAGTAAGCTTAATTGCCGGAATATATCCAGCTTGGAAAGCATCAAAACTCACAGTAATTGACGCTATTAGAAGAGACTAACCATTTAATGTAGTACTTTCTTCCTTCATTTTCTAATCATAAGTAAGTATTTTAAGCTTTTTTTAGCTAGAGAAATTATCATATAGTCATTGAAATCATCATACGATTTAGATGAGTTTCTTATTGCAAAATATACGCCCTCCAAGTTATTTTCAACTACTTCTATCTTTGGATCAGACAAAACGTTATCAATAAACTAAATCGTTTTTAGAAAGTATGCAAGTTCAGAGATTGTGATTGTGAGTAAGTAAGTTTTGCATATTTTTCCAAAATCAATCTTTTATTGCTAATTTATGAAAAATATGATCATCAAAAGTTACCACAATCACAAAATTAGTATTAACTACTACTATTTCTTCCAGTTTCCTCTCCAGCCTCTGCTATAATTTTGTTAATATCCTCATCAATAAACTTCCTACCTAACCTAAGATTTAATGATGCAATATTTCCACTTTTCTTTTCTATAATTATACTGTTATTTTCCACATAAACTAACAGCCTCAGAAAGTATAAATCCAATGAAGAGATCTTATTCATTTTATTAAGCAAATTTAATCATAATTTAATAATTTCCTTATAAACTAGTTAAGTATTAATCTTTTCTTATCTTTTGTTATATACGATGAAAAGAAGTAAAATAATATTAGGACTTCTCTCATTAGTATTAATCGTAACGGCAAGTGTAATATTAGTTAGTAAAAGTCAGTTTTTTGATGCAACACCTTCATCCCAGGTTTTCATATACACTGAATATAACGGTACATATTTCCCATATACAGTAAAAGTAGTTTACTATCCTGGAAACATGAGTAATATTAATATGAGTATGCCAACTGTATGGCCAGTAACTAACTCACAACAAGATCATAATGCAGTAGTCCAAACATCTTGCAAAGCAATACTACAAGGTGTAAACTGGGATCTTCCAGCGGCACAGATAGCTGGAGGTGTCTCAATCCCACTAACAACTCCACCAACCCAATTACCCGGGGCTAATGTAATGGGTGTAAAGAAAGCCTTAGTTATGCTAACTCAAATGGTAGGACAACCATTAGGAGTGACTTTAGCAGATAATTTACTATTTGTAGAGATGGACAGTTTACCAGGGAGTATATTCGCAATAAATCCAGTTACTGGGCAAATTGTTTGGTATGCAACTGGACTAGCAAGTTATGCGATGAATAACCCAATCGTATGGAACGGAATAGTTTTCGTTACTGTGGGTGATGTTGGATTTAATTTCGCCAATTTTGTACATTATGAGAAAGGTCAATATGACCAGATTGTAAGAGGAATGGGTTATGGTGCAATTTACGCATTTAATGCAACTGACGGTAGATTAATATGGATGAGATTTACTATGGGAGAAGCAATGCCTGCACCAGCAGTATATAACGGAATTCTAGCTTATACAACCGGTGCTGGTTGTTTTATAGGAGTTAATGCATCAACCGGGCAAGTAATATGGATGGATAGATTTGCTGGATTATTTGCAAGTATGAGTAGCGTAAACTATTACGTTTTACCAAACGGTACACCACTATTTATTGGAGGATTTACCTCGTTATCAAAGCCTTACGGATTATTAATAGCTGTAAATGGGTATAATGGAGAAGAAGTTTGGAATGCTACATTACCAGCACCTAATGAACCTTATAATACTGGTATGGGCGATGTACCACCAGCCGTTTCTCAGAAATACGGAATAGTTGTACAAAGTACCGTAGCTAATGCAGAACCAAATGGCACAGTAGATACAATGCTTTTAGCAGTAAACGCTACAAACGGCAAAGTTCTATGGACTACAAACTTAGGTAGAGGATATACGCCACCAGCATTTAAAGGAGGAATACCATTAATTGTAGGAGACACAGTTTACGTAGGAATACCCTCATTAGGTAGAGTAGCCGCTGTTAATTTATTAAACGGCTCAATTCTGTGGGAAACTAGATTGCCAGACTTACAAATACCGCCATCATATCCTGGAGGACCTAGAGGAAGTCCAACATACTATCACGGGTTATTATGGGTTGCTGCCGGACAGTATATTTACGTCTTAAACCCGCATAGCGGTAAAATAATTACAATGTATTATGTGGGAGGAAGATTCGGTATTGTTAATCCAGTAATTGCAGGAGGAACAATGTACCTAGCAAACTCTTATGGATGGGTAATTGCATTACCACTAAGCCAAATATTCCCAGATTGGATGAATTATTAATATAAAATAAAATTATTTTTTTATCTTTTATTTCATTTAAAGATGATGATTGAAAAATTTGGAGTCTAAGGAATTCCTTACATGCAAACTTTTAAAATGAATATATAAAAATAATTAACACATTTTAGTAATATCAATTATCTTTTTCATTGTCTTCGTTTAAATTAATAAAGTTTTTCTTTAATTCATTGAACTTATACTCCTTTGACACAATCTACTATTTTAAGTAGGTTTTTCTTATAATTGAAGTTTAAACTCTATTTAACTTTATTAATTGCTGATAAAATTCTTTCATATTTTTCAATAGCTTTTGTTATCTCATTCCTATCTATATTCTCATCTGAATAATCAGCCTTTTTTCTTAGATTATATAGTTCCATAAGTGAGCTACCTCGCCCTGAAGGGCTAGGCTTCCTGATTCATAGCCCCACCTTGCCCATAACTTTTCGCCATGGGTAGAGGGCGGAGCTCCACAGGCACTAAGGATGGCTCCCACCCCGATCTCCTTAGAATGTTTAAAGAAGCATTATAGTCACGGTCCCCAACCCAACCACATTTAGGGCAAATGAAGATACGATCAGAAAGACTTAGATCCTTTTTCACATACCCACATTTGGCACAAGTTTTTGAAGTACACGCTGGGTTTACCAAGACTAACTTCTTACCGTACTTTTCAAGTTGATAACTTATCATCTCCTTAAATTCGTGGAATGCTATATCATGTAACCTCATCCTCAACTTCCTCTCCGACTTGTCAACAAGCTGTTTAACATCTATGTCCTCCATTACTACAACATCATAATGTTGTGCGAACCACTTGCCCAACTTCATGTAAAGATCTTCCCTCAAGTTCTTCAAGTATTCATAAGCCCTAGCTAACTTCACTTTTACCTTAAACCAGTTCTTTGAAAGAAACTTCTTCCTTGAAAGAGCCTTGTGGAGTCTCCTTAACTTTACTAACGCCTTCTCATATGGTTTCAAGTTGGGGAAATAGTACCCATCACTCGTAGTTAGGAGTTTCTCAATCCCAACATCTATGGCTACTACTTTGTTCGTTTTTTTCCAGTTGAGGAAACTCAACTATGAAGGAGATATACACTCGCTCTGAACGTGTTAGCTTAACTACCACCCTCTTAACCTTATCTAGCGGGAAGTCCCTATGCACTACCACCTTGAACACACCGAGGTTTGCTAACCTCAAAAGTACCAGCTTCTTCTTGTTCCTCCTACTCTTAGTTCTTATTTCTCTTGTTCCTACTATCTTCCATCCACTTTGCGGGTAAACGAGGGAGTAGTACTTATGTGGTTTCTTCTCCTTAGGGAAACGTGCTAGACTTTTGAAGAATCTATCCCTAGCCTCGTAATAACGGTCGGCGATTTGCTGTACTACTTGGGAGTATAGCTGTTGGTACTCCTCATCTTGTTTTCTCAGATCCAGAGCGAGCTGTCTTAACTCTGTTTGTGTGAGACCTTTTCCATCCCTCTGGTAGAAATAGATATCTGCCCAGCGTAGGGTATTATATATCTCACATGCTAACTTCAACTGGGCTTTTAACGCCCTAAATGTTTGCTCGTTAGCATATGCACGGAAGCGGAACCCTACGCTAGGCATTAACAGAATGTTTATGAGTGAGTTAAAAAAAGTTTCTACAAAGGGGACTATTCATCCCAGTCTCAGAGAGGCGAGGTTTTCCGTCCCCTTTGAACCCCAATTTCTATAATTCTGCTTCCTCATCAAACCCTAAATGCTTTAATACATTAGCAAGTTTATCATCCCTTCTAGGTATGTTAAGTTTCATCTTAATTAAGACCTCTTCAACTGCTTTTCTTATACTAAAGTATATAGCAGATGCTGCCTTATTATAATTCCCAACTTCTATATCTTTTAACGCCTCCTTATACAGTACTTCCCATTTGCCTAAACTCATCAACTAACCCTTTATTATCCGTTAAGTAGTAGCTTATTATGCACTTATGTTTTTCATTTGTTTTTATTGCAGCTTCAGCTACAATCCTTCTAACCTCATCATTCACTTCTCTAACTACAACCAAAACATTACTATCATAAAAATACTTATTCCCCAAAAATACTACATCGCTAACATAATTTCTAATCTCTTTGTAAAAATCCTCAAATGCTTTTTCACAATCATCAACCTCCTCAATACTCGCTCTACTAAAAACCTCTATTGCCTTGACGTCTTTCTCGTCAGTTAAATAATAACTTATGACGGATTTATGTTTTTCATTTGTTTTTATTGCAGCTTCAGCTACAATCCTTCTAACCTCATCATTCACTTCTCTAACTACAACCAAAACATTACTATCATATACAGATGCATCTTCACTTAATCCAATAACCATTTTCAAATTATCTCCTAAACCCTCCAAAAGGTAACTAGTGAAATCGTGGAGTGCTAAACTCCAATCGTTTATTATAAGTTTATACACGTTAGTAAATAGGAAATAGAAATTTAAAAGCTTAGAGAAAAAGTTCGTAAGGTGGAAGTTTAAGCCTTAGCTCTCTTCATCGATATCTTAAAGGAAAACGTATTTCAGCTTACCAGCATTTGGATTTATAGAAAAAGCATAGAGTAGTTTCTTATTTCTATATAAAATATATAATCATGAATATAAGAATTAAATTAGAGTATTTGCGCCTTCATTAAAAGCTTCACTGATTTTCTCAGCGGTTTTCATCATTCTTTAACTATAATTTGTTATTGCTTTGTGGATCTCTTCAATTTTTGCCTAGAATTTAAAACCATTTTGAACTAGTTTAAACTAGAAACTGATTAGACATTGTATCTAAGAGGGATTTAAGAGAGTAATTAAGGGCTGAACATTTTAATAACTAGTTCTCCCTTAACAGTTAACCTATTCTCTTCATCTATCAAACCCATCTCTCTCAGTTCTTTTAACCTTCTCCATGTAGTAGATAAAGACATGTCAACGCGTTTATGAATTGAATTAATGCTAGTATAACCTTGTTTGATCGACATTAAAATTCTAATGTGATCTTGAGTCAAATGAGCTGGATACATATCACTTAATCTGAACGATACTACTGTGTTGAAATCTTCAGATTCAATTTCAACTTCAGCCTCAAGACCAGAAAAAATAAAAGCAAAGAGAAGTTCTATGATCAAAATCCTCATTCCTCCACTAATATTTAATACAAACATCCTTCCCTTGTTGTTATTTATAATCTTCTTAGTAATGGTAATAATAGTATCGTAAAAATTGTGAGGGTCAACTTCAACAAGCTCATAGTTAACTTGAGCACTCTTCATAACGTTCTCAAAAGACTCTAAAGCCTTTTTAGCCCTTTCATCGTTGAAAGAACCTACTACGATAACTTTTTCCAGATTGTTAAATCTCCTCATTAATGCCCTAATCTGGAATTTTTCATCAAACCCTAAAGTAACTACTAATATCATCACAGAATAGTGAAAAATGAGAGCAATAAATTTTTCGTAGAAATGAAATAATAAAATTCTTTTTCAGATTTAAAATAACGAGAAAACACGTTTAAGATAATTTATAACATATAGAAAACCGTATAAATTCTGATAAAACACAAAGATAATAGCTATGTTAGTTATACAATACAGAGAGTTAAATCTTTAATTTTCCTAGATACAATTGAGTACTTATACATATTTAAGATGAGGTTTTTATTATATTAGCAGTTTACGTAAAATCCTAACGATAAGATAATTTTTAAATAAATCATTCTTAGCAGTGAATATTCTTACTATGAAAACGATAGAACTTATCCTATTTACTGAAATTAGATATAAGTATTAGAAAATTCTTTGTAAGAATTATCTTGTGCAACGATTTTCCAATAAATGCTAAAAGAATTGCAAAATTATATGAACTAACTTCAGATTATTTTAGTCAGATCAATAAAACTTATGCTCAGTTGTTACAGATAAGAAAAGAAACGGCGATTATCGTTCAGTTGAAGGAAGTTTATAGACAATTGTTAGATATCACAAGGAAATGTTTTCAATCCGAGGCAAAAGATGATATCTGTAAAAATTTGCCAAAAGAGATTAAGATAATATTAAGTATTTATAATAATAAGCCTTATCTAATTGATCAAATACTCTCAATGTATGACCTAGGAATCCAGGAAATGGTAGACATTATGCTTTATACAGCATATCTTGCTAGGACAGCAGTAATAGCGGATTACAGTGTAGGTAGAGAGGAAAAAGATGAAAAATACCTTGAAGAAATAAGAGATCATCAGAAAGAGACTATTGAATTTATGAGAAAAATTGCACAAATAAATAAGAATTTAGTGAAGAGCACTGAACTAGACGACTATATTGATGAAATTGAAGATAGTAATAGAAGTATGTATGAGCAAAAATAATGGCGATTCGTTGATTCTTTTCGAATTTTGATTTTCTAATAGAGTTAGTATAATTCTATGAAGAAGTAATTGATTATATATCATTATCACCATTAAGTTCATAGTATAGCTCCTTAGTCTCTCCAATTGTCAATGTACAATCAAATTATTTAGTCTCAAGACGAGAAAATAAAAGGGAATTCGCAAAGGAGCCTTGAATCTCCCTCAAAGAATATTAAAAGGGATTATTTCAGTAAATTTTAACTAAATTTTGAATGAGTATTGTTGTTAGCTTACTCTTAACTGTTAAGTAAAGTATCATCTCTCTCTTTTCTAATACGTATTACTTTTTGCTTAATCCTAGTTTTTTAACAACTTTTCTATTTCCTCTCCTATTTTATCATCCAATTTCTGGATTCCAGGTAGTGGTCTAAAGTTGAAGAGTTCCTTAAGTTTTTCCCTGCTAGCATATTTCCACTTTTTAGGATCTTTCTCCTCAATAACTGAACGTGGTATATATCTAACCTTAAGTGCAATATAGTGTGGCCATTCTCCCTCTGGCCAGTATTTCTCCTTTAGCTCTCCAATTTCCTTAATTTCTCCAGAAAGTACAATTCCGCCGTTAAAGCCTTTCTCCTCATCCATACTTAAGTATAAGAGAATCTTACTTCCCGGTTTTTCTACGGAATAAACTCTACTTACACCCCATATGAAAGTACCTTCGTCAAACCTTTTTATGAAAGAGGTGTTTCTGTTTAAATAATCATTTAAGGAAAAGAGGAAATTGTTAATCTTTCCGTTAATAACTATGTACATATTATTTTGTGTGTTTTAAGAGATAATAAATATTGAGATTTCCTAAATCGAGATAGACCCATATATAAATTGAAAGAAGAGAACTTTGAACTCAAAAAGTCCCTCTCTTGACTTAGCTACACTTATTTCCCTCAAGTTGTTAGTTCTATGATCAATCAATTTGTTGATGAGTTTTAAATACTAAAAATTTTCGTTTTGATTATCTTACTTTTCTTAGAGCCCATTTTTATCCTCTATATTTTCCTCCCCCTTAGATACCCTTTAAAAACTCCTTAACTTTCTTAACGTATTTTATATTAGAACATAAATAATACTTATATGTCTATCATTATAAAATAATATTTAATGACAACTGGTAGTGGAGCTAATCATGAGTCACACGTACAGAAACTTTTAGCCTCTGCAGGAATGATAGATTATTACAAGGAGTTTGTTAATATTATTTCCGACTCTTCTATTAATTCAGGTAATTATGCTTACTATTTCAATATAAGCAATATAATAGGGGCTAAAAACATTAAAAGGGTATTTCTAGGTAAATATAGTTATTATCTAAGAAATTCAGTCCAATTCATACCTATTTATTCACCAGCTCTGGATAGAATAGTTACTTTAAAATACTGGGGGAAGTATAAGGATTTTTTTCAAAATTATACAGATATTATTATACAGTTTGATTCTATATTAACATGTTATCCTTCGAGTATATGTGAATATCAGAACCCAGCAACTTATTTGGATGATCCAAATGTTCGAAAAGCATTAGGGTTATATTGGACTTTTTCAATAAGTCCACCTTACAATGAGCGTAACCCACTATTAGGTAATACATATGTTATTGTAGGTAATGATAGTTTACATATATTCAAAATATATCATACTTATGTTAAAAATTCTAAAAACGGTGTAGAATACTTAGATATAAACTTTGGCCTTAAAGCAGCCAAAAATATGATAGATGATAATTATATGACATATTTTATAATTAAAGATTTAGAAATTGAAAAAAACAATAAAAAAGAGAGTATCGAATTTATACCATATTTAACTAAAAATCATTTTAACGATACAGATATAATGACCAGATTTGCTTTCCTCATATTAAGATCCATGTACCTAAGGAAAAGTATTAATGAACTAGATTTCCTTAATCTTGGAAATCTTGATGAGTTTAAACAATTATTTACTGAATTTATTAAAAAAGTTGAATTAGCTATGTACTCTTCAAATTTTAAAATAAAGATTAACATAGATAACTTAACACATTTGTTATTCGAGGACGAGAATTTAGAATTTAGAAATAATGGTAATTTAATCCCTATGTTTATAATAGATAACATGGGGGATATAATTTTTGTTCATCCTTTAATAACTATCTCATTTTTAACAAATAAGAAGAAAAAAGAAACATATGAGAAAATTATAAATATCTTTAAAGATTCTATTACTAGAAAAGAATTTCTTAAGGCTTTAAAAGAAAAAAGAAACATATTAAGTTTAAGTAGCGAAATGGAGAAGAAACTAAAGTGCAAGCTAGATTACGTTGATGTAGTTAATATAAAGAAGATGTTTGAAAGTATTTATACTTCTGTATTATTAAATAAAAATAATGTCAAGTAAAAATGACGATGATATAATATCATTCTACCAAGATTTATTGCAAATTGAAGTAGACAAGTTTAGAAAGAGCCAGAATAAAGATTTTAAGAGTGCACTACTTACTAAGAATGACATTAACGATATTATAAAAAAATACAATAAGGGAAATAATATTTTTCTAGTTTTACTTAATAGGAAGATGATTATTAAATATGATGATAAATATAGAACAGCACACATGGATTTATTAGCTAAAGTGGCATTCATTAGACAATTCATATCTTCTGAACCATATTCATTGGAATTTGATATTATGTTAGAAAAAGAACCATACCCAGATTTTGGAGCTTTTACTATAGATAAACTAATTCATATTATAGATAATAAATTAGTTAATGATGATTTATCAGATAAAGAAAGGAAATTAATTATAGATATTATTAAAAAGTTGCTAGAGGAGCTTAAAATAACTGGACTATCTAGTTTTCAAGGATACATTATTGATAAGATTCTTAATACTGAGTATAACTATATACCCTTAGTAGCACCTACAGCTACTGGTAAAACTATTGCTTTTGTAATACCTTCATTAGTGTATTTATTAGAATCTATCTTTAAGGACGAGAAGCCTATAAACGTTCTATTTGTGTATCCAAGAAAGGCACTAGCAAAAGATCAAATTGAGAAGTTTATTAGGTACCTTGATATAATTAATGAGGAGTTAGCAAAAATTGATAAAAATAAAAAAATTACAATAGCATTAGAGGACGGTGATACTCCTAATGAAATTAATGACGGCCTAAGTTATAGAGGACTCAGATGTCCTAATCCTAAGTGTAATGGTGATTTAGTATACGCCCGAAATGGGATAAGATGTAGCAAATGTGGCAAGATTTATGACTTTATAATTCCTACAAAGAAATCCATAAAGAACTCACCACCTAATGTGTTGATTACTAATTTATGGATTTTATATAGGAGATTATTAAATATGAATACTGTAAACAACTTTAAGAACATAAAATATATGGTATTGGATGAAGTCCACGCTTATGATGGCTTATTATATTCTCATTTAAGGTTTATTTTAAGGCTTCTCTTAGCTCTAAAGAAACTTACTAAAACTACTGGATTAGAGAAGATTATATTCTCTTCTGCCACTATTCCTAACTATAGAGAATTTATTTCTAAATTAGTATGTGATAATATTGATTGCCTTCCAGCTGACATATTAACATATAATGATTATTACAATAAGAATCAATCTAAAATAAGCAAGCAGCGCTTAATATTGTATGAGTTTTTACTTCCTAATATAGGAAAAGGAGTCGAAACATTAACGGAAGATGTTACAGAAGCAGTTTTGGCATGGCTGAAAGAATACAACTTTAAAGGTATACTATTTGCGGATAGTATTGCAGGTGTTACTAATTTTTACAAATATTTTAAGAATACGATACTTGGAGAAAGAAAAGCAAGAGAAATAAGAGATCATATCTGTTACAATAGTCCAAATGATTTATATACTAATAATGAATACTACTGGCCATATTTATCTAGTTATCGTAATGCTTGTAATAGTGATGTATACTTAGAAAAACTTGCTGCAGACTTAGAAAAAGGAATAGATCAACACTATTCAGTATTATCTTTACAGCAGAGACTAAAGACTGAAGAAGAGTTTAAAAATGATTCCTCGAAATTAATGCTTTTTTCTACGTCAACATTAGAACTAGGAATAGATATAGGTGATATTGCAGTAATAGTTCAACATAAATTACCGTTATCGAGAGAAAGTTTTATACAGAGAGTCGGAAGAGCTGGTAGGAGCGATAAGACTTATAGAATAGCTACCGGAATTGTAATTTTACAATCTACTCCTTACGCTTCACTATATATGTTTAACGACGAGCTTAGAAGTACGTTAATTAATATGAGTTATAATTCTGTATCGAAAACTTTAGATTCAAATAATCCACAGATAATATTACAGTATATTTTTTCATATGTCTTACTAAAGAGAGCAATAAATAAAGTAAAAACATGTGTAGATGATGGAAGCAGCTTTGCAGAATGTGAAAACATCATAGAAGAGTTAATTGATGATGCAGAGAATAACATAGCTAATTCCCAGTCAGAATTGGAAGAAATGTTAAGTATTGATTTAAATTTAATTAAAGATGATATAATGGACTTACTTAGCGTAATTAAACGTAGTATAAATAATGAGGATAAAGATGAAGAAGAGCTTTGCAGAGAAATCGCTAACGGTTTAAATACAATTTTTAATGAAATAGAGGCTGATATTAATGAGACAATAAATTATTTGTTTGAGCATAAAATAGGAAACATTATTGGGTATGATAATAGAATGTTATTGGGAATATTAAATAAAATTAGCGGTAAGTTAAAGGAATTAAAGGAAATATTAGAGACTGGACCCCTCAATATTAAAATAATCAATGAGATATTATATTTGATAAATTCAAAGTCTTCAGAGATAAAATCACTCGAAAGCTTGCTTGAAAAAACTAGACAAAAACTAACGAAGAAGTATGATATTAGGACTATGATGAAAAATCAACATACTAAAAAGTATATTGATGCTATTATAAATAAATTTAACAGTATAATTAAAAACATAGAAGATCTATCAAATATTATAAATAGTATTATTAATGATATTAGTGCAAGAAAATGTATTGGTAATCTTAAATATTATAACAACAAGTCAAACTTATATGTAGATAAATCTTACGATATATTTAGTATAATGAGAGAAAAATCCACAAACGATATATTTATGGATCTACTAATGACTCCACCTTCACCTTCAATTGAATCGGCAAATGTAGAAGGTGATGAAAATGAGTGAAGAATATTCTGGTACTAAAAGAAGCGGAATTCAGTCTTTATATACATTTACTCCATTTAAATTACTTTTTGGCAAACAAGGATATGGAATAATACTAGTGCCCTTGGAATACTATAATAAACTTAATATAGAATGGAATGCTGGTATTAACGATGAGTTTTATGTACCATATTATAAAAGAGACTTTAAAGTAACTCTTCCAGATATAATAAACTCTTTCATTTTCGCTGAAAACTCAGATCTTTCCGTAGAATATAAACATAGATCTTTAGCTAAACCAGACTATAGAATCGAAAGAGACGATGCTGCTAAACCTTTTCCTCTAATCTTAGAATACAGCTATAAATCATTAAGAAATGGATATCACTGTAAATACGGTATGATTTTACTCCATGAGAAGAAGGATTGCCCATTAAAAAGTAATTGTAAGTTATTTGAAAAATCTAAAGATGGTAAAGGGTGTAAGTATTACGAAGGACCTATACCTTATGAAAGATTATATACTATCTTTCCACATGTCGTGAGATATGTAATGGAAGATAATAGTAAAAATAAAAAGATATTAGCTCTGATAGTGGTTAAGATAGGAAACGCTGATAGAATATTAGGTAAAATAGAGTTTAGTGAAAAATTAAGGATGGAAGCCTTTTCTGATGCTACAATCTTTTATGACAAGGCTGCAGACCTAATGTATAAGGATTTCTTATGGGTATCTTACGAAAATGGTATAGGATTTAGATTAAATAATCTACATGGCATAATATTCAAATTTAATAGTTCGTCATTAAATGACTATATCTCGTTTTTAATTAATAATAATCAAGAAATAAAAGATTGGTTATGTATGAAAATGTCAATATATTTTGGAGATAAGAACGATATTGGACTAAAAAAATACAGTTTATCCCAAAAAGGATTCCTTGCAATGAAAAGATTCGAAGATTTAATAGACAAAGTAGTAAACGGAGAAGCTGAAGAGAGTTGTAATGAGGACAATCTGACATTATTTGGAAGTCTTGTATTGTTACATACTTTAGCTCACGTCATTATCACTAACATATTAGAGCCAATGAGTAGCATAAATGCCTCTGGAAATTTCACATATTATATTGCTCATCCAATCTTTGGAGAGCTTTCAAGCTCTGTATATATTGTTGAAAGCATCTACGGGGGTTTAGGATATTTAAAAACATTGAGCATAATGATAAATAAAGGGGATAAGGAACTTTCCAACGTTTTAAGTAATTTACCTAATGTGTATAACGCTCATGAGGGAAAACTCAATAAGGCACTAAATGGTTTGGGCAATGTTATTAACAATTTTAGTAAAAAATTGGACAAGGAAATAATTCAAACAACCTTAAATATATTTAATGAATGGCAACTCAATAGCCCGTTTCCTAAAACATTTCCAAATCATTTAGTAATTAGAAACTATTTAGGGAAAAGATTTAGTCAAAAAGTTAATATGGATAGCGATACTAGGCAAGCTTTTAAGGATATGATCTCTGAATTACCCTTATGTTGGGATGGATGTAATATGTGTGTAGGAATGGATAAGGGATGTATTTTTGGGCCTTACGATCAACCATTCCTTATAAGTAGGAAACTTATAAATCAGTTTATCTCTACCTATGATAATTGGCTTGGTAGGACGTCCTTCCCATTTACAAATAACTTATACCATATTTTTGTTGATTTAGTAAACTTAGCCGAAAATGATATTAAACTTATATCTCCATGGATAGGGAAGGAAATAATTGACGTTTTAATAAAGGCTAAGAAAGAGAAAGACTTGCTGATAACTATCGTATGCTTAGATGATGAAAAGAATAAAAATGCAATTAAGGTAGCTGAAAATAACGGTATTCATGTAATAAAAATACCTGCGACCTCCGAGCAGGGAATTGTACATTCTAAAATGATGATAATAGACGATTCAATAGCACTAACGGGCTCTGCGAATTTCACCGAAAATGGATTAAAGTTTAATAAGGAGACAGTTACTGTTAGTATAGATCCTTATGATGTGGGCAAGTATTTAGAACAATTTAACGAAATAACTAAGAATTATAAACTTTATGAATAAATTAACACGTATTTCTTACCGCCTCTGGGGCCTATATTCCTCTGATTCTCTATCTCAAAGTTTTCTATCTTAACTTCTTTCCACCTCTCTCTCGTTAATGAGATGACCCTTCGCATAAAATCTTTTTTATCATAATGAAAGAGGAGATACTTTCTTTTTATTCTCTTAGTTCTTAAAAGAAACTTGTCTAACATTTCTAGGTATTTGTCATAATTAATTCCTTTATTAGGATTTACGATCATTTCATAACTTATCCTAAAAGTAATGTTTTTTCCTAAAAAATACCTCGCTACATTTCTAAATTTGCTTTCTCTTAGCCATACCCAATAAAAGAACGAAAGTTCCATATACTGTACTTCATCAAAGAAAGGAGGGTCTGTAAAAAGAATATGGTTTTTGTTATAATTGAAGCTTAATGAGCTTCCTATCTGCATTTTTACCTCTTCACCAATTTTATATCCCTTATGACTTTTGAAATACGAGAAAAACCTTTTAACCTCTGATTTAAAAGCTTCTATTGCGTCTATCTCTTTATGACTTTCTGGGATCCAGTATGAAGGAACTCCCCAACTACCTGCATTTTCTCTCTTCATCTTTGATGCTTTGAATAAAGAAGAACAAAAAGCACCATATAATGCTATCTTCACTTCTGGGGAAGCATTTACGTTATCAATAGACTTTAAGATAGAATATAATTTTCTGAAGTTATCTGTAGTGAAGAACTGAGAAACCCTATCTACACTCCTCTTTTTCCAAAAAGGTTTACCATTAGAATAATAAAGAAAGTCGCTCTTTAATGTCCTCTTCCTTATAATAACTAAATTATTTAAAACCTCCTCACTTTTCCTCTTAAATTCTTCAGCATCAATACTAACTATATTAACAAACGCTACTAACCAAGCGTAAGGATTAATATCTAAATAAATAGCCCTATTCCCGTGACGCAAAGCGGACAAAACAATTGACCCAGCACCACCAAATGGATCAATAACCGTACTATCTGTAACTTCTGTAAGTAATTCGTCAATAAGCTCTATGGGCTTTCTGCCCCAATATCTCATTAACATATGATTATAATATGTAATGTAATATAAAAGGATTTCTAATAATTAACTACAACAAGATAATAGAATTTAACAATTTTATTTATATCTATTGATAAAAATAATATTACCCTATACTAATCAAAGACGTAAATACCTATGTAAAATAATATAGGGAGTGAAGAACGAAACTGAATGAGTCAGTAATTGAAAATTTTCACTAGGCAATAACATATACGCCTACGTTTACATAGAGGGAATAACACTTATAGGAAAATTGTTGCATTTATATTTTGCGCTAAAAATATATAAGAAATTCATCTTACTAATAGGAAAATTCTTTTTTGATAAGTAAGATGATTAAGAAGTCTAAATTTAAAATATTTTATAACTAACGAACAAATATTATAACTTTTTATGATAATGGAATATCTTAAAACTACTAACAAGAATAAGTCGTAATAAGAGATTTTCATATTTAGGATAAATACCTAGAAATCTCTAGGTAGACTATTATATGATGTAAAGGACAAGTTAAAATTAATAAGTAGTTATCATAGTTTAAGTTTGTAACTTATTATGATCTTGGCTTTTAAAGTCTAAGAAAGTACACGATGAATGAACACTAAAATTAATTATTAGGTCTTTAGTTATACATTCTCATATGTCTACAAATTGTAATAACATTTTTTTACAATGTTTTATGAGTAATAAAATGAAGGTTTGTGAATGCAATTCAGATATAAGGAACGTACTTGAAATTATACATCATTATTTAGAAAAGGTAAGAAGAGAGGGAAAGTATGATAAAAAGGATGATTGCATATATTCTGATAAAGTATATTCTGAATATTCGGCTATTATTAATTCAATCAGAAATAATGATGTAAAATCTTGCTTTGAACAAGTTATATGTAATGAAGATTATTTGATTAAGATTTATAGCAAAAAGAGTTTCATATTTAAACATCCAGATATTATCTTGTTAAAAAGTAAGTCTTTTACTTTCATAGTAGAATTAAAGTCGTATGGGAAGCAAAATTTGATGGATGTTTTAGACCAGTTACATAGTTCTATTGATCATTTACCTAACCAGTTAAGATCTGAGTGTACTGCAATAATTTATATGCCTGAATCAGGATCAGCAATACCTGAAGGATATACATATGATCCAAATACATACAAATTACAGAAAAAACTCGGTAAAAATAAGAAAAAGAATGAGAGTTTTGGTAGTAGTATATATGCTTATGTTTACATAAAAGGAATATTGAGGTTCATGTAATCAACTAAGTGCATTTAGCCCTTTTTCTAATCTTTTCTCAAAATCATCTTGGCTTGGAAAATCAGACATTAAGGGGATTATAACCTTCTCTAGAAAGTTGATATATCCTTCATATAGAGGTTTATCACCATAAATAGTTATGCTCCCTGCTTTCGTTATATATCCTTTTTCTCTAAATGCATTAAACGTTGCCTTAACGAACTTTTCCTGATTATATACTTTTGCATATAAAGTACTAAGGTTAAGGAAAGAGTTTAATTTGGAAACTGCAACTCTCTCTATTGCATTCTCTCTTGCAGAGAGATTCCTTAAAAACTTCGTCACCAAAGCTAAGAATGACCTTACATCACTAGCTGAGATCGCTACTATTCTGGAAAGATCATAGATAACTGACGATAGTGGGGCTATAACAAAATACTTAACCTCTTCTGTGAGAGCTTTTTCAACATTTATTTTATGCTTGATAAAGAGTTTATCAAAGCCATCAAAATTGTTATTATAGGCATAAATTTCCACATCCCCATATTTCTTCCTGTCTTGCCCACTGCCTCTAATTGTTAACACAAAGATAGCTTCCTCATCTTCAACCTTTCCTAAGAATTCAACCCTAAGATATGATTCTCTCCAAATGAAATTTTCATCCCTTATTTTTGTTTTTATGTTCAAATTCTCATCAATCGTTAGCGTAAGTACATGAGGATTAAGGACTTTAACTACGGGGGAATAATAAGACCTATCAAGAACTGAAAGCTTTGCAGTATAAATTTCCTCAATATTTATAGAAAGAGCGGATAATAACTTATATGAAAATTCGAGTAATTTCTGATATTTATCAAGAACACTGCCGAAGAAAGGATAATATTGTGACTTGAGTATTACCTTCATTAATAGGAGTATTACACTGTTGTATATTTAAATATAACTACTCATAGGGTTATGTCCTAGGAAAAATTAGAATCTCCTCTCTCATATTCTTAATCCTTTACATACGCACGAAAATAGTAGATAACACCTTTCAACTATGAAGGAAAAACAGCGTAAGACGTTAACATTATGACCCTTTTAACTTATATTCTGAAGTATAGCGTCTTTTATCTAGTATTCTCTATATCTAGAACTCTATTTTTGCATCTACTTTTTGTATGGACTTTTTATTCTATCTATTTTAATTTAATTTTTATATATATAAACAATGATATAACTCAATCAATTCATCTTGCTATAATAATCTTTCGACTTCTGAGTTTTTTCTTGAGGGCACTTTTTTAATATCATTTTCCGTAAAACCTCAGAGAATATTTTAGCTATTGCTATCGCTTCATTCACATATCTACTAGTTTCTCTCAATTTGTCGATCTCCTCCTTTAACTTATCTGGGAACTTTAACGCTACGTACTCTAAATAGTGGAGTACTTGGACGGGATTGTTAAAATTATAGTCACCAACTTTAGCTTCTTTAACATGTTCGAGTTTTTCGAAAGAGAGTATAATGTTACTTATATCAGTGGCATTTTCAGGCTCAGCTAAAAGTATAGTTTTCTTTTTTCTGTTAACCTGAATTATTCCATTCTTTTCTAAATCCTTCTCTACTGTATCTCCAGTTACATTTAACAATACTAAACTATTCCTATCTATTTTCCTAACTCCTTTTGTTGGAGGCGATAACACCTTAACCAAGATATAAAAGCTGGAATAGGGGTCATCAATTCTAACACCTACAGATTCCGATAACCCTTTAATTATAGCTTGAGTAGTTACCGGGTAAATGTAGTTTTTTATTAGATTTTCTATGGAATGTACTCCATTTCCGCTGATTCCTATGATCTTTTCATATTTGGTGAATATTGATAATACCTTACCTAAAACCACCATATAAGTGTCTATTGATAACTTACCCGATTTTATATAGGACGAGAACCATTTAGATACGCTAGATATAGCCTCATTTCTTACATCTTGAATTAATTTACTACCCTCAGCCTTCTTCCCTCATGCAATTACAATAGACTTATCTAACGTTACAGTACTTACATTTGCTGTCATTCTAGTCCTATCCTTTGTAGTAACTGCATGAGTAGTAATCACTCTGAACTTAGAAATGAACCAGCCCGCATAAAGTAATGATACCCATGCTTCTGGTGAAGAACTACTGAAAAATGTAACTAACGTACCATCATCCTTTAAAAGGTCGTAAAATTTGAGAAAAACCTCAGCAAGTTTCTTCCTAAAATATTCTAATGTACCTACTACACCCTTATAGACCTTATTAATATTCTTCGGCATAAAATCCTCCCATTGAGTATTATAAGGAATCGGAAATACTCTTTTTAACCAAACGTAGAAGTAGTCACTGACATAAGGCTTATCATCTGCAAAAGGAGGATCAGTTACTATTAAATCAACTGGCTCCATTTGTAAGTTATCTTGATAAAAGGGGACTTCAACTTGAGAATCAGTATTAGTGTATGTCAAGTATTCCAAACCCTTTTTAACGTGTTCCAATAATTTAGTTATGGAACCGGATATGTTACTCAAAGGAGAAATTTCTACCCAGTTCCATGAGAATGCAAATCCTCTAAATGCAGTAACAGGGACGTTAAAAGATCTCGTACTTTCTATCGATGTTATCATGCTGTTATATCTTACATGATTCAAAAAGGCCATTGTAAGATATGTTAGTATAGCATCTTTGTAATCCTCATCACCTTCAATTTTATCTCTCAATTCATTTATTTTATCAACAATTTTGCTTAGAATCACTAAACTGTCTCGCATTGAATAATTTATAAAACCTATCCATACCCCATCTAGTAAAAAGCAAGAAGACCGTAAGGAAAAGCCTTTTCAGTAGGTATTTTCATAATATTGATTTCTCTTAACTTATTGAAAGCCTCCCAGAATACTTCTTTGTCTTCATCGGTAATTTCTTGAAAATATAGATTTTTACCCTCACCTTTGAATTTAACTAGTAATGTAGGTCTTGCTTTTGAGTTTCGTAATTCCTCTAGTGATATCTCACCATTTAAGAACCTTTCGTAATTCTCATTCCACTCCCTAATAGCCTCTCTAACATACCATTTCTCACCTTTACCCGGAATAATAGAACCACAATATAGACACCTAGCGTAATTATTTTCAACCTTAACATTACCTTGCGGAATCTCATAAGACTTACCAGAATCCTTGATCACTATACGATTCTTAGAAACTTTTGCAAAAATATTCCTACTTTCCATCTCTTTGTTAAGATCGATTACTTTAATACGAAGCTTATTGTTTTCTACGACAGGTTTCATATAAACTATTCTCTTGTAAGCTCCAACCCTTACCTTTTCCTCTCCATCTTCCTCATCTTCATTTCCGCTTCTCCTTAATTCTAATAAACTCCAGGTAAAAGATAATGGAGTGTAATTTCCGCAAACTGGACATTTAACTTCCCATGATCCAACATAGCCAGTATGGTCACCATAAAGTTCTCTAACGTCATCCTTTAAGCTTTCTATCAAATATTGCCCATACTTTTCGACGTCTGTTATTAGTTTTTGACCATATTTTGGATAGAGAAGTACCCCTTTAAGAAACGTATACGCAGTGGGTATTGGATCCTACGCAATAACCTTTCCTAGTCCGAGCCTTTTTGCCTCTAATGCAAAGGAACCAAATCCAGCGAAAGGGTCTAAAAAGGTAAAGTTTTTGAACCTCTCGTCAGTCTCTGGATTAAATTTATGAGGCAAATCCTTATTTAGTCTTATAATTCTCTCGTACTCGCTAATGTTAAAATCCTCTGGAAGTAATGCTGCTGCTATAAACGCCCTAGCTGAGAATAAAGGCTCTCTACCCCACCAGAATACTATTTCCCAGAACGGCGGTCTTCCTGGCCCTTTTCTATCAATTTCTGGTACTATAAGCGAAAAGTTATCACTCTCAATTAATAACTTCTTCATATCAAAATCTTAGACTAAGTAAATTATAAGTTTTTGTCTTTTTTAACATAATTTTAGTTATAGATTTATTGACGATATTAAGAGTAATAATGATGAGTTTAAACACAAAATACATGCCTTATGAAATCTTATAGTTAGTATATATGTTCTCGGGGTTTAAACTTAGAATAGAGTTTATAGGAATTCTAATTATAAGCCAATTATTCGCTATCTTATTATTACAAATCTAGGGTTTAGATTCTGACCATTTATTTAACTTTCACTTAACACTCTGTCTTAAAAATAGAAAAGTTAATAAATTACTTTTCTTTCTTACTAGTGTGGAGAAACGATTAATTGAGAGTGACAAGTTCTCCTCGCTTATCCCTGAAATTGACAAGAAAGCCGCAAAAGAAAAAGGTCCAGGAAGGCCGGTTTATTGGGAAATGATATTCTGGTGGACTAGGAAACCCTTAATTTCCGCTAGGGCATTTACTGCAGCATCACTACTTCCAGAAGATTATCCTCTTGATAAGTTTAAGAGAATGATTAGATTATCGGAGAATCTTCCCCATAAATATCAACCCTTAGTAAATGATGAATTTAAAAACTTCACAATTTTAGACCCTTTTGCCGGATTTGGTTCAATTCCGCTTGAAGCTAAAAGGTTGAATGTAGGCAAGGTAATTGCTTCCGAATTATTACCAACTGCTTATGTCTTTTTAAAAGCAGTACTTGAATACCCTAAGTACGGAAGAAAACTCATTGAAGACGTTAAAAAGTATGGACAAGAACTACTTAAGAGCTTAGAAGATGACGTTAAAGAATTATATGGAGAGTATTCGGGCTTCGTGGGCACATGGGAGGTGAAGTGCCCGCACTGTGGCAATTATACTCCTTTAGTTAGTCAATGGTGGTTATTAGCATTAAAAGGGAGTGAAGATGAGGAAGAAGGAGAGAGTGAAGAAGAAGTTAAGTCTGGTAATTTCAAAAGATTAGTTTTCATGAAACCGGAGGTTAGTGGCATGCGACTAAGAATAGAGGTAATTGATCTAAATAAAGAACTTAACAAGAAGACTATATCCGCAAAGAAGACTAAGGATAAAATAATAGTTAACGGTAAGGAATATAGAGTTCCAGAGGGAAACGTTAATGCAAAAAAGAGTTATGCTAAATGCTTATTCTGTAACACGACTTTCCCTGGTAAGGGAGATAAGTGGTACGTTAGGGAGGCGATAAAGGACTGGAATGAAAAATATGAAAAATATCTAAATGGAGAGATTAGCCTAGAAGAGTTACAAAACGCTAAAGCAAGGCCAACACTCTTAGTTAAGTTTAAGGGAGAGGGAAAAGACTTAGAATTTAGTGAAGTTGAGGATGAGGATAGAGAGATCTTTTGGAGAAGCTTTGAAAAATTAAGAGACATTGATATTAACCATATACCAATTGAAAAGGTAGCTGAGTATGCATCAAGAAGGACAACTGTAGCATGGGGAATGAATAAATTCTATAAACTTTTTAATGCAAGACAATTAATAATGTTCTCTAAAATTATTACTAAACTGAATGAACTTAGGGAAAAGATAGAAGGAGATGAGGAATACAAGGAAGCAATAATAACATATTTAACTATAGCATTCCTAAACCATATAAGGCATAACTGTATGCTATCATCAGTTCACCCTAACAGAACATTTATTGCTCATGCATTAACATTTAGAGGATTTGCATTTACATGGAACTGGGTCGAGATTTCTCCTTTAGCTGACATAATAGGCTCATTAACAAGGAGTTTAGATCATATAATTGAAGGGTTAGAATATTTGATACAAACTAATTCTAATTCACAAGTTGAAATTCTTAATTTTGATGTAAACGAATTGACTTTAAGTAATAAAGTAGATGTCATAGTTACTGATCCACCTTATGCTGATGACGTCCCGTACCCAGAAGTAAGCGACTTTTATTACGTATGGTTAAAAAGGATAATTCCGTTTCCCTATAGTACACAATGGGAGGAATTTGTACCAAAAGATATAGGAGTAGATGAAGAAAGAAGTAAGACATTTGGAGATGGTGTAGGTTCTTATGAGTATTTTAGAAATAGACTTGCTCAAGCATTTAATAAACTAACTGAAATTTTGAAGGATGATGGCTTATTAATTACTTTCTACAATCATACGTCTCCAGATGCTTGGATATCTCTACTTTATGCGGGCTGGTATGTTTCAAAGTTTAGGATAACTGCAACTCATGCAATAACGACAGAAGATGAGACAAGAATAACTGCCCGCAACACTACAATCTCATTAGATAAATCAATAGTTATAGTATGGAGAAAAAAAGCTGAAGGTGCTAAGCATATTCAAGAGGTCAGAAAGGAGGCTATTTCAAAAGTTTCTGACTGGGTATCAACTATGCTAACCAAACAGAAGCTTAAGCTCTCTATAGATACTTATATAGAAGTCTTAGGAAAGGTTCTCAGTGTGTTTACTCAATACGAAAAAATCTTAGGTTTAAGAGGGGAAGGAATAAACGCAGTCGAAGATCTGGTTACAAACTACGTCTTTCCTACCACTGCACAAGCAATAATTGAAGGGTTATCAAAGGGAATAGGTGTGAGGATTTCAGATCCCTATACGGTTTATTACGTTTTAGTTAAACTCTTACTCCCTCCGCCTAAGAAAGGGGTGAGGAAATTGGATAACAATAGCCTGGTATTTTTGAACATCTCATCTGGTAGTTTAGATTTTAAAGATTTACAAAGTAAAGGAGTTATTAGCGTTGCAGATAGCAAGGATACAATAGCTTTAGTAGAGCCTGAACAAGATCAAGATGCAATTACCGCATTAGAACGACTTCCAGAAGTGAAGATGGTCCTTCAAGGTAAATATGATTTCTCTAATCCGATTCAAGTCTTCCATTACCTTGAATACGTCTCGTTAAAATATTCCGATAAGCTTAAGGATGAGATTGAGAAGCTCAGAGAGAGGACTCGTTTCGTAGATGAGGCTTTAGCTATTGCAAAGGTCTTTGCGAAAGTCTTACCGGATAACGACATAGAGAAGGAACCCTCTAAGCGTTTGTCTGGTGAAAAAGTAGGTATAGAGAGGTGGTTAAATGGCTGACTTAGTTTACGAGAATAAAGTAAGGGAAGACGTATTTAATCCTAGCTTGGACGATCAGATGGCTCCTGAACTCAGTGATGTTATAGTTGGGAATGCCCCATCAATTTATTTAGACTCTAAAGAGTTCTTCTCTGTTACGTACATAACTGACTCCATGAGGATTTTAGTTAATGAAATAACTAACGCTTTAAGCCAAGGTAAAGGGACTACTATAACGATATATTCCTTATTCGGAGGTGGTAAGACACATACTCTACTTTTGCTGTATCACGCTTTTAGTAATCCTAAAATAGCGAAGGAGTTTGGGCTTAATGTTTTAGAAGGCGTTAAAGTAATAGGAATTGGGGGTAAGGATAGCAGAACCGCCCCATCACCGGTAGATCCCTTAAAGGATGGTAATGTTGAAATAAAGACCTTATGGGGTTATATTGCAAATAAACTTGGAAAATATGATGTAATTAAAAAATTTGATGAGGATATGATAACTCCGCAAAAAGACGATCTTGAGAGGTTATTTAAAGGGGAAAGGGTTCTTATTCTGGTAGATGAGATAGCTTATTATCTTTTAAGATTAAAGGGCAGATATAAAGAGTATTATGAGCAGTGTTTGCTATTCCTAGAAGCTTTAGCATCGATGGGCGTTAATTTGCCAGTAGTGTTAGTAGCTACAATCCCGGCTAAAATTGAGATTTCTCCTAATAAGCAAGATATTATAGGGTACATTGAGGCAGGATACGAGTCAGAAGTTATAGAAGCTTTAGCTAAAAGGTTAGAGAGAAGCGGTAAGGCATTTAGAGCGCCTATAGAGACATCTACGGATTTAGCTAATGTATTAATAAAGAGAATATTCAAAGAAGTAAATGAGGCTGTTAAGAGTAATGTAGTAGGCAAATACCAGAAGTTAGCCGATCAGTATAGAGACTACGTTGACGTTTCCATAGTCCAGGATATTGCGAGAACTTATCCTTTCCATCCACTTTATGTTGAGGCTTTAAAGAGGTTATTAGAAGGGAATATGCATCTTCAAGGTACTCGCGAGGGTATAAAGATAACTAGGTATGTAATAAGGGACTTATGGAACTATAAACTTACAAGGAGTTTAATTTTACCATCGGATATAAGTATAAAAGATCCTCAGATACACGATTTACTACTGAAGAATTTCAAGAATTATGGTACAGTTGCAGACACTATCATTCAGAGATCTAAGGGATTGGAAATAGTGTTTTTATTAGCAAATTATATATTTATTACAACATATTATTACCAGTTAGGGTTAGATGCGGGTCAACTTGCTTCTGCATTACCTGATGATAAGGAAATAATTACTTCAGTTCTTGACCCAGAATACCTTAACTCAATAGGTATGCTCCCATCTGATGTGAAGGAGATTTTAGAGAGTATTAGTAGCAATTCGAAGAATGTTGATATGATTATCCCATATATTATGAATGATAAGGGGAGATATTGGGTTACTTATTTCTTAGATCCTAAAACGATATGTGAAAAAGATGCAAGTAAAGTGCCGCAGGCTGAGGTAGAGGAGAAGTTAAATAATATTATGCTCGAATTAGCTGAAACTCCGATAGACGTTGTACAAAAGAAGGGTAAGAAAACTGTCAGCGGATTTTTACTAAAATTGTATAGGACTATACTTAGAAATAAGAATGAATTAGTTAACGTTGACGAACCATCATATTACCTTGCAATATTAAGTAAGCCAGTATGTCAAGGTTGTAGGGATATCAATGAGGTACTTAAAGCTTCTGAAGAAGTTGCGAGGAAAATATTATACTATGTACCCTCTGGAAGGACAGAGAGCTTAAGGAGATATTCCAATACTATAACGTTACTATTCCCATCCATAGGATCTAATAGGGATAAAATAGAAGACTATACGAGAAGGTATATTTCTTGTTCTAAAATGGATGTAACACCTTATTATAGTGATAAAATTTCTAGGGAATACGCTGATAAAATATTACGTGAGTATGTAAATAGTTTAGAAAATGCAATATATAATCAAATATTTCAATATTTCGATAAAGTAGCTTATCCCACTGGAAATAATGAAGTTAGAATAGTAGACTTGAAAGGAGGAGAAAAGACGTTACTTCAGCAAGTCGAAAGCACGTTAATTGATGAGGTTAAAATAGTTCGTGAAGAGAATTTCGACTTTGAAACGTTAAAAAGGTATCTGGATAATATAGGGATTAATATAACAAGTAAATCATTTTCGGTTAAGGACTTAAGGGAGGTATTTTACACTAATCCTTCTTTACCTTTCGTCACAGATTCGGCAATTTATAACGCTATACGTAACGGCGTGGAGAAGTTAGAAGTAGGCGTTATGACTAGGGGGGGAGTTTATTATAAGAAATATGAAGGCATGGGAGAAATATTAGTTGATGAGGCTTCAATAATCTTGCCAGCTAAAGACGCTGCAGAGAAAGAGATCGACGAACTGGTATCTCAAGAGAAAATCATAGAGGAAGGCGATAAAGTGATTAAGAGGTATTATGTATTAGAATTACCCGATGGCGCTAGAATACCCCTAAAAGAACTTAAGAAAGATGAAAACTGGTTTGTTAAATTTAAGATAGGAGAGATTAGACTAGTTGAGGAAACTTTGGAGGTCGGTATAGAGTTGTATGCTGAGCCTAAAGAGGTCGAAGGCTTGCCCGGTGAAGTAAAGGAAGTTAAAATAGCAGTGAAAAAAGTAGGCAATTTTAACTCTAAGGTATACTTAAGTAGTAATTATGGAGTACTAGACGTAACTGAGGGAGTCCCAGATTTTCAGACTACTCTGAGGATTACGTTAAATCAAGACGGTATAATTATTGTAAATGCTAAATATGATAATAAGGAGAAGAGGGTTGAAGTAGTCACTAGGTTAAGGCGAAACGAGTGCGAGAGGATTGTAGACCAGTTAAATAAAGATTCAAAGATTTCTGAGATAGATATAATAAATGTTAATGATATAAGGACTGTGATTACCAAGTTGAACTCGTTAATAATCGGTAAAAAGGTCTTAGAGGGTGAAATTAACGTAGAAGACCCTAATAGGAAAATTTTTGTGAGTGCTAAGCCTTTAGGGTCTAGTATTCTCGATTTCGTTAATTTCTTAAATCCCCTATTAAGCTTGATAGGTTTGAAGTCTAAGGTTTCTGGCTCACTTAAGATAAAAGTTGAGGAAATTAAAGAGATAAATAAAGTTGAGGAAATTAACGACTTAATTAGTAAAGGGATTATAAAAGTAAGAGTTAAGGTGTGTTAAGATGGAGTACCTCATAAGAGAAACTAGCCCTAATAGGATTTATTATTACATTGTAAGAAACAGTAGTAGCTCGCGAGTCTTTAAGGCTGCTGTGAGCCTGAATGAAATTTATGATATAATTCTTAAGAACGTTAATGTTGAATATAAGAGGACTAAGAAAACTATAAGGACTGAGAACGAGAGATTGTTTAAAATTATGATAATTTATGGTGGCGTGAGACAAACCATTAGAAAAGTTTATGCTACGAGAATTAATAAGCTAGGGAAGATAATAATAGGAATGGATGAGTTCAGCTTACAGTTTTGGTATACGGAATTTCTAAGTAGATACTCAAGGAGAAATAACATAATAGATACTTTTAGAGTTAGTAAATCTTTTCGTGACCTCTATGAGTGAATTTATCCTTTTCTACTTAGATAAATTAAAGGAATCTCATCCTTTATTTAGGTATCCTCTTTTAACCGGAGGGGATTATGAGCCTTACATTCATCAGGCTGAAATATTTTATAGGCTTCTCGCAAGGGATCCAGTAAGGTTTCTAGTAGCCGATGATGTGGGACTCGGGAAGACAATAGAAGGAATAATGATAATGGATCAATTAATTAAGAATAGGGGAGTTAAAAGGATTTTATTAATAGTCCCTAAGGTCTTAATTAACCAGTGGATATCTGAGTTAAGGAAATTTGATAAAGAGTGGCAATTACCAGTGATTGATTATAGAAAATATAGGGTAACATTAAGCGAAAACGGGATCTATATAGTTAGTGTAGATACTATAAAGAGAAACGAACATAAGTCTAACTTTTTATCTGTTAATTGGGATTTAATTGTGGTTGATGAAATACATAAAGTAGGAATAATAGGTAATAAAGAAAATCAGAGATATGCAACCTTAGCCTCGTTGGTAACTAAAAACCCAAACTCTCACTTTATCGGCCTATCAGCCACACCTCATAGGGGTAACGACAACGATTACATAAAGAGACTTGTCCTTATAGACCCCCATTTAAGGGATAATAGTGAAGCAGTATTAAGGAGTACTGTTAGGGCTATAATACTAAAGAGGAATAAAGATAACGTAAATAAAGTTTACGAAAAAGAGGAAATATTCCCTAAAGCGTACTTTATTCAGTATCTAGTAGAACCTACGGAAGATGAGGAAAGATATTATACATTAATAAGAGAGCTCTCTTTAGCAATACTTAAAGATTATTACGATAGTATAGGTGAGAAGCCTAAAGCCCTTCAGCTCTTAGCATTTATAATAGGTAGACGTTCACTGTCTAGCCCTTTAGCTGGCTTAGTGACTTTTAAACACGTAATAGAGAATAGGAGCATGAAAGTCAATGAAAATGAGGTTATAGATGAAGCTGAGGAATACGCTGAAGAGGAGGAAACTGAGGAAGACGTAGAACCTGATGATATAGCAAATGAATTAGCTGAAATAAATGCTCCATATCTTGAAAGATTTAAAGATTTCATACCGCAGTTAATAGAGTATGCTAAAAGGGTTATTAATAACGATAGTAGAGTAAAGGCACTTACAAATTTAGTGAAAACTCATTTAAGTAAAGGGGATAAGGTAATAATATTTACAGAATATAAGGACACTGCGAATTATATTTTAGGAAAGCTTAAGGAAGCTCTCAATTTAACAGATAGGGAAATTAAAGTAGTAACTAGTGAAACAGTAAATCAAGAGGGAATAGATAAGATTAAGAAATGGTTAGAGGGTAAGGAAAGTAAAGTTTTAGTTGCTACAGACGTAGCCTCAGAGGGGTTAAATTTACAGAGTGCTAATGTTATAATACACTACGAGATCCCGTTAAGCATAGTAAGGTTTGAACAAAGGAACGGAAGAGTATGGAGACTTAAGCAGATCAAGCCTGTATATATATATTACATTTCATTAAAGATCCCTCTAGAGCAAGCCTTACTCGAAAATTATTATAATAAACTTTTATCAATAACTAAGGGTACTGGGTCTAATGAAAAAGTAGTTGATGCTTTAATATACCAAGGAGTCACTGTGAACAAGATATTTGATCTTAGTGAGGATAAAGAGACTATACCAATATACACAATCTATAGTGACCCTAATAATGAAAAAGAAAAAGTTACCCCAATTAAGGTATGGGAGTCTGCATTACAAGGAAATTTAGATAATTTAGTGGATTCTCTATTAAAGAGGATAAAAATACTAAAAGAAACTATGAGGAAGTTCGCGTTATTTGAAAAGATGCAAGGTGCAGTTATAAACGAGATTGACTCTATTAGAAATCTCTCAGGCTTTGAAAATAGGAAAGAGCTTAATGAAGCAATTAAATCATTCTTAGAACAATATGTTAGATATCAAGATGGAATTTTTTCTAATGGAAAAATAGTTATACAGAAATTATCTTTATTCGAAACATACGACGATAACAGAGTAGGCAAGAACATATATTTATTTTACTCCTTACTTTCTAGATTTGCTAAGATACGTAAGAATTATATAGTTTGTGATAGTTTAGACTACAACATTTATCTTATAGATACAAGTGTAGAGACTAAGTCTAATAAGAACTTGATACATCTCCCTATAATAATAAATTCTAAAGGCGATATAATACGTGAAAGTGACTTCATTAAGAATATCCTTCCTAAATTGCTGCATTGTAATACAATTTATCCAGATGAAGTGTTAGTGAAAGATAACTTATGGGTGTATAAGGCAATAGACTACGTGCAACAAAAACTTTACTATATTGAACAGCAGTTTATATCTTATAGACAACGTAGAGGAAAGGATAATTGGGTACCAAATAGTAGGGAAGACTATAAGGTTAACCCAACTATAGTAGGGGCGATAATAGGAGTTAAAGGGCATAATGAAGACGTTAAAGAGGCTGTAATAAAAGCTCTTAGTGAACAAGGATGGAAGATAAGTTTAGGAGATAAAATAAGAGCAGAAGGTAAAGGCGAGGTTAGATATATAAAAATTGTAAGCCCGTTAGATTTATTAAAAGTAAAGAGTGACGGATGGATTTATACTTACGTTAATAATGCACTAGTAGGTGTTAAACATGGAGTATAAATACGGGAATACTCTGATCAGAATCAAACAAGGATATAGAGAAATTGGTGGTAATTTTATTGTAATAGAAAATAAGGACAATACCCTAGTCTTTGACCAAGGGATAAGATTTTCAAGGTTTAAAAAATATTATAACGTTAATATTCAACCATCAAGTGCCTCAGAATTAAGGAGGCTAGGGATCATACCACCATCTGATGAATTTAACAAGATTTATATATCACACTTACACCTGGACCACTTAGGGGTTCTACACTTATTAAATGTAGGCACGTTACTATATGTACCAGATAAAGATACTTTTAATCGATTCATAGAACCGTATAAAGAATCTGACAACTGGACTGCATATATATCTCCTCCTCTAGGTGTTAACGTAATTGATATAAGAGATAATCAAGATGGGGTATTGCCATTACAAGTCGAACATAGTGCTTACCCAGCCTATTCGTTCTATTATAATAACGGAGACGTTAGAATATTATACTCTGGTGACTTAAGACTTTCATCTCCTCTAAAAGTAGCAGATCAAGAGTTACACAATAGAATTCACGAAAAAACTCTTCTTGAGGAATACGAAGAGAGGGGATTAGATACTGACATATTAATAATAGAGGGAACTAACTTCTCCTCTGCTATCTCTCCTTTACAGCCCCATTATTTTAACGAGCAAGTTAATAATATCTTCGAAAATCATGATAATTCACTAATCACGGTCTCTATAGATCCTATAGATCTAGAAGAACTAGCATATCTTCTTCTAGTTGCTAAAGAGAAAGGCAGAATTCCAGTGTTTTCTGGACGCAGATTAATAAAAATGGCTAGCTTCTGGATATCAAAATTTAATCTAACAGATAAAGCTTATCAGTTTGATGATAAAAGCATAGAATTTGAAATAATAGATGAAGAGGAGATAATTAGATCTCCACAAGATTATGTTATATTTACAGTTAAGGGGAACCTAATAGACTTTGGAAGGAGATTAAGTGAAATAATTAAGGGCTCTGCAGTTATATCACTATCCACAGAAAGTAATGCTGAAAGTGGAGAAGATGAAAGTATAGAGGATAATTGGTATAAGGCTTTAGGCTTTATAATCTATAGGTTGAGAATCTCTGGTCATTATTATCCATATGAGTTAAGGACTATATTAGAATACATTAAACCTAAGAAGGTAATCCCAATACATACAGAAGCCCCACTAACTATGTGCGAATACATAAACAAATTAGGTTATAGTTGTGCAGAGAATCTTCCATAATACTTAATACTTAAATTAATATCGTTATACCGAGAGTGTTTAGTATAGCTTTTATATTTCATGCAAAATAGAGAAAAAGAAGTGAGACTACTAAATGCTATATTACCTTACTGGAGAGGACCCTCAATACAACCCAAAATAATTTATAAAATACTAAACTCCCGCTATATTCCTAAGGATGTTATAACATGTGCGAGAAATATTTCAAAGGAAGTAAGAGTATTAGATGAAATTAAAATAGGTAAGTGGAAGATCAGATGCCCTTATTGTGAAACGATTTTTGAGGTAAACGAGAATAAAGTAATTAAATGCCCTAATTGTAATAGTATAATAAAGAAAATTAACTTCAAAGAATTTAGTTCATTACTAGAACAATACTTGAACTTTGAGATAAGCAAGAAAGATCTGCTCACTTCCCCAGTTATCCCTATAGATGATAGTTTCGAGCTAATCCTAGAGGAGGATATACCTAGAGAAACTGTAAATTTTAGGGTAAGTATTTACGGTTTTAATACTGTCTACAAATTTTTCTCGCCATTACAACTTTACACGATAAATAAATTAACTCATAAAATTAGAGAAACCGATAAAAGCGTTAGGCCTATACTATCTCTAGCACTTTTAGATTACATCTCTTATAATTCTATGTTTACTGTTGTAAATAAGAAAGGAATTAAGAGTATGTTCTATAAAGTACAACCAAGAATAAGTTGGAAATGGGCAATTTTACCAAGTAAATATTTCGTAAAATCAGTAATGGCAGTAATTAACGCAAAAGAAGGGATTTACGTAGCTTCATTAGACTATGATTTACAAACTGAAATATATAACTTCTATTTAAGCTTCTTAAAGAGAACTTTGAGCAATTCAGTAAACGGATTGTTAACCCCTTACCTTTACGCTGAACACTTCTTTAATTGCTTAGATGATGCGTGTAATTCGTTCGTGGAGAAAAGTAAGGAGAGGCTAAGCTTTGAAGATATAATAGGTAATAAGAAAACATTCTTATTGAAAATTATAAAAGAAGAAGATATAAGAGCTCTGCTAAAGTCAAAATACAAAGTGTTATCGGTAAGTTACGAGAGGAAAGGGTTTAGAATATCTTTAGGTGAAGGTAAAAGTGGGACTATTACACTTAATGAACTTCACAGTATTTTAAAAGAGAAGAGAATTGAAAATGTAAGTGACATTGAGGCAATAGCTAAAGCTCTTGAAGTTGTACTTAAGGAGTTCTCTAAATATGAGAGAATAATTGGTGTTAATAGTGATATAACAAAAGAGGTATTTAAAGAAGTAGTAAATATTTTATGTAATTCGATAAATTGCAATATTAACGATAAAATGGCTAAATATTACATAATTGGCAAGTTTTACGGGAGAAGTAAGTTATTCTTCAGAATACTTTATATGATAAGTGATAAGAAGAAAATTAAATTCACTGAACGTAGTAATAATGTGTTAGGCTTATTAACTAGAGTCAAAAAAGATCCGAATTTAATAAAAACCTTACCAGCATCCAAGACTCTAGAATTACTTCAGCTAATTAAGATCTTATCTAACTTAAACATAGAAGAAAAGGAAATCTATAAGGATATTTTGACTAAATTAGAGAATATATAATTATTCAATTATTTAGATAATTATATAAAATGATTTTCGTTGCTATTATAATTGCTCTTCTAGGTTAAGTAACAGTGACTTAACTACTCTATTAGATAAATATCATAGTTATAAGAGTGAAGTATTATTAGAACTAACTTTTAGCTAATATGAGATTAAAGGTCTTTATTTAACATTATTCACTTTTTAATTCTAGCTAACTCCTTCTCAAAAACGTTTAATAATTCCTCCTCAGAAATAATCCATTTACCCTCCTTACTAAAATGCTCATAAGGAATTGAAGATGCTACAGAAAAATTCATAGAAGGTGTTATAGGGTGCAAATGTAGATCATAAACGAAATCATAATTATTCGATAAAGTATTTATGAACTCAGTTATTTTGACAAACATATGATCTTGTCCTATAATGTAGAAGTACATCTTATCGTTATGCAAATAGGAAACCCTCAACAATTTGGGAATCCTAGTTAACTCCCTAACAGCATCATCACTAACATCGTGAGTCAGTAAAGAAATCCTAAAATCAAACCTACCAACATAAGCATAAAAAGGCATCAATATAGAGGACGATTTAAAAATAATTATGAAAAGTGAAACATCTTCATTAAAAGAATTTGAGGAAAATATAATAGCCAATGTGTATGCTTCAGAACCTAGGTTTTCTTTTCAATTACCGGATTTGGCTGATGATTTTAGGCCAGATTGGTATGATGTTGTGATTTTGGGTAAGAGGCAGGAGGATCCTTTGCGTTCTTGGGATGATCCTGGTAGGGATGTTAGTTTATCTGGTGGTGATGTTTTGTTTCATTATCTTGATCACGTTGTTAGTAGGGGTTTGGTTTATCAGTATACATAGGCCAGTCCTTATGAGTTAGTGTAAGTTCGTTGCACTCTACAACCTACTATCACAAATTGTTGAGGGATTATCAATTGATGCAGCAATGGACGGTACAAGTTATTCAGTGGTGATTACAAGGCATTATGGGTTTTCCTCGTACTACAGTAATATCTGGTCTTCCTTTGTATTTTTCTGCACTAGTTTCTTCGTCTACTTTAATCAGCGAGGAATATGGAAGTGGTGCGTTAAACATAAGTCTAAGAACCTTACCTCCTTTTATTGCTACATATTCTTCTCCTTCTTTCTTTATCTCATACCCTTTAGACTCAAGGTAGTTAGCAACAAGATAGAAAGTGTACAGTTCATAAAGTTTCCACATAATGAACTTTATTAAATCCTTGTTGATCTCCTCTCCTCCTTTTTTCAATCCCACCTTAATCCTCTCGAGTTCCTCAGCAAGGAAGTACGATTTATAAGCCATAACAAGCCAGTCAGGGTCTGTATAAGACGGGGGCTTAAAATAGCCTTCCGGAAACTCTTCTTTAACCTCTTCTAACTTTGAAAATTCCTTGTTAAAACTCTCAATGAAGTTGAAGAATCTTAAGGGAGGAGGCGAAATTGTTATCTTCTCCCTCTTTTCTTTAATTACAGAAAATATTTTCCTAAGTAAGTAGCCTAATACTGCATATTCTGGAGCATTATAACCTTCAGTAAAGGTGTGATATGCTACTAGACCTGTAGAATATACGGGAATAGTAAGATCTACATGAAGTTCGCCATAAAGATCTTCAGAATATTCTACAGCAAATTCCCTATGCGTGAGTCTACTCTTTCTTGCCTTTTCTGAAGCCCTCACTGCATCTTTCGTAATTAAATACATTATATAATAGTAAATATAGGAGAGAGCATAATCACCTATTTCTATTTCTTGCGTACCCTCAAGAGTAAGAAGGAGCTTTCAACGTCTAATATCCCTTTATATTGTAAATAGTATTGTCCTACTTTGTGCAGTAATTGTATATCCCTTTTGTTCATATAGACTAATACTAAGAAGATATATTTAAAGTAAATAGACCCTATAATTTAAGTCACTTTATGCTTAATTAAAGACAAGAGCTTATAAACACCGTAAATGGAATGTTTTAGTGTCGGTTTTTACTTAAATTGTGATTTCCTACTCACTTAAAGATAATATTCACTAAAAAACTTGTAAATAACTATTAGATATCTATACCCCTTAATTAGCTAAATTAGTACCTCATATAGTTCTAATCATTAATCAAAGTTTATCTAATATTTACTCTCCTATTGATATTAAGTTTCTGTCAATTACCCCTCACTTAACAAAATCTTTAGCACACTTTTACCAATTTTATCTCCGGTATATTTTCCTTCAAAGTTATTTAACTCCACCCACTCTCTAAGGGATTTAAACCCTAACCTCTTTAACGCCTTCTCAATTTCTTCTTTATAATCTTCAACACTTACAAACTCCTCATCAAAGAAAGTCGCAGCCCAAAGGTTCAGTAACCTCTCTAGTTCTTTAAGGGGATCTGGATTATCATCGACTCTTATATCTAAATATTTTCCTACAGAGAATGGATCGAACTCTTTATTACTCTTTTCCTCCTTTCTCACAACTATTATTGCAGCACTCTGCTTTCCTCTCCTATCACCGCCTTTACTTTCTCCAGCCTTTAATGCTCTGAGTATTTTTTCGTAAATTTTACCCTTTCCTTCAGCTTCTTTAGCCATTGCTTCTAGGACTTCTTCTCCAGCTAAAATATTCCCTTGAACTGTAAAATTATTACCAACGATATGACCCGCATAAGGATAACACTCTTTCCCGGTGAATGCTGAACCATTCCCTTTAGAATCAACAATACCAATTTGTCTCTTTTCCCTTAAGGGATCTTCACTTGTCAATTTTCTTAATACTTCTTCAGCTGAGTACTTCTCTAATAGTTCTAACCCTTTCTTTCCATACTCTAGGTTAGCTAACGCTTGTGTAGCTATTGCCCCTACATTTGGTTTTAACCAGGGTACGAAAGCACCTACAGCTAAAAACTTACTCGCTACTCCTACACCCCATGCTTTTTCCTCCGGATCGTATATAACTATTGAATAGGTCACAAGTACTATTTCCTTCTCACTTATTTAAACATTTAGATATATCTAAAATTTATTAGGATAAACACACAATTATTACTATGTATGATTGGTTTAAACAAATGAGGAAAGAAAGCCCCGTCTACTATGACGGTAAGGTGTGGAACTTATTCAAATATGAAGATTGTAAAATGGTGCTTAACGATCATAAGAGGTTTTCATCTAATTTAACTGGTTATAACGATAAACTTGAGATGTTGAGGAGTGGTAAAGTTTCCTTTGACATTCCCACTAGGTATACTATGTTAACTTCTGATCCTCCTCTTCATGATGAGTTAAGGAGCTTAACAGCAGATGCTTTTAACCCCTCAAACCTCCCAGTAGATTTCGTGAGAGAAGTTACTGTAAAATTACTGTCTGAGTTAGATAAAGAGTTTGATGTTATAGAATCTTTTGCGATTCCATTACCAATCTTGGTTATTTCTAAAATGTTAGGGATAAGTTCAGATGTTAAAAAAGTCAAAGATTGGTCAGATTTAGTAGCGTTAAGATTAGGTAGAGCTGACGAGATATTTTCTATTGGAAGAAAATATCTAGAATTAATATCCTTCTCCAAGAAAGAGTTAGATTCGAGAAAAGGTAAAGAAATAGTTGATTTAACTGGAAGGATTGCTAATTCAAACTTATCGGAACTGGAGAAGGAAGGGTATTTTATCCTTTTAATGATTGCGGGTAATGAAACAACTACTAACTTAATAGGAAATGCAATCGAAGACTTTACTTTATATAATACTTGGGGTTATGTTAGAGAAAAAGGTGCTTTAAAGGCTGTTGAAGAAGCGTTAAGATTTTCTCCACCAGTTATGAGGACAATAAGGGTTACGAAAGAGAAGGTGAAGATACGTGATCAGGTTATAGATGAGGGAGAGTTGGTTAGGGTTTGGATAGCCTCTGCTAATAGAGATGAAGAAGTGTTTAAAGATCCAGATTCATTTATACCAGATAGGACTCCTAATCCTCATTTGAGTTTCGGTTCCGGAATACATTTATGTTTAGGAGCGCCATTAGCTAGGTTAGAGGCTAGAATAGCTTTAGAGGAATTTGCTAAAAGGTTTAAAGTTAAGGAGATTGTGAAAAAGGAGAAGATTGATAATGAAGTTCTTAACGGTTATAGGAAGTTAGTGGTGAGGGTAGAAAAAGTATATTCATAGCAAGATGAGAGTCAAACAAGGTATAATCTTTTTCATAGTAAATGTGAAGAGAAAATGAGATTAGTTAATACAAAACATATCTTTTTGTTACTCAAATCATAACTAGGATTGGGCACATAACTATCCTTTGAGAAAGACTCTATAATCTTAGAAATATATTAAGCTAACTTGTATAACTAGTTATATATGGTAGAAAAACAATTTTACAAAATGGGGGTTAAGGGGGCGGAAAGCTTCACCCTTCAGGGTGGAGATGGATATCCCCCTTATATTTATATACCCCTTTATCGAGATATCTTTTAGTGATGTTAATGACGCTCTTCCCCAGCTCGATGGGACTGAGGGAGGGGCAACTATCATTCCTCTTCTCTCTTTCACGGGATTCGGACAATATGGATGACGGATCCCCTACTCTAATTTTGGGGGTGGGTCTCTGCCCCACCCGACTGCCCACCAAATGAGAGATGTAATCCCGAATCGATGGTGGGAACGATGAACCCTCTGGAAGGGAACCCCCGACCCTTCCAGGATGGGGAGCTTCCGGTATAAAAACCTTTCCATGAAAAATCGAGCATAGTCCACACTACTTATGGAAAAGTAAGGCTCTCCTTATCACTCGCTAGCATCAAATGGTTTATTATAATACAGCACAGCCCAAGTAATAACAGCTAATTTCCTTGCACAGGCAATAATCAACTTCTTACCCTTCAACTTTCCCTTATGCTCTTCATAAAACGCTTGATAACAGGATTAACCCTAATAGCAGTTAAAGCTGCAAGATAGAAAGCTCTCCTCAAAACAGCATCACCCCTCTTAGAAATACCCTTAGAAACAACACTCTTACCACTAGACTCAATAACTGGGTCAAGACCGCAATAAGCAACAAACCTCTTCTTATCACTAAAGCGCCTAATATCACCAACCCAAAATTATACAACCCAAGGTTTTACCAATACCAGGAATGGTGAAAATCAAACTATCCTTGGGAACAAGATCCTCAAGTTTCTCCTCAATCTCCCTCTTCCTAACCTCAAGTCTCTCCAACTCCTCCAAAAGAAACCTAACCTCAGCCAAGACAATACTATCCCCACCCCTCAAAACCTCCTCTAAGTTCTTCTTGGACAGACTATCCTTATAGCCCAAAAGTGTCAAATCCCTCCTCAACCTATTCTTAACCCTAGCAATACTCCTAGTAACAAAATCCCATTGGCTAGTTAACTCCCTAGCATCACTTGTTGTAAACTCACTACCCATACTTACAACTAGTTCAGCAAGCTTTTTAGCATCATTCTTATCACTCTTCTTACCCCTAAAATCCTTGAACTTCTTGAGTATGAAGGGATTAATAATCCTAACGTCATACTCTCCCATCAAGTACTTTGCTAGGTTAATGTGGTAAATTCCAGTACTTTCAATACCCACTTTACAACCCTTAGGCAAGATCTTAATTATCTCCTCATAACCTTGCCTATCATTAGGAAACTCGTAGTATTTGCCTTGGAAATATACTACTAATTTATCTTTTGATACGTCTATTCCTGCGACTGGGGCCTCCATGTATACTCACCCTTATGTTTTATTCGGGCTTTTTGCCCAACTTCCGGTCCGAATTGGAGGCGGGCCAAGCTCCCCGACGGGCTTCAAGCCCAAGGAAGTCAACGGCCTACACCCCAGTCAGATCTGTATTACACAGATCTGACTAATATGTTTTATATAAGGAAGTCAGGTCATCGAAATTCTACGCTTAGCTAGAGATTTGAACGTTACAGTTACTCCGATTAGGTTGCAGAAGACGGTATTTCTTGGTCAAAAAGAGTTGGGACTAGAACTGGACTATACTTTTATTCCCTATTATTTCGGTCCTTTTAGTAAAGAGCTTCAAGATGACGTTTATAAATTAAAGAGATTAGGATTTATTGAAATTAAGGAATATGTTGTAGAGGATCCAGTTACTGGGGCTATGATGGGTTTTAAGAAGATTTATAAGATAACGGAAAAAGCTCAAACTAAGATTCTGGATGAAGAGTTTAAAATGTTTGTTACGGAAAAAACTTAAGATGCCTTTAAACGATCTCCTCAGATACGTTTATAATAAGTATCCAGAATACACTGCGAATTATGTGATTAGAGACAAGATATTTTAGGGAAATAAATATCAAATAAGAAGTTATTTTTCCTAGATTATATAAAGGACGGATTAGTAAATTGAGAAAGAGCTGTAGAAACTAAAAATAGCATAGAAGTTAAAGTAGAAAAAGAGGTACGAGAAGGGAAAAGAGACAAGGAGTACTTAAGAAGATTTAAAAGTAGAAAAATCGAAGATCTACAGCAAGCTACCGAGAAGATAACTAAAGGTTTGCTTTTAATATATGGGCTGAATCCTTTTTCACGTTAATAAAAATCTTTTTATATTTGATAATGTTAAAATTTTTCCGATAAAGATGATCTCTCACACCGATGTGGGCTATGCCCAAAAGGGTGAGGGAGATAACGGAGATGTGAGCCCCGTGCCGTTGGGCTCAAAGGAGTCCCATGACCCATAGTGGTTGAGGACTAAGTCCCTACACTCTCTCATTGAAGATAAAATGAGTGAAATGAAAGTGTAGGGACAAACGGAGAAACATAGTGATTGAGATTAACTCTGACGAGTTTTATTACCTTCTTGAGGTGCATAGAGAAAGGTTTGCCAAAGAGATATTAAGAATGAAGGATTTAAACCTTGAAAGGAGTGAAGATAAAGTAATAATTAACAATGAGGAATATAAGGGACTTAATGAAGAATATAGTGTGTTAAATCTCGTTAACGCAGCCGGACTATCTAGAGATAAAGTAATGGTAGGTTACTATGATTATTATTTTATATTAAAATGTAAAATATATCGTATACTATAACTTCTATTATCGCAAGAATAAATAATGCAATAAATCCCTTAATTAGTTCTTTTGAAAATCTAAACATAATATAAAATTCCATGAAGGCTAAGAATATGGTAAAATACCCCATCATCAAATTATCAAAAATTGCTGACCATGCTATATAAAATTCAGAAAATAGAGCTACAAACGAAACTAGTAATGCAACACTTTCTACTTTTATATGCTCTACGAGAATATAAATAAGTAAATATACTATACTATTTAATGCAAATATCACTATAATATCTACATATCCTAGAAATCTTACTTTTAATTTTAATGGTGAAAGAAATGAAGGAGGTATTGAAAGCAGAAATGCTATACAACTAATTATGAGATATTTCCTTACTATATTATTCAAGTATACCACCTACTATAGTTATGAGTAGTAGATTAGAGATTATGCTCACGATAAGAATAATGATGTAAGATAGATAAGCCTTACCTAAATTTTTCCTTAATAAGAGTGGTGAGATTACATAAGCTAATAAAATCGATGATAATGACAGTGGTATTGCAACAATTTTATATAGTATGGTAATTGGTAATATCAAATATACTATATTAATTAGGATTAAAAATAACAACAAAGATTTTATTATGTCCATCTCTTCAAAACCAAAAGTACGCATTATAAGTGAAGCTGAATACGTTATACCCACCATTATTATCATAAATAATAAGATCCTACCTAATAATAACATAAAGGCAAACTTATCTATAGTAATTCCACTATATATTAGTTCAGAAATTAAAAATATACCAAAATTTATTGTAATCAAGATTATAAACGGTAACAAAGATTTAACAACATAATTCTCATCATCACCATACTCATTCCTAACACTCTGAAATAAATTCCTAGGAAGAAAAATTACTAAATAAGAAATACTAAAAGCAACGAAGTTGGCGAGGACTAAAAAAACTATTGTAAGTATTGGTAAACCTAAGGTGTTCCTCAAATACGCCATCCAATTATCTAAATCTTTCAATCCAATAGGGTTAACATAAATAATATAGTAGAAGAATAAAGGTCCAAAATAAAATATATTTGAGTTAGTTACACTCGTTAAAATATATAATAAGTTATATACAAAATCATATTTATCGATATCAATTTTCATTATACTTGTGAGAATATAATCACCAAAAGCCGATACAACTAAGGATATGAAATATGTTATTATAAGTAAATATTCCACAACCAGCCCATTAAGTTTAAGGTAAATAATGTATAATATTATAGAACTTAGTAAAAAAATAAAAATTCCTTTTAAACTATTTAAACTATATAACCCCCCATCATAACTTATCCTTTTATTACGAAATGTACGTGATATAAGATATAAGAAAGAAACTAAATTGTAAATCGGAATTATTAAAAAAATTAAATCGCTTGAATTCATTTTATGTCACCGTCTTAATCCTACATGCTAACGAGAAAACCTCCTATAACAATTGCTGCAGTAAATGGATCTGCTAAGAGTGCTACATAAGCAAAAAATTCTATGAGATCTCCTCCAGAAAGGAAAAGAGCCATCGAAAGTGGTGTAAGTGTACCCGTCGTAGCTGCTACTATACCAGGCATATAAACATTAGTATAAAACCAGTTAGCAATACCGTAAACTGCTACCCCTACACCAAAATAATTACCTTGCGAAAGAGAATAGTCAAACAATGCATGTCCTGCTATTATACTCCCCGTTACACTAGCTTCTAATGGAACTAGTAGCATTACAAACATTAAAACACCTATAGCTTTTAGCATTGGAACTATAGTTCTCCTCTTTATAGTTATCTGTTGCGACATTACACCACTATAATATTAATCAATTATAGCTTTTTATTTTTTTCTTTAATAATATTCAGTCAATTTGTAGTCTCTTATGGGAGGATTACTCGGTTTTTACACTTTCATAAAAAGGTATTTGATTTTGAAAAAGAATATAAATGATTTGACTATATTCATATATGATTATGCGAATAAGATTTAGGAAGATTAATTACACTACAACTTATATCTTAAGCACAATTGAATCCTTTCTTTTCTCCATCTTCTTAACTGCATTAATTCTAATATTAATTATTAGGGAGATCAACTTAATCACGATTTTCACTATCTCATTACTTCTCGCAATAGGAAGTTATATTGACATTCTTATTTACGATAGAGTTTATTTTAACCTCTCTGGGTTCTTTTTTCCTCTTTCTTTGACTATCTTCTTACTTATTATAATTTACAAGGAGTTATTGCAAATTTATTATGATTTATTCCTACTTCTTTTTTCCTCCTTATTATTCTTTATCGAGAATAGGTTATATTTTAAGAATAGTATAGGTTACTCGATAAAATACTCAATACTAATTTCAATGTTTTCCGGTCTAGTTAATTTTTTAATATTTAATAAATTTTCTTATTATTTTGCTTTTATAAGTACTTTTATTCCAACTTTACTTCTTGATTTTAAATTAAGTATAAGATGTAACCGTGAGGGAATCATAGGAGGTTTAGGAGTAAGAGACTTATTAGTTTTGATGCCAATTGTAGCCATGTTGATGGCGTTCTTGCTTGATATAATGTTACCTAAATAACCTCAGTACTATTGAAGAAATGTAAAGCGTGAATATCTTTATTAACTCAACATAGATAAAGCCTCTTATTTTCTTACTGTTAATTTATTATTTACACTTTCTAATACTTTAAAAGATAAGGTCCTCTGCTTGACATAGGAAAGGTGTCTTGTGTAATTTAAGAGACATTCTTGTACTTTAACTACATTTTTATATATATGTAAGTAGATTAACGCTGATACTTTATCTACATCTACAATGTTTAATTTTAAGCTTTACTATGCAAACTGTTTAAAAAGATTTGCTAATTAAAAGAATAGTTAGCATATGTTATGTTTATGTATTGTTTTTTAAATAAAGGAGAAAGGTCTTAAATTATGAAAATTTTTTAAAGAAAGAAATAAGTCATAGCATATTAAAATGTAACATAGAATAAAGAATTATGATAACAACTGTAGTTCGAAGTGAAGAAACAGAAATAGACATTAAGAAAGCTATAAAAACGAGCCTACTAATGACATTTTTCCTAGTAGCAATCCCAATAAACAGTATTATGCTAACACAAGCAATATATTTCTATTTGACAGGTAATTCTGGTGGATTTTGGGGAGCTGCAACTTATTTTTGGAGCAATGTATTTCCAATAATGTATGAGTGGGGCAGTATAATTGCTGCTAATGGAGGATCAATTGCCGATATAATTGCAGGAGCTGTTGTTGGAGCAGCTATGAGTGATCCAGTAACTCTTCTTATTCTTGGAGGTATTACAGCTACTGCATAATTGATCAAGGGGGGAATAAAAATGCAAGATAAAAATTTTTTTATTCAAAACTTGGCTGAATTTGTAAGCTTCAAGCAGATAGATGGATATTTATCAGCTCTAATTATGACGTTAGGATTTATTCCACTAATTATTGCTCCTGTTGGGACTCTCATTCCATATAATGAGTTCTGGGAAATTATAATTTTTTTCATATCTTACTTTATTATTGGTTATTTAGTGCCTTTATTAGTTACTAGAAAGCTATATAAGATAGAGGAAGATGGATTTTCCTACTACATTGGAGATAAAAAATATGTTGGAAGAGACGTAGATTTTGTAATGATCTATACAATAAAACCCTTTGTAATCGTGCACGACTATGTAGACTATTGGAAAATATCTGAAATACGGCAGAAAGTTAAGAATAACTTATTTAAGTTCGAGAAAATAAGAAAGTACATGCTATTGATTCTTGGAGGATACTTGCTCGGAATATCATATTATGAAGTTTCAAATTACTTTAAGTCAAGTCCTTATAATAACTCTTATCTTCTAATTTTTCTTTTAACAGTTCCTTATATAGCAGGTTTTACTTTTATATTTATTTATATTTACATGAGAGAAAAAAGTAAATTAGTAAACTCTATTATCAGTAAATTTATGTCAGAACCAGTATTAAATAATCTTCATTTAAAAAATGTCTTACATCTAATGTCTTTTATTCTTATACTTTCTTTCATATCTTCCTCAGCATTCTTTTTATCTGAGCCTAATCTTATATCTTTTTTTCTCTTTTTGGACAAATTCTGTGTAGATATATTAATTCTATCTATTATAACATTTTTATCTTCAATAATTTTCACATCCTTTGGATTATCGCAAGAAGAATTTTTGATCTCTTATGCACAATACCTTTTTATTTCAACTATTCCTCAGCTTTTTCTATTACCAAGATTAAAGTATCCTTCTCTCGACTTCGGCTATATAATAATGTATGCCTTATTCGTACTACTTGCTTACATTACCGCTATATTTTCAACTAATAATAAGAAAAAAGGTTTAGTTGCTTGGTTAATGATAGCTTTAGTCACTTTTTTATCATCGTTATGCATTTTATTTCTTTATGAATTTTTAAGGTGAAAAAATGAGCAAGCTTAACAATTATTTCTATGTTATTTTCATCAGCTTTTTACTCTTAGTACTTGCTCTTATATCTCCCTTAGGAAATAGCTCCTTATCATTTATCTCAATATTTTCAATAATTAATATTAGAATTGTTAGTAGTATAATTTTTATTATAATCTACTTCGTAGAAAATGTAAAAAATCCTAATTATTAACAATAGAGTAAAATATCCTCCTATTATTCCTTCCATAACTATAGACACAGTCACACAAAACTCAAATAGCGAGGAGGAAAAAAGTACCCATGGTATCATATTCGTAGAGTTTTATAGAATGTATACTTTTTCTCATGAAAATGCTATATATTTGGGGTTAATTTACCTAGTCGTTTTAAGCTTTATAGAGGTTTTAGTTTATAATAAACTGGGGATATAAAAATGAAGAATAGATTCGCTATTAAGCGATACAGATTTGACGTTTTTGCCTTTAACTTCTCGTTTACTCTGATTGTCTCACTTCCATTGTTCTTTATTATAAGCTTTATTGTCAATCATAATGTTAACAAATTGGTAATTCCTTTAGCTTTAACGAACTCATTTCTCTCGGGCTTTTATTTGAAGATAGATAAGTTCCGCGGGATAAATCTTTCTGTATTTTCTGAGATAGTAATCTCTTTTTTACTATTATTAGTTTTTATATCTAAGGAGACTTTTCTTTTATTATTCTCTATAATTTTAAGTTTAGCTCTAGCATATAAATTCAGTAAGGTTGTACAAGGGCCTTTATTAGTTGGTGTAGTGACCAATTATTTTATCTCTTTCCTATTTATATTTATAAATCTTTTTTTATTTAATATAAAGATTGTTGTACAGAATACTTTCATCTCCTCTTTTATTGCACTATTATTACAAGATATATTTAAATCCAGGGAGATAGACATGACTATGATACTGAGTTTTGATAAAAGACTTTCTTTCAGTGGAGAAGAGAATGTTCTAGTATTTGGAGGCTTAGGGGGATTCGATCAATTATATTTGATTCCTTTTGTTGCAACTTCCGTTAATTTTATTATAGTTTACATGTTCGGAATTCATATTCCTTTTGATTTAGAAAATTTGCTATAAAATAAACAAGAATTAGACAATAGTCTCATCATCTAATCTCTTATTTGATTTAACTTCTCCCTAGACCTCAAATTTGTTCTTTACAAAAATAATTTCAAAGAATAATCATCTATTATCTTGAAAATTTTGTAACTAGAGAAAATTAAGTGGATGCATAGGTCGTCATTATGTTATTTATATTTCTATAAGTTTTAACGTATAATAATACTTTATTTAACAGCATACCCTACATGAAGAAAAAGTCACTTAATAAATTTATACATAAATGACGATACTATGGACAAACTGTCGTGTCAGCAGTTCCTAATAAATCGTGAAGTTTGTGTCATTTGTTATCATTTAACATTTCTAGCTCTCCCTTTACGAAAGTTTATAAGCTTTTACATTAACATTAGCATGTAGAAGAGAACTCTACGATGAACCAGAGGAGCAATGTGAGGAGGACGGGTTCAATGAGGCTTCAGCGTCGCGGTTGGGTGCCCATATTCCCTAACCTAGGCGTGGGGAGGCAGACAAGGGGAATGAGGACGAGAGTTAGTATTACTCATCAATCTCCATTTTTATCATCTTGGACAACGTAACGTGGCAATCTCAGCTAGCACTATTCTTGAAATATGAATGAAAGATTTATTATTGAAGCTACACTCAGTTACATGACGGATAAACATTATAATTTACTTCCTCGTTATTTATATTCTTGCTCAATAACCTTATCTTATGGTTTCCAGTGAAGCTAACGAATTAATGGAGAAGGCCAAGAGATACTTAGAATTAGCTAAGATTTCGCTTGAAAAAGATTTTTACTCTGAAGCTTGTTTCCTTTCTAGCCTTTCAGCTGAATTATATATTAAAGGAGTTAGTATTTCATTAGTTGGGAGTTTTTCCATAGTTCATGACATTAGGGAAATTTTAAGCTATATAAGGTTAAAAAGAAAGGATCTTGAAATTATTGAAGATTTTATAAGGAATAATAGGGAGAAACTAAAAGATATAAGTAATGAATACTTAGTTTCAAGATATAATCTATCTTATACATATAATAGACAAGATGCAGAGGAGTGTTTAAATACTGCATTAATGGTGATAAAATTTGGAGAGGATCTTCTTCATTCAATTAGCGGAAAAGATTAGACCAATATTTGGAAAGATAGCTATAATTCTCCACGGTAGTAGGATTAAAGGAAATTATTATCCCGCTAGTGATCTGGATATTTTAATAATTAGTGAGAATTGCCTAGATAGAAAAGGATTAAAAATTCTTTACTCATTTGGTGAAGAACTTAATGGAATAAAACTGGATTATCAATTAGTTTGCTATAAAAATAAAGACTATTGGATAGTTAAGAACGTTCTTTCTTCACCTCATTTAGTTATTATAGATGATTTTAACGAGTTCATGAAATAATTTTTAAAATAAAAAGTTAGTGGTGTTTGAAAGGAGTGTGTCTAACTATTTTGTTAAATTAGTATTTACTGAAATAAGTGAGTAGTGTCTTCCTAACTTAACGTGAGATTTTTGCTAAAAATTTGATAATAATATTTTTATTAAATTAAGAGTTATTAAATAACATCGGGTTTGATGTCGATCTACGAATAAGTTTCAAATAATTTAAATTGTTGGACACACTCATAGTGTCGTTATTAAGCTATAAATTTCATACTCATGTCCTAATTGTGGTAAAGGGATGAGGGAGGTTGGTTATCGTTAGTCTAGGTGTTCTTGCGGTTATGAGAATGATCGTAATGTTATTGCCGTTGTGGATTTGAATGGAGGGGGTCTCTAACCCTCAAATGAGAGACGTAAATCCGAATCGATGAGGGGAAAGTCTTTCAAGACAGGGCGTAACTCAGATCAAAATAAGTAAGAATGATAGAAATGCTCTACGAAAACATAAAATACCTATAAAGAAAAATGTATATATTAAGCGAAAAAGATAAAAATTAATGAAATAGCCTAGGTTAAACAGAACCTAAGAAGAAGTTAACTGAGACCGCTATGATGCTAGAGAAGAAATTAGGGAGGAAAGTTTCTTATTATGATGCGATAAATTATCTAATAGAAAATAAGAGAAATGAAAATCATGCAGACGGAATATTCGGGATAGCAAGAATACGTGATTTATCGATGAGTTAATAAAAAGTTCATAGGGAAGATTAAAAGAATGTTCTTGATACCAATATAATTTTATCTTTTCTTGAAATAAAAACTCTATGAAAATATTACGATGAAATACGTTAGTGCGATAAACCTCACTGATATATAGTCTTTTTTATGATACTTGCAGATTCTGGGAAATATTACTTCATCTCTATCTCATAAAAACTATTTTTCCTTTCACTTCTAATTATAGTTGTGAGCGGAAATAGAGTAAGATTATTAAAAAGGAGAGCGCTACGCTTTTTAGAAGAAGCTAAGAGAGATCTTAGCGAAGGATATTATGATATAGGTGCGTTTCATGTGGAGCAAGCATTACAATTGTATGTTAAAGCAGTGATCTTTGAACTTTTTGGAAAAGATTATGAAGGACATGGAATAAGGGAACTAATTAGTTATTTATCAAAGTTGCTCAAAGAAAATGGCTATGATGAGTTATCTAGAAAGATTAACGAATTAGTAGGGGAATATAGACAACAGTTAGTGGCTATTGAAGACGCTTATATAGATTCCAGATACGAATATATTGAATATGAAAGAGACGATTTAGAACCCTTAATCGAGGTTTCAGAAAGTATAATAAAATTCTTAGAGGAGGTAGTGAAGATTGTCAAGTTGGGTTAAGTTTAGGTTTTCTCATTTAAGGAGATGGAGAGAATATGCCGAAAAAGTAGCTAAGGCTGTGCGAGATTTGGAACCTAATGTAGAAGTCTACGTAATAGGTGGTGTTGCTGAAGATAGAATAACTGTGTTAAGCGATATTGATATACTTATAGTAGTAAAAAGAAAATTAAACAATAAGGAAAGAAAGACGTTAAGAGAAGAAATATTACTAAGAGCTATGGATGCATACGAGCTACCTTTTGATGCACCAGTTGAAATTCACTTAGAGGACGAAGATGAAGCAAAAAGATTTTTTGAACTATCAAAAAAAGTAATAAAAATATTATGATAATTTAATACAATTTAAATACAGAACGATAAATGGGAGTAGTTTCGTGTTTTTCCCATAAGTTAATTATGATCTCTGCTACGTTAGAATATATGAAAATCTACAGCAAGAATAAGAAAAAGAGAAAAAGAGTTATTAAATTAAAAACATGAAATTTAAATACTTGAGATAAATGCAATGTAGCTTTAGCTGCACTTTTTCCAGATTTTAAAGGGCGAGATACTCACTTTAAATCTTTTAATTGTAAATATAAAAATAAATTAAAAAAGAATTAAGATATTAAAAAATCCTACTCATTTTTTGCACTACTTTCTCCTTCTTCTGCCCACAAGTTTACTTTCTTGCCAGCTTGCGTCAGTACGTGGGGTTTATAAATCTTTAAATATATTGCATAGCCTGTTGCGAATGCTAAGAAAGCTATAGATATTATTCCTGCTGGAGTTTCTGGTAATACTGGAGGCCATATAGATGCATATAAAGCATATCCTAGAATTCCAGTAGCCACTGCGGGAGCAATGTAATGTTGTAATATATGGAATATTGCGTGCAAAAGATCCTTATGCTTTTCCTTCAATCTGAAGAATAAAGTTATTAAAGACGTGTTTAAAAGGAAGTGAGTCAATACCATTCCAAATAAAGCCATCGTAGTTAAGAATTCAAAAGTATCCGCTAGGGCTTGAAGCACATTTGCATTAGCAGTAGTTGTTGTTAATGCTTGAATAGGATTAAGCCCGTTAGCTGCAAACATTGCAAAAGCTGTTAAGATGGCTGAAATCGATGATGCTATTCCTATAAATGTTAACGCTCTGTAAGGAGTATGGTATTTTGGATGGATCTTTGAGAACCACTTTGGAATTACGTTATCTCTAGCCATAGAGAAGTAAACCCTTCCAGCATTACTTTGCATTGCTACCGCATCAGAAAACGCTGAATTCATTGCAACAAGGAACAATCCCATCGAACCTATTATACCTAAATATAATCCCATCACTATTATACCCGGTATTGCCTGTACATCTGGGTTTGGATTATTAGTTAGTGCTGTTAAATTATTTACTCCCCAACCTGCAACTATACCATATGCCATTTCAGTCAATACTGCACCTACTATAAACACGCCTAAGCTCAAAGCCCTCAGTATTTGTTTAGGATGCTCAACTTCTTCACCTAAAGGTGCAGATCCTCCATAGCCGATAAAGCTAGTAATTGAAAAGACCATTGCTAATCCCAAAGCTCCAGCGGGTCCTCCGTATGGTGCAAAATCCTTAGCATATTGAGGCCAAGCAAAGGGATTAAACACAGCTAATGTATTATCTGGCGCCTTAGCAATTACAATTGCTCCTATTATTGCCAAAAATGTTACTTCGAATAGTGAAGCGAATTTCAAAGTAGTAATCTGTGGTCTTATCCCTATTATTGCCAATGTTATTGGAACTATTACGAATACTAGGATCAGCGGTAACCATAACCAAGATGGTAACACTATATGATAGTAGTAATCTAAGAATGCGGGAATAATAGCACCGCCTATGTAAGTAGGAATCGCTGCAGTACTTGTTACTTGATATAAGACGTAAAGTAATCCGGATATAGTGGCTGGTACAGGGCCAAAGGCGTTAGCAATATAACCATAATACCCTCCTGCACTAGCATGCCTTTTAGCTAGGTGATATAACGTATTTACTTCTAAATACATTGCTAATGTGGCTAATAGGAATGCTAAGGGCGTTAAAGCGAAGGCGTATGCGATTGCGGAAGTTATAAAGGCTACTACGTCACATGCTGGAGCCATTGCTGCTATTTCTTCAACTAAAGCACCTAACGTACTTACTTGACCCTTTTTCAGGCGTGGAACTTCTTGCTGACTCATCGCTATTATTAAGGGTAACCCGAATATTTAAGGTTTTCGGGTAACCCAAAAATCTTTTTTTAAACAAAAATTAATCTTTAATTATATAAAAGTCTCTTATAGGTATTGCCCCTTCTTTAGATAGGGAAAGAATTTGAACTAAAGTCATATACTCCAATGCATCTATGTTATACTCAAGAAGTTCTATAGCAGAACTATTTAAAAGGTCTACCTTTATCTTAATTTTTCCGTAATCTATTACATACGAGTTTTTACATAGTAAAATAATGTGATCGCTTTCATGCTTAATATTTCTACATGAAGATAAATCAGAAGGAGCAGTTGTAATATGTTTCTCAAATTCTCTCTCATAAGATTCGGGAGTGAATCTTTTGCTTATTATACACCTCTCAACTCTTTCCAGGTCTTTCTTTTTCAATTTACTCTTAAAAAAATTGATAATATCATTCAATTTTTCACCTTCAAAATTTGACTTTTTTTTTAAAGTTTATATTTTTAACTAATCGGAAAATCACTCTCAAAAAACTCTCGGAACAAGATGAAAGTTTATTCTTCTAAGAGATTGGTAAAGAGAGAAAGAGATAGATGAGATAAGAGAAAGCATTATCAGAGCTATTTGGACAGCTGTCTACGGAATGAGAAGATTGGGTAAGGCAAGCATTGTCAGTGTTGCTGTTAATGATCCAAACTATGTTGTAAGTAAGCTTAACTAATGAGGTTAGTAGTTTTAGAAAATTACTTTACCAAAAAATTACAATGTTTGTTCATTAACTAATAAATACTTTGAATTTACTCCCTTACTTTATTTCATTTATCACAAGGAATTTTTCAGTTAATAAGATAATATCTCTTACATATGTTCAACGCAACGTAAAAATGTAACGATTTTCCTATAAGTGCTAGCTGGACTGGGTGTTAACCACTTGATCTACTTCTACGCTCTTAGAAGTAGATTTCTCTTTTTAGCTAGAAGTGTCTGATGTTAAGCGAAATCTAATTCATAAGATTAACGTAAAAATTTTAATAGCCTTTTAAGAGTCTACTTTGCTCTTCCCTAACTTAAACCTTTTCTGAATTAAAATACCAATCAATAATCTCTTTAAGCATATCGTGGACTTCAATCTTTCTCTTTTCTGCCTCCTTTACAACTTTCTCCCAAAGTTCCTCGTAAGGAAAATAAACGCATTTATATGCACTTACATTATTAATCAATTTCTCTAGGTAAGTGATTTCTTTAATAAATTCCTCAAGAATTTTCATTCCTTCATCGGTTATCTTATATACTACTTTCCTTTTATTGAGAAAAAAGGGCACATAATGTTTTTCTATAAACCCTTTTTCCTTCAGTTTGTCCAAGTGATGTTGTAAGTTACCCTTAGTAGTTTTAACTCCTAACTTTTCCAACTCTCTTTGCAAGTCAGTAAACGATATTTCATCGGATATATAAAGGAGTGTTAGGATATAAACGTAAAGCTTATCTTCCAATATCAACTTTCATCACCACTAAGTCAATAAGATTTGTCATCGACGTTAATACGTAAAAGTCGCTAGGATCGTAAACCATAATTATGGAAAATAAAACATTTATTAAGGTTACTATCAAGACCTTTTCTCTGCTTATTATCCTCTTATCAATTCCATGATATAAATATAATATTAAGCTCATCATAAGTGGGATTAAATAAGGTAATTTGTAAAAGACAATAAGTGCGAGTATTATATTAAAAATTAGGATCAGGTTGTTAACTAATACGAATCTTCTTCTCATCTCATCTAATTTCCTTTTCTCTCTGAGACGCAACAGTTTCAAATAACTTTTATGAAGTTTCATTAATTTTCTAATCTCGTACCCAACGATGAAGTAAAAAATGAACGGAGTAAAGTAAAAGTATGGGCTTAAGTCTAACGTTGATATTAAGTAAACGCCTAGATACGCAACGCTAGATAAAATTATGATAAGCTCAAGTATATTTCTTATTCTTTCTATTAATTCAGATTCAATATTTTCTATGAAGGAAGTTAAGGGGACTTCATTAGCCATTTCTATCACGGATATTGGTGAAGTAACATTTTAGTTACATATAATAAATTTATGAACTCAAGTATATTGTGTATATTCTTAGAATGATAGTTTAATTTACAATAAACTTTAAGACCATTAATAATTGATAACATTTCCGTCTTTACACCCATATATCTCGGACTCTTATTAGAAAGTTGAATAATGTATTTGTCCTCGAGATCTAGATATCTTATTCGTAAGGGAATGTGTAATAACCACGATGGAAAATCTTCAAAGAGTTGTAGAATCTTATTTCTAATATCCATTGTAAGATAATAAAAAGAAGAGTGAGTATCCTCGATTTCATTCCTATTCATATTTAACACTTTGTTTTTTATCCTTAAAACCTGTAGGAAGTTTGTACTATAAACTTTATGTGTGATTTTTAATGCCATCAATTTTTATAATTAAGTTTGTGTTACATACTTTATCCTTATTTTAAAGGCTTAGATATATTAATTATAACTTGATGCTTCAAGTAAATATACCAGAGTTAAAAAGAGGGGATAAAATTATCCTCAAGAACATCACTTTTTCTTCAAGGTCAAGAATTATATGCCTAAAGGGAAGAAACGGTAGCGGTAAGACTTCTTTACTGCTCGCTTTATCCGGTTTAATTCATCATAACGGTAAAGTTAAGGCTGATCCAGAGATTAAGAATATAGGACTTTACGCAGAGGATGAGGAGTTTTACGGTCATATAACAGCTAAAGACTTTCTTAAGATAATCTTTTGGTTTAAAGGTGAGGTTAATGATATTTTCAGGATAGATTATAACGGCAAAATAAAGAATCTTTCAACGGGTCAAAGGAAAAAGTTATATCTAACACTAGCACTTTCCGGTAGACATGATTGGCTCTTATTAGATGAACCATTTGCAAACTTAGATGAAAAAAGTGTTATCGTCTTAAGGGAGTATTTGAAAAATATAACTAATCCAATTATTTTAACTACTCAAACTCAAGATGAACTCTGTGGTGAGTATGTAAATGTTGAGGAATTCACTCCTTAAACTGTTCTTCTTTACGACTGTCAGAAAGAAGAGGTTTTTATGGATTTTAGTAGCCTTTACACTACTCTCTGCAATGCTTGCCTACTTAGGCTATCTGTCCTTTAAAAACGGATTAGATTATGTACCTTATGAGGACATGATTTATGATACCTTTAACTTTACCGTAGTTGCTTCAATAATATTTGCCGGAGATCTAGTAAGTGAAGACTTTGGTTCTAACGTTAAGTATATCCTTTTACAGTTGGGTGAGAGAAGTAGTTTAGTGACTTCTAAGTTCCTCGTATCTCTGTTTGCTGTGAGCCTAATAGGTTATCTAATACCGATACTGAGTAATTTAATAGTCATATCAGTCTACAAAGGTTTACCAAACTTAGAATACATAGGGATACTATACTTATATGTAATTGCGTATACCTCACTTAATTCCCTATTTAGTGCACTATTTTATGATAAAGGGAGTAAAGTGACTATAATGGTTAACATTATTTTATGGGAAATTGTATACTTTATTTATTCCAGTTTCATATCACAAATAAATTCAATGAAGCAGTTCTATTACACATCATTACCAATATTAGCAGAAGGACTCTATAAGTATTACTATAATATATCAAAGGGATTTAATCCAATTAAACCAAACTTAGAAGACGCCATCTTAGTCCCCGTTATCGTTACTATTATAGCCGTAGTTGCAACTTACATAAGAGTTATGAGTATTAAAATATAACCAGAATCCTGGTTAAGAATCACGATAATCCCTACTTTCATTATGAATTCTCTTCGAAGGAGTGATTATATGTTAAACTAAAGGTAGGCACTATATACTATACCTCTTAACAAGCATACGTTTACAACAATGGGAGTTTAAGGATCTTTTGTGACTTTTTAGTCTCTCATTTCAATAATCTGTTTAAGCTCTTTGGAAGGTTGGCCTAGTTCAATAAACACATTAACTTATTACCTCTGTAGTAAATAAGAATTTATGACATCACTCCCTATTTTTACTGATAGTAAACTTCTGAGATTTCTCCATAGAGGAGGAACCGTAGTATGGGTTGGTGATTCTCCCTTCTTTTACAGATTGCATTGCTTCGATAGGAGCGTTAAGGGAGAATTAGAGAAAACAAAGGAAAAGTTGAAGAAGAGTGTTGCCTTTACACCTATTCCTGACTTTTACCTTGATAAGTTTGGTCCTTATGAGAGAGGGGATAATGTATGCATAATGGATATAATAGGAGGCTTTTATATAAACATAAACGAAGTTACATGATTATCACTAGATTATAGACATTTAAATTTTTACAAATTAAGTGAAGTATGTTATTTAGGTTCTGAGAGATATGTAACTACTACACTTATTGGAAAACTTCTCGATTATAGAAGTTCAGTAACAGTAAGACCCACTAAATTAACTATAGTAGTTGTTCTACTTTAACGCGGCTTAAAGATTTTCACCAAATCTAGTGCATTCCATAAACATATTTGAGTTAATTTGAGGAATTCCTTCTCACATTTCGTTATTAACAAAACGTCAGACTAAAAACTTTATCGGTAGTATAGGGGATTTCGCATTACTGAGGAAAATTAGAACAACTGCTACAGTATACAACTTCTTACCTTGCAGCCTATCCTTATGGGACTCATAAAACTTCAACAACGTTGGGTTCCTAGAATAATTCATCTTTGCAAGAAAGTAGAATAAACTACGCAAATACTTATTACCCCTCTTAGAAATCCCCCTACTTATCACACCCCTACCACTCCTCTCCACAATTGGGTCTAAACCACAATAAGCAACAAAAGATTCTGGCTTAGGAAAGCGCCTAATATCACCAACAACACCAATAATTATACCAGCTGCAAGCCTCCCAATTCCCGGGATAGTCAACAAAACGTGATCCTCGGGAACTTGCTCCTCAATCATCCTCCTAACCTCTTTCAACCTCTCTTGCGTTTCCAAGAGTGTTTTTGCCAATACTCTTATTTCTTCAAGTACTATTGGTGTGTATTCTAGGTTGTAGAGCTCTTCTTGTGTAAAATCCCCATTTGCGAGTTTTTCCAACCTCCCACGGTTACAAATTAGGTCTTTTAGAGACATTAGTATGTGGTGCCTATGTATAATCCCCATTAAGTATTATCTTGCAATTGGGTTCTGTATATTTACTTTTTCGTAAAAATTTTATTAATAAAGTAAATTATGCATTGGACGCTCTAACATTACTGAATGGTTAATTTTTTATGTGGGGGAATAAAAGTGGAACTCATGAAAAAAGAATATTTACTTAACGTTGACGAGAAGGGGAGGATAGTAATCCCTAAGGAAGTAAGGGAAGAGTTTAATATTACTGAGAAAGTAAAACTCGTAGTTGAAGACGATAAAATAGAACTCTTACCTTATGTAAAAAAGAGTTATAGGGGGTTATTTAAAGCCAGCCTTAACTCAAAGGACGTAGACGAAGTATTGAAGGAGGCTTTGGAAGAGAGGAGTAAGAAGTGGTTAAGAGATATCTTGATGTAAACGTGTTAGTATACTATTTACTTGACGACAAGGAATTAGGTGATAGAGCAGAATATTGGATAAACAATACTGACGAGATCTACACTTCAGAAATTACGTTCTTTCAACTTATCATAATCCTCAAAAATTTAACGAAAGAAGATGAAAAGGAAATCTTGAGGAAATTATCAGAAGTATTTGAAGGACTAAACGTCAAGTTTGTACACCTGGAACCTTATGAACTAAAAGAGGTATATGAGATAGCCAGTAAGAATAATCTTGATTTTGAAGACGCAATACACTATTATTGTTCACGAAAGATTAACGCTGAAATGATAAGTAATGATTCAGATTTAAAAAAGTTTGGAGCTAAATTTTAACCCTAAACGTCTTAAGGTTCGTATACTGCACGAGAAAGTGTACAATGTGTAATTAATGTGAACAACTAAATAAAGTAAAAAGTTATAAAACACGTTTACTTAGAATCAAATTCACTTAGTTGTAAACAATATGATAATGTAAAATCAGTTTATTAAATGCAATTGGAAATAATTTCATATTTTTCGATAATCAAGGCTAAGAGAGAACTCTTCTGACATAGAATTTAATGCATAGCATAATCTTGATGTAATCTCCATTAGGTATTATAATACTAGTTAGGTTCTATAATATTTATTTTCCTATAAAAAATCGTTAATTAAAGTAAATTATATTGATTACCATTGAACGCTATCTCATAACGTAACTTTTAATTCCACGGAGAAGTAGAACTAGGAATAACCACTGGCAGTTCTCTAAAACGGTTAATTATGCCTCTTTCTCCTATAATTTACCTCCTCTACTTCCTCCCACTTTATTTTCTTCTTATTCTCAACCTCTGAGTAGAATATAAACAAATGCCTGGGGAAGTCCGAATAATCATTAACCTTAACCACAAGTTCTCCGGTTAAGTACTTTAATACGTTTATCAAGTCAGGAGCCCTAAACGGGATTTTCCTCTTCAAGAACTCCTTAACAGCGTTTATATACTCATCAATGAAGTCATTAGCTATAATAGTATACCTACCGTTTCTAGGAGGGTATAAGTAAACGCCGTAAGTTATAAACCCTCCCCTAATGATCTCAAACGGGTGGCCACCACAATGGGCTTCACCATGCAACCATTTCTTAAACGCCTCCTTATCGTCTAACGGTAAATCCATCATACCGCAATCCCTACCGTCAGCATAACGTTTATATAACTCTTTAAGGTCATTGTCCATCTCGAGCTTGTTTGCCTCATAAACTATTTTAACAACCTCTAAATAATCCCTTAAAGTTATATCATCTGACTGGAGCTTATTCTTCAAGTTCTCCTTGTATTGTATAAGTAACTGTTTGGCATCATCCTTACTCATTTTAGGTTTTATAACGTATTTCAGCTTAACTTCTCCAACTAAGTAGTGTTTATAAATGTCCTTAGTGGTAATAAATATGGGGTCTTCATATTGCATTTTCATGAAAATGTAAACTCTTATTAACAACGAATTATAACATTGTGGTAATTTCTCATCACCTTTCCCAATCCTTATCCCACCTTTAGTGTGAACGAAGAACTCATACTCGTCAAACTCTTTAAGATAGCAAAAGCTTGTGGGTACGAACTTTATCTTTCCCTTCACGTTAACCGGTAAGAAGAGATAATAATAGCATCTGACATAATCGTCCTCCCTTGTAGGGTAAATGTAATTTTCCATTTCCTTTAACAGATCGTAAGCTTTAGTACTTTTGAAAGTTTTATTTCCTCCATAACTGAAGTCCATTAAGTATAAGATTAACGGGTATTTTTTGATTATCTCCCAAACCTTATACATGGCAATACTATCTATTTTTATGAAGAGAGGGTAAAAAGGAAATACTGACGTTTTTTCGGAATAGGGATCGGTAACCCTCATCCTCATGCCCTTTCCGTGCCTAAGAGTAATAACCTTATACTTCTAGTAGTTAATCCGACTATTTTAATGAAAATAAGACTACTGATATCTCCTATGAACTTTTTCCCAGTCCTTTATTTAACTCCTTCTAATCTCTTAATTACTCTTTCTACTATATCATTATCAATTTCACCATGTATAATGGTTTCACTAAATAACATATCTTTAAACCATTTCGGCATTAATTCAATCGAATTTGTAATATTCTTATCATATTTTGAACTAGGGAGTCTGGGACAAATTAGCTTTTTCTTCAAGAATACATATAATATTTCGAGATTTTTGAGTATAAGCTGGTGTCATTATTGAGCTATTTATATTTCTATGAATTTTTAGCACATAGTAATATGTTAATCCAATATTTTCACTCTCTATAAAGAAAGGTCATTTGATAAATTTATATACAAATGACGACACTATGTAAAAATGTAACAATTTTCCTATGAGTTACATAATTGTAAAATCAATATGAAATAATATAAAAATTTGAGAGCCTAAAAAATCTTTGTGATCTAAAACTGTTTGTAGATAGATTCTCGCTCAATGTCCTTCTATTAATTCTCTAATTAATCCGTCAATTTTCTCAGAAATTTCCTTGACCTCATATTTGGAGAAATATGTGTGTATTATGTTTTTAGTCTCCTTTATGACGGTAATTAGGTCAGTAAATACATCATCTTTCCTAGTATATCTGCTGAAATCGGGCTCAAAACCATTATACTGATAATCGTGAAGGTCTAATGCTATTCTCACAAGGTTCAGAATATCAATCCCTATCTTCCTTAACATCTGTGCTAAAGCATACATACTGTGGGTTGGGACTATGTGAGCTTTCTTCTTAATCCACTCCTTTTCCTCCTTGTCTTTAGCAATACTAATTAGTTTATCCTCATTAACGACCACTAATGCACTCATAAGTGCTTTTACAGCACTAAATGCTTTTCCAGCAGAATTCCTAGTGTATCCCTCTTTCCATAAGGTCAATGAGAGAAGAAGATCAGATAAACACTCAATGATCCTAGCCTCAACGTACTCTTCTCCAACCTTATAAAGATCCTTCTCCATAGGTATTCAGTTCTCAGAAAAAGTTAATAATGATTACTCTTTAAGCTGTTTTGTTGGACACTTCAATTTTCTTAGGTGTTAGGTTAATAAAATTTTTATTAAATTTAAAATTAAGCATAAATATGATAAAAATTCAAGAATCCACAAAGCGTCTTTAAGTTAAAATTTGAGTAGCATTTATTGGAAAATCGTTGCCCAAGATAATTCTTACAAGGAATTTTCTAATACTTATATCTAATTTCAGTAAATAGGATAAGTTCTATCGTTTTTATAGTAACAATATTCATTACTTAAGCTGATGATTTAAAAATTATCTTATAGTTAGGATTTTACGTAAACTGCTACACATGATACTTCCAGTAGTTGAGAGGGTTGCTCTCCAGCTTAACAGTCCTTTTCAATGTCTTCAACACATTTTACCACCTTCTCGTACTTGTGAGATCTATGACTGTAAATTCTTGAGGCGAACGATTTAACGATTTCTACAAAGTCCTCAACTAACTCTTGCATGTAATCCTTAGGTTCTTCTTGAAATGATACTATAATATCTACTCCGTAAGCCTTGAATAACTCTACGAGGTATTCGAAACCGAAACGTGTTAGCCTATCCTTGTAAGCTACTACTATTGTGTTAATCTGCCTCCTCTTGGCTAATTCTATGAGTTTCTTTAATCCTCTTCTATCTTCTTTCAATCCAGAGTCGATGTCTTTAATTTCTATTATCATTACATCACCAAAGGTTTTCTTAACCCATTCCTTTAACGCGTTTGATTGCCTCTCCAAGTCGTCCTTTTGTGTATTTGATGAAACTCTAGCGTAAATCGCTACTTGCCTAACTTTTTCTTTTCCACTTATTAATCTTTCTACCTCACTATAAGGTATCCTCCACCTACCGTTAATTTCAATAGCCTTTATTTTCCCTTCCCTAATCCACTTAATAACACCACTCCTACTTATCCCAAATATTTCAGCAACTTCACTAGGTGTCAAATACCTCTCTACACTATTTAAAAATATTTAAAAGTTACGCAGAAATGTTACAGTCTAAATTTAGTGAATTATAAGGATAGGATGAGGTTGAAAAGGATATAATGAGTGTAACAAAGTTCATCATTGATTATGTTAGAAACTACTTTGAGGATATAGGAGATTAAGAATTGGGAAATGAGTTCAAAGTGCTGAAGAAGATTTACAAAAAATTGGGGGTTAAGGGGGCGAAAAGCCTCGCCTCTCTGAGGCGGGGATGGATAGCCCCCTTATAGAAAGTTTAAATACTTCTTTTTTCGAAATTCTTTTAATGGCTAGGAGGGTTAAAGCGATCAGAGCTACTGTTTCTATGAAGATCGCCCTATCTGAACCCCTCCTAGCCCTTGTGAATAACTACGTAAAAGCCCTCCGTTTCGCCCTATTTTGGTTGAAGGAAAATGTCCCGAATCCTAATGAGAAGGAAGTTTTAGAAAAAGTCCATGAAGGACTGTATGAGAGGTTAAAAGAAGAATATAATCTACCATCAAAGGTTGCCCAAGACTGTTATCGTGAAGCTCTCTCAGTATACAAGGGCTGGTATAATAATCTGAGAAGGGGTCGTTTCCCAAGAGTATATAAGCCAACAGTTTGGCTAACTCCTAAAGCAAGTTATAATGTTGACTTAGATAATATGACTGTTAGGATAGCAAGTGTTGGTGAATTTCAAATTCTAGGTTATCCTAGAAACCTCAAGGAGTACTTAAGCTGGAGGATGAAGGAGGCTAGGTTAGTGGTTAAGGGTGATAAGGCTTTTCTTAAGGTTGTTTTTGAGAAACCGTTGGAGAAGGCTAAACCAGGGGAAAGTATTGCTGTTGATGTTAACATGAGCGAGATTGTTGTTGGCAAGGATGATACTCATTACGTTAGGATTCCAACTCGTTTGCACGAGGTTCACCACTGGAAGTCTTTAGCCGAGAGATTGCAGAAGAAATACTCAAAGAGGTGGAGGGAGAATAAGAGGATTCTGTATAGGATTCGTTCTTTTCATCAAAAGGCTAGGCGTATTATGGAGGATTTCGCTAGGAAGGTTGGGAAGTGGGTTGTTGAGATTGTTATAGATTTTGGTGCTAATGTTATTAAGTTGGAGAACCTTGAGAACCTCATCAAGGACGTAGATAAACTACCTAAAGAGTTTCGCGATAAACTTTATCTAATGCAGTATCGTAGGATTCAGTATTGGGTTGAGTGGCAGGCTAGGAAGCATGGTATTCTAGTTCAATACGTTAATCCCAAATATTCTTCCGTCTCTTGTCCTAAGTGTGGTAAAAGGATGAGGGAGGTCTCTCATCGTTGGTTTAAGTGTTCATGTGGTTATGAGAATGATAGGGATGTTATTGCTGTAGTTAATCTGAACAGGAGGGGGTCTCTGACCCTCTCGTCTGCCCACTAAATGAGAGATGTAATCCCGAATCGATGGTGGGAACGATGATCCGCCCTAAGGGAACCATCGCCCTTCTAGGGCGGTGAGAAAGTCAGGGAAGTTAAGAGTTTGATCAAAACTAATCTTTAAAATTATTTCACATCAAGATTCCTTTATATTTGATAATCTTCTCCTTATAAAATCTACTACGAACATTATGTCCTTTTTTACGAATTCCTCTCGACTATACCTAGAGATTTCTGAGTCCTTATCATAGCCATTATATTGAAACTCATGTAAATTCAGAGCAATTTCCGTCGCCAACCTCAATTCATTGTCATTAATGATCGCTACAACCTCTCTTAGCTTACTACTCGGCATAATCGCAATTATCCAATCAACCCTTTCCACAACCTTATTAGCCGATATCGTCCTTTTCCCTGGATAGTATTGCAAAAGCAAATCTCTGTAATCAATAGCCAATCCGGCAACGTAAGCTTTCAACGCCTGATAAGCTTTTCCGGCTGAATTCCTTAAAAGACCGTCGTTGAGAAATCTCTCAGCGAGTTCAGCTTCGTATAATGCCTCTTTGAACCTATCACCTTGATATTTCTTTGCGTCAACCCATGGCTTCACTACTTCCATGATATAAAAGTAAGGCTAGAGTTAATTTAACCTTTTTTCTCTCAGCGTAAAGCTTGGAAAATAAGTTAATGAAAAGTTGATTCGTTAGCCGTAAGATCTTCCTTACTATAATGAAAGGAAATATAAAATGAGCATTTTTATACCACGCAAGTAGATTATACTTGTGAATGTACTACAATTAGCAATACTAACAATCCTATCTGAAGATGAAAGGAGTGTAAATGAGTTAAGAGAGTATTTAGGTATTGATAAAAAGAGAATTATAAAAAGTATAAGGTCGTTAGAAAAGAAGGGATTAGTAGAAAGAAAGACTTATCTTGGAGAGGGAGACGTTATATTTGGAATTACAGAAGAAGGTATTCAAGAGCTTTATAAGTATTATATGTTTTTGAGGGATTTGATAAAAGAGATGGAGATCTCCGTATGCACTAGGTTTGACTGCTGATCCTATTAAATACTAGAACCAATTGAGTAAGTCGATTAACATTGAATAGAACTCTTTCTTGTTTATCTCATAAATTATTTCAGCATTGGGTTCTTTACCCCAAATTCCTAAATAGTCAATAACAGTCATTCCTCTGGTTAAGCAATCACAATTTTCAATATCCACATATTGCCTTTCCGATTTTAATACTACATTTCTATTGAGAGCCACAGAAGTTGTAATTAGGTCAGGGTGAGGAGTCCCCTTTATTTTCTCTTTTTCCATAGAATATTTTCTATAATGAGTGTAAATCTTAACGTAAAATTGAGCCATCTTAGTCTTCATCGTCTTTATTTGTTCCCATTCTTCATCGGTGATTGGATAGTTAACAATAACATCCCACGGTACCATGGTAATATCGAAACCGGCGTTAAAAACAATTTTTGCCGAATCCGGATCTACCCAAATATTGTATTCGGCAACTGGGGTTATGTTTCCTCTTCCCCATACTGTTCCTCCCATTATCCAAACCTTTTTTATCTTTTCAGCTACTGACTTATCTTTTAAGTAAGCTAAGGCAAGATTTGTTAACGGGGATATTGCCAAGAACTCTAATTCACCAGCATATCTATCGGCAATATCGACAATAGCATCTACAGCTTTCTTATTTTGTGGTTTAAGTCTACTGGGTTTTACTACCTCATCTCCAATTCCTCCCTTGCCGTGAACCTCTGGGACACTTCTGAATTGTTTAACTAGCGGTCTATCACTACCAGGATAAACTGGGATATCTTTTCCTACAAACTCTAAGCTCCATAATGCGTTATTTATTTCTTGCTCATAAGATATGTTTCCTTCAACAATAGTTATTCCTTGGACATCTATATTGTTTCTGAGTAACATAAAAAGGCTCATTATGTCATCTTCAGCTGTATCACAATCTATTATGAAATGCCTCATACAAATATATTCTTAAAATCAAGTAGTCTCTTAAGCTTTAAGTATACTTCTTTGGGATTATCTCTCGTATAAAACTTTACTCCAGCTTTGCTTAATTCCTCTGTATCTGCATCGTATAATTTAAATATGCCACTTTTATAAACCCAATATGCATAGACCGGTTTACCTATATTTACGACTCTTACGAATGCTGAGAAAGAATCACCTTCTATAATTATCTCCCTACTTTCGTCTATTATTTCGACAACAGGAACTCCTTCATCTTTTAAATACCCGGGTCCTACATTTTTCTCTTCTTCGAATGAAACGTGAATATTGAACTTTTCTCTATCGTAATCGACTAATAAGACTAATGGTGATAATTCAACTAGTTTTGAGATCTCGTTATCTTCTACGCTCTTTTTTTCATACGTTATTACTTTTGCTGGTTTAGGAAATAATTTCATTTCAGCCCTAGATATAGCACCCAAAATTCCTCTAGAACCTATTAGGAAATTCCACCTAATCCCGCCATAAGGTGTTAAGACTGTTACCCATGAAGTGAAATCCCTTGGTCTCCCATAAGTTGTTGATAATGGTGAAGGTTCGTTTGTTGCTAACAAACCTCCAATAGTGCCATCATAGAGTGTTGGTAAAAGCAAATTATTCTCACTAGCTTCTTTTCTAATTTTAACAACATCTGCACCAGCTAATGCCTGGACTTTATCTCCTTTAATTTCGAACCAGTCCATTTTTCTAGTATAAATGAATTCCTCAGCGTCTCCTTTTTTAGCATGTTTTCCTTTACCTAATATTTGGATCTTTTTTGAATTTGTGTATGCGTCTCTTATAACCTTGAATAATTCTTCTTCAGAATAAACGTCCATCAATAAAACTCTTAATCTAATAATGTTTAAATACTATTTGGCTTAAGCTCATATAATTCGACGTAACAGAGATCTTTACAAAGCTTCTTTACATCTTCTCCTATTAATTCAATCCCGTTAATAATTTCCACTACATATTGTTTATTAATTATTAAGAAATAGTAAGAGGAATTATCAAATGTAAGTTTACTTAATAGTTCTTCCATCCCTTTATAATTTGTCCAAAGTTTAACACTTAATTTTTTCTTTAATGATATAGACTTCTTAAATTCAATATTTATTATAAAATCTAGAAATAAATCTTGTATAGTAGATTTCAAAATTCTTCCTATAATCCCCCAATCGTGAATTTCCAATCTAATTCTAGATGAGTAGTCATCAACATTAACTATAGTAATATTTACTTTTGCACCACCTAGTTTTGAGTTAAATAAATATATAGCAAAGTTTGTTTCAATCCTCTTTGAAAAAGTACCTTCAATATTAAATCCTAAGAATCTTAAGACAAATTTATCATCAATAATTCTAAGCCTACTATTAGAAAACAATTCTTCCTTTGCTAATGCTAGTAATAATTCCTCTGGATATCGAAGAATCGTAATCTCCATAAATCATAATATCTTTGAATGTCTATTTTAATTTTTCGTTTGTAATACTTCACGAATTATACAATGTTTTCGATCAACAAAATTTTTCTATTGCCAATATACTGTGAACTATTAAATTTTCTCACATGTTAAGCTTATCAATGTTTAAATTTAAAAAGTGCTGATTTAAGAGTGAATTCTAACTCTTTAATAAAAATAAATAATCCATAGAACATAATAGTTCAAATAAAAAATGTCATCTTGGTACCTCTATTTATTCTGTTAGAGATTCTTCTTTCTATATATAAATGATAGCAAGATAAATTAATATACCAAGAAGCTAGCTTATTAATAGTCTCCCTTTATAATGAATATATTTTGAAAAATTCTCCTCATTTATGAAAAATTTTAATGATCTACGTAAAAAACTGATAGAATAATTTACGACTTAAAATAGTCAAACTTTAATTACTTTAACTAGATCTTCAAACTCTCTCCTAATCTCTCTAAGTACTAAGTTAAAGAACTTTAAATAACCTTCTGCCCTGTCTTCTCGCTTCTGATAAAAATAGAGATATTTATCTCTAACTACAGTCAAAAATTGTGAACTGTAGTAGAAGTTACTACTCCTTCTCCTCTATAATTTAAGAATTTTTTAGAAAATAAAATATCAGTATCTATTAAATATTTCACACTACTCATGTAACTTTCCTACTTATTTCCTTATTTACAATTTGATCTATCTCCTCTGGAACTATACTCATCTCTTCTACAGTTTTTAAAAATTCTTCTTCGAATGCGTTAGACGCTTTTTCAGCTACTTTTTCAGCTAAATCTTTTTTATCAGTGATAAAGTAACCTGATCCCAGATCTACGAGATAAACCTCTTTCTTCTTAAACTCAGAAATTACTATCCTTCCTTTTTCATCAGTATTTCTGATTAATATCTGACCTATCATATAGGAATATTTGATAACTGTAGAATAAATTTTCTCATGCAAAAGTAGGCACTTGTAAGCTAATAAAACTATACTTTATATTCTTCTTCTCTCTTATTCTCATATGCCTAAAGTAGCTGTTATTATGGGTAGTAAATCAGACTGGGAATATATGAAAGAAGCAGTAGAACTTTTAAAACAATTTGGTGTTGAAGTTGAGGCTAGAGTAGTTTCAGCCCACAGAACACCAGAATTTATGATGGAATTTGCTAAAACCGCATCAGAGAAGGGAATAGAAGTTATTATAGCTGGTGCAGGTGGTGCGGCTCATTTACCGGGTATGACAGCATCATTAACTCATTTGCCAGTAATTGGTGTTCCGATTCCTTCAAAGAATTTGAATGGCTTAGATTCTCTCCTCTCTATTGTTCAAATGCCTTATGGTGTACCAGTCGCCACAGTTGCTATTGGTGGGGCTAAAAATGCTGCACTTTTGGCATTAAGAATTTTAGGACTAAAATACCCAGACATAGCTGAAAAAGTTAAAAAGTTTATGGAGGATGTGAAAAATGAAGTCCTTAACACAAAACTCGATTAAAATCGGAATTTTAGGAGGAGGACAATTAGGCTGGATGATGATTTTAGAAGGGAGAAAGTATCCCTTCGCTTTTTACGTAATGGACGAACCAGAAGCTCCTGCATGTAAAATTGCGGATAAATGTTTTACGCCAGATGACTATAAGAAAATGATAGATGAAGTTGACGTAGTAACTTTTGAGTTCGAACATGTCAAAGAAGAGGCATTACAGTATGCCGAAGATCAAGGGATACTTTTGCCCAGGTTAAATACTGTTGAATTAAAAAGGGAAAGATGGAAGGAAAAAACATATTATAAGGAACATAATTTGCCAACTCCTAGATTTTACGTTGCTAACGACGGAGAAGAGGCATTAAGAATTCTTAAGGACGAGTTTAATAACGTTGGTGTTTTGAAACAGAGTAGGGGAGGATATGACGGTAAAGGACAGTATTTTATAAAGGGAGATGTAGAAAAATACGGATTCATTAAGGATATGAAGTGTAAATTTGTAGTTGAAGAATTTGTTAATTTTAATTATGAAGCTTCTATAATTGCTGTTAGAGATCGAAATGGAAATTTTAAGGCATATCCGCCAACATTTAACTATAACGAAAAAGGAATCCTGGTATACAACTACGGTCCCCTTAACGATAGTAGATTTGCTGAGATTGCAAAGAGGTTAATGGATTCTTTAGACTATGTAGGTACAATTGGTATTGAGTTTTTTGTAAGGGATGGAGAAATTCTAATAAATGAGTTTGCTCCAAGGGTGCATAATACTGGTCACTATACTCTAGATGCAGCATTTGTTTCTCAGTTTGAACAACATTTACGAGCAATAACTGGCCTGGAAATAGGTTCTACAGATCTACTCTCATATGGTGGTATGGTGAATATTTTAGGTACAGATAATGTTCCTCTTGAAGTTCTTAAATATGGTAAAGTGTATTGGTATGGGAAGAAAGAAGTTAGAAAGAGGAGAAAGTTGGGACATGTCAATGTCGTTGGAAGTAACTTAGAAGATGTTAAGCAAAAAATTGATATTATTATGAAACTAATTTATCCTCAAGGTTTAGATTTATGAAGTTTAAGTTTAAAATATGGTTAGAAACTGATGACGGAAAACCTGTTATTGGTAAAGGTGGAATTTCTCTAATGAAGAACATCATAGAAACGGGATCAATATCTACCGCAGCAAAAAAGATGCATGTTTCCTATAAATTTGCTTGGGAGTATGTTAGAAAAGTTAATGACATTTTAGGAGGAATAGAGATGCATAAAGGAGGGAAAGGCGCTGGAGGAACAATCGTGTCAGAAAAAGTAACTGAATTGATAAAGGTTTATGAAGAGGCTGAGAAGGAAATAAATGAGGTTCTTGAGAAGTATAACAAAAAAATAGAGGAGATTTTAAAGAAATAATGAATAACGGTATTACCTTATAAGCTTTTAATCTCACATATTTTTTGTGTTAGAAAAGTTAAAAGAAGTTGAGGGAATAGACAAGACTGGAACTAACATACCAGAAGAAGTAGAGAAATTAAAGGAAGAATTTGTTGACTATATTATAGGAAGTAAAATTAAAGAAGCTTATGATTGGATTAGTAACCTATACGTAGTCCTAGAGGAACTGAAAGAAAAACTTAGCATTAAGGGTTGGCTGTTTAGCAGAGAGATGAAGAGTTTTGTTGAAAATCCTAAAAAGCATTTAGTAAAGAAACTTTTCTTATACTTCCACGATCTAGTTAGGGGAAGAATAACTGCAGAGGAGTTTTTTACTAAAGGTAGACAAGCTGTTAATAGTTCTTTTGGTTCTAATATGAGGAGTATTTATCAAATATGGGGTTTTTCTTCTATTCTCCTCGGCTTAGCGGAAAAAGATTTTAAACTTTCTTATCCAGAGCATGGCTATCTTAGCTTTGATAGGACTGGTAAACAGAAAAGCGGTACAATTCCTCCTAATGCAGTTGTAAGTGATATTTTTGGGAGGAGTTACAGCTTCTTTATTGAGGCTCCACGCCCTATTGCTTGGGAAGATGGTAATGATTTGCAAAAAGTATGGAAATTGTATTCTACGCTAAGACCAGATATGTTAATTTATAAAGGTTTTTATATGGATATTGTTGATTTATCGGGAAATATTCCTATAAGGAGACCAAATTACATTATTGAGTTTAAGGAGTTAGATGATTGGTGGAAGAGGTGGAGATATTTAAAAGGATATAAACCTTTGTCTGGAAATGAGTGGAGAGCTAGGTGGATTAAAGGATTATATGAGGGATTAGCAGAAGTATTAGGGGCTACACTTAAGGATAATATGCCAGAATTTGCTCAAGACAAAGGTAAAAGGATAAAGGAATATAAGATAATCGATCTTTATAAGTCCATATATAATCCAGATAAAGGTGTTGTTATAAGTAGGACTAAGATAGATGAGCAAGTTGTTAGCGAATTAAGTAGCGAGAATATTTTAGTAATTGATGATACGGGCTTTTCATCGGAAAAACTTTCTCCTATAGTTGATGAACTACTATCTGGGAGTATTGCTAATATAAACTATAAAGACTTAGCTTTTGAGTTTGCTATGGAGAGAAGAGAAGAGTTTGTTGAGTGGATTATTAATAAGTTTAAAAAGCTTGGGATTAATAATATCGACATCTCTTTGACTAAGTAATTTAAATAGTATTATTGACTGGATGATTAAATAAGGTAATACATAAGCATTTAATTATGTACTTTGTGTTCACAAAAGATGATAAGACTTACCTATATCTTGATGGTGTTATTAAAGAGGTCGAGATGAAGCTTAAACTTAAGGATAACATAGGGTGTGTAGTAAAGTACGATAATGGAAAAATAAAAACAACTTCTACTCTAGTTTATGATAGCAAAAAACTATCTGGTTTAAAAGATGCTGTATTAGTAGGTAAAGTATTAGACGGATATCTCTTTGATGCAAGAGACTTTCTTGTAATACACTTTGATAAAATAAATAAAGAGATTGTCAATGGGGAGTATTTACTAGTTCAAGGAATCCCGGTTTTAAAGAACGATATTAGGTCTTTGATGGATTTAATGGATATAAGTTATGATTTAATCCAGTATATGTTAAAGAATTATCATGATAATGAGGAAGTAAAGAGAAGGGCGATTATAAGTCTTGCGAGACTAGGTAAATGTGAAGAAGCAATTAGCCATTACAAACAGCTAGACCAAAGATATCCCGAAGAATCTTTAGCTGTAGCTGAATGTTTCGAAAAAATTGGTGAAGAACTTGAGGCACTAAAAATTTATTCATTCTTTTCTGAGATAAAATATAGAGAATTAGAGAAAAAATTAAGGGATAAGGCTAACAAACTGATTGACGAATTCGAAATTCAAGGGAATGTAAAATTATTGTTTGAAGCCTTATCAGTTCTCCCAACATATGATGCACCAGCACTAAAACTTGGCTGGTACTTCTTGGGCAAAAAGAACTATAAGGAGGCTGTAAAGTATTTTGAAGAGGCATTAAAGAGAAGGAGAGATTTTAGCAATATGTTAACATTAGCTCATGCTTACATTTTAGCCGGTGAGCATAAGAAAGCACTTGACCTAATTGAAGAAGCAGAAAAAATAAGGAGAAACGCTCAGAGTGCATATCTTAAGGGTTTGGCTTTAGAGAAACTAAATGCACCATCTAATGCACAAAAAGAGTTCTTGTTTGCATGTAGGGAGGGAGTAGTAGAGGCATGTAATAAAGTTAAACCTTATGAATTGTATACACCAACTGAAGATTTTGATCCGAATTCATGGGTTGGTTATGTGCTTTATGGGTATAAGGTGGAAAAGGTTATAGGAACTGGTGGAATGGGGTTCGTATTATTAGTAGAGAAGAACATGAAAAAATTCGCTATGAAAGTTATTAAAAAAGAGTTTAGATATGATGAATTACTTTACGAAATAGCAAAGATGCAAGAGATTTCTAAGGGATCAAAATATTTGGTCAAAATCATGGCTAGTTTTGTAGATGAAAACTTCTCGGACTACTATTCTTCACCTCCTGCGGTAGTAATGGAGTATATGGAGGGTGGTGATTTAAGAGAGATTCTTGTTAATCAAGAATATTCGACATTACGTCATTCAAGTAAATGGCCTCAAATTGTTTCAGTAATATATAGTAAATTAGCTGATGCAATAATTCACATTCATAAAAACGGTTATGTACACTGTGACATTAAACCGTCTAATATATTATTTAACAGAAAGTTACCTAAATATGGGGAAGAAGCATTAGAAGCTTTACTTAATGAAGAAGTAGTTCCAAAACTCTCTGATTTAGGATCAGCTGTTAAAGTTGGTGTTCCGGTCATTCATTATACTCCTTACTATGCACATCCCCTGCAAAGATTTGGAGGGAGAGCGGAATATAACTTCGACGTTTACTCTTTCACAGTATCACTTTATGTATCGCTAACAAATAACTTTCCCTTCTCGGAATGGTTAGAGAGAGAATTAGAAGAGGCAGTTACTGATCCATCTAAGAGAGAAATAGCATTAAAAGACTTCTATTTAGCAGAACCGAGGCTTGACCAGATACCGGAGGAGTTTAGGGATCTTATAGAGAGAGGTCTTAGGGGAGAAATAACTTTAGAGGAGCTGAGTAGGGAACTGAGAATGATTAACAAATACAATTATAACTTACCTATTTCTGATAAAGAGGAGATAAAAATATAAGGGAAAAGTTTATAAGAGAAGATCTTCTATTTTATTAAATAAATAACAGAGAGTGAGGGTGAAAATATGGCAGAGATACAGCAATTTAGAATAAGTTTTGATGGGGCGTTTTACAAGATAGTTGAAGACGAAGATGCAGCGATCTTGTTATTTGAAGGAATACCAATTTCGGCGGCTTGCATTGAGCACGGTAGTCATAAAGATCCACATGAATGTCCCCATACAGAAAAACTATTAAAAAAGATTTTTTCTTAACCTTTCGAGCATATAACCGCAATTTCTATTAAAACGTCTTTTGGTAACCTTGAAACTTCTACTGTAACTCTTGCTGGAGGCTTATCTTTAAAATATTCAGCATAAACAGAATTAAAATCATTAAACATGTTCATATCTTTCAAAAATACAAAAGCCATAACCACGTCTGATAATGAGAAGCCCGCAGCTTTAACAATTTCTTTAATATTATCAAGTACTTGTTTTGTCTGTACTTTTATGTCTCCTTTTACAACTTCGTTAGTTTTAGGATCTATAGGTATTTGACCGGATACATAGAGTGCATTTCCTACCTTAATAGCTTGAGAATAGGGTCCAACAGGTTTTGGGGCTTTCTCTGTAAATACAGTCTCCATATGAGAAATTAGTAAAACTAAATTTTACGTTTAATCCTCTCTAATCTGATAATTTCATCTATATTCTCAGCTAATCTGTCTAAGTTTGAGGAAACATAACGCTTTCCTAAAAATGCTGTAAGGTTATTATCATGTTCTAAAATTATCTGTAATATATTGTTATCTTTCTTTCTTATATAAAGAATACCATTCCCTCTATCACTATCATAAATTATTCTAACCTCATCAACACCTTTATAAACTCTTCCTTTTACCTTATATGAAAATGCTAGGAATTTTCCCTCTGCTTCAAAGATTTCTGGTTCAGCACATCTGACTGAAGAAACTCCCGGGAAAATTTGTGGGATAGTAAAAGTCGGATCAGAAAATATAGTCATGACCACGTCTATATCTTGATTTGTTTTAATTTCTTTTTCTACTCTCATCATTTATAATTTTAAATATGATAGAATATATAGTTAACTTGTTTTTAAATGAAGCTGATAATGTAAAGCAATAATTAAATCTCTCTCAGTAATAATTCCAAGTGGTCTGTTTTTTGAATCTAGGATTAGTAATGAACCAATCTTTTTCATAAGCATAGTAGCTGCTGCCTCGTTAATAGATTTTTCTGGATCAATACTATATATCTCATTTGTAGCTACTTCTTTAACTTTTTTATTAAAGAACATTTCTGGTTCATTCTTCAATATAGTTTTTGTTAGTAGTTTTAGTGAATCTGCAGCAGTTATTATTCCAACAACTTCACCACTCTCGTTAATTACTGGCAATCTTCTAAATCCTCTTTTAATCATTAACTTAGTTGCATCAAATACGGAAACATCCTCGTATACACTCGTTACTCTTTTAGTCATAAATTTCTTTACTGAAAAAAGCTGATCCAAATCCTGGAAAATTAAAAGCATTTCCCTTTCTGTAACTATTCCAGTTACTTTTTTCATTTCGTTTACTACAGGTAAAGATCCAAAATTCCTTGCAACCATAAGTGTTAGAGCGTCTAATACATCGTCATTTTCATAAACATATACTGGATTAGGTGTCATGACATATTTAACATCCTTATCAACCAAAGCAAAAATATCTCCTCTATCACACCCTTTTTCGCATCTTTCTACCACATAGTTTAGTAAATCCCTAGTTGAAATTATACCCCTAATTTCATTATCCTCAACAATAACTCTTCCTATTCCTTTTTCATTAACTTTCTTAAATGCTTCTAATAATTTACTACTAACAGAAACTGTAGGGGGATTTGTAATCATGAGGGTTTTTACTAGCATCATTTCTAAAGTGTAGTTTAAACAATATAAATCTTTAGAAATGCTTATTCTTTAAAGAGAGAGAAGCTTATTTATTGCTCTATATACTTCAGCAACACTCCATGCTTGTGCTATGCATCCAGCTGGTAAATATGGAGGAACATCCTCATATAATTCTGGAATGAATCCTCTGTTCTTTTTTGCATACTCTAACAGAGGTTTAATTACATCTAAAATGAGCTTATTCTTAATTACGTCACTTTCAACTTTTAATTTGGCATCTACGTATGCACCAATTAACCAAGGCCATATAGGGCCATTATGATAGGCCTCATCCCGGCTCTTCCTATCTCCTCTATATGTGGGCTTATATTTGGGATCTCTTCTGGATAAGGTACTTAACCCAAAAGGTCTCAATAGCTCATTCTCTATAGTTATTAACATAATTTTTCCTATGTCCTCAGTCATTATATTGAATGGCAAAGATAAGGCAAATAGCTGATTAGGTCTTATTGATTTATCTGGAATTAAATATGGATCTAAATAATCATACGCACCCCAACTAGAGATGAATTTTTCATTGAAGCTAGCCTTTGTCTTCTCAGCTAGCTCTTTATACATACTATTCTTATCATCTACAATGTTAGCGAAGAAATCCATAATCATTAATGCATTATACCATAAAGCGTTTATTTCAACAGCTGCACCTTCTCTAGGAGTGACAACATGACTATCATAAGATGCATCCATCCAGGTTCTCGGTGCTCCGCGATGAAATAGCAAACCCTCTTTAATGTATACTACTCCATTCCCTTTTGCGTAATTTTCAACAATATCTTGTAATTTGGGATATATTTTTCTAATAAATTCCTTATCTTTACTATATAGATAATATGAATAGATGGAATTTATAGCCCATAAGCTTACGTCAACACCAACGTAAATAGGTTCTCCATTAGCCGTAATATGATTAGGTAAAAGTCCCTTATTCTCATAGTCTAAATAACGTAAAATAATATCTTTAGCTTGATTAAATAGTCTGTTAAGTAAAAGTAAACCCTCCATTGAAATGAAAGTATCTCTACCCCATTCGTCAAACCAATGATAGCCAGCAATTATACTCCATCCAGTCTTTCCCTTTACTACAAAGTCCGTTGATGATATTGATAAGAGTCTCAATAAATCACCTGGGGAATTTTCAATATTTACATTTGTAGATTTATCATAATACACGGTAATCGTAGCTTCATTACCAGTATAAATACAGAAAGGATTAAATAAATCTTCCTTGTAGTTAGAACCTCTTTCATAATCAAGTCTATAAAAGAAATTATAGTACCAATACCCTGTTAGTTCTATTCTAGTCTTAGTTGATTCTATGTAAAAATGTAATATTGGCATATTATCCTTTAATATCTCTATTTTGTTTCCCTCTATAACTGAATCAAAGTACATTCCTTTTTCCGTGACTAAATGATGACTTCTAAATGTTATTAATGGGCAAATCTTTAATTCTCCTTTATCAGCTTTATATTTTATTGTAACAGCATTCTCATACTCATGAGCTACTAGAACCTTTTCAAGGGTAACTTTACCATATTCATAAACCCATTTAACATAATTTTTCTCCCACTTAAAGTTTTCCAAATACTTATATCCTTCTGGGTAATATACGTCAAAGTATCTATTAGTATTTATCGGATATTCCTCATTATCAATTGTTACAAAGTCCTCAAATTTCGAAAGAACTAAATATCTCTTGTGAGGCTGATTTAATGGAACTATTAGAAATCCATGATAAGTTCTACTATTTATCCCGCAAATTGTAGATGATGCATACCCTCCAGTTTTAAAAGGCAGTATCCATTCGTGGTACTCGCATTCCTCGGGATCAATCATTAGGTATTCATTTCTACTTGTCTGGATATTAACTTATCTACTGCAATTATAAATTCTGCATGCGACCACACTAGAGGAACGACAGAAGTAGATGTAAAATTTTCTGGATCAACTTGTTCTGGTAATAATCCACTAGGTAAAGCTCTGCTCATAACCCAATTAATGTACTCTAATGCTTTTTCTCTTTGTCCTAGGTCTAAATAATACTCAGCTAACCATAATGTAGTAATTATCCAGGGATTAGGCTGACTCTTTACTCTTTTGTACATATCATTCTCGTACCTTGCGATACCGCCACTTACCTTTATTGAATTTTCAATAGCTCTTATTGTGTTAATCATAATAGGATCCCTTACGTCAACCATTCCGAAAAAGTAAGGAGAATACATACTAGCATCTATAACAAGATCTTTGTTTCCGTTCTCATCAATTCTTCTTATAAATCTACCATTATGCACCATTCTTCTTAACGCTTCTTCCTTCATATATTCAGCAACATCTAACATGTCAGATGCTAACACTTCATCTCCAATATCCCTTACTAATTCAGAAGCCGAGACTAGAGCTCCATAAACAGTTGATACTGTATAAATGTGAATTCCATATCTTTCTTCCCATAAATCAAAACTCGGTTTGGGTAAGCCATCTTCTACATATCTCATGAGGAACCTTATCGCTGGTCTTAAAAAATTTCTAAAAATATCTATAAGTTCATCAATGTCTTTGTATATTTGATAGTGATTGGCAATAGCCCATACTTGTAATGCTGTTTCATCTTCTTGAATTGGATAAATTTGCTTACCTCTAAAAATCCATGGATGCCATGAGCTAGCTAACGTCTTATCTGGATTGTATTTATGATACAAAAAACCCTCTTCTGTGACGACTTCTGAAATAAATTGATAATGCTTCATTGCAATATCACCGTAACCTGAAATATCTAATGCGTGAGCTGAAATTGCACTATCTCTAGGCCAACAATAATTATATGAGTCGCCATATAGTCCAACAAAACTATAGTCAGAAGAAGCTATAATCGAACCATTGAAATCCATATGATTTTTTATAACGAGTAAACTTATCTTATACAATTTTTCTACTTTCTTATCATCAATCTTCTTAGCCCTCCTTATCCAATTTTGCCAAAACATATAATTGCTTGTAAAAGTTGTCTCAACCGATGTAGGAGAAATCCTTGAAAGAAGTTTTCTCAAATCAGATAATTTCCTTTCAAAGGCTAAGACGAAGTAAGCTTTATCTGTACCTTTTGGAAGCAAATCTAAATCTACAGCCATTGCGAATTGTACATTTCCATTATCAATTGGTTTCATACTAAGTCTTCCATCCTGTACATCATAATAAACCTCGTCTTTTCCTATCGTGTACTCACTTAGTTCCTTCATTATTCCAAAAAGCTTCGCACCTACATATCTTTTAGATTTATAGTGTATTATTGAAGAAGTTTGAGGATCAAAAAATGCAGTATCACCAAACGAACTTGAATATAAATCTAGATCTATAAGAAATATGAGTTTCCCCTTTATTTCTTCATTCCCTTTATTCAAAATCTTAATGATTCTGTAATAAAGCGGATCATGAAGATCTGTAAAATCATAAAACACTAAAGAAATAGTCTCATTTATATCAGCTCTTATCTCGGCTATATTTACGTCTTGCATATAGTTTACGGTAACTTTCCACTTAGTATCCTCATATATGTTTTTTCCATCAAAGAAATAATATCTAATCGGTTTACCGGCACTTTGATTTTCCATTCCAACATATGGAAAATAAAGATCTGTTAATCTGCCAAATTCATCAATATTGACTAATATTCTGCCATTTCCTATATTGAGATATCTCATGTTAATATCGTATCGTATATCTTACTCTCAGAATTTATAAGTTTATGAGGATAGATTTTTGAATTAGTAATTTCACTGCCCTCTCCTATTACAGCATCATCAGCAATGACACTATTAATTATCTTAGTAGGTTTTGAAGAAGTGGATCTTATCTCAACATGTCTACCAATTATAGAATTTTCAATTATCGCATTATCTCCTATATATACTCTATCCATTATAGAACTTCTCACAATTTTAACACCTTTCCCTATTATTGTAAAGTTATCTATTGCAGATTCCTCAATATAAGTCCCACTACCAATTTGACAATGCCTTCCAATAAGTATATCGCCCTCTAGTTTTAAATCCCCTTTTCTGTACATTCTCTTTATGATTATCCTTCTCTTTCTTGAGTCCGGACTGGTTCCTTGAACGAAAATCCTTCTATTAGCATCAATCCTCAGCCCTTGCATATCCTCGTCAGAGAGAGTCTTTAGTAATGTTAGCATTGCTTCCAAATATCTATCTGGTGTACCAACATCAAACCATAAATTCTCTGTGATGTATCCATAAACTGGATACCCCTTCTTAATAAGGTAGGGTATTATATCCTTGCCGAAATCCATCTTACCTAATTTTAACATTTCCTCTACTTCTTCACTCTTAAATACATCACGTATCTCTGGGCTAATTACGTAAATTCCCGTATTTGCCAAATCTGAAGGTGCTTCTTCTTTTCTTTTTGGTTTCTCAACAAACCTCTTTATTTTCATATCATTATCTAACTCTGCTACACCAAACTCTTCGACATTCTCAACTTTCTTTAAAACTATAGTCATAAAAGCCTTCTTTTCCTCATGATACTCAAGAACTTTCTTAACATCAAGTCTAAAGAGATTATCCCCTTGAACTACAAGAAACGGTTCCTTTACATCATAATATTCTACAGCAATTTTAACAGCATGCGCATTTCCAACAGTCTCAGCTCTTGGAATATATTTGAAGTGAACTCTCGGCTTTATATGATACCTTGCTGAAAATCCTATACCTTCTTTATATAGATCAAATAAAGACCTATAATTAACATATCCTTTTACTCCAAAAATAAACTCCTTTATCCCTTGTCTTGCTAATTCTAAAATAGTGTATTCTATTAACGGTCTATTCAAAAGCCTTACCGCAGCTTTTGATGTTTCTACAGTTAATGGTCTCAATCTTGTTGCTTCACCGCCTATAGGGATTATAACTTTTATATCTTCTAGTTTCCATGCCATTATGTAAATTTAATAATTCATTACTTATAAAGAATATAGTATGAGAAGACTGATTATAGGATTTGAAGTTCATCAACCATTTAGGATACGAAGAAACTACTTTTGGGATCCGGTTATTAGAGGAGGTCCGTTAATAAAGTATTTTGATGATAACTTAAATAGGGAGATTTTTGAGAGGGTTAAAAACAAATGCTATATTCCAGCAACTAGAATTCTTCTTGAAGAGATTGAAAATGGGGAAAGTGAAGGTTACGATTTCAAATTCTTTTTTTCCTTATCTGGAACTTTCATAGAACAAGCTGAGAAGTGGGGTAAAGACGTCTTAGAGTTATTTCAGCAATTATCTTACACACATAAAGTTGAATTTTTATCCCAAACATATTATCACTCTATCACATCTCTTTGGGAAGATCTAACTGAATGGAAAGAACAAGTTGAAATGCATAAAAATTTAATTAGGGATTATTTTGGGCAAGAGCCTGTTACCTTTGAAAACACAGAATTACTTCTAACTCCTAGGATAGTGAAGGAAATTGAAAAGTTAGGATTTAAAGCTGTAATAACTGAAGGTAAAGAGAGTCTATTAAAGGGAAAGAGTCCAAATAGAGTATATAGAATAAGAGACACAAAACTTTCTTTACTTTTAAGGAATTATAGATTAAGCGATGATATAGCCTTTAGATTTTCTAATCCAAAATGGGACCAATACCCCTTAACTGCTTCAAAATTCGCTGACTGGGTATCATGGTCTGAAGGAGAAATAGGATTAATCTTCGTTGATTACGAAACCTTTGGTGAACATCATTGGCCAGAAAGTGGTATCCTTGACTTCTTAAGATGGTTACCGAGAGAACTTCATAGGAGAGGTGTAGAATTTAAATTACCAAGAGAAGTTTATAAGGAATATTATGATGAGATAGTGATTGATTCCACAGTTTCTTGGGCAGACATTAATAAAGATGAAAGTAGTTGGTTAGGAAATATAATGCAATGGGCTTATGATGAAATGGTAAGAAGAACTGAAATGTTAGCAAAAGAAGCTGGCGGGGAGTATCTCAAAGCATGGAGGTATTTTACAACTAGTGATCATTATTATTACATGTTTTTAGGAAGTGGTGGTCCAGCTGAAGTTCATTCTTATTTTAGTTCTTTTAATTCTCCAATAGATGCATTCATTAACGAATTTTACGCAATTACAATGTTTCAAGATGAGCTTCTTAAACTTTTAAACATTAACAATGAACCGTTCATATTTTATAAAAATGGTAAAAGAAGTAGTGAAGCATGGAATGAAAATCAGTTTAAGGAAATTATAAATAGGGCTCATGAGTTTAAAGGTTATGAAAAATATTTAAAAGAGTGGCTGAAATGAAAAGAATAGAAGCAATTTGGTTTCCAGAAGAAATAAAGAGTATTTGGATGATAACAGTAGAATTATCAAATGTTGCTAGTGTTGGTGGATTGGGGAATGCCGTTTACAATATGGCTAAAGGATTGGCTGAACAAGGAATAAACGTAACCGTAATAATGCCTAGTCATGGTCGACACTTAAATGACCAATATAGGTCAGCGTTAAAGCTAAGAGAACTTTCTTTAACAGCATATGGAGATAGAATTGGAATGGACGGAAAGAGATATCCTTACGCTTTAGGTTTTGAAGAAGGGAGATTAGACGGATTTAATGTGATTTTAGTTAAAGGACTTGATTATAATACTGGAGTGTTAATTGACAGTTGGAACGTTTATGATAATATAATGGAAAAATCAGCATTATTAGCTAGGGGAGTTGAAGCATATTCTGTCTTTTCTATTCCGGGTAATATACCTTCGGTAATTCATGCTCATGATTGGCATGCTGTACTAGCTGGAGTAATGGCAAAACAAACTTTTGAGACTAGGAAAATTGTAGTTCCATTAGTGTTTACTATACATTTACTTAACAAAGTTGGAGCTCCTTGGCATTACGCTTCAGAAGATTGGGCTGGATTAAGCAATTGCCCCCATTATATCTGGCAAGTTGTTTCCCATAAATTATATACCACAAGACAGGTATGGGATGAGTTGTCACAAGGATTGATAGAGAAATTTGGAGCATGGGAAGCTGATGTAGTAACTACAGTAAGTAAAAGTTATCTTACATACGACGTTTATAATTTTATAGGAAACTGGATAGAGAATAAAAGTTGTGTAACTTATAACGGAACTGATTGGAGTATTAATGAAGTTAAAAATTACGCAAGAAAGATTTTCAGTACAGAGGACAGAGTTGAAGTAAGGAGAAGATTATATAATATGCTAGAGAATTTAAGATTAATTCCAGAGGATTATACTACTGGAAACATTTTATGGAATAATAGGTTTAGGATTGGAATAAAGGATGATTGGACATACACAAGATTAGATGATGGTCCTCTTGTCTTATTTGCTGGAAGACTTGTGTATCAGAAAGGAGTTGACTTACTTATAAGAGCTTTTAGAGAGGTAGTTAATAAAATACCAAATGCTAGATTAGTAATTTTAGGTCTACCTTCAGGTGATTATGGCTTACTCTATGATTTGATAAATAAGGCTTCCGAAATTGGTGGTAACGTTAGGATCATCGCGTCTTATTCCATGCCCAGGGATATCTACAAATTATTTTACTATGCGGCATCAGTATTTGTAGTCCCCTCAAGATGGGAACCTTTTGGAATAGTAGCTCTTGAAGCTATGGCTGTTGGCACTCCAGTTGTTGCCTATGCCGTTGGCGGCCTTAGAGAGTCTATTATAGATTTAAGGAGCGATATAAATAATGGAACAGGATTTATTATAGAACCAGAAAACATCTGGGAATTGTATAGGGGTATACTTACATCATTAGCTCTATCTATGAGTAGTGAGACTAAAAATAAGAATTATTTATATATGGATGACCTTATTTTAAAGACAGACGATATAGACTTATGGAATAAAGCTAGACAAAACGGAATTAGAAGGGTTGAGGAGAATTTTAGATGGAGTGCTACTGCAAAATATTTAATAAATTGTTATAGTAAAGCACAGACTATGGCTAAATATAGGGCTTCAGCATCGTTCTAATTTTTCTAATATTTCTTTAAATACTGTTAAAGATAACTAATCTTATGCAAAGACAGTCCCCTCCAAATCAACATTATGTGAAAAAGTTTATTTATTACGCAGCCCTGGGAGTTCCTCATGTTGATATTCAGAAATATAGGCTTAAAATCTCTGGGCTAGTTGAGAATCCGATAGAATTTACATATGAGCAGCTACTTAACATGATTGACACTAAGTATACTAAAGATTTCCACTGTGTAACTGGTTGGAGTGTTGCTGATGTTGAATGGGAAGGAATTAAACTAAAGAGATTAGCTGAAATGGCCAAAGTTAAAAATGAGGCAAAATGGGTAATTTTCTATTCATTAGATGGATATACTGCTACAATTCCTATTGAAGATGCATTACATGAAGATACTATAATAGCTTTAAAAATGAATGGAAAACCATTAGATATTAAAGCCGGATTTCCGGCAAGACCATTTATTCCTCATTTATATGGTTGGAAAAGTGCTAAATGGTTAACTGAAATAGAATTTGTAAAAGATTATGTGGATGGATTTTGGGAAGAAAGAGGTTATCATGAGAGAGGAAACGTTTGGGAAGAAGAGAGATTTAAAGGAGAAGGATATTCTCATAAAGGATGGAAAAGAAATCCTATCTTTTAACCCATCATTCCAGGCATCATTCCACCGCCTTCTCCGCCTTGCTGTGGTTGTGGTTTTGCTGGAGCAGCTGCAATATAATCATCAATTTTTAAGATAGCAGTTGCTGCTTCAGTTGAACTCTTTATAACTTGCTCTTTTACTATTAATGGATCAAGAACACCAATTTTAGCCATATCCTCCTCAACTTTACCACTCTCTACATTAATTCCAGCATTTCTTAAACCTTTACTATGTAAATTCCTCAGTTGAACTAAAGCATCTACACTATCTAAACCAGCTGTCTCAGCTAATGTTATAGCAAATTCCTCTAATGCATCAGCATAAGCCTCAACGGCTAGTTGTTCTTTACCTCCAATTTTTCTCGCCTCTTCTCTCAACTTTAATGCCATCTCCATCTCAAACGCTCCTCCACCAGCCACCACGTAAGGATATTGTAGAACATTCTTTACAGTATTCAATGAATCTTGAAAACTTCTCTCTAGCTCATCCATAACAATATCACTAGACCCTCTAATTAATATTGTTACAGCATCTCCCTGCTTTGCACCTTCAAAGAATACTGCCTTTGAATTTCCTATTTTTCTCTCTTCAACCACCTCAGCATATCCTAAATCGTCGGGTGAAACATCTTTTATTGTTGTAATTATTTTTGCCCCAACAGATTTTGCTAGTTTCTCTAAATCACTTCTGCTCACATTCTTAATCCCTATAATTCTCTTTTTAGCCATAAAGTAAGAGGCTATATCATCCATACCTTTTTGAGAAACAATAACGTTTGCCCCAGCATTCACTAAAGCATCTACTAAGGACTTAACATATTTTGATTGCTCTTCTAATGCCTCTCTTATCTGATCTGGTGATGTAAAGCTCATTTTTGCAGATATTTCTGGTTTTTCAACTTCTAGTGGAAAATCAATTATAGCTATCTTAGCTTTTTCTATTCTTTTTGGCATACCTTCATGAGCGACTTCTTTGTCTAGGACAAAACCTCTTATAAGTTCTGTTTCATCTACGCTCTCTCCTCTTTTCTTTACAAATTTTATATCAGAAAGATCTATGTTATAAGACGAGTCTTGTTTTTTAGCTATAGAAACTACAGCGTCTATTGAAATATCTATGATTTTGTTAAGTGTAGATTCACCAGAGAAGAATTTACTTGATAATGAAGTATAAGTAACTTTTCTTAAATAATCTTTATCTGAAGTGTTTATTTTTATTGCAACTTCTTTACTATGATTAAGAATTATATCTGAAGCTCTTTTATATCCTTCAATAATAATTGTTGGATGGACTTTTTGATCTAAAAGTTTCTCAGCCTGTTCGAGTAAGAAACCAGTTAATACTACAGCAGATGTTGTTCCGTCTCCTACTTGAGTATCTTGAGCTTTTGCTGCTTCAACAACTAATTTTGCTGCTGGGTGCTGTACATCCATTTCTTTAACTATTGTAACTCCATCATTTGTTACTGTTACATCGTTTGTTGAGCTTATAAGCATTTTATCTAGTCCTCTAGGACCTAAGCTACTTTTTAGCATTTCTGATAGGGTTCTTACAGCTAATATATTAGATCTTAATACATCTTCTCCACTTTCTTTTTGTGTACCTTGCCTAAATAAACTATACATGAATTTAAAAGTAGAATCGGTTATATTTAAATAATGAGGAAACTCTGCGGGGCTGAATATTGATGACGAACCAGGGGCTGATTAATCGAATTCTGCTTGTATCTTTTTCTTTCCCTCAAGTAATTTTTCTGGGAAAGGTGGTTTATTTACCTCCTCAATCGTAATACCTATTTTTCTTAATTCATTAACAGCCTTTATTAGATCATCCTCATGCGTAGCATATTTAATTTTTTCTTTTATTAAATTTAAATTTGAATCATTTGTTTTAAATCTTTCTGCACTAATTGAAGTCCAATTATTTCCATTTTTATACACAAATACTACATCTTGAAAATAACCTGGTACAACGTGGCTTACTCCACCGAAATAATAGTCCCCATATTTATAAACCTTCATATGATATAGTTAGATGTTGAAAATAAAAACCTAGTGTTTAAGATACAATATATGTTAAGCCTTTAACAAACCTAACCGTAAGAATATCCCTTGAACACTTTCGCAAGGTAATAAAAAATTAAAACTAGTGTAGGTTTATATTTTCCCATGATAATTGAACATGTAAGTAAAGCTATTTCGTTACTTTTAGAGGATGGAGAAAAAGTATACATAGGATTAAATTCTATTCCAGCAATTCTTGGTGCTTTTCTAGCTCGAGATGTTTACAATAAGAAAATAAGGATTTTGGGAGTTGCAGAAGCTGATAACCCAAAAAGCGTTTCCATTTCCCCTTCTACTGGTAATCCATTTTATTCTGAAGAAGCCCCAGTAATGATAACTGCTGATTCGTTTGATTTATTTCAAAAAGGTTTATTAGACGTAATGTTTCTAGGACCAGTACAAATAGATGAAGAAACAAACGTAAATCTTTCAGTTATTGGAAGTTATGAAAAACCAAAAGTTAGACTTACAGGAGGTGCAGCAACAGCATATCTAATGCCTTTAGCAAAAAAAGTGATACTTTGGAATCTAAAACATTCAAAACGTTCACTAGTAAAGAAAGTTGATTTTATCACAGGTACCGCTAAATATTCGAATAATAATGTTTTTCTAGTAACTAACTTAGGTATAATGAAATATGATAGAGGGTTTAAAAGATGGATTGTAACTCATGTATATCCGTGGAGTAATTGTAATGTAATAAAAGATAATACGGATTTCGATATTATATGTGAAAATGTAGGAAAAGTAGAAGTTACTCAGGAAGATTTGAATTTTATAAATAAAGTTGATCCCTATAATCTTAGGTCGGCTTTAGAAGGATTATGAGTTCTTATAGAGTTAAAGCCTTTCCGCTCTCTTAACCAATTGGCTGTAGTTCCTCAATTATCTTTTCCCAATTAACATCATATAATCCAAACATACTTGTTGGTTCCGCACCTCTAGGTAAATGAATTACTGCTGTAACATATTCAGCGTTTATTGTTGGTCTTTTTCCATAAAAATAAGATTTAGGTACTATCTCTTCAGCAGTTATTATTACTTTCTTTGCGGCTTTAGCCTTGTATTCGTCCTCATATAATGGGCCTAAAATCTCAGCATTTCCTTCTTCATCAGCCTTATGAACATGAATTATGGCAACATCTGGAATTATTGCTTTAACTAGGACGATTTTCTCATTAGTAAATGGGTCTTCAATTACTTTCCAACTACCAACTTTTTCATGTAATTTTACTAAATCCGAACCTATTATTCCTTTAACTGGCATAAAAGGGACTCCAAAAGCGCCTGCTCTTATTCCGGCTATAAAGGCTCCACAAGTATCTTCCAAATATTCAATCTCTCCTTGTTCGACTTTCCTTCTAAAATACGGGGGTATTCCAAACCATTCTAAAGTAACCATTGGGGCCCTAACTCTCCTTACTACTCCATATTTAAGAAGTATTTCAAGACCGAAACCTGGTTCTCTATCAACGAAACCTAAATTTTTAACACCACTTTTCACCAATTCGTATATAAACCCCATAGGATTCCTATGAAATGACATACCGCTTATGGTAATTGTTTCTCCTTCTTTAATTAGCTTTATGCCTTCTTCAAGGCTTATTAGTTTACTCATAAGTTGATATAGTTATTTTCGTATTAATTCTTTTTTGTGCCTTCAATTATCCAAAATCCTTCCAACTCTCTTACAAATTTAATATTAAACCTGATTGAAAGGACTCTTATACCTTCTACTGGTCTAACTCCATCAAAGGCATTAATAATTAAATAGCCCTTGCCATTATTCTTTAAGACCCTTGATGCTTCTCTAATAATATCATAATCTAAGATCTCAGAAATAATCACGTTATCGAAAGAGTTATCTCTAAAGGGAAGAGGGTAAACAGAATTCACTAGGTTATCAACGTAAAAATATGCTGAATCATTACTAACTGTGACCGTGGCATTTATTAACGGAGAACCTATCTGAAGAGTTTTTCCCTTTAAGTTCAAGTTCAATTTTTTACTTCTTATGTATCTAAAAAACCCTGTATCAATAATCAGAAAGCTAGTTATGTTCTTTAAAATTAAAGCCTCACCATTAAGTAATTTATGGGAAAAAATGAAATCATAATTATCACTTGTTATTTGGGAGATTTTGCTATAACTTAGGTCTATTTCCTCTTTTTTTCCATCATTATGATATATTGCACTAAGGCTTTGTTTTAGTGTTTTTGCATCACTAGGCAATAGCTCCAAGTATTTCACATTGAAAAAATAGTTCTACTCCTATATATTTATATCCCTATATATTTCTTATGGGAATACATCATGAAGTGCTTTAGAGATATCTGTTATTGCAAACATCCCTATAATTTTCCCTTCCTTGTCTTTTACTGGTAAATGCCTGATCTTATTTTTAGTCATTATATCTATTGCTACAAAAACATCGGTATCTTCATCTACAGTTATTAAATTACTCATTGTAGAGGCTAACCTAACTTCATCCGTGGGGTTTAAACCCATTGAAAACGCTCTTACAGCATCTCTATCTGTAAAAATACCCTTAGGTTCACCATTTTCAGTGACTATTACTGAACCTACTCCTCTTTCCATCATTAGCCTACATACTTCTTGTATAGACGTATTTGCTTCAACTTGAAATACTGGACTTGACATGTAGTTTTTTACAGCTTTCATGTGTAATACTTTATTCTCTCTCCCAAAAAGCTTTTAGCTTTACATTTTTCGGTTCGCCGTGCTCTAATATGTCTTCAATTGTTTGTCTTAAGAAATCTTCTGATTGAACACCTCTCACAAGCCAGACGTCATTAATTAAAATAGCTGGAACACCGTGAATACCCATAGCTTTAGCTTCTTCTTCATCTTCTATTACAGCTAACTTTGCTTTTTTAGATTTAAAGTCCCTCTTAAACTGTTCCACATCTAATCCAACTTCTTCTGCGATTTTAATAAGAACCTCATCTTGTGTAACATCTTCTCCCTCTAGGAAGAACTTATCTTGAGCTTTATCAAAGTATTCCCAATGACCTTCATCGCCCTTTTGAAATTCTGCAGCCTTACATGCCATCAAAGGTGGAATTGACCACACATAACCTATTTTACCCTTACTAATAACTTTCTCTGGATCGTAGTCTGGAAAATATTTTTTCACTATTTGAAATTCATTAAGAAATACTTTTCTAGCATCTTCTATTGTAGGAGCTATTTCCTTCAAGTCCTCTAGTGATGAAATGATAGAGAATGCCTTATGCTTAACAATAACTTCTCCCTTAAATTCTCTTACTACATTTTTAAGTCTTTTAGACATAACGAAACAGAAAGGACAAATCACATCATGAAAGAACGTTAATTTGATCATACCACACAAAAATCAATCATATTTCCTTTTAACTTTTTCTCATAGTTCTCGTAACTTCAGATAAATCTGTCTTTGAATCACCAGTAAGCCTTCTAGTTTCTTCTATTAAATCTTCCCTTCTTGTTTGCTCTGCTGCTACTTTAAGCTCTTGTGCTATCACAGTAGCATCTTTACTCCCACTAGCTATAGCGTTACTATATTGTTTAAGCAGGCTATAGTATCTGACCTCAGATAAAATACCTTGATTTACACCTTGTGTAACTTGAACCTCATTACCTCTTGGTATAATTAGTTGCTCATTAATAGTAACGTTAATCCTTTTAGCTGGATCGTAATAACTTCCAGTAAATAATAGTTGAACTGGCTGAGTTCCAGGAGGTATTGTTCCAATTGCATAAATCGATATAGTCCTATCAATTATTGGAATATTTACTGGAACCTCATAGTTAATAACCTCAAAACCTGGTGGAACATTTAAGACAAAATTATAGCCAGCAACTTCACTAACCTTTTGTTGAGCAAATACTGATGGTAGTTGAGTGGGGTCTTCTATATGATAATATACTCCAGAACCTTTGTCGGCCATTCTTTTTAATATGACTTCATTATAATCTCTTCCGATTCCGATCGAAATAATCTGAACGTTTGGGGGTACTTGAAGTCCCTCATACTCCTTTACATTTCTCTTATCAGTCGGTTTACCATCAGATAATATAATCAATTTAACTGGTAATTGAACATAAGCTAACTGTTGTAAAATTTTACTTAGGGCTTTATGTAAATTCGTAGTATATCCTTTCTTAACATTTTGCAAAGCTATAGGATTACCTGATGGACCTTCATAAATTTTCTCTAAATCATTAGAGAAAAGATAAATTGAAATATAGTTTCCGGGTGGAATCTCATAAGAAAGTTTATTTGCAGCAGCTATAGCAACATCTAACTTATTGTCTTTACGCATAGAAGGACTATTATCAATAAGAATTACATAGTGAATACCAGTAAATTGAACAAAAGTCTCAGGAACAATCCTAATTATAAGGCTAATTTGAGTAGGTTTTTCAATACTAACATAGCTGTGTGAGGATTTAATTTTTAGACTTATAGTCATTTCTACTATGAATATTACGTGAGTAAAACTATAAATACTTTTATACAAAATACTTTATGTATGCCATGGAAATGTCCCGTTTGTGGATATGAGAATGCTGATGATGCAAGTTTTTGTATTAAATGTGGTGCTCAAAAGCCTGCAGAAACTCAAACTACTCCGCCACAACAAATAACTCAAACACCACCTCCACCACCACATGAACAATCACTACAACAAAATCCATCCCCACAAGTTGAAGCCCAACAACAAGTTGTTACACCTCCACCACCGACAGATGTAGGTCAAGTGCCGCCTTCTCCACAACAACCTGTTTCAACGCCAGCTATTCAACAACAAGTTGTTACACCTCCACCACCAACAACTCCACCAGGCCAAATAGTACCTCCTGCTCAACAAGTAACGCAAAAATATTATCTACTCTTCATCCAAACACCTTATGCTGGATTAATTAATCAAAAGATACCCCTAAGCTTTGATATATTTCCATCTATTTCAGTTGGAAGAAGTCCGGAGAATGTTATTATAGTTCCTGATCCGGAAGTATCAAGAAGGCATGCAGTAATTTCACTTGAAGGAGGAGAACTTTATATTGAGGATCTTAATAGTACAAATGGAACTTATATTTATGATGGGAAACTGTTTCAACCAGTTAAAGGAAAACAAAAAATTAGTCCCAATACGATAATAAAACTTGGAAATCAGACTATTGTAAAAGTTGTGGCTGAATAAAAGTTGGGTGATTTTTTTGACAATATCAGCTAGATTAGAGTTTAGTCATAAGTATTCTTTTACATCACCAGTTAGGGGAGTTTTTAGATTAATTTTAGTTCCAGAACGAGTATCTGTTGCAACTGGATTTCATTATATAATCTTATTAGATACCTCTGGATCCATGGCTGGAATTAAGATAGAGACGGCAAAACAAGGTGCCTTACAGTTATTAAATAAAATTCCTCCAGGAAATAAAATTACATTTATTACATTTTCTTCTACAGTAAATACTTTAATTGAATTCGCAGATACCTCAGGGTCTGTAGGTGAGACAATTTCTAGTGTAACTGCTCAAGGTAACACCGTATTATATACTGCCTTGTCAACCGCTATTCAAATAGCTAAAAAGCATGAGATGCCGGGTTATATTATTTTATTAACAGACGGTAATCCAACCGATTTAACAAATACTGACGCATACGAAAAACTTCAATTCCCAGATGGGTTTAAAGTAATCTCATTTGGTATTGGTGATGATTATAATGAGCAGTTACTTAAGATTTTAGCAGATAAAACTGGCGGTATTCTTAACCATATTCAAGATCCAATGGAAATAGCTAATTCTTTGCCTCAAGCCGCTGTTACTCAAGTAGGTGCTAAAAATGTTATAGTAGAAATAAACTCACCATCACCAATTAAATTACTAAACTATTCTGGACCACCAGTTAAATTAGGAGCTATAGAAGGGGTTGTTAGAATATTTGGTGAAACCTCTATTCCACCAAACTTTAATGGAAATATATTAAATGTAAGAGTAACTTATGAAGATCCAGCTACCAATAGAACAGAAAACATTATAGCAGTTAGTCAAGTAACGCCAGCCTCTAATTCTCAAGTATTTTTAAGTGGTATTAACAACGATATTCTTAATGAATACCAATATTATGAATTAATGAATAAGTTAGTTACTCAAGTAAATTCAAATAACTTAGCTGAAGCAACTAGAACTTTGCAGCAAATGAGTCAATTAGCTGAACAGACTAGAAGAATTGAACTAATGGAAACTACAAGAAGACTTCAGCAAAGTATTGAAACAACGAGAAGATTAGGTAATGTTGAACAGACTAAAAAGATTATTACCAGTGAGGCAACAAAGAAGTTAAGATCGTAAGTAAAAAATAGAAGGAGCAAAGTTTCAGAATAATTATTATATAAAAGTTTTTTAACCAATAGATAATAATTTATCTGGAAGTAAATATGCCAGTTGAAGATATTGTAAAGGTCTCAAGAAATTTCCAGGTTACAATACCAGCTAGAATAAGACAAAAAGTTAAAGTAAGAGAAGGAGATTTAGTTAGAGTGATATATGACGAGAATGAGAATGTTGTTAAAATTATTCCTATCAGTAGAGAAGAATTAGAAAAACTTTAAAGAATCTTTTTAACTTCTTCTATTATGGTAAATATTTTTTTATACATTGTCTCTCCTATGATATCTTTGTTCTTTTCTAATTCCTCTAAATCAATGATCCTAACTTCGTCTCCTACTTTAACAACATCAACCTCTAAATCAAGATACCTTAATTTACCTCTGAGTAATTCTGGCGGTGTGGAAATGTTAACATAAATCCCCTTCAACTTACCATCCTTATTATAATATCTGTGGATCTGATACCATTTTCTTGAATCAAACTCAACAATATCGTAATCTCCTTCCTCTTTCTTAACATTTAGCCCGTCATAAATTCCTTCTCTTGAAAAGACTCTCATTAATCTAACGATATAATAGTCTGAGTTAACCTCTTTATATATAACCTTACCTTCTTTTAGCTCAAACTTTCTACCATCTGGTTTAATATGTTCAATCTTCATATATTCAGTAATGAGTTTATCTAACAATTCTTCATTATTCATAGAGGTTTGCTCAATTTCATCAACTTCATTCGAAAAAGACATTTTTAACATATGATGAAATTTAATAGTATTGGGTAATACCTTTTTTCTGATTTCATCTAACATAATTTTATCTTCTAAAGACACCGTAACTTTTATGAAATCTTCACCTTGTTGCCTAAAATCGTCATTATCAAACCTCATTGCTAATTTTTCCAATTCTTCTTTAAGAACAATATTGTTTGCAAAAGGAGCATTACTCCTCCATTTTACATTATACCCTTTCTTATTAAATGGAATACTTATAGACAGAAGTCTTGTTTTTTCCTCTCTATCTCTTATATGTTCTGAAAAGAATGTTTTACCATCTCCTCTCCAAACCATAGAATATTTACCGACTGCTTTAGGAGATGATAAAATAACTCTTCCCTCAGTTGGTGGTTTAACCACTAATCCCTTATCTAAACAAGGCTCAACTTGATAGTCCATAAACTTACAGTTATTAGTTTCAATTACTGAATAGAGTTTAACTGGTGATTTCCATACAAAAGAAGTCTGAAAAGTTTTACGTAAAAATGAATAAATATCCTCTCCAATACTAATTAATTCTCCCTTATCATTTCCGTCTTTAACTGTAACATCTGAGGGTTCGTCTTTAATAGGAAGAGAAAAACGCTCAGAGATTTGTGGAGTGGCTTGAACAATTTCAAAACCATTATCTAAAAATAATTTTGTTAGGGCTGTAGCGTAAATGCCTCTAATTCTAACTTTCATATAATAATTTATTCATGACATACTTTAAAACCCCACCTTCACGTACGTATTCTAATTCAACATTAGTATCAACTCTTACTAAGCCTTCTATGACTTTCACTTCACCACTTGAAGATTTAAATTCAATCTTAACCTTTTTCTTTGGCGTTAACTCCTTCAAACCGTAAATATTTACAACCTCATCACCTTTTATACCTAATGATCTCCAGTCTGGTATTTGGATTGGTAAAACTCCCATAGCTACCAAGTTACTTCTGTGAATCCTTTCGAAACTCTCAGCTAATACAGCTTTAATACCTAATAATGCCGTGACTTTAGCAGCCCAATCTCTTGAACTCCCAGAGCCATATTGCTTACCAGCAACAACTACTAGAGGTACTCCTTCACTCTTATATAACTCAGAAGCTTCGTAAACACTCATTACTTTGCCATCTGGGAAATGCTTAGTATATCCACCCTCCCTATCAACTAGGAGATTCTTAAGCTTGGGATTTGCAAATCCTCCTCTTATCATTACTTCATGGTTTCCTCTCCTAGCACCATAAGTATTTAACTCCTTAACTCCCAATTGTCTTAAATATTTCCCAGCAATTGAATCTTCTAGTATTGGACCAGCTGGAGAAATATGATCAGTAGTTACTTTATCGCCAAGTAAAAGTAAAATTCTTGCGTTCAATATATCATCAAGTTTAGAGGTTGGTAAAATAAACCATGGGGGTTCTTTTATATATGTTGAGCTAGAATCCCAACTGTAAGTCTCACTCTCACTAACCTTTAGTGATTTCCAATTCTCATCTCCTTCAAATATTTTCTCATACCTTTTCTTATAAAGTTCTGGATTAAGAGAAAGATTAATATACTCACTAATTTCATGAAGAGAAGGCCAAATATCTTTTAAGTAAACTGGTATACCGTTAGGATCGTAACCAATTGGTTCGTTATCAAAATCAATATCAATTCTCCCGGCTAGTGCATAAGCAACAACTAGGATTGGTGAAGCTAAATAAACTCCTTTAAGAAGAGGATTTACTCTTCCTTCAAAATTTCTATTACCACTAATTACACCATAAACTTCTAGCCCATATTTCTTTACATCTTCCTCTACTACTTTAGGTAAAGGTCCTGCATTACCAATACATGTTGTACAGCCAAATCCGACAATATGAAAACCTAATGCCTCAAGATATGGGAGTAAACCAGATTCCTTAAGATATTCTACAACAACTGGTGATCCTGGTGCAGTACTAGTCTTTACATAGGGTTTAACTCTTAAACCATGTTCTACAGCCTTCTTAGCTAATAATCCAGCACCAATCATAACTGTTGGATTTGATGTATTTGTACAACTGGTTATTGCAGTTAATACAACATCATTATCACTTACTATACTTCCTCTCTTTTTCTCCTTCTTCTCATTTCTCTTTTTCATCTCCCTTAACGGAACTCTCTCATCTGGATTTCTAGGACCAGCAACAGAAGGTTCAATTTTACTTAGATCTATCTCAACGACTTCTGTATAATTAGGAACTTCATCATAGAATAATCCCTGAGATTTTGCGTATGTTTCAACTATTCTATAATCTCTTCCGGTACCAGCTAAGTATTTTAAAGTCTGTGAATCTATCGGGAAGTAACCCACAGTGGCACCATACTCCGGAGCCATGTTAGCTATAGTAGCCCTATCTGGTACAGAGAGTTTTGATAATGAAGGACCAAAGAATTCAACAAATTTACCTACAACTCCTTTTTTCCTCAAAATATCAGTGATATAAAGAACTATATCAGTTGGAGTTACACCCTCATTAATTTCACCAACTAATTTTACTCCAATAACTTCTGGTACTGTCATTGTATAAGGTTCGCCTAAAAGTACAGCTTCAGCTTCTAAACCTCCAACACCCCATGATAATACACTAATTCCATTAGCCATTGTAGTATGAGAATCTGTCCCAATTACTATTTCTGGGAAAGCTGTCTGCACTCCTTTTACTTCTCTGATATCAATTACTTTACTTAAATACTCTAAGTTTATTTGATGAATTATTCCGTTACCAGGGGGTATAACCCTTAAATTCCTAAAGCTTAATTGTGCCCATTTTAAAAACTTGTATCTTTCCTCATTTCTTTCAAATTCTTTCTTCATGTTCCATGATAAGGCATAGGAAGTGCCATAATAGTCAACTTGAATAGAATGATCAATTATTAAGTCTGCTGGAACAACTGGGTTAACAATTTTTGGATCTTTACCCTTTCTTTTCATTTCATCCCTCATTGCTGCTAGATCAACAAGTAATGGTACACCAGTGTAATCTTGCATGATAACTCTAGTAGGGAAAAATGAAAATTCCTTCCCTACTTGCCACTTTAATATGGCCTCTAAATCATCCTCAGTAATCTTTTTTCCATCAAAATTTCTAATTACATTTTCTACTAGAACTCTGATAGAATAGGGGTATTTACGAATATTTATACCATATTGTTCAAGTTGACTTAACGGATAATAATGAACATTTTCCTCCAACTTAGAAATCTGAAATTGCATGAATAAATCTACCACTTAAAGCTAAAAAGTACAGTTATTAAATATTTGTGTGAGTGAAAATTTAAAAGGACTCTGCACAAGAGCTTCATATTTAGGTTATTTTGGCTCTTATGGAAAGAAAGATTATGTGGAAGGACTGTCAGATATAAACGTCGTAGCAATAAGTGAGGATAAAACTTTACTACTAGAACTAGCTTCAGAAGGGTTTTCACCAGTCGTATTGAGTAAAGAACAGTTAGAAAATTTATGTAAAGAAGGGGATCCTTTATGTTTATACATAATGAAATCGGAACCAATATGTGGGGAACTACCTAATGTAAAGTTTGTGAAGACAGAAAAGAGTTGTGAAAGATTAGGCAAAGCAGTTATCGCTCTCTACATAATTTCTCTTTTAGCATTTTTTAGAGGAGACGAGAAAAGTAGTTTAGAAAACTCTTACAGAACGTTGAGGACTTTAATACAATGGAGAAGTTGTATTGAAAACTATGATATACCATTATCTGCAGATGAAGTAGAGAAAAATTGTGAATTATTAGGACTTAATTTCTGTCAAACATTCAAAGATTTACTTTTACTTAGACGATTCAATGCTCCTTTGACTTTATGGAGTTTAGATAAAATAGCAGAAGCTATTTCAATTTTCATGAAAATAGTGAAAGCATCTAAAATTTATGAGGAAACTAAAGGAGACGTGTTCAAAATTTCTGTCAGAGAAGATGGTTTTATTATAGAGAAAAGTAATAAAGAAAAGGTATTTATTCCTTTTACTTAATCATGAAAATTAAAACTTGTTTTTTCTTATGCATTACAAATTTCACTTATTAAATGCTAAATAAGATCTACGATTCTAATATATATTTTCCTCTTAATTATGACAAGAAGAACGACAAGCCTCACCCCTTCTAGGGACGGGGCAAAGTTTTAAAATCTGAATACTTTAAAGTATTATGGAATATAAATCAACAAGGCATGCGAAATATCTATGCAACTACCATTTCGTATGGATTCCAAAATACCATAGAGACGTGTTAATTGGAGACGTTGCTGAATATACTAAAGAGGTCTTAAAATCAATTGCTGAAGAATTAGGTTGCGAAATAATAGCCCTAGAAGTAATGCCAGACCACATACACCTCTTCGTAAACTGCCCACCCAGATATTCTCCCTCATACCTAGCAAACTACTTCAAGGGTAAGTCAGCTAGGCTGGTGTTGAAGAAATTCCCAGAACTAAGAAAACATACAGAAGGAAAAACTCTGTACCAGAAACTACCTTGTATCAACAGCTGGTAACCTATCAAGCGAGACAATAAAGAAATACATCGAGGAACAATGGATGAAAGAGGACTAACATAGATAAACTCATCGTACACAAGAACACCCACGAGAAACTAAAAGAACTGGGTATAACAAAAGCCAAGTTTTGGAACGAGGTCAACTGGTTAAGAATACAACAGTTCAAGAAGGAGGAGAGAGTGAATTTCGATAAAAACTGAGAAGGTGATTTACGAAAAGTACAAACAAATGCTAAAAGTTAACGCACAACAAGTTGCTAGGAAGAACACCGAGGACTGGAGAAGCTTCCTTTCATTAATTAAGGAAAAGAAGGAGGGGAAATTACCAAAGTGGTTCGAACCGAGACCTCCAGGCTATTGGAAGGACAAAAACGGGAAATACAAACTCATGATCATTATTAGGAACGACAGTTACGAGCTGGATGAAAGCGAGAAGCTCATCCATCTGAAGGACCTCAAATAGCATTTATTGGAAAATCGTTGCACAAGATAGTTCTTACAAAGAATTTTCTAATACTTATATCTAATTTCAGTGAATAGGATAAGTTATATCGTTTTCATAGTAACAATATTCATTACTTAAGCTGATGATTTAAAAATTATCTTATCGTTAGGATTTTACGTAAACTGCTATTCCATTTATCTCTAGACCTAGATAATTATCCGATAAAATTTCTAGTCAAATATAATTTTACTATTCATTGTCGAATAAGATGACTGTTTGAGAACACCCCCCATAAGGTTAAAACTTCTTAAAGCGATAAGATTACTTCTTCCTTAACAGTTCAACGACTTGCCTTACTACTTCATCCCCTTTTTTAGTTATAAAAACCTTCAACCTCTTACCTTCAACTGTAGGGATATATTTAATCTCCACGTATCCACTCTTATGCAAGATCTTAAGGTGCTGATATAGTTCTGCCTTATTTAACCCAGTAGCTTCCAACAATTCCTTAAACCATGCAGACCTAGTATAATAAAGACCTAGCAGAATCCCTAACCTAACTCCAACATTTAACTCCTTATTATCCTTCAGCAGTTTTATTAATTTCTCTAGCTCCATTCCTCAGCCCTCCTTATCAATTTGTACAAAAAGGCTAAGAATGGCGGGATTAGGAGGGTTGTTATATGGAAAGGAGATATTATGATAGCTACTCCTGAAAGAATATATGATGTAACTAGAACGTATTCTATAGAGTTCTCTTTTAGAAATCTTATGGTAGTAATTAACTGAATCCCAATGAAAGATATGTATGCACCTACAAGAAAAATTGGTAAATTAGATAGGAAGTGAATGTAAAATGAGAGTAGAAATAGGACGTAAAGTATTAAGAGCGAAAGCGTGTAGGTTAGCTTAACAAGTAAGGGAAATTTCTTAACAATTAACGAAGATTTATGAGAGTTAAATGCCTTAATAAATGGATATACAAACCTACTCATCCTCCAAGAGATAAACATGTATATGGTGGAAAAGACTAGTATGCTAATGTTAAAAGTAATAGGGTTTGAGACAAGGCTTATTAATAAAAAAGTAGTAAGACTTCCAAGCCCTATGAAATCTAATATTGTCTTTGCTGCGTTAAGCATAACACGATGATAAAGATTCTCGCTTATTTCTACGGATTTCTGAATATCTATTTCTTTACTAATAATTCTTCCACCCTTTAGTAATTTCCCTAACAATGGATTTAAACTTAGATTATAGTTAAGATTTTTTAACTTCACTCGAAGTCCAACAACTGAACCAACAACCAACCCAGCATGCTATATATACATTTTTTCCCCTCGCTTTTCTATTACATTTTATTACCTTCAACAAGCTCACCGTTAACTATCGTATAAACTATCACTTCCTTCTTATTATTATCATTTAACATCTTGATTAACTCCTTCTGATGCGTTACGATTATACCCTCATCAACCCTTTCGCGTAATAACGATATCACCCTATCCCTCCTATTGACGTCGACATTCTCTATCGGCTCGTCGATAGTAACTATTTGAGGCCTCGTAAAGAGCGCCAGTGCTAACGATACTAAACTCCTCTGTCCAGTAGACATTTTATACATAGGCTTGTGTATCACCTTTCTATCTACGTCCAGATAGCTTAAGATGCTTGTGAATTCTTTTAAATCTCCGCCTTTAATCTCCGCTATTATTTTCGCAGTATCCCATGCGGAATTACCTATAGTGTATACCTCTTGAAGGTTTGTGGAGTATTCTAAAACCCTCTTAGCACTCCTAACCTCCTTACCGTTTATCTTTATCGAACCCCCGTATGGAATTATTCCAGAGATAGCTCTTAGCAAGGTAGTTTTTCCGGAACCATTAGGACCTAGTATTACACACAATTGATTGTCAAGTTTTAAGTTAATATTTTTTAGGACTATAAAGCCCTCGAAATAGATAGATAAATCTTTAATCTCCAGCATTACCACACTACCTCTTCCAGTCTTAGTGCCTTAATCTTCTTCAAAATCAAATTCCCTAATAACAATAAGACTATCGCCAGTAATGCTACTTCAATGGAGTAAATACTTATGCTATCGTGGATGAGGGAGTAAGAAATTATATTTTCAGCTTCGTAGAAGGGGTTAAGTGATGATGAGGCTGAAGGCGAGAGTTCTGAAATTGCTAACAATACAAAGAAGATGTAGTAAGTATAGTTCGACGCTTTAGCCCCAACCTTGACTAGTAATGTTGCAATGATTGTAAAGGTTAAGGATAGGATGAAGAGACTTGAGATCAGAGCTGAGGCTATGAAGGGTATAATATTATCAAGCCTGATAATTTCGTAAAAGTGGTCAAGTGTTAGTTTAGTTATTAATGGTGTAATGAGAGCTGCGAAAGTTACCGAGTAAATAGTCGCAGAGATTAGTGAACCTATGAATAAACTCAGGATGTAGTTAGACATTTTAAGTCTACTAAATCTTATATAGTAAGCTAATGCAGAGGATTGGTAGACTACTGTAATGCTAAAACCTGTTGATAAGCTAGCTACCAACAGTAATATCGCAACACTGTACCATATTATTCCTGCATCTATGTTTTTAATACTATTTAGTGCAAAATAAAGTCCTAATGAGTCCAGTAACATCATTCCGAGTAAATAAGATATTGCAGTTGGAGAGAACGAAAACCTTTTTATCATAGATTTCTCTAATTCCATAATTTAAATCCCGTAAAAAGTAATAAAAATGATGAATAGAGTTAAAACTCATTAACTAAATGAATTCTTTTTAATTATAATTTACTAACGTAGTAAAAGGTGATAAAAATTGGTGGTAGTAAGTACTAATAGAAAATCAAAAGATCTAAGCAAAATTAATCCGATAATGCTTGGTTGCTGGTTTGGTTGCTGTAAGAAAATATGAGCTAGCTTAGAAACTTTTTTATCAAAAATATTAGCAAATATATGAAAATTATTGGAGATACCAAGAAAATAATACCCACAGTAAGAGGAATTGGAATATTTTCACTCATCATCCCAAATATCCAAAGAGGATTTACCTCACTCTTGTAAAAAGAGAATATAAATGTTGGTACAACTATTATAGGGTAAATTGTCATAATTACAGGGCTGTCCAGCCTTCCATTAGTCAGTATAAACGATAAAAACGTGGAAATGGATACTATAAATAGAAAGACTAAAAGGGTCATAATGAGAAAGTATGGGATACTAAAAGTCGCAAGATTACTAAAAAGGAAGCGGTATAAGATAATAAGCAACAGCGTGTAAAATAGCGCTACTATTTCCCCAGAAAGGTAAAGTAATATTAAGTATAATCCAAACCTTAATCTTCCGAACTTAATAAAGAAGGGAAGAGAAGAAAAGTTATAAAGGAGTATAAAACTCACTCCAACTGAAAGTATGCTAAGTATTAGATTTTCAGAAACATTTAAGCTTACAATAAGGTTTGTTATTCTAGAGATAACTAAAGAAATAATAAAGCCGAACAGCATATTATAAATGGCAGGCTCACTTAATATTAATTGCTTGAGGAAGTAGATAAAAAGGCTCTTCATAAATTATCTATATTACAAGGTAATTTTTAATAGTGGATAAAGTTAAAAAGTTTTAACTACATCATGGGCTTTTATCAATCGAAGAAAATTTTTCCCTTTAGCATAAAAATTTATTGTGGCTTTAATTAATTAAGCCCACTTTTGTGTGGTCTCTATGCGTCTTAAAAATAGCGAAAGTGCTGCAGCTATGAAATCTAAGGCCGATGAGATATAGAACGAGACCCTGAGTGCATGCATAAATGGTGGTGCAATAGCTTGTGGGAACCATTGTCTGCTGGTTATAGTATCGATTACCGACTTGCTTAATGATGAAATTATTTGAGGAGGTAATGCAGATAATAGAGTCTTAACAGGGTCATAGCCGAGGAAAGCTGAAAACAGTGCAGCACTCACTGGTATTTTAGAAGCTATAGGAGCTAATTGGGGTGCACCAGCGTGTATAAATGCATTATAAAGTGCGTTAGGTAACGTTAAGGACAGTACACTTATTATTATAGTAAAGAATATAGCGAAACTTGCAGTTTGTGCACCAGACCAGAGAGTATTCCTCATTCCTGCTGCTGCTCCTCTATCCCTACCTGGAACACCACCCATAATTGATGAAGTACTAGGGGCTACAAACATTCCCATACCCATCCCCATTATGAAAGTTATCGCTAGGAATTCCCATAAATTGAAGTTATAGGACAATGTGCTTAACGCTAGGAAGCCTACACCCAGTATCGCTAAGCCTAAGCTGGAAAAGATTCTCGGTCCGTACTTATCTGACAATACTCCAGCTATAGGTCCCATTATAGGGGCTCCTAAGCTCATAGGTATTAGGTAAATCCCAGCCCAGAAAGGAGTCTGTGAGTATGGTATTCCGTGTAAAGGCAACCATATACCTTGGAGGAGTATTATAAGTACTAGGGTTAGTCCTCCGAAGGAAAATGCGAAGAGTAATTGGGCTAAATTTCCTAGCATAAACGATCTTATCTTGAATAGGCCTAAGTTGAACATTGGGTATTTTACTCTCCTTTCTATGAACGGGAATATGGCTAGGAGTACTGCTCCAGATATTAACGAGGCTATTACATATGGGTTATTCCAACCAGTCTGTGAAATTCCGTAAGGCATAAGACCGTATGTTATACCCAAAAGTATGAGTATTAAACCCCCAGCAAATATTATATTACCTACCCAGTCTATTTTCTCTCCCTTAGCTAAGGGACCCGTCTCTTTTAATGTTCGATAGCTCCATATTGTGCCTAAAATTCCTATCGGGACGCTCACAAAGAATACTAACCTCCAGTTTATTGGAGCTAAGATCCCCCCTAAGATTAGTCCCAGTATTGTACCAACTATTGTGGACATCTGGTTCATACCCATTGCTTTTCCTCTTTCGTTTGGGGGAAAGGCATCTGTTAATAAAGCTGTAGTATTTGCGAAGAGGAAAGTAGCTCCTATGGCTTCTATAATCCTAAATATGACTAGCTCTAGCGCCCCTATAGTACCAGTGTTAGGGGTTAACGTTAGTAGGACAGCACCTATTGTGAATATTACAAATCCTAAATTGTAGAGTTTGACCCTTCCGTATATGTCAGAAAGCCTGCCGAAATTGACTAAGAATGATGCACCTATAATTCCATATCCCATTAAAAACCACAGTAAGTACTGAAATGTTGAAGGTTCGACCGGGTTTATTTGAATCCCTCTGAAAATTGCAGGTAGAGAGATAAGCACTATTGTACCGTCTACCGAGGCAATAAAAAGGGCAAGAGTTGTATTTAGGAGGACGATCCATTTGTACTCCATTTTATCTCCTCTCATTATCTAGGAGAGCGTTTTAAAAAGGGTTAGATCTAGTTAAATTTTTTTAACCAATCTAGGCAAAATTATTAAAGTACTAATTATAGTTAAAACTTTCTAACTTTATTGTTTATTTATATATTATCGAACTCGATAATCATATATGGGAATCGAACATGCAAATAAGAAAGCATCGGAAATAAGTAAAGAAAATAGAGCAGTTTTTAGCTGGATTTTCCGTTGGATTGTAGGATACAAGTGATGTAAGTGAAAGAAAAATTAAAAAAGAGAATATCTCCTTTTTTCACTATTTATAAAAATGGTGAAAAATATATAGTATTCGCTGAATCTTCTGGTTTAATAGAGCTAAATGAAATAGAATTTAATAATCTATTCTCAATAAATTCGGACGAGTTAATGGATATTAGAATGCTAATACCAGAAAAGGAAGAGAAAATTAACGTCTTTGCTATTAATATAATACTGACAGCTCAACACCTAGTTAACCTCTACGTGTCAATTAATGACTTACCTAAATATGAAAATACGTTAATAATTTCAACGAATATAAATTCGCTACTTTCAATCAATGACGAGCTATTAAAGTTCGAAAAGGTTCTCGTATCATATGCTATGGATCCTTATAGGTTCTTTATTTATGTGATGAAGAAAAACAATCCTTGTATTTATGAGATTTATCTTTGGTTAAAAAATTCAAGATTAATTTTAGAGATAAAAGTTGACGGAAAAGTTATAGTTGAAGCATCTCTTAAATTAAATGAATTCGCGGAGTTCTTATTATTAGGTCTTTCTAAACTGCTCTTAAATAGCAGTAAATATGATGGTAAGCTAATTTACGTAGACCTATTGGAAGGAGAGCTTGTAGTAAATACCCCCTTAAAAATCCCTGGGTGCCTAAAATGCAAGAAGTTATAATCAATGAATTTCTAGGATCTGCTTTTGGCTACGATATAGAAAAGTATGATAATGTAGTGATAACTAAGCTGTTAAACTATGTAAACTATGATTTACTCGAATCATTTTTAGCAATAAAATACATTAAACCTAAATTTCTCGCATTTCCCCCAGAATTTATACCCCTTTTAAAATATTTGCAAAATCTTGTCCCTGCGGGCGGTAAGGGAGAAACAAGAGAAGAAAGCCTTATGGGTGCTATTGGAGAGTTTTTAGAAAGATTCTATGGTTCATTAACCTTCTTTGATGACGATACATCGCTTTTCGGAAAAGTCGAAGAACTGAAAGAGAGAGTTAATATTCTCCCTACAAGTTACAAGTTCTTTTCGAAAGAGCAACTTAAAAAGCTGTCCTTTTTTAAGGACTATTCAGATGAAGTAGTCCTAACATTTACAGAGGCTACTTCTTATAAAGATAATAATAGCAGTTATTCTACTTTAACGTAACTTAAAAGTTTTCATCAAACCTAGAGCATCACCTAAACGAATTTCAACGAACCTGAGAAACTCCTCAAGTTAAGGGAGCTAATCAAATCTCTAACCGTGTTAACAACCATCACGAAGAGAAGCAAGTAACCTTGAAACCTCTTCCTCTTTAAGAAAGAGGAATCTTGCATACCAAGAGCCTTAATATCCTTGTGAAACTTCTCTATCTCCCACCTAATCCTCCAAGTAGCCTCTATCTCCTCATCACTCAAGCTAAGATCAGTGGAGTACAAGCTAAGCCTATTATCTTTATATTCCAGTACTAACAACTTTATAGTAATAACTCGACTCTCAAGGGTTAGGTCAGCCAAGTAAGAGCTTGGAGGAAGATCTCGGACGTGGATGTGCCCCTCCACATCCAACGTCCCCCCTCCCTCCAAACACCTAACCCTTAAGAGCCTCCTATTAGACCTCAACTCAGAAACAACACAACCCCTCACCAACTTCTCAGACCAATACCAAGAATCAAACACAACCCTAGCTATGGTGAATTTACTCTTGAGTATCTCAATTATTTCTGCAGCCATCTCTATCTTTGTCTTGAATTCGCTCACCATCCCGCTTTCCCACATTTTTCTTGTTGCGTATGGGAAAGCGCCGACCAAGTAGTTTTTTCCCGTGGCCAAGTCGTGTAGTGCTATTGTGAGGACTTGTATTCCCGGTTCGAATTTCTTGTGTGTGGAGCAGTAGAAGATGTAGTTCCCGTATCTGCTTGCTATTTCTTCTATTCTTGAGTATGGTTTGTGGTCGAATGTGTCGTCTATTATAATCACTACGGGTCCTACTATTGTTTTGCTTAGTGTATCAAGGTAGTGTTTCCATGCTTCTTCAAGGCGTTCTAGTGCTTCTAATAGGTTTGTGTAGTTTAGTCCGAATGTTATTGCTGTGTTTCTTATGCTTGCTCTTCCTCCTATTAGTGTCATGAGTGTTAGGCCTAGTGCTACTTTTCTTTTGAGTCCCTTCATTCTCAGTATTCCAACTAGGTGGTTGAATGCCTTGATGAATTCGCTCCTTGCAACTTCTAGTTCCTTCTCGTTCTTCATACTTTTTAATCAATTATGTGGTAAATTAAAAACTTTATCGGTAGTACTGAAAGTTTTGTATTACCAAGGAAAAGTAGAATAACTGCTAAAAATACAAAAAACTCAACGCCTAAAACTAGAAAAACCAAGTTGAAGGCATACCCAAGAAACCTATATAGGTTATATTAGCCGGGGAGAATAATACTCCTTGGCTGGCGAAACATGGTCGACCCCTTAACTGAAGCAAAGTCTTCGAATGAGGGCGTGACAAACCCCTACCGTCGGACTGAACATTGTGGAAAAAATCCACCGATATATAAAGAGGTAATAGGAATAGACATATCAAAAGATCACCTAATTACAAGTAGGGGAGGGAAAGAAAATACGAGAACAACTTGAAGGGTTATGAAGAAATCCTTGAGATGAAACCTTGCGCAATAGTTTTAGAGTCCACTGGAGTATACGCAATAAGACCTAGCCAATACTTCAAAGAGAGAGGGATAAGAGTACTACAAGTAAGCCAAACTATCAAGAGAAAAGGAGTTTAGGGGAAAGAAAAAACAGATTTTTGTGACGCGGAAAAATTAGAAAACATGGTTGATAAGGCTAAGGAGTATGAGTATAACCCCTTAAGAGAACTAATAACACTCTACCTATTCCTCAAGCACATAGAGACGAAATACAAAAACAGACTAAAGAGACGCTATTCCTAGTAAGTGATAAGATAAGTAAGGAAAGGTTAGGAAAAACTCGCAAAGGGAGATTTTACACAAGAAGAGCTCTACAACCTACAATACATCCCCTTGGTACTCGAAGAGATCAAAGTCCTAGCAAAAACACTCCTAGAAAACGCAAGAGAGGTTAAAAGAGGTTAGGAAGATGATTGAGGAACAAGTTCCCGAGGATCGCGTTTTGTTAGCAATCCCGGAAATTGGTAGGCTTGCAGCTAGTATAATTATTGGTATTGCTAGTGATATTAAGCGTTTTCCTAAACCGGAATTATTTGTTGTCTTTTGTGGTCTTGACCCAGTTGTGGAGAGGAGTGGCAAGGTTGTGGTGAGTAGGGGGATTTCTAAGAAGGGTAATAAGTATTTGCGTAGTTTATTCTACTTCTTGGCAAAGATGAATTATTCTAGGAACCCTACTTTGTTGAAGTTTTATGAGTCTCATAAGGATAGGCTTCAAGGTAAGAAGTTGTATACTGCTTTAGCAAGGAAGTTGGCAAGGATTGTGTGGAGTGTTTGATATAATAATAGGCCTTATGAGCCAAAGAAGAGGCCTTCCCCTTAATAGCCATGTGAGTTGAAAGGACTCACGTGGCAATGTTAGTTGACACTATGCTTAAAATATGACCGAAAGATTTATTGCTGAATGCCCCAATGACGAAGTTGACAAGTAGTTGATTACGTCTACTGAATAGAAACCGGCATCTAGTGCTACTAGTTCTATTTCTAGACCTAATGCTAGTATCTGCTGTATTAGATTTTGAACTATTTCTAGTCTAGTTATCCTTTTTCTGTGCGTGTGAATGCTAGTGTTTTTCTCTTTACTCTTGTTGTTGTGTAGTTCTATGCGTAGCCTTTTTCTGAGCCGCTTAGTCCTTCTACTGGTTTTCCCTTGTATTTTATTGATGTCCGGTCTATTGATATTTTTACGCGTTTTCTTTCGTTTAGTTCTTTGATTGAGGTTGTTTTGATCGCGTTTAGTATTTGTTCTATTACTTGTTCTTCCACGTAGTTTCTTATTGTTTGTGATGATATGTTAAACTCTTTTGCCTTGTTTTCTACGGAATCTTTTGCTAGTGCTGCTGTTACAAGTGTTTTCTTGACTTCTTCTGCCTTTCTTCCCTTTATGATGAAAATTTCCTTGATTTGTACACGTATTTTAGGGTAGATGTAGTCTATATTTTCAAGTGTTTCTCCCCTAAAGTAATACAGGCTACATCTACCTTAACTTTTTCTCTAATTACAAATTTTCGAGATAATAGATAATTATTCCTTGTAATTATTTTTGTAAAATGAATTTGGGGTCTAAGGTAACGTGAAAAATGATTCAGCCCATATGGGCTTATGTTGTTTCGCTCCTTACCTATTTATTTGTTTTTTCTCTTGTGATACTTGGTTTTTTTCATTCACCTGATTTGCGAGAATTCTGCGCAAGAGATTTTTATTAACAGGGAAGTATAAGATGAAAGACTTCATGAAAAAACTTACTCGTTAATTGTATAAAGTTTATTTAAACGATAACCAAATGTTTTAACGTTTATTTATCACGAGAAATATAAGACCTAAAATAACTGAAATTATTGAGGAAATCAGAATAGAAGTTTTAACAGAAAACTCAAGGTAACTGAAAAGATAACCCATAAACCAACCTACTTGTTGAAATGAGTTTATTATCCCAAATGCTTCTGGACTTCTCTCTTTGCTCTCCTCTAAAGCACTAGGAATTATAGCCTCCCAAAGTCCGAAAAAGAGTGCAAACATTGGATTAAAGTAAATAAGGTATATCAGAGAGAAAAGAACTAGGTAAAGAGATAGAAAGAATCTTCTTGCAAACTTAGAATATAAAAAAGTAAAGAATGCACCTATCATTTCAGCCAAAGTAGCTATAAGACCAATATTTTCGTAACTCATCAAATAATTTTGTTTAAGGACTAAGTATATGAATGGAAAAGCTAATGCGATAGGTAGAATAACCACTATAGGAATTAATAGTTTTACATCAAAGACTAGAGAGTCTTTTATAATTTGAATTTCATTAAGGCTTATTAGAGGAAGTGCAGTCAAAGCCATAAGGATTCCGCCTATAAGGAAAACAGCCCTTAATCCAAGAACTGAGGCAATTATTCCGCCAATAAAAGGAGTAAAAAGAGAAGGTATAATGGAAATTGCCCATATTTTCGAAATGGTTCCCTTACCTAAGTTATTCATGTAGGAATAATAACTGGGTAAAGATATGAAGAACATTGAGGCAATTACGTAAGATATAATCAGAAAAGATAAGGATGTTGAAAAAGAAAACAGAATAAGCCCTAAGCCGGAAAATATACCACCTAACATCATTGTTTTCACAAGACCAATTTTTCTAGCTAACTTACTCCCGATAAGTGGCATGGGAATTGCAAATAGAGTAGAAATTAAATAGAGGATTGTGACGTCTTTCACAAATTTTACAGCAAATAGTGAAACAAAGGGATAATAAAGGTAATATGAAAGTCCCCAAATAAACCAACTACTTGCCAGCTTAGCTTCACTATTCATGCATGAAAAATTTTTTCTTTCCTTTTAAGATTATTTTTATTTTTTTCTATTTATAATAACCTTAACAGTTAGGGTAAAAGATTTTTATGCTTGTTTAAATTACTTATACTGATAGATATGACTGAAAAACTCTCAGAACAATTACAACAATTGGGTGAACAAAACTTAGAGGAGAAGGCAGACTATAATATGAGATACTACAAGTATTTATATAAAAAGAGCGTTGAAGAGCCTGATAAATTCTGGGGAGAGTTAGCTGAAGAGTTAATTACATGGTACGAACCATGGAAACAAGCTTTTGTCCAAGAAGAAGGTTTACTTACAAAATGGTTTGTCGGTGGAAAACTTAATGCTTCCTATAACGCTATAGATAGACATTTAAATTCTCCTAGGAAATATAAGGCTGCAATATTCTGGGAGAGTGAAAGGGGAGAAAAGAAGGTAGTCACGTATCAAGACCTATTTTATGAGGTTAATAAATGGGCTAACGCATTAAGGGAACTTGGAGTAAAGAAGGGCGATAGAGTAACAATTTACATGCCTTTAACACCGGAAGGAGTAATAGCTAAACTAGCTGTTGCAAGGTTAGGAGCAATACATTCAGTTGTGTTTGCCGGATTTGGTGCACAAGCGTTAGCTGACAGAATTGCAGATGCTGGAGCTAAAGTTGTAATTACTGCGGATGCATACTATAGACGAGGAAAGCTCGTGGAATTAAAGAAAACTGTAGATGAAGCATTAAATATTCTCGGTGATAAAAGCCCGGTACAAAAAGTTTTAGTTTATAAGAGAACTGGTACTGAAATACCCTTCAAAGAGGGTAGAGATGTTTACTTTGATGAAGTAGGAAAGTATAAGTACATTGAGCCAGTACCGGTTGAAGCCACGGAACCATTATTCATTCTATACACTTCTGGAACAACTGGTAAGCCTAAGGGAATAGTTCATAGTACTGGAGGTTACTTAGTGGGAACAGCAGTTATGTTACTGTGGAGTTATGGTTTAAGCCAAGAGAATGATGTACTGTTCAATACTTCAGACATCGGATGGATTGTTGGACACTCTTACATTACTTATTCACCGTTAGTAATGGGTAGAAGTATCGTAATCTATGAGAGTGCCCCAGATTATCCTTATCCAGATAAATGGGCAGAAATGATAGAGAAATATAGGGCAACAACATTTGGTACTTCAGCTACAGCAATAAGAACATTAATGAAATACGGTGAAGATTACGTAAAGCAACACGACTTGTCATCATTAAGGATAATTGTAACTAATGGTGAACCATTGAATTATGCTCCATGGAAGTGGGGATTAGAAGTAGTTGGAGGAGGAAAAGTATTTATGTCGCATCAGTGGTGGCAAACTGAGACCGGAGGTCCTAATATTGGTTATATTCCCGGCGTAGTTTACTTACCAATGAAATCTGGACCAGCTGTAGGTTTTGCATTGCCCGGTAATAAAGTAACTGTGGTTAATGAGGAAGGAAAAGAAACTAAGCCTAGAGAAAGAGGTTATTTAGTTATGCTACCTCCATTCCCACCAATGATGATGATAGGTATGTGGAATGACCCAGATAACGAGAGGTTAAAGAAAACATACTTCAGTAAATTCCCGGGAATTTATTATCCAGGAGATTATGCAATGGTTGATGAAGATGGCTACATATGGGTAATGGGTAGAGCTGATGAAACAATTAAAGTTGCTGCTCATAGAATTGGTGCTGGAGAGGTTGAATCAATAGTAACATCTCATCCAGCAGTAGCTGAAGCTGCAGCTGTAGGAATTCCAGATCCTGTTAAAGGGGAAGCTGTTCATCTATTTGTAGTACTAAAAGTTGGTTACAAACCCTCACCTCAGCTAGCTAGAGAGATACAAGAGCATGTAAGGAAATACATGGGAGCAATAGTAACTCCAGAGGTACATTTTGTAGATAAATTACCTAAGACTAGATCTGGTAAAATTATGAGAAGAGTAATTAAAGCAGTTATGATGGGACAAAGTGCTGGTGATATAACCACTCTTGAAGACGAGGCATCAATGGATGAGATTAAGAAAGCAGTAGAAGAGTTTAAGAAATCATTAAGCCAATGATTTTCTAAGATCCTTTATTTTCCTATGTTTCTCAGAATTTACGACTTAATAGTAAATAATAGTGCTTTTATACTAATTTAATTATCTAGCCTACTATTTGGAATTTAATCTCTGTTTAATTTTGTAATTGATAAAATTAGTTTTGATTATTAATACATCTTTAGTAAAAAAGCACTTCTAAACTAGTTCATCTGTAAAAATTACATTGAGCTCATTTTTAAATGGCTCAATTTCTTTTTCTCTTTTAAACATTACTGGTATTCCTAGAATTTTAGCGGTAGCAATACTACTTGCATCAGCTAAAGATATCGGATACTTACATTTTAATCTGTATATTTCTCCCCTTACGTTAGTAAAAGGAAATACATTAAAATAACCACTTGATTTTAGAAATACTTCTACTTCTTCAACTTTTTCTATGTTATTCTTTCTGCATATTATATATTTAATTTCCTCTAGATTTAATTCGTTTATAACTATCTCATCTAAGTTTTCCTCTACAAATTTCTCTATTTTCTTTCCTTCATTGCTACCCAAAAGGATATCTATAACGACTCCCGAATCAAATACCATACTTCTCTTTTTCGTACTCAAGTTCTTTTCTCCTCTCTTTCCTTAAATCTTCATATGATATATTGGGTACTAAGCCAACCATTTTCCTTAAAATTTCAGGATTTTTCCTCCTATATAACGAAAGTAAGTATTCTATGACGTCGTTAAAGTCCACTTTTTCACCCCTTTCTATTTGAAGCTCTCCCATTATCTTTAACAGCTCTCTTTTAACCTCTTTTGATACTCTAATAGTTTCAGACATCACATTATCACTTTGTAACAAAATATATAATCTTTACTTCTCTGTTTAATCTTTTTTAGAGAGTATACTTCTTCAGACTTAAGCTTATTATTTCACATAGTGCTTTACGGATTGTTTGAATTTTTAACAAAACTAATGCTAGGTTTTACTTTTAAATTAACACTCGATTTTGAATTTAACAAACATTGATGAAGTTAATATCTGAGAAAATTAAAGTACTTGACAAAGTATGATTTACCGATGCGTTAATTCTTCCCAGGAAGCAATGATCATCTATTCTCATCCTCTGAGTAGGACTGTAAAAACTATTAAGAATGCTATAATACCCATTATTCCAGCAAAAATATAAGAATATGAGTAACTGTACTGATAAAGGAATCCCATTATAGTATTCCCTATCAAGACTCCAATACTTCTTCCAAAGGATAAGGCACCCATTGCTGTACCAGTTTCGCTTCTAGATAATTTCGAAATTATTGTTGGTTCAAAGGTTTCTGTGGATGCTACTGCAATTCCCATAATTACAGATAATGGATATATTGATATAACTCCTAGAGGAGAGAGAAAAGCAAATCCAAATGAGGTAAGCCCAGCTAATAAATATCCTAAGAATGCTAATCCTTTAACTTCTTCAAGCTTTATTTTTCCAAATACGTACCCGAATAAAGAAGATGAAGCAAGGAATACTCCGTACGTTAATGTTGCGAGGTAAAACCTTCTTGTAAATTCTTCTGTTGTGATTATCGGAAATCCAAAACTATATTGAGTAAAAGCAAAGAACATTGTAGAAATTACAATAGTTAAAGCAACTTTACCAGGCTTTTTCGGAATACCTTTTCCGCCAGCTTTAACAAACACTAAAAATAACGTAGAAATTATTAGGGGAATTGAGGTAAAAATCAGAATCTCTGTAGCTTTAACCCCGAAGTATAATGCAATAGTTAAGTATGCGACAGCCAACGTTGCTCCAGCAATATCTAAAGCATGTAGAATACCATAAGCCTCTTTTCTTTCGCTCTCTTCAGTAACTTCAGAAAGCATAGCCCTTCTGGCTGGAGTTCTAAAATTCCTAAACCACCAACCAAACATAAATAAAAATAAAGCTTCTATGTAATTCACTGCTAGACCCGTAAAAGACAGAATAATAATTAACGCATTTCCAATCACAGCTATAAGTTTCCTTCCGTATTTATCTGCCAAATAACCTCCAAGAATCGACATTAGACTTCCACCACCGTAATTCAGGGCTTCAGCAATACCGTATAGGAAAATTGGGGCGTGAAAGTAGAAGACGAAGATTATAGGAAAAGATGCTACAGCAGCTTGATATCCTAAATCTGCAAAGAAAGCTGAAAATGAAATTTTTAATACTTCGCTTCTCCTTTTAATAGTCATATTTAAAAAAACGAAAAACTATATAAAAGCATGACGCCGGAAGAGGCATATTCGATAAGGTTAATATCAGATGTTAAATTGAACGAGATTGGTTTATTTCACGTAGAAACGTGGATTGAGAACGAGAAATACAAATCAGCTATCTACTTAAATAAACAAAGAATAACTTTTGGCGGGAATGAATCTTCGCCCTATTATTATGATGGCTTTTTGTATTACGTAAAGGGGAGTAGAAGAGAAGCTAAATTAATAAGACAGAGACCTTATGGAGAACCGGAAGAAATACTCTCTTTAGGTAAAATTCACAAGTATGTCTTCCATAAGAATGGAATTTTAATTATTGGAGAAGAGAAAGTAAAACCCAGTACGTATTTCGTGAGTGATAAGCTTAAGTACAGATTTGATGGTAAAGGTTTATTCTGGACTAGACAATCCCTCTTCCTATACAACAAAGAATTGAGAAAAATTATTTCTGGAAATTTTGATGTTACTGATATTGCAACAAACGGTAATAGGATTATTATTTCAGCAACAAGAGAGAATGATGATTATGGCTTAGCTGACATTTATGAAGTTGATATTAATACTGGAGAGCTAACGCGGATTACACAAGGAGAAGGTAATATTACTGCAATAGCTATGAATAGAGACGGAAAGATAGCTTATTTGGGTCATAGAAAGGGCAAAACTCCATGGGCTGTCAGAGAAATAATTTTTCCAGAAGAAGGGAAAAGTTTCCTATGCGGAAATACATGTGGTAATACAGTTTTAAGTGATCTGTTTGATGGCGTTAAAGAGAAAATTGTGTATGAAGGTGATCAAGTAATAACATTAGGCCAAGTAGGTGGAGAAAGTCACATTTACTCTGTCTCCGATAAGGTTACCAAACTAACAGAAGGAAAATTGGCTGTTAGAGGCTTTGACTTCAAGGATGGTAAATTGGCTTATTTTTATTCAACACCAGAAAAGCCCGTAATTCTATTCTACAACGGTGAGGCGTATGATCCTAATCCAAATGTAAAGGGATTATCGCCTATTGAAGTAAAGGGTGAGATCGAGGGTTGGGCATTAATTACAAATCCCTCTAATCCAACAATTCTCTTTATTCATGGAGGTCCTCATATGGCTTATGGTTATGCATATTTCATAGAATTCCAGTTCTTTGCCAGTAATGGTTATAATATAATTTATGCTAACCCCAGTGGTAGTCAAGGATATGGAGAAGAGTTTGCTAAGGCTTGTGTTGGTGATTGGGGCGGAAGGGATATGAAAGAGCTGATAAACTTTGTTAATGAGGTTAAAAAGAAGTTCAATTTGACTGGTAAATTTGGCGTTACTGGAGGTTCGTATGGTGGATACATGACTAATTGGATAATTACTCAAACTGATATTTTCTCGGCAGCAATTAGCGAAAGAAGTATATCAAATCTAGTAAGTATGTGCGGTACTAGTGATATAGGTTTTTGGTTTAACGCAATTGAAGCGGGTATTGATGACCCATGGAGTAAAGATGGAATAGAGAAATTAATGAAGATGTCACCTATCTATTATGTAAAAAATGTAAAGACCCCTACGATGCTAATCCACGGTGAGGTTGATTATAGATGCCCTATTGAGCAAGTTGAACAGTTCTTTATTGCACTAAAAATGAATAATATTCCTACTGAGCTTGTCAGATATCAAGGTGATGGTCATGAACACGCTAGAAAAGGGAATCCGAAGAATATGATAGATAGGTTAAAGAGAAAATTGGGGTGGTTTGATAAATATCTGAAGTCTTAATAAGCTTTAAATAAAAATTCAAATTTATTTTATATGTGGATTACTATAAGCTTAACAGATTATTGTCCTTAGGCAATTTAGCTGTAATATCATATTTCATACTAGAAAACGGGATAGAAGCTTCATTTCTTCCCTTATTATCTTTTGCAGTGGGCACGTCTATTTCCTCTTCTCCGTTTATTCTGGGCTTATCACTAATTGTAGGTAGTGCATTATTACCATTATTCTTTTTAAAAGAGATAAGTATACAACTCTTAGTTTTCGCTTTAGTAATAACTTCACTTTCTATATTCTCAATTAAATTTGATTATCTAAAATTTGTTCCATTTCCACTTTCCTTAATTTTCTATTTTTTTCTCCATCCTATTTCATCCTACTTTTTCTCGTTTATAGTCTTAGGTTCTATTTTACTTATAATTAAAAAGAAGATAGTCCCTAGTTTAATCTACACCGTTGCAATACCTTTCTTCTTAGTTCAAATCTTTTTCTTATACTCAATTTCTCTAATAAAAGTAGGTGTTTCATTATTCGTATTAAATGAAATGGCAAGTATGTCAAAATTTATGCTCCCAGCTGATATTATCGTTATATTGGTTTCTTACTTAAAGAGAGAGTCTTTATACAGCATAATAACCACGTTAGTAATTATAGTATCTCTTGGTATTTCAGTTCTCTTTCTATATGTTAATCCGCCTTTTTCGTTAATGTACTCCTCCTCATCAGCAATTGTGTCTTCATCCTTATTATCAGATAGTGAGATAGAAGAGTCTATTTTAGAGAATTTAAACGATGAAAAAAAGATAAAGAACTTATTATTTTTATATAGGGGAGATATAACTTCATTTTGTCAAAAACTAGTATATAAAGGAAATTGCGAAGCTCTTGTTAAAATCTCAGAAATTATACCGTATAAGATTAATTACTCCCTTTGTGATTTACATAAGATTGCTGATTGTTATGAGAAGCTTAAAAAAGTACCTTCAAGAGATATAATATCATTTCTTAGCATAGCAAAGGAGAAAGATATTGAATTAGCTGAAAGGATTGGAAGATTAGCACTAAGTATTTCCCCGTCACCTAAGCTGATGAAATTAATGGAAGAGATAGAAGTTCTCAGAATAGAATCACTAAAATATAATTGGGATCCAAAAGTTTGGGTTAATAGGATAATTCATGGTTACAGAATTATTGATTATCTGGGTAAAGGAGGTTCCGCATACGTTCTAATTGGCGAGAAGGATAATAAAAAGTATGCTATAAAAATCCCCATATTAATACCCTTGTCCAACGTAGTAGAGAGCTACTACGATTTTATAAACGAATATTCACAGCTTAGAGAGCTCTCACTGAGTTCTGATAGTATTGTAAGATTTGTTGATGCTATCGTTGATGTTTCTGCAATAAAGAGGATTAAAGATGGAGATGTTTTAGCTTATTTAAATGAACCACCAATTTTGGTCATGGAATTTATGGAAGGGAAGAGTGTAAAAGAGCTTATACAGAACGATAACGTATACTACTCTGATGAATGGGAGAAAATTGTTTTACTATCAGCTTTAGAAGTAGTGAAAGCCTTAGAAGATATTCACAAGGCCGGGTTTGTTCATTTAGATATTAAGCCTTCAAATATACTCTTCTCCTCTTTACCTGGAAAAACAGGCAAAGAAGTCCTAGATAATCTAACACATAAAAAAATAAAAATAAAAGTTAGTGATTTAGGATCTGCAAGAAAAATAGGTGAAAAGTTCTCTCAATATACGCCAGAATACTGTTCAGTGGATCAAGTAGAGGCAATAGTTGAAGGAAAAGGAGCAGAGCCATCGATGGATATCTATTCTTTGGGAGCCACTATATATAAAATGTTAACAAGAAAGGATTTTAATCCACCGGAATTGATTAGGTTGTTTAATGAAGCGTCCATAGTTTATTCAAATGGTGGAGATCCTAAACCTATATTGCAGAAGGCAAAAGAAGTATATAAGGAGTACTATATGAAGCTCGAAATTCCAGATGTAGATCAACGGCTTAAAGATTTAGTTAAAGAACTTGTAAATCCAGAGAATAGACCCACAGCTAGCGAAGTATATAATAAACTTAAAGAGATATTAAATAATGATGAAAGAAATAGTAATCCCAGATAAACTTTATGAGTATTTAGAAAATCAAGGAATTACTAGAAGGCTTACTCCCTCCGATATTGTAGTAGAGCTTATTCTTAATAATATGGATATAAAGGAGAGAATTAATTACATGGCTAAGATATCTGAAGAGTACTTAATGGTTGGTGATGAATTAAAAAATAAAGGGGATTTGGTTGATGCTGGAGAAATGTATTGGAGAGGATTATCATATTTAATGAAGGCAGTAGCATTGAGACTAGGATTTGATATACAAAATTACCAAGATTATTTTTCTCTTGTTGATTATTTAGCATTTAAATATAATGATGGAGAAGTAGTTATAATGTTTACTAATGCAGAGAGATTACATGGAGAATTCCATCCAAGACCTCAAGGTGAAAAAGAATTTGAGTATAGGGAAGAACAATTAAAAAGACTTGTAAAGAAACTTAGAGAGATCTTAAAATGATTTTCGTAGGTACTTCTGGCTGGATGTATGATTGGAATGAAGGTGGAAACTTAGAGTGGTATATAAAATATTCTGGTTTGAATGCAGTAGAACTTAATATGAGTTTTTATCGTTTTCCATTTGAAAATCAAGTTAAAGGATGGAGTAAGTACAAAATAGTTTGGAGTATAAAGGTAAATAGATACATCACACATGTGAAAAGATTAAAGGATACTGAAAGTTGGGAAAAATTTAGGAAACTTATGGATAAAATTTCCCCTCGTTTTTACTTATTTCAAATGCCTCCAACGTTTAAGTATAATCAAGAGAATTTAAGGAGAGTGATAGAGTTTGAAAAAGTAGTAGGAGAAAAAATGGCAATAGAATTTAGAGATACGAAGTGGTATGAAAATCTACCTAATCTAACAAAAGCTACCATAGTTTCTATAGATTCTCCAATAGGAACTTATATAATAAACAACACTGGTGTAGTGTATTTAAGACTTCATGGCAGAGAAGAATGGTATATGTATGAGTATTCGGAAAAAGAGCTTGTGGAGTTATCTGATAGAATAATAAGTTTAAAACCTAAGGAAATTTATGTCTTCTTTAATAATGATCACTGGATGCTTGAAAACGCAAGACTAATGAAAAAGATTTTGGAAGAGAAGATAAACAGTACATAATATATCTCTCTAAGTAATAGTATATACATGCATGGTCATGGATTCACGGATGATTTTAGAAAGAACTTTGAAAATCCAGAAACATTTTTGAATTCCCTATTAAAGGGTGGAGAAGTAATTGCTGAACTAGGCTGCGGTACTGGTTTCTACTGTAAATATCTTAAGGACTACGCATCAAAACTTTATTGTGTAGATGCTTTTTGCCCAGCATTAGAGGAAGCTAAAAAGAGAGCACCATCAGCAATATTTTTATGTGAGAATGCCTCAAAAACTTCGATACCCTCTGACAGCGTAGACGTAGTTTTGTTCGCAAATTCTTTCCATGATATGGAGAATAAGGTTGAAGTAGTTAATGAGGTAAAAAGAATATTGAAAAAAGATGGAAGAGTAATAGTAATCGATTGGGAGAAAAAGAGAACTTCCTTTGGTCCTCCAGAATGGATAAGGATGAGTGAAGAGGAATACATAGAATATTTTAAGGATTTTAAGCTTGTAAATAAGTTTAAACCTAGTGAATATCAATATGGTTTGGTGTTTATAAAAAAATGATTAGATTTACTATATGTAAAGATGTTGAAGATGAAGATAAGATATGGGAAATTATTAGAGATCCGTATAAGATCCCTAACTATTGGAAAGGAACAAGAGAATTGAATATAAGGGAAGTTAGTAAGAATATTTATGAAGGAGAAGTAAGATTCGCTTTTCCAGCAAAAGGAAAAGTTAAGATAGAAGTTGATGATAATTCAAGAAGAATAACAATAAGTTACTTATCTGGTCCAGTGAAAGGAAAGCATGAAATCGAAATAAAGGATAAGAAAATCTGTTCTAATTGGAATGTAGAACTTTCTTTACTATTTAGATTTAGAGAAAAATGGACTGAAGAACATTTTAGAAGCGGTACTATTCATGCTTTAGAGAGGATAGTGAGTGAAAAATGAAATTAGGTTTCTCGATTTCAGCATTCCAGTATGAAGAATTGAATGGGAATTCGGATTGGTATTTGTGGTTAACAGATGAAGTTAACATTACCAGTAAACGAGTAATTGGTGAATTGCCCGAAAAGAATTTTTATCTCTCAAAGTTTTCTCAAGTTCATGAAATAGCTTCAAAGCTTAATGCATCGTACTGGAGGTTGAATTTAAGTTGGGGAAGACTATTTAAACAAAAAGATAAAATATCAGAAGAAGCTGTTAGCACATACAAAAAATTACTAAAGGACTTGAAAGATAAAGGGTTTAAGGTCATATTATGCCTTAATCACTTTGATCTTCCTAAATGGGTTCATGATCCAATCATTGCTAGAGATTCTCTCTTAACTGAAGGACCTTTAGGTTGGTATTCAGAGGATACGATTAGTTACTTCCTATCTTTTTCATCATTTGTGAAAGATAATTTTTCCGAATATGTAGATCTTTGGTGTACTTTTAACGAACCTAATATAATGATACTTTTTGGTTATCTGTCTGGTATCTTCCCACCTGGAATAACGAGTAAAAGAGCATATCAAAAAGCCTTAAGAAATGTATTATCTGCGCATCAAGAGGCTTATAACCTATTCCGTGGAGAGAAAGTAGGAATCATTTTCAATTTTCCCTATATCCAGGGTAACCAGAAAGCAAAAGAGGAACTTTTTACAATTTTGAAAGATATAAGCTTCGATTGGATTGGTGTCAATTATTATACAAGGATAGTTGTTAATGAGAAAGGACAACCACTAGATGGCTATGGTATGTTTTGTAAACCGAATTCTTTTTCATTAGATAATAATCCTTGTTCCGATTACGGTTGGGAAGTTTACCCAGAGGGGCTAAAATATGTCTTACGAGACGTGAAGAAATTCGATAAACCAATTATAGTAACTGAGAATGGCATTGCCGATTCTAAAGATTTCCTTAGACCAAGTTTCTTAATATCCCATATAGAAGCCATAAAGGAAAGTAAAGTTAGTGTTGAAGCTTATCTATACTGGAGTTTAATTGATAATTTTGAATGGAATTTTGGCTATCAAATGAAGTTCGGGATTTATACGCTCGACTTGAAAGCAAGGCCTAGTGCTTATATCTTCAAAGAACTAACTTCCTTTGTCTGATAACTCTTTATCCATATCTTCTATAATTGTAGTTATAACTGGCGATAAATATCTGAGAATTTCTACGTGCTTTATCAAAAAAACGACTCCTTTTTCATTTAATTTATAAGCTTTCTTCTTTCCCTCTTCACACTTATCAATTATGCCATATCTTTCCATTCTCTGTAACGTACCGTAAATTAGGCTCCGTGGTACAGGTTTCTTTAATAATTTCTCTATATCAACTTTAATTTCATTAGCATAGGCTTTTTTCCCTCTTTTATAAATTATATAAGCTATAAAAACTGGAATTAGCCCTCTAAGTATAATCATCTTTTCTCCTTTCATCACTAGTAAATTGAAATCAGAGATTTTTATAATTTTATGTTAATAAATACTCTTAACACTTTTTTAAAAATTTAATAAATAAAAAAATTAATTTTTTTATTTTTTTGTAAAGATTGACTTTAAATAGAAGCTGAAATCTTATGGTAAATTTCCTACTGGAAACTTAATTTATAAATGGAAGAAAATGTAGAATATAACCTAATGAAAGGAATATTTGTATCTCACGGCTCTCCAATGATCCTGGTAGAGAACGACCCTTGGAAAGATTTACTTAGAGAGTGGGGGAAGAAACTTGGGAAATTCGATAGTGTAATAATAATTAGCCCACACTTCTTCAGCTGGTCTGGAACTTTCCTAGTAGAGACTCAGTCAAAGCTTGAGTGTATTCAAGATTATTATGGTTTTCCAGATGAATTATATAAATTCTGCTATTCAGCTGATAATGATGTCGATTTAGCAAATAAAATTGTAGAGGAGGGACAAAAAGAAGGATTACCAATAAAGCAAGATAATAAATGGGGATTAGATCATGGAGCATGGATTCCGTTAATGTATATGTATCCAGAAGGTGTAAAAGCTGTTACAATTTCAATAACTGACTTATCAGCAGAAATTCACTATAAACTTGGAGAAGTTATCGGGAGAGTTGTAGGAGATAGAAACGTATTAATTATGGGGACAGGATCTCCAACTCATAGGCTTGAATTAATGTATTTAAATGCAAAACCTAGGCAGACCAAATTTGATCAAATATTAATTCAGAAATTAAAAGAAGGGGATTTAGCTTCACTCTTTAAATTAGAAGGAACAAAAGAATGGGAAGTAGCTTCACCAGAAGGAATGCTTAGACCTCTATTTGTAGTATTAGGGGCAGTTAAACCAAAAAAAGCTGAAATTATAGGTTACGAAGTGCCTTATGGTGGTGTAAGTATGTTAGCTGTTGAGTTCTACAGTTAATAATGAATACATTAAATCCCTCTCAGTTACAATACCAACTAATTTAGAATTATCAACAACGGGCAAAGTACCTATCTTTTTCTCTTTCATAATTTTAGCTGCATCAATTATACTTGTATATCTATTAATTGTCCAAGGATTTTTTGTTCCTGCGTCTAATACATTACCTATATTCTTATGTTTTTCAAGATACTTTACAATGTCTGCAGCAGTTATTATTCCAACCATTCTATATTCGTTTACTATTGGTAATCTTCTAATACCTCTCATGGTCATAATTTTAGCTGCTTCTAAAATCGTAGAATTTTGTGGAATAGTTTCTATCTTGGTACTCATTATTGAGTCTACTATACCAGAAAACTTAAGATTAGCTATTACATTTATTACTTCTCTTTCTGTAAACAATCCCCTAATTACTTGATTCTCCACTACTGGTAATCCACCTATATTATTATTTATCATGATTTTAATAGCATCAATAACTGGGGTATCTGGTGTTACGCTTATTAAGTCCTCTGACATTAGATCCTTTGCTTTTAAGCTAAATAGATCCAAACTGTATTCAGAAAAAGCCGCAATAATACTTCTAGTAGTAATTATACTAATAGGTTTTTCATTATCAAGCACTATGACTCTTCCACTACTTTCTCTAGATAATATGCTTAATATCTCTTCCATTGTAGAATTTAGGGATACAGTCACAACAGCTGTATTCATATAATCTGAGACTTTTGCTCTCATATATATAATATTGACTATGAAAAGAAAAGCTTTTTGATTTTCCGTTTGTTTTATTTTATTCCTAAATATAGAATTAACTATTTTATTAATGATACACTAACGAGATGTGAGCTACCCCGCCCTGAAGGGCGGAGCTTCCTGCTTCATAGCCCCACCTTGCCCATAACTTTTCGCTACGGGTAGAGGGTGGAGCTCCACAGGCACTAAGGATGGCTCCCACCCCGATCTCTTCAATATGTTTAAGCAAGCGTTATAATCACGATCAGTAACCCAACCACACTTAGGACAGCTGAACACACGGTCAGTCAAAGTTAACTCCTTCTTTACGTACCCGCATTTGACACACATCTTTGAAGTATATGCTGGATTTATTAACAACAGTTTCTTTCCATATTTTTCCAACTGATATTCTAGTATTCTCTTCAACTCATGGAACGCAACATCATGTAACCTCACCCTCAACTTCCTTTCTGACTCCTCCACCAGTTGTTTAACATCTATATCCTCCATTACTACAACGTCATAATGTTGTGCAAACCACTTACCCAACTTCATATAGAGATCTTGTCTCAAGTTCTTCAAGTGTTCATAACCCCTAGCTAACTTCACTTTTGCTTTAAACCAATTTTTCGACAAGAACTCTTTCCTCGAGAGAACCTTGTGGAGTTTCCTTATCTTCTCAAGTGCCCTCTCATAAGGTCTCAAGTTAGGGAAATAGAACCCATCACTCGTGGTTAAGAGTTTCTCTATCCCAACATCTATTGCAACTACCTTACCAGTCTTTGGGAGTTGAGGGAATCCAACACCTTCAACTATGAAGGAGACATATACTCTCTCTGAACGTGTTAGTTTAACTACCACCCTCTTTACTTTGTCAAGCGGGAAGTCCCTATGAACAATGACCTTAAACACGCCGAGATTTGATAACCTCAATAACACCAGCTTCTTCTTATTCTTCCTACTCTTAGTCCTTATTTCCCTGCTCTCAAGTATTTTCCACCCACTTTGTGGGTAAACAAGAGAGTAGTACTTATGGGGTTTCTTCTCCTTAGGAAAGTGTGCTAGACCTTTGAAGAACCTATCCCTAGCATCGTAATAACGATCGGCAATTTGCTGTACTACTTGTGAGTAGAGTTGTTGGTACTCCTTATCTTGCTTTCTTAGATCTAGAGCGAGCTGTCTTAACTCCGTTTGTGTAAGACCCTTTCCGTCCCTTTGGTAGAAATAGATATCTGCCCAGCGTAGGGTGTTGTACATCTCACATGCTAACCTCAACTGGGCTTTTAACGCCCTAATTGTTTGATCGTCAGCATATGCACGAAAGCGGAACCCTACGTTGGGCATTAATAAAATGTTCGAGAGTGGATTAAAAAATATTTCTACAAAGGGGGCTATCCATCCCCGCCTTAAAAGGCGAGGTTTTTCGCCCCCTTTGAACCCCTAAACTTTATAACGATTAACTAGCGAGATAAAAGATATAAATAATAATATACTCATATGTGTAACCAATGAGAATTGCTTTTCATGCGTATAAAGGCGGCGTTGGAAAGTCAACGTTGTCTTTAATGTTAGCTAAGGCTTTAGCCGAAAAAGGAAAGAAAATACTTTTTATTGATAGAGATATGATGAATTGGACCTCACAATTAGCCAAAATCGATGAAGATGGTTTACTGGTTCAAATAGCTTTTGGAAAGGAACCCAAAAATTTTTACAAAGAAATTAAAATTAAAGATGGAAGTTTAAAGATTGTAAAGATGTTTTCTAGTGGTATTAACTTTTATAAAGCTTTTACAGAATTCAAGAAAATTCAAGAATTTTATAATTTTTATGAGAATTTTTTAAGGAAGGAAAACTTTGATTATATGATTTTAGATAATCCAGTATTTCTAACATGGGATTCTAATCCTATAAAATACGAGACTATGGCTTTTAAACAAGTTTTCCCTAATGAGAAAGCATATGTTGTACTTATTTCAGATGTTTTACCATTTTCCATAGATGATTCTATAGTTTATCTAAGAAGAATTAGTGCTGAAGCACCTTTAGATTGGAAATTATTGGCTGGAATAATAAATATGGCTATAGAGGAAAAAGAAAGATATATTGAAAGTATAAAAAAGCTTATGAAAGAGTTAGGTTTTCCAAAAGGAGTTATAGTAAAATTTTATGATTCAGTTTTTCAATTTCACGGCAAAATAGAAGATTTGCCTATAGTTCCAGAGATAAGGACGTTAGCAGAAAGGATTATTAATAATGACATGAAAGAGGAGATAATACTTTAATAACTTCCCATCAAAGAATTCGTTATGGAATGTGAAAAAGACGTATTGGAAATTCTTGACATATTATTTAACAGCGGATTAATACGTGGAAGAAAAGTCTTTGAAGATGATATTAAGCACTTAATATCGCATAAAAAAGATAGTAAATGCAGTGAGAATGAAATACTCGAATTAACTAGAAGATATCTAAGAGTACTAGGAATAAGTGTTATTAAAGGAAGTTACTTTAAAGAGAAACCTATAAAGGTATTTGACGATGGTAGTTACGTTGTAGAGACCATATATGGGGTTGAATATGATATATTAAATGATGATAGTCTAATAGGTAGAATTATATTTTATGAGGACAGGACAGTTTTAGATTTTGAAAGAGAGAAAAAGGAATATAAAATTAATAAAGCTACAGCTATAAGAGTGTTAAAGGAATATCTAAATAAATACTCTTATCTGAATGATTTTATTGCTAACTACATAAAGTTTATGGAAGATAACAATGACGATAAAATACTTCAATGGTTAAAGAATTTCTTGTCTACCAAGTCTTAGATAAATCTGCTCAAAAAGATTAATTATTCTCTCTAAGAATTCATTTTGTAACCTGATCTCCTTAACTACGGGTAATTTTATTACAACTTTATTCCTATAAAAATAAACATAACCAGTAAACCCGTCTACTCTAGTATCGGTTGGTCTAAATAACCAAACTTTGAATCTATATATCTTTCTTTCATCATCTTCGGCTATTTTTACTATATAAAAATCATTTACAACGTTATTATTATCTGAGAAATATTCTTCTAACAGCAATTCAACAAATTTGTAATCAATCCTTCTTAAATCATAGAGCATATTGTTTTGAATTTTTTTAAGAAACTAAGAGTTAGCTGTAACTATTTTTACCACGTAACATTTAAATATTTTAAGGAATAGAAATATTATAATGAGCAAAAGACTAAAGAGAACTTCTCTCGAAATAATGTACTCAATTTTAAGTGCATGCAATAATAATTCCACTAAAACAAGAATTATGTATAATGCTGGTATTAATCTTATTGAATTAACTAAATACCTAGAACTACTTGAAAAAGAGGGCTATATAAAGAAAGTTCAAAGTGGGAAAAGAGTAACATACTCGTTAACAGAAAAAGGAAGAGATGCATTAGTAAGATTAGAAAAATATATAAAAATTGTGAAGGAATTAGAAGAAGCTAAGAAGGATGTGATAGATCTAATAAAGATTGTTAAAAAGAAAAAAGAAGCTAAAACTTAGATAAATATGAAAAGAAATCTTCGTTCCCTCTGAGCATTCGAAATAGTGAAACATAACTGTTAGCCTCTTCACTCCTTACCTTAGCAAGGCTATCTGCAATTTTATTTAATATTGTAACCTCTTTTTCTCCTTCAATACCCCATATCTTTATGAAGTCTAATCCACTTGGTAACAACGTATCTATCCTTACCACCGGAGAAATCGGACTTAATTGGAAATAAGACGAATAGATCTTTAGGCCTAATTTTAAATACGCCCTACTCAACCCTTCAAGGTCTTTGAATATATTACTTTTTTTCTTAAATATTTCATCCCAATTAATCCATCCAAGTGCAACTGCTTCTTTACTCTTTAAACTTTTCCTTAATTCTGAGAAAAGTATGGTTACTAGATAGCTTTCTCTAATGTTTGAAAAATCGTAACCCATATCGTTCAAGTAGTTTATCAAAAGTCTATGACTGAACCTTTTCACTATTCCTATTGGTTCTTTCCTTTTAATCACATTACTTCTAACTAGAAAATATTCCTCCAATTCCTCATCATATACTGGTGGATCAATTAAAGGTCCATCAATGAAGATTTTATCACAATTAGCTTGACTGAGTAAATTGGTCTCCAATGTAAGCATAAGGATTATAGACCGTTTCTTAACTTCATCCTCTCCATAATAATCACTAACTATCTTAAAATCTCTAACTATAGTCGGAGGTATCTCCTTAATTTCCCCATATTTTCCTATTACAGATACTGCTTTTGCAATAATAAGATAAGAATCACCTAAATCCACTTCAAGTTTACCACCATCTATT